>NZ_CAXYKF010000023.1:0-919054 GCF_964278005.1 uncultured Xanthomonas sp.
GCCGTTGCCGTTGCTCCGGCTTTTGACTTGCCGGGTTCCCTTCCGAAGCGGCGGCCGGCCCGGGGAAAAACCCCGAAGGGGCGGCGCACATGGATGTGCGCCGTTCGCGGCAGGGGCAGGATGCCCCATCCGCGAAACCCCGGGCTGGACGCGGACCCGGAGCGCGTTAGCGCGCAGGGCGCGAGGCAGGGTGTGCTTTCTTTTGGTTACTTTTCTTTGCACAAGCAAAGAAAAGTAACTCGCCGCAAGGCGAAAGCTTTGCTCTTGCTCTTGCTCTCGCTATCGCACTTGCTCTTGCACTTGCTATTACTACGGCGGCCGCTGGATTGTAGGAGCGGCTTACGCCGCGACATGCATGACCGATTACGTTGGTCGCGGCTGAAGCCGCTTCTACGGTTCTTCTTGTCTGACACGAAAGCTTGAAGCAACAGCAAAGGCTTTCGCCCTCTCGGGCGAGTTACTTTTCTTTGCTCGCGCAAAGAAAAGGTAACCAAAAGAAAGCGCGCCCTGCCTACGCGCCCTCCGCGCTGCGCGCTCCGGGTCCGCGAACCAGGCGGGATCCGCGGAAGGGGCATCCTGCCCCTGCCGCGGACGGCGCACGTCCATGTGCGCCGCCCTTCGGGTTTTTCCCGCCTGGTTCGCCGCTTCGGAAGGGAACCCGGTAAGTCAAAAGCAACAGCAAAAGCAACAGCCACAGCCACAGCCACAGCAAAGGCAACGGCAACGGCAACGGCAAAAGCGTTCGGCGAATGAGCGTTTTACGTATCTGAGACACAGACGCCGCATCTGCAGCGGCTTCCCGGTCTCTCGCTTATGGCACGGTGCTAGCGAACCAGCGAAGGCCGCAACACCGAATCACGCGCGACCAATCGATGCGGCACCACATGATTGACGCAGGTACGCCCCGAACCGGCCCCCTGCCGGATCTCCCGCAACAACAGATCGATGGCCGCATCGGTCATGTCCGCCACCGGCTGATGGATGGTGGTCAGCTCCGGCCACACCATCGTCGACGCCGACGTGTCGTCGAATCCCACCACCGACAGATCCTCCGGCACCTTCAGGCGCCGACGATGCGCCACCGACACCACCGCCGAGGCCATGTCGTCGTTGCTCGCGAAAATCGCACTGGGGCGTGCCCGCAACGCCAACAGTCGCTCGGCGGCCTCGAGTCCGGCGCGATAGGTGAAGTCGCCCGGCTGCACGAGCGCGGCGTCGTAGTCGATGCCCGCATCCGCCAGGGCATCGCGGTAACCTTGCCAGCGGTGCGCACTGGCGGTCTGGTTCGGGTCGCCGGTGATGTAGCCGATGCGCGTATGCCCGTGCGCGATCAGGTGCGAGACCATGTCATGGCTGGCACGGCGGTCGTCGATGTGCACGCAGGACAGCCTGTCGCTGAACCGGCTCGACGCAATGGAGACGACGGGAATCCCGGCGTCGACGAACACGGCGACGATGGCTTTCGATTCGCACAAGGGCGCGGGGAGAATCACGCCGGCCACGCTGCTGCAGAGCGTGCGTGCGGCCTCGCGGCGTGCCCGCGGACCCAGTCCGTCCCACGTGGCGATCACCAGTTGCGCCGCCACGCGGGTCGAACCACGCAGCGCGCCGACCAGCAGTTCGCGCAGATAGCTGGAGCTGGGGTTGGTGTAGATCAACGCGATGCAGGTGTGCTGCGCGGCGGCGAGCGCGCTGGCGGCCGGGTTGGGCCGGTAGTCCAGTGCGCGCACGCTGCGCATCACCCGCTCGCGCGTGCTCTCGCGCACGCCGGCGTGACCGTGGGTGACGCGCGAGACGGTCATCGGCGAGACGCCCGCATGCGCCGCGACGTCGTCGATGGTGATGGCGTTCCCTCTTCGACGCGTCGTTTTGGGGGTGTTCTTCAAGGAATGCGGTCCTTTGTTGCGACGCATGATGACAAGCGATGTCCCGGGTGCGTAGTCTGCGCCGTGACGCGATGATAGCGCTATCAATCAGCGGCAGTCGGGCTCGGGGGGAGCCTTTATCGCGCGTCGTCTGGCAATCCTGAAACGGAGTTTTGAGTCGCAGCGACCGCAGAGCGCGCTGCGATGTTCGGCGTGGAAGACGGGCATCGCCCGTGCGTGCCTCTTAGGGGAGGGGCGGTACATCCATCGATCGCATGTCAGAGGGGAGAGTCATGAGCGCTTCTATGTTTCGTCGTAGCCCAGACCTGGGGGCTCGTCCATGAGCCGCACGCTGGCGAAGTTCAAATCCAGGGCCATGTTCACCTTCGTCGGTGGCGTCCTGGTCATCAATCCCGCATTCGCACAGGACGCGTCGACGCAGACGCCGCCGGCGGCAGAGCAACAGGCGCAGAGCAGCCCGACGCAGCTGGACACGGTCCAGGTCACCGGCCTGCGCAACAGCCTCAGCCAGGCGATGGACATCAAGCGCGACGCCGCGGGCGTGGTGGATGCCATCAGTGCCGAAGACATCGGCAAGTTCCCCGATACCAACCTGGCCGAGTCGCTGCAGCGCATCACCGGCATCTCCATCGAACGGCGCGATGGCGAAGGCGCGCAGGTCACCGCGCGCGGCTTCGGCCCGCAGTTCAACATGGTGACGCTCAACGGGCGGCAGATGCCGGGCGCCGATGCGTTCGGCGCCGCCGGCCAGGTCGCCATCGGCGGGGTCGACGGCGGCACCCGTGCCTTCAACTTCGCCCAGCTGGCCGCCGAAGCGATCAATGGCATCGAGGTCTACAAGACCAGCCAGGCCAACATGCCCAGCGGCGGCATCGGCGCCACCATCAACATCCTGACCGCGCGCCCATTCGACCACCAGGGCATCGTCGCCAGTGCCGGCGCCAAGGCCGTCTCCGACCGCAGCCAGCCGTTCGACAACGACATCACCCCGGAACTGTCGGGCATCTTCAGCTACAGCAATCCGGACAAGACCTTCGGCGTCGGCGTGAGCGCGAGCTACCAGAAGCGCAAGGGCGGCTCGGTGCAGGCCACCGAAAACTATTGGAACGTGCAGCCGTGGACGGGCTCGATGCCCGGCAATCCGACCGTGGTCAATGCGCCGCAGATCGGCGCGCTGTACGCCCGGCCGAACGACCTGCGCTATGCGTTCTCCGAGTTCGAACGCGAGCGCGTCAACGGCCAGGCGGTGCTGCAGTTCGCGCCCACCGACAGCCTGACCCTGACCCTGGACTACACCTACTCGACCAACGAGATCACCGAGAATCGTGGCGAGCAGGGCATGTGGCTGCAGAACAGCAACTACACCGATGTGACGTTCGATACCAGCGGCGCGGTGGCCGTGCCGACCTACATCCGCGAAATCGCCGGCACCAAGGATTTCGGCCTTGAGCAGCAGCGCAGCATGCAGAAGTACAAGCTGGGCTCGCTCGGCCTGAATGCGGTGTGGAACGTGACCGACCGGCTCAAGCTCAGCTTCGACGCGCACGACTCGAAGAACGAAAGCCGTCCCAACGATCCGTTGACCGGTGGCGGCTCGCTGTTCATGAGCATCGCCGGCACCAACAACTGCACCACCGGGCCGCACTGCGGCGGCTCCTGGGTGCAGGAGCTGAACTTCAACAATGGCCTGCCGATCGGCACCCAGGTCTGGTATCCGAGCGACGCCGCTGCCGCGGCCAAGGCCAATGGCGTGGTCAATCCGGGCTTCGTGCCCGGCGAGATCGGTTCGCAGGTGCTGCGGGTCAACTCGCAGAGCCAGATCAGCCAGATCAAGCAGGCGCGCGTCGACGGCGAATGGAGCTTCGACCAGGGCCGCTTCCAGTTCGGCGTGGACACCAACAAGTCGACCACCCACCGCATCCAGGCCGCCGAGGCGTACTCCACGCTGGGCGACTGGGGCGTGGCCAACGTCGACCGCGATACCGCCGGCGGCCTGATGAACCTGATGCAGCCGGTCAACATCATCGGCCTGTTCCATGACTACAGCGGGACGAGTTGGCCGGCATGGCGCGGCGATGCGGGCCGGCTGGCGGAATGGGCGGCCAGCCAGTACGGCGTCGGCCTGGGCGTGAGCCCGCAGCGCGCCGCCGACAACTTCGTGGAGGAAAAGACCCGCTCGGCGTATTTCCAGGTGGAACTGGATGGCGAGCTGGCCGGTCGGCGCACCAATACCCGGCTCGGCGTGCGCTACGAAACCACCGACGTGGTGTCGACCTCGATCATCGCCACGCCAGAGGCGATCGAGTGGCAGTCCAACAACGACTTCCGCGTGGTGCTGTCCAACGAGCAGCAGCCGTTCAGCGAGAAGACCACGTACAGCTACATCCTGCCCAACCTCGATTTCAGCATCGACCTCACCGACACGCTGAAGGGTCGCGTCTCCTTCGGCAAGAGCATCGCGCGCGCGCCGATCGGCAATCTCTATGCCGGCCCCGGGGCACAGCAACCGTTCGGCTCGGTGCTGATCGATCCGTCCTCGCGCGCCAGCGGCACGGCGCAGAATCCGTCGCTGAAGCCGCTGGAGTCCGACAACCTCGACCTGGCGCTGGAGTGGTACTTCGCCGATGCGAGCTACCTGTCGGTGACGTACTGGAACAAGTCGGTCAACAACTTCATCGGCAACACCGTCGTGCAGGAGAATCTGTACGGCCTGCGCGATCCCACCTCGGGTCCGGACGCGAAGTCGGCGCTGGCGTTCCTCACCAGCGGTGCCTGCCTCGCCCAGGTCGGCCCGGCCAATGCGGCGGCCTGCTCGGCCAACGACACCTCGCTGTTCACCGCGCTGGCCCTGCTGCGCAACAACCCGGCCGGCCTGGCCGCCTACAACGGCACCGGCGCGCAGGTGCTGGCGACCGAAGCGGCCTACGATCTCTACGGCGAGGCCGACGATCCGCTGTACGAGTTCAACGTCAACCGTCCGATCAACCAGAACCAGGCCAAGCTGCACGGCTGGGAGCTCGGCGGGCAGTACTTCCTCGGCGACACCGGGTTCGGCATCCTCGCCAACTACACCATCGTCAAGGGCGACGTCGGCTACGACAATGGTGGCGACCCGGGCATCGACCAGTTCGCGCTGACCGGCCTGAGCGACACCGCCAACGCGGTGCTGATGTACGAAAAGTACGGCTGGTCGGTGCGCCTGGCCTGGAACTGGCGCGACCAGTACCTGATCCTGGCCAACCAGGGTACCAGCCGCAACCCGTACTATGTGGAGCCCTACGAACAGTGGGATCTCAGCGTGAACTACACGTTGAACGACCACTGGTCGTTCGGGCTGGAGGCGATCAACCTGACCGGCGAGGACGTGCGCTGGCGCTCGCGCACCTCGAAGATGATCGTGAAGCTGGCCGACCAGAGCCCGCGTTATATGCTGGGCGTTCGCTACAAGTTCTGAAGAAGCGGGGAGTCCTTCTTCGCATGTCGCACGGGTGTCGCCGCTGTTGCGGCGGCACCTTGTGCCGGGCTCCAGAGGGGAGTGCGCACCACCATGCCGCGTTACGAGATGCTCAACAACATCGCCCATCGCGACCTGCGCGTGGCCACCGACTTCGGTCCGGAGTTCGGCGACGCGGTGGGCATGGTGCCGGCCTACCCCAGCGAGTACGCCGAGCTGCAGCGGGAATATCCGATCTTCCTGCGTAAGGACCCGGCGGACGGCGCCTGGCAGTCGGTGGCGCTGCTGGGGTTCGAGCAGCATGAGAACCTGTTCCTGCAGGACCGGCGCTGGATGGCCTCCTATCTCCCCGGAGCGGCGGCCAAGGGGCCGTTCCTGATCGGCTTCCAAGAGCAGCGCATCGACGGCGTGCTGACCCAGGACGCGGTGCTGCACGTAGACATGGAGCATCCGCGGGTGACGGCGCTGCAGGGCGAGCCGGTGTTTCTGCCGCAGGGCGGCAACACGCCCTATCTCGACCACATCGCCACGGTGCTGCGCGGCATCCACGAGGGTCATGCCTTCGGTGCGGACATGTTCGCGGCGCTCGATGCGCACGGGCTGATCCAGCCGGTGGCGCTCGACGTGCAGCTCGATGCGCAGCACCGCGTCGGCGTGAACGGCCTGCACGCGATCGACCGTGAGCGCCTGGCCCAACTGGACGGCGCCGCGCTGGCCGCGCTCAACCGCGCCGGCTATCTGGAAGGCGCGTATCTGATGCTGGCCTCGCTGCACAACATGCGCCGCCTGATCGCCGAGAAGCAGCGACGCCTGCGCTTGCAGGATACCGCTGGCGCGGCAGGCAGGAATTGAGCGTGCCGGACGGCGCAGCCATGCGGACACTGGAAGACGTGCAGCCCACCGCGCTGCCACTGCAGGACCTGGTGGCGGCGGGGGAGCCGGTGGTGTTGCGCGGCATCGTGCGCGATTGGGGGCTGATGCAGGCCGGGCTGCGCTCCACGCAGGACGCAATGGCCTACCTGCGCAGCTTCGATACGGGGGTGCCCGTTCCGTATTCCTTCGGCGAACCCGGGATCGAGGGACGCCCGTTCTACAACGCCGACTTCACCGAATTGAATTTCGAGGTCCGCCGCGGAACGCTCACGCAGGTGCTGGACGCGA
This sequence comes from uncultured Xanthomonas sp., assembly GCF_964278005.1. Classification (NCBI taxonomy): domain Bacteria; kingdom Pseudomonadati; phylum Pseudomonadota; class Gammaproteobacteria; order Lysobacterales; family Lysobacteraceae; genus Xanthomonas; species uncultured Xanthomonas sp. The sequence continues at coordinate 6,502 of NZ_CAXYKF010000023.1, forward strand.
TTGCCACGACCTTCGAGGATCCGCGGCCGCCCACGTACTATGTCGCGTCGCTGCCGATCGAGCGGGCGCTGCCGGGGTTCGCGCAGGCCAACGACGCCGGCCTGGCCGGGCAGGGCGTCGATGCGCCGCCGAGCATCTGGATCGGCAACCGGGTCACGGCGTCCTGCCATTTCGACACGCCGGACAACCTGGCTTGCTGTGCGGTGGGCCGGCGCCGCGTCACCCTGTTTCCGCCCGAGCAGATCGACAACCTGTATCCGGGGCCGCTGGAGCCGACGCCTGGCGGCCAGGTGGTCAGCGTGGTGGATGTCGACCGCCCCGACTTCGCGCGTTATCCGCGTTTCCGTGATGCGCTGGCCAGCGCACGGCACGTCGAGCTGGAGCCGGGCGATGCGCTGTTCATCCCCAGCATGTGGTGGCACCACGTGCGCAGCCTGGCGCCGTTCAATGTGCTGGTGAATTACTGGTGGCGCAGTGCGCCGGCGTTCCTGCCCTCGCCGCTGACGGCGCTGCAGCACGCGATGTGGGCGTTGCGCGATCTGCCGGCGCGCGAGAAACAGGCCTGGGCCAAGCTCTTCGATTACTACGTGTTCGGCCCCGGCGAATGTGCAGGCCAGCACCTGCCCGAGGCCGCGCGGGGCGAACTGGCGCCATTCGACGAGGCACGGGCGCGCCGCACGCGCGCGCAGTTGCTGGCGCGGCTCAATCGCTGATGGGAGCATCACCTTGAACCTTGCCACCACAACGGACGGACGCATCCGCAAGGTCGTCATCGCCGGCGGCGGCACCGCGGGCTGGCTGGCCGGCTGCGCGCTGGCCCACCAGTTCCGCGATCGCCTGGACATCACCCTGGTGGAGTCCGAGCATATCGGCACGGTGGGCGTCGGCGAGTCGACCGTGCCGCCGATCCGCACCTTCCACCGCTTCCTGCAGATCGACGAGCAGGAGTTCCTGCGCGCCGTCGCCGGCACGTTCAAGCTGTCGATCTCGTTCGAGCACTGGCGCCGCCCCGGCGATCGCTTCATCCATCCGTTCGGCACGATCGGGCAGGGCACCTGGGCCACGCCGTTCCATCATTTCTGGCTGGACAGCCTGCGCCGCGGCATGCCGTCGGACCTGGGCGACTTCTGCCTGGAGAGCGTGGCATCGCGTGCGGACCGGTTCTCGCTGGAGACCCAGCCGCAGGTCAACTACGCCTATCACTTCGATGCCGCGCTCTACGCGAAGCTCCTGCGCAAGAAGGCCGAAGGGTACGGGCTGCGCCGGGTCGAGGGACAGATCCGCGAGGTCCGGCAACATGCGCACGACGGCTCCGTCGCCTCACTGCTGCTGGAAGACGGGCAGCTCATCGAGGGCGATCTGTTCATCGACTGCACCGGCTTCCGCGGCCTGCTGACCGAGCAGACCCTGCACACCGGCTACGAAGACTGGCGCGAATGGTTGCCCAGCGATCGCGCCGTTGCGGTGCAGACCGAGGCGGTCGCGCCGCCGGTGCCGTATACCCGTGCCATTGCGCACGAGGCCGGGTGGCGTTGGCATATCGCCCTGCAGCACCGGGTCGGCTGCGGACTGGTGTTCTCCAGCCGGCACCTGTCCGACGACGAGGCGCACGCCAAGCTGCTGCGCGACGTCGACGGCCCGCCGCTGCGCGACCCGTGGCTGGTGCCGTTCCGCAGCGGGCGCAGGCTGCAGGCCTGGAACAAAAACGTGGTGGCGCTGGGCCTGGCCAGCGGCTTCATCGAGCCGCTGGAATCGACCAGCATCCACCTGACCATCAGTGCGGTGGTGCGCCTGATCCAGCTGTTTCCACACGACGGCATCAGCCCGGCGCTGGTGGAGCTGTACAACACGGTCAGTCGCCAGGAGATGGAGCACGTGCGCGATTTCATCATCCTGCACTACCACGCCACCCAGCGCGACGAGCCGATGTGGAAAGCCTGCCGCGAGATGGCGCTGCCCGAGTCGCTGGCGATTCGGCTGCGCGCCTGGCGCGAGCGGGCGCACGCCTGGCAGGACCCGGGCGAGTTGTTCCGCGTGGATTCCTGGACCAGCGTGTTGCTGGGGCAGGGAATCCAGCCGGGACCGCCGCATCCGCTGGCCGCCGCCATCGGCGATGCGGATCTGCGCACGCTGCTGACGCGGATCCGGCAGCCGCTGCAGCAGGCCAGCGCGGCGATGCCGTCGCAGGCGGAGTTCATCGAACGCTACTGCAAGGCGACCCCGGACGTCTGGCAGCGGAGCGTATCCCTGGCGTAACGGCACACACGCTGTCGTCCAAAAATGATAGCGCTAACGAAAAGGCGGTACGACGTGGAAGAAAGGGAACTGGTAGCCGGAATCGATGCGGGAACGCAGAGCCTGAAGGTCGTGGTCTACGACCCGGTCGGGCGCAGCGTCGTGGCCAGCAGCAGGGCGCCGCTGGAGTTGCATTCCGCCGCCGATGGCAGCCGTGAACAACATCCGGCCGACTGGGTCGCGGCCCTGCAGGCCTGCTTCCAGGCCATCGATCCTGCGCTGCGCTCGCGCCTCGGCGCGCTGGCGGTCTCGGGCCAGCAGCATGGCTTCGTGCCGGTCGACGCGGCAGGCGAGGTGCTGGCACCGGCCAAGTTGTGGTGCGACACCAGCACCTCGGCCGAGTGCGTGCAGATCATGGACGCAGTCGGCGGCGCGGCGCACACCATCGCGCTGGCGGGCAATCCGATCCTGGCCGGTTACACCGCCTCCAAGCTGCCGTGGACCAGGACGCACCGGCCCGAGGCCTATGCGCGGCTCGCCACGATCCTGCTGCCGCACGACTATCTCAACTTCGTGCTGACCGGCCAGCGCTTCTGCGAATACGGCGATGCGTCGGGCACGGGCTGGCTGGACGTGCGCACGCGCACCTGGTCGACCGAGCTGCTGCGCGCCACCGATCCGCAGCGCGATCTGGCGGATTGCCTGCCGCGCCTGGCCGCACCCGATGCCCTGTTCGACATCGACCCGGCCGCGGCCAACTTGCTCGGCGTGCCAGCGACGCTGAAGATCGCCGTCGGCGGCGGCGACAACATGATGGCGGCCATCGGCACCGGCTGCGTCGTGCCCGGCCGCCTGGCGATGAGTCTGGGCACCTCCGGCACCCTGTTCGCCTACTCCGACACGCCGGTGGTCGACCCGGACGGCGCGTGGGCCGCGTTCTGCTCCTCCACCGGCGGCTGGTTGCCGCTGATCTGCACGATGAACTGTACCGTGGCGACCGAGCAGGTCGCCGCCGCGTTCGGCTTCAGCACCCGCGACGGCGATGCGCACCTGCACGCCACCGCACCCGGTGCCGACGGCCTGATGATGCTGCCGTTCCTCAATGGCGAGCGCACGCCGGACCTGCCGTTGGGCAAGGGCCTGCTGGCGGGCCTGGACACGCACAACATGACCCCGGCCCACCTCTATCGCGCGGCGATGGAAGGGGCGACCTACAGCCTGAAGTATGGCTTCGACGCATTCGTGCGTACGGGCATGCAGTTCGAGCGCATCGTGCTGACCGGCGGCGGCAGCAACAGCGGCGCGTGGCGGCAACTGGTGGCCGATGTGTTCGGCCTGCCGGTGGACGTGCCCATGCAGCCGGAAGGCGCGGCATTCGGCGCCGCCTTGCAGGCGCTGTGGGCCGTGGGCCTGGCACGCGGCGATGCCGCTTCCATTGCCGACATCGCGCAACAGCATGTGGCGGTCGATCCGCAGCTGTCCGCCCGTCCGGATCCGGCGCGCACCCAGGCCTATGCCGCGGCCTATGCACGCTTCCTGCGCCACCTCGATGCGGTCATGCCGCTGTTCCGCGGTTGATCCTCCGTTTCGCACACCCTCCCACCACGACAGGAACCCACACCATGCACACCCAGCCCTTCATCGGCGCCAAGGAATACTTCCCCGGCATCGGCCGCATCCCCTTCGAAGGCCGCGGCTCGGACAACCCGCTGGCCTTCAAGGTCTACGACGCCAACAAGGTCATCGGCGGAAAGACCATGCAGGACCATCTGCGCTTCGCAGTCTGCTACTGGCACACCTTCTGCAACGCAGGACAGGACCCGTTCGGCCCGGGCACGCGCCATTTCCCGTGGGAGGTCGGTGCGCCGCTGGCCAGCGCCGAGGCGAAAGTGGATGCGGCGTTCGAGTTCTTCACCAAGCTCGGCGTGCCGTACTGGTGCTTCCACGACATCGACCTGGCGCCGGACGCCGACGATGCCGGCCAGTACGAGAAGAACCTCAAGCACATGGTCGGCCTGGCCAAGGCGCGCCAGGACGCGACCGGCATGAAGCTGCTGTGGGGCACGGCGAATCTGTTCTCGCATCCGCGCTACATGAACGGTGCCGCGACCAATCCCGATTTCGCCGTGGTGGCGCGCGCCGCCGTGCAGGTGAAGGCGGCGCTGGAGGCGACGGTGGAATTGGGCGGCGAGCACTACGTGTTCTGGGGCGGCCGCGAAGGCTATGCCTCGCTGGTCAACACGCAGATGAAGCGCGAACTCGACCACTTCGCGCGCTTCCTGACCATGGCGCGCGACTACGGCCGCAGCATCGGCCTGAAAGGCAACTTCCTGATCGAGCCCAAGCCGATGGAGCCGATGAAGCACCAGTACGACTTCGACAGCGCGACGGTGGCGGGCTTTCTGAAGGCGCACGGCCTGGACAAGGACTTCAAGCTCAACATCGAGGCCAACCACGCCACGCTGTCCGGCCACACCTTCGAACACGACCTGCAGGTCGCTTCCGACCACGGCCTGCTGGGCAGCATCGACGCCAACCGCGGCAATGCGCAGAACGGCTGGGATACCGACCAGTTTCCGACCGATCTGTACGACACGGTCGGCGCCATGCTGGTGGTGCTGCGCCAGGGCGGCCTGGAGGGCGGCCTGAACTTCGACGCCAAGGTGCGCCGCGAGTCCACCGAACTCGAGGATCTGTTCATTGCCCACATCGGCGGCATGGATGCCTTCGCCCGCGGGCTGGAAGTGGCCCACGCGCTGCTCACCGACTCGCCCTGGGAGCAGTGGCGCCGGGAGCGATATGCCAGCTTCGACAGTGGCGCCGGCGAGCAGTTCGCGCGCGGTGCGCTCGGCCTCGCCGAGCTGGCGGCATTGGGCGCGAAGGGCGGCGAGCCGCGGCAGATCAGCGGCCGCCAGGAGCGCTACGAGAATCTGATCAACCAGTACCTGCTGCGCTGAGCGCAGCGGCAAGGAGAGCGCCGTGACCGATACCCGTTCCACACGCCACACCGGCGCGTTGCTGGCCGCGCTGCTGCTCGCGCTCGCCGTGTGCAAGGGCGACGTCCAGGCTGCGGCGCCCGCCCGCGCGGAGGCCAGCCCCTGGCCCAGCGTGACCTGGCCGCTGCCCGAGGATCCCGCGCTGGAAAAGCGCCTTACCGCGCTGATCGCCACCATGACGGTGGAGGAGAAGGTCGGCCAACTGGTGCAGGGCGATATCGGCAGCCTCACCCCGGAGGACGTACGCAAATATCGCCTGGGGTCGATCCTGGCCGGCGGCAATTCCGATCCCGGCGGCCGCTACGACGCCGCGCCGGCCGAATGGCTGGCGCTGGCCGATGCGTTCTATGCGGCGTCGATGGACACCTCGCATGGCGGCAAGGCGATTCCGATGCTGTTCGGCATCGATGCCGTGCACGGGCAGAGCAACATCGTCGGCGCCACGCTGTTCCCGCACAACATCGGCCTGGGCGCGACCCGCAACCCGGCGCTGCTGCGCCGGATCGGCGAAATCACCGCGCTGGAAACCCGCGCCACCGGCATGGAGTGGACCTTCGCGCCGACCGTGGCGGTGCCGCAGGACGACCGCTGGGGACGCACCTACGAGGGCTATTCGGAATCGCCCGAGGTGGTGGCCAGCTACGCCGGGGCGATGGTCGAGGGGCTGCAGGGCAAGGTGGGTACGCCGGACTTCCTCAATGGCCGCCATGTGATCGCCTCGGTCAAGCATTTCCTGGGTGATGGCGGCACCACCGACGGCCGCGACCAGGGCGACACCAAAATCGGCGAAGCCGAACTGGTCCGTATCCATGCTGCGGGCTATCCCCCGGCCATCGCCGCCGGCGCGCAGACCGCGATGGCCTCGTTCAACAGCGTCAACGGCGAAAAGATGCACGGTCACAAGACCTACCTGACCGACGCGCTGAAGGGGCGCATGCACTTCGGCGGCTTCGTGGTCGGCGACTGGAACGGCCACGGACAGGTCAAGGGCTGCACGCCGACCGATTGCCCGGCCACCATCAATGCCGGCCTGGACATGGCCATGGCCTCGGACAGTTGGAAGGGCTTCTACACCACCACGCTGGCGGCGGCGAAGAACGGCACCATCTCGCAACAGCGCCTGGACGATGCGGTGCGCCGGATCCTGCGGGTCAAGATGCGGCTGGGCCTGTTCGAGGCGGGCAAGCCGTCGGCGCGCGCGGTCGGTGGCCAGTTCGCGCTGATCGGTGCGCCGGCGCATCGCGCGGTGGCGCGGCAGGCGGTGCGCGAGTCGCTGGTGCTGCTGAAGAACCAGGGCGGTCTGCTGCCGCTGTCGCCGAAGCAGCGCATCCTGGTGGCCGGCGACGGCGCCAACGACGTCGGCAAGCAGGCCGGCGGCTGGACGCTGAACTGGCAGGGCACCGGCACCACCCGCAAGGACTTCCCGAATGCGGACACCATCTACGAGGGCTTCGCGCAGCAGGCCAAGGCCGCGGGCGGCGAGGCCGTGCTGGCGGTCGACGGCACGTACACGACCAGGCCGGACGTCGCGGTGGTGGTGTTCGGCGAGAATCCCTACGCGGAGTTCCAGGGCGATCGGCCGACCCTGGCCTACAAGCCGGGCGACGACACCGACCTGGCGCTGATCAAGCGGCTCAAGGCCGACGGCATTCCTGTGGTCGCGGTGTTTCTCAGCGGGCGACCGCTGTGGGTCAACCGCGAACTCAACGCGGCCGATGCCTTCGTGGCGGCGTGGCTGCCCGGCTCGGAAGGCGCGGGTATCGCCGACGTGTTGCTGCGCACTGCGCAGGGCGGCGTGCAGCACGACTTCAAGGGCACGCTGAGCTTCAGTTGGCCGCGCACGGCGACGCAATACGCCAACAACGTGGGGCAGAAGGGCTACGACCCGCTGTTCGCCTTCGGCTACGGCCTGCGCTATGCCGACAATGGCAACCTGGCCAGGTTGCCGGAAGTCTCCGGCCTCACCGGCAACGAAGCTGCGGCCGGCGTGTTCTTCGCCCGCGGCGCGGCCGGCCCGGGCATGGCCTTGCGCCTGGAAGGGGCCAATGGACAGGGCGTCACCGTCACCCGCGTGCCGGAATCGCTCGACGGCGCGCTGCTCAAGGTCACCGGCGTGGACCACCTGGCGCAGGAGGATGGCCGCCGCCTCGCCTGGTCGGGTGGACGCGAGGCGTTGGTCGCGCTGCAGTCGCATACGCCGCTGGACCTGCAGCGCGAGAGCAACGGCGACCTGATGCTGGTGACCACGCTGCGCGTGGATGCCGCCCCGCAGGGCGAGGCGTGGCTGGCGGTCGGCTGCGGCAGCGGCTGCGCGGCGCGGGTGGCGATCGGGCCGACGCTGACAGCCCTGCCGGTCGGCCAGTGGAAGCGCGTGGGCGTGCCGCTCAAGTGCCTGGCGGCGGCCGGCGCGGATCTGAGCAAGCTGGACCGCCCCTGGGCGTTGACCACGGCGGGCGCGATGACGCTGTCGGTGTCGCGGGTGGCGCTCGGCGCGTTGAACGAAGCGGAGAGCACCGTCGCATGCCCGAGCGCGTGAGCCTGCGTCCTGCGTCAGCGCCCCTTGGGCGGGCTGGCGACCGAACCGCGCAGCACCAGCCGGTGCGGGACCACGTGGTCGCTGGACATGCGTGCGTCGTCGCGCTTGCGGCGGATGCTGCGCAGCAGGATGTCGATGGCGGCATCGGCCATCGAGGCGATCGGTTGGTGGATGGTGGTGAGCTCCGGCCACACGGTGGTGGCGGCCGAGGTGTCGTCGAAGCCGACCACCGACAGGTCGCGCGGCACTTCCAGGCCGCGCCGGTGCGCGACGGAGATCGCCGCCGCGCCCATGTCGTCGTTGCTGGCGAAGATCGCGGTCGGCGGCCGCCGCTGCGACAGCAGCTTTTCGGCGGCGGCCAACCCCGAGCGGTAGGTGTAGTCGCCCTGCTGGACCAGGCCGGGTTCGACCTTCAGCCCGGCCTCCTGCAGCGCAGTGACAAAGCCCTCGTAGCGCCGCGCACTGGCGCTGAGGTCCTGGCGCCCACGGATGAAGCCGATGCGCCGGTGGCCGTGCTGGATCAGGTGTTCGGCCATCTCCTTGCCGGCATGGAAGTCGTCGATGCGCACGCAGGAGATCGCGTCGCTGAGGCGCCCGGCGGCGATCGCGATCACCGGGATGCCGGCCTTCACCAGTTCGCTCACCGCCGCCTGCGATTCGCACAACGGCGGCGGCAGGATCACGCCATCCACGCGCCCGCCCAGGGCGCGCGCGGCCTTGCGCTCGGCATCGGGGTCCAGGTCTTCCCAGTAGTGGATGACCAACTGGATGGCGGCGTTGGAGGCGACGCGCAGCAGGCCGACCAGCAGCTCGCGCAGGTAGGCGCCGCTGGGATTGGTGTAGATCAGGGCGATGCGGGTGTGCTGCGCGGCGGCCAGCGAACTGGCGGCCAGGTTGGGCGTGTAGCCCAGTTCGCGCACCGCGCGCATCACGCGCTCGCGGGTGGCATCGCGCACCTTGCCCTGGTTGATCGCGCGCGACACGGTCATCGGCGAAACCCCGGCCAAGGCCGCCACCTCGTCGATCGTCACCCCGCTGGTCTTGCGGCGGACCGCTTTCTTCGGCTTGTCCAAAACGCGTTCCCTTTGTTGTTCCTGACGCTGCCGCGCCGCGGGTACGCCGTCAGCTTACAAGGTTTGCTGGCGGCGCTTGGCTGCCGTCCGCATGTCATGCGGTGTCAGTGGATGGCATGCGCTGCCATGGTGCTGATGGTCTGCGCGGGCAGCCTGCGCGCGGAGGATGGCGCTGCGCTATGGATGCGTTACCTGCCCTCGCAAGGCGCCGCACGTGCGGATGGCGCCGCCCGCCTGGACGAGGTGGTGGCGCCGGCGCGGACGCCGACGCAGCGGGTGGCGCGCGACGAGCTGGTGCGTGGCCTCACCGGCCTGCTGGGGCGCGCCCCGGCGGCGCGTGCGGCCGCGAGCGGCGGTCATGCTGTGGTGCTGGGCACGCCGCAGTCGTCGCCAGCGCTTGCGCCGTTCCGCGAGGAGATCGCGTCGCTGGGCGAGGAGGGCTACCTGCTCAAGCGCACCCGCATCGACGGGCACGCGGTGGTGCTGGTGGCAGGACGCCGGGACATCGGTGTGCTGTATGGCGTGTTCCATCTGCTGCGCCTGCTGCAGACCGGCGCGTCGCTCGAAGCGCTCGCGGTGCGCGAGTCGCCACGGATCCGCCTGCGCGTGCTCGACCATTGGGACGACCTGGACGGCCACGTCGAGCGCGGCTATGCGGGCCGCTCCTTGTGGGACTGGCAAAGCCTGCCGGAATGGCGCGACCCGCGTTACACCGATTACGCGCGCGCCAATGCCTCGATCGGCATCAACGGCACCGTGCTCAACAATGTCAACGCCAATGCGCAGAGCCTGGCGCCGGCCTACCTCGACAAGGCGGCGGCGCTGGCGGACGTGTTCCGGCCCTACGGCATCCGCGTCTACCTGAGCGCACGCTTCAGCGCGCCCATCGAACTGGGGGGATTGAACACCGCCGATCCGCGCGACCCGGCCGTGCAGCGCTGGTGGCGCGACAAGGCCGACCAGATCTATGCGCGCATTCCGGATTTCGGCGGCTTCCTGGTCAAGGCCAATTCGGAAGGTCAGCCCGGCCCGCAGGACTATGGCCGTTCGCACGCCGACGGCGCCAACCTGCTGGCCGATGCGCTGGCGCCGCACGGCGGCGTGGTGATGTGGCGGGCCTTCGTCTACGCCCACGACGTGCCGGTGGACCGCGCCATGCAGGCCTACGCCGAGTTCGTCGGCCTCGACGGCGCCTTCCGCCCGAACGTGATCGTGCAGGTCAAGAACGGCCCCATCGATTTCCAGCCGCGCGAGCCCTTCCATCCACTGTTCGGCGCCATGCCGCGCACGCCGCTGATGCTGGAATTCCAGATCACCAAGGAGTATCTCGGCTTCGCCACGCACCTGGTGTACCTGGGGCCGCTGTACGAGGACGTGCTGCAATCCGACACCCATGCCCGCGGCGCGGGATCCACGGTGGCGGACGTGGTGGATGGCACATTGGAAGGCCACGCCCTGACCGGCATCGCCGGCGTCGCCAACATTGGCAACGACCGCACCTGGAGCGGCTCGCACTTCGACCAGGCCAACTGGTACGCCTTCGGTCGCCTGGCCTGGAATCCGCACCAATCCGCCCGCGCCATCGCCGAGAACTGGGCGGCGATGACGTTCTCGCCGGCACCCGAGGTGGTGCAGCCCATCGTCGGGATGATGATGGGCTCGCGCGAGGCCGCGGTGAACTACATGACCCCGCTGGGCCTGCACCACCTGATGGCGCGCGGCCACCACTACGGTCCCGGCCCCTGGGTGGACGGCGGCCCGCGCGCGGACTGGACCGCGGTGTACTACCACCGCGCCGATCGCGATGGCATCGGTTTCGATCGCACTGCGCATGGCAGCAATGCGGTGAGCCAGTACGCGCCGGACGTGGCGGCCGTGTATGGCGACCCGGCGCGGGTGCCCGAGTCGCTGCTGCTGTGGTTCCATCACGTGCCGTGGGACCACCGCATGGCCTCCGGACGACCGTTGTGGGACGAACTGGTCGGCCGCTATGCGCTGGGCGTGCGCCAGGTGCAGACCATGCAGGCCACCTGGGATGGGCTGCGCGGCAAGGTGGACGCCGAGCGGCACGCGCAGGTGGCGGCGTTCCTGCGCATCCAGCTGCGCGAAGCGCAATGGTGGCGCGATGCCAGCGTGGCGTACTTCCAGTCGGTGAGCGGGCGGCCGTTGCCCGCGGGCGAAGCCGCGCCACCGCACTCGTTGGCCTGGTACCAGGCCCTGCAGTTTCCCTCCGCACCGGGAGATGGACGATGAAGCCGACCACGTGGACGGGCTGGTTGCTGGCGGCGGCCTTGGGGTGCAGCGCCACGCCCTGCGTGGCGCAAGACGCGGTGCCGCCGCTGTTGCATGCGCTGTTTCAGGATCACGCCGTGCTGCAGCGCGACCGGCCGATGCCGGTGTGGGGGAACGCCGCGCCGGGTGCCACGGTGTCGGTGACCTTCGCCCGCCAGTGGGTCAGCGCACGTGCCGATGCCGGCGGCCGCTGGCATGCCACGTTCAAGCCGGTCGCCGCGGGCGGTCCTTACGACATGACGGTGCGCGCGGGACAGGCGCGCCAGGTCGTGCGCGATGTGCTGGTGGGCGATGTGTGGCTGTGTTCCGGGCAGTCGAACATGGAGCTGCCGGTGTGGCGCGCGCTGGATGCGAGCCGCGAACTGGCCGCGGCCGCCGAGCCCAGCATCCGTCTGTTCACCGTGCCCAAGGCCGCGGCGGTCGCGCCGCAGGATGCGTTCCCTGCTACGGTCGCATGGCAACCCGCGACGCTGGACACAGTGCGGGAGTTTTCGGCCGCGTGCTTCTACTTCGCGCGGGAGCTGCAGAAGACGGTCAAGGTGCCGATGGGGCTGATCCAGGCGGCCTGGGGCGGTGCGCGGATCGAGGCCTGGACCAGCGCCGAGGCGCTGCGTGCGCAGGGTGGCATGGACGAGGCGCTGGACGTGCTGGCGCTGTACGCCACCGACCCCGTCGCCGCGAGCGCACGCTGGGGCCGGCACTGGCAGCATTGGTGGACCACGCGCGCTGGTGCCACGCCGGGCGATACGCCATGGCAGCCCGGTGCGGGCCGCACCGGGTGGCAGGACGCGCCGGCGGCACTCGGCGCATGGGAGCGCTGGGGCGTGCCGGCGCTCGCCGACTACAACGGCATGGTCTGGTACCGCACGCAGGTCACCCTGGCCGCCGCGCAGGCGGCGCAGGGCGTACGGCTGGTGCTGGGGCCGGTCGACGAGACCGACATGACCTGGGTCAACGGCGTGGCCGTGGGCAGCCAGAACGCGCCGAGCGATTCACGCCGGTATGCGCTTGCGCCCGGCCTGTTGAAGGCGGGCAGCAACACGGTGGTCGTCAACGTGCTGGATACCTACGGCGAGGGCGGACTGGCAGGCCCCGCCAGTGCGCATGCCGTCGAATTGGCCGATGGCACGCGCATCGTCCTGGATCGGCATTGGCAGTACCGGGTCGCGCCCGATCCGCAGTCACCGCCGCTGGCGCCGTGGCATGCGGCCTCCGGTATGTCGACGCTGTACAACGGCATGATCGCGCCGCTGGGGCGTTACGGGCTGCGCGGCATGCTGTGGTACCAGGGCGAATCCAACACCGGCGACGGCGCGGCCTATGCGATGCGGTTGCGTGGCTTGCGCGACGACTGGCGCCGGCAATTCGGTGCAAAGATGCCGCTGCTGGTGGTGCAGCTCGCCGGTTACGGCCTGCCGCCGCAGGCCCCGGTGGAGAGCGGCTGGGCGCAGGTGCGCGAGGCGCAGCGCCGTGTGGCCGCGGAAGACCCGTACAGCGGCCTCGCGGTGGCCATCGACATCGGCGATGCCTACGACATCCATCCGCCGAACAAGCAGGAACTGGGACGGCGCCTGGCGCGGGCGGCGCGCCACGTGGTCTACGGCGAACGCGCGCTGGCGCCGTCCGGCCCGATCCCCCGCACGGCAACGCGCACGCAGGGCGGAGTGCGCATCGTGTTCGACGACGTCGACGGCAGCCTGGTCACGACCGGGGCGAGCGGCCCCATCGGCTTCGAACTCTGCGATGCCCAGGCGCAGCACTGCACGTATGCCGACGCGGCGCTGGACGGGCGCACCGTCGTCCTGCGCAGTCCCCAGGTAGCCGCCGCCGCGCGCGTGCGCTACTGCTGGGCCGATGGCCCGGTCTGCACGCTGCGCGACCGTTCCGGTGCGACGGCAGGACCGTTCGAACTCGCACTGTCCGAAGGAGTTCCCTGATGCGCCCGTTGCTCGCCACGGCCGTCCTGCTGTTGTCCGCTGCGCTGCAGCCGCTGTGGGCCGCGCCCGCACCGCCGGTCTATTTCGACTGGTTCGACTACGCCGGGAGCGACGCAGCCTTCGAGGCGCCGTTGCCGGCCGGGCATTACCGCAACCCGATCCTGGCCGGCTTCCACGCCGACCCGAGCATCGTGCGCGCGAACGGGCGGTTCTATCTGGTCAATTCCAGCTTCACCTACTTCCCGGGCATTCCGGTGTTCGAGAGCGTCGACCTGGTGCACTGGAAACAGATCGGCAACGTGATCGACCGGCCGACGCAAGTCGACTTCGATGGCCTGAGCGTGTCGCGCGGCATCTTCGCGCCGGCCATTTCCTATCACGACGGCGAGTTCTACGTGGTCACAACCGCCGTGGACAGCGGCGGCAACTTCATCGCCACCGCGCGCGATCCCGCTGGCCCCTGGTCGGATCCGCACTGGCTGCCGGGCATCGACGGCATCGATCCGTCGCTGTTCTTCGACGCCGACGGCCGCGTCTACCTGCTCAACAACGACGTGCCGCCCGGCGCGCCGCGCTACGACGGCCACCGCGCGATCTGGATGCAGCAACTCGACCTGGCGACCTTCACCCCGGTGGGGCCGCGCAAGGTGCTGATCGACGGCGGCGTCGAGCCGGCAAAGAATCCGATCTGGATCGAGGGGCCGCATCTGTATCGACGCGACGGCTGGTACTACCTCTCCGATGCCGAGGGCGGCACCGGACCGCAGCATTCGCAGGTGGTGCTGCGCAGCCGCGACGTGTGGGGGCCTTACCAGCCGTATGCGGGCAATCCGATCCTCACCCAGCGCGACCTGCCCGACGACCGATCGCTGCCGATCGCCAACGCCGGGCATGCGGATATTGTGGAAGGGCCGGACGGTTCCTGGTGGGCGGTGTTCCTGGCCAGCCGCACCTACGACGTGCGCCACTACAACACCGGGCGCGAGACCTACCTGCTGCCGGTGCAGTGGCGCGACGGCTGGCCGGTGATTCTGCCGGCCGGGCAGGCCATTCCCTATGCGGTCAAGGCGCCGTCGTGGATGCAGGGCGAGGCGTCGCAGGCGCCGTCCACCGGCAACTTCGTCGAGCGCGATGAGTTCGATGCGCCGACGCTCGGCCGCGGCTGGTTGCGCGTGCGTGTGCCCAAGCAGGGCTGGGCGGACCTGCGCACGCGTCCGGGAAGTCTGGCGGTGCATCCGCTGCCGGAGAACCTGGATACCTTGCGCAACCCCGCGTTCCTGGGGCGCCGCCAGCAGCATTTGCGGTTCGAGGCCAGCACCGCAATGACGCGCCCCGAAGCGGGCGTGGCGGCCGGGCTGGCGGCGTTCCAGAACGAGGACTGGTGGTACTTCCTTGGCGTACGCCGCCTGGGCCGCGATCGCGTGGTGGTGTTCCTCGAAGCGCGCGCGGGCAAGGGTGCGACCAGGACCGTTGCCAGCCGCGAAGTGGACGCGTCCACGTCGCTGCGTCTGAAGATCGCCGGCGACGCCGGCACGTATGCGTTCGCGTTCGACACCGGCACGGGGCAGGGCTGGCAGACCCTCGCCGACGACGTCGACGGAACCGCGTTGAGTACGGATCGTGCTGGCGGCTTCGTGGGCGCCCTGCTCGGTCCTTTCGCGCGCGACGAGCGTGCCTCCAGGAGCAAACGATGATGAAGCGCAGGTTTTCCTTTCGCAGCGGTGTTCGTGGCCGCCTGTTCCGCACGCTGGCCCTGTGCGCCGCCATCGCGCTGGCCGGCGTGGGCCATGCCGCCGACGCCGTCGACGCCAAGCCGTGGCAGGACACCTCGGCCAGCTTCGAGGCCCGGGCGGCGGCGCTGGTCGCGCAGATGTCCCTGGAGGAGAAAGCGGGGCAGATGCAGAACGCCGCGCCGGCGATCGAGCGCCTGGGCGTGCCGGCCTACGACTGGTGGAACGAGGCGCTGCACGGCGTGGCGCGGGCCGGGCAGGCCACGGTGTTTCCGCAGGCCATCGGGCTGGCCGCCACCTTCGACGTGCCGTTGATGGGGCAGGTGGCCACCACCATCAGCGACGAGGCGCGCGCCAAGCACCACCAGTTCCTGCGCGAGGGCGCGCATGGCCGTTACCAGGGGCTGACCTTCTGGTCGCCGAACATCAACATCTTCCGCGACCCGCGCTGGGGCCGCGGCCAGGAAACCTACGGCGAGGATCCCTACCTCACCGCGCGCATGGGCGTGGCCTTCGTGCGGGGATTGCAGGGCGACGACCCGGTGTACCGCAAGCTCGACGCCACCGCCAAGCATTTCGCCGTGCACAGCGGCCCGGAGGCCGACCGCCACCACTTCGATGCGCGCCCGAGCAAGCGCGACCTCTACGACACCTACCTGCCGGCGTTCGAGGCGCTGGTGAAGGAGGGCAAGGTGGACGCGGTGATGGGCGCCTACAACCGGGTGTACGGCGAGTCCGCCAGCGCCAGCCAGTTCCTGTTGCGCGGCGTGTTGCGCCGCGACTGGGGCTTCACCGGCTACGTGGTGTCGGACTGCTGGGCCATCGTCGATATCTGGAAGCATCACCATCTGGCGCCCAGCCGCGAGGCCGCCGCGGCGCTGGCAGTCAGGAACGGCACCGAACTGGAGTGCGGCCAGGAGTACGCCACGCTGCCGGCCGCGGTACGCCAGGGGCTGATCGGCGAAGCGGAGATCGACGACGCGGTGACGCGCCTGTTCGCCGCGCGCATGCGGCTGGGCATGTTCGACCCGCCCGAGCGCGTGCGCTGGGCGCGGATTCCGGCGTCGGTGAACCAGGCGCCCGCGCACGATGCGCTGGCCCTGCAGGCCGCGCAGGAATCGCTGGTGCTGTTGAAGAACGATGGCGTGCTGCCGCTGTCGCGCACGCTCAAGCGCATCGCCGTGGTCGGCCCGACCGCCGACGACACCATGGCCCTGCTCGGCAACTACTTCGGCACGCCGGCGGCGCCGGTGACGATCCTGCAGGGCATCCGTGACGCGGCCAAGGGCATCGAGGTGCGCTATGCGCGCGGTGTGGATCTGGTCGAAGGGCGCGACGATCCGAGCGCCACGCCCCTGATCGAAGCAGCCTATCTTCGGCCCTCGGCGGACTCGCCGGAACGCGGCCTGCGCGGCGAGTATTTCCGCACGCCCGATCTGTCGGGGACGCCGGCGCTGGTGCGCACCGACGCGCAGATCGGCTTCCGCTGGGACCGCGGTTCGCCGACCGACAATCTGCTGGCCCGCGGCGAAGCGGGGCCGGGGCAGGGCATTCCCAACGATCATTTCAGCATCCGCTGGAGCGGTCAGTTGCTGCCGCCGGTCTCGGGCCGCTACCGGATCGAGGCGGCCGCCGACGACGGCTTCCGCCTCTATGTCGACGGCAAGCTGGTGCTGGATCACTGGACCGACAGCGACCGCATGCGCGCCGACGGCGTGGACCTGGAGCTGCAGGCGGGCCGCGCCTATGCGGTGAAGCTGGAGTACTACGACGCCGAGCGCGACGCGAGCGTGCGCCTGGGCTGGCGCATGCCCGGGGCGAAGCCGCCGTTCGACGAGGCGCTCGATGCCGCGCGCAACGCGGACGTGGTGGTGTTCGTCGGCGGGCTGACCGGCGATGTCGAGGGCGAAGAGATGAAGGTGGACTACCCGGGCTTCGCCGGTGGCGACCGCACCGACCTGCGCCTGCCCGCGCCGCAGCGCGCCTTGCTGGAAGCGCTGCACGCCACCGGCAAGCCGGTGGTGATGGTGCTGACCGGCGGCTCGGCGCTGGCGGTGGAGTGGGCGCAGGCGCATCTGTCGGCGATCCTGATGAGCTGGTATCCCGGGCAGCGCGGCGGCACCGCGGTGGGCCAGGCGCTATTCGGGGAGGTCAACCCCGCCGGCCGCCTGCCGGTGACGTTCTACCGGGCGGACCAGGCGCTGCCCGCCTTCGACGACTACGCGATGGAAGGCCGCACCTACCGCTACTTCCGCGGCACGCCGCTGTATCCGTTCGGCCACGGGCTGTCGTATACGCGCTTCGACTACGGCAAGCTGCGCGTGGATGCGCCGCGCATCGCCGACGACGGACGCCTCAAGGTGCAGGTGGAGGTGGCCAATACCGGCAAGCGCGCCGGCGACGAAGTCGCGCAGCTGTACGTGCGGCGGCTGGCGGCCGCGCCCGGCGATGCGCAGCAGGCGCTGCGCGGCTTCCAGCGCGTGCGCCTGGCCCCGGGCGAACGCCGGACCCTGACGTTCGAGCTGGATGCGCAGCAGGCGCTGCGGCAGTACGACGATGCGCGCGGCACCTACGTCGTGCCGGCAGGGAGCTACGAAGTACGGATCGGCGGTTCCAGCGCCGATGCCCGCGTGCGTGGGCGCTTCACCGTGGAGGCGCACCGTGACTGAGCCCCGCAGTGCGGAGACCGCCGTGCACGTGCTGTCGGTGCGGGAGAAGCTGGGCTACAGCCTGGGCGACCTGGCAGCGAACCTGATCTTCCAGACCCTGATCACCTACCTGGCGTTCTTCTACACCGACGTGTACCGATTGCCGGCCGCCACGGCGGCGACGATCATCTTCGTGATCGGCCTGCTGGGCGCCTTCGTGTTCACCCCGCTGATCGGCATTGCCGCCGACCGCACGGCCACGCGCTGGGGCAAGTTCAGGCCCTGGATCCTGTGGACGGCGATTCCGTTCGGGGTGCTGTCGCTGCTCGCCTTCAGCACGCCGGAGCTCGGCGCGCGCGGCAAGGTCGTTTACGCGTTGACCACCTATGGTCTGCTGATGCTGGTGTACGCGGCCAACAACCTGCCGTATTCGGCGCTCAGCGGCGTGCTCACCGGCAACATGGCTCAGCGCAACAGCCTGTCGGCCTACCGCTTCGTGGCGGTGATGATCGCGCAGTTCATCATCCAGGTGTTGCTGTTGCCGCTGGTGCTGATCCTGGGTGACGGCGACAATGTGCGCGGCTTCGAGCGCCTGATGACGGTGTTCGCGGTGGTGGGCACGCTGTTCTTCCTGATCACCTTCGCCACCACCCGCGAGCGCATCGTCCCGGCCAAGGAACAGAGCGCCGGCGTGCTGCAGGACCTGTCCGACCTGCTGCACAACCGGCCGTGGAAGGTGATGCTGGCGCTGACCGTGCTGGTCTTCGTCAACCTGGCGCTGAAGGGCGGCACCTACATCTACTACTTCCAGTACTACCTGAGCGAGGCCGCGCTGGCGGGCTTTCTCGACGCCTCCGGCTTCAACGGCTTCATCGGTGGCGTGAACGCCCTGCTCGGCGGCTGGGGCCTGTCCGGCTTCACCTGGCCGCAGGATGCGGCGACCTCGGCGTTCAGCCTGTTCAATGCGTGCGGCATCCTGTGCATGATCCTGGGCATCGGCTTCTCCCGGCGCCTGGCCGACCGCTTCGGCAAGCGCGATGCCTTCGGTGGCGCGTTGCTGGTTTCCACCGTGTTCCTGCTGGCGTTCTACGTGTTTCCGCCCACCGCGATCGGCGTGGCCTTCGGCGCCTTCATGCTGCACGGCTTCTGCTACGGCATCACCATCCCCTTGCTGTGGGCGATGATCGCCGACGTCGCCGACTACTCGGAATGGAAGAACCATCGCCGCGCCACCGCGATCATCTTCTCGGCGATGCTGTGCGGGCTGAAGATCGGGCTCAGTATCGGCGGCGCGCTGGTCGCCGGCATCCTCGCGCACCACGGCTACCAGGCGGGCGCCGAACAACAGCCGCAGGCCGTGGTGGACGGCATCCGCCTGACCGTGAGCGTCTACAGCGCCATTCCGTTCCTGGTCGCGGTGGCGCTGCTGTGCTTCTACCGGATCGACAAGCGCATGGAACGTCGCATCGAACACGACCTGCAGGCGCGGCGCCAGGGCAGCGACCTAGACCATCTCGCGGCACACGCCGTCTCGCAACCACTGGTCACCCACATCTACACGGCCGATCCGTCGGCCCATGTGTTCGAGGGGCGCCTGTACATCTATCCGTCGCACGACATCGACAGCGGCGCGCCGTTCGACGACGACGGCGGCCACTTCGGCATGGAGGACTACCACGTGCTGCGCATGGACACACCTGAGGGAGCGGCCGCCGACTGCGGCGTCGCCCTGCATGTGCGCGACGTGCCCTGGGCCAGCCGGCAGATGTGGGCGCCGGACGCGGCGGCACGCGACGGGCGCTATTACCTGTACTTCCCCGCCAAGGACGCGCAGGGTCTGTTCCGCATCGGCGTGGCGGTGGCCGATCGCCCGGAAGGCCCGTTCGCCGCCGAGCCCGAGCCGATCGCGGGCACCTATTCGATCGACCCGGCCGTGTTCGAGGACGACGACGGCGCGCACTACCTGTGCTTCGGCGGCATCTGGGGCGGGCAGTTGCAGAAATATCGCGACGATCGCTTCGATGCGGCGCACGCCGAGCCTGTCGGCGACGAACCGGCGCTGGGGCCGCGCATCGCCAGGCTCGACCCCGGCATGACGCAGCTGGCGGAGCGCACACGCGAAATCGTCATCCTCGACGAACACGGCCAGCCGCTGCGCGCCGACGACCACGCGCGCCGCTTCTTCGAGGGACCGTGGCTGCACAAGGATCAGGGCCGGTATTACCTGTCGTATTCCACCGGCGATACGCACCTGCTGTGCTATGCCATCGGCGACAGTCCGTATGGCCCGTTCACCTATCGCGGCGTGCTGTTGAAGCCGGTAGTGGGCTGGACCACGCACCACTCCATCTGCGCGTTTCAGGGGCGCTGGTACCTGTTCTACCACGACGCCCTGTTGTCCGGCGGCGTGACCCACCTGCGCTCGGTCAAGTGCACGCCGCTGCACGTCGAGCCGGACGGGAGCATTCGCACTGTCGATCCCTATGGTGGCTGAAAGGCCGTGGTCTAGTGACACTGCGCCGCCTGCGGAGTTGGCGGGCGGCGCATTGGCCTCCTCTAGGCGTCGGCTGCCATGCAGCCGAGGCGAGCGATGGGCTATGCATCCGATGGCGCAATGCGTCGGGACTGAAGTCCCTCCCACAGTGCACCCGGCAGGCTCCCGCAAGCCCCTGTGAGAGCGACTTCAGTCGCGACGAGTGAAGCCATGACCGATTGCTACAGCAGTCGGGACTGTAGTCCTTCCCACCGAGCACCCGGCAGGCTTCCCGCAAGCCACTGTGGGAGCGACTTCAGTCGCGACGAGTGAAGCCATCCAATGACCGATTGCGACAGCAGTCGGGAATGAAGTCCCTCCCACAATTGCGACAGCCAGCGATGCGCGTCGCCATTACACCGACCGCGGCAACAGTTCCAACCCCTGGATCTCGCGAATCCCCAATCCCGGCGCCTCGCCGATGCGGATCTGCGCCTCGTCGAATTGCACCCCGCCCACCACCGGATCGAACGCCCCCAGCGACGGGCCGTCCAGGTCGACCTTGGTGATGACGTCCGCGCGCGCCACCGCCAGGTGCGCCGCCGCGGCCACACCGATGCTCGATTCGAGCATGCAGCCGATCATGCACGGCACCCCGTACACCGCCGCGATATCGGCGATGCGCAATGCGTTGGACAGGCCGCCGGCCTTGACCAGCTTGATGTTGACGATGTCCGCCGCGCGCCGCTGCAGCAGCGCGATCGCCTGCGCCGGCGAGAACACGCTTTCGTCGGCCATCACCGGGGTCTGCACGCGCTCGGTCACGTACTGCAGGCCGTCCACGTCGCCGGCCTTGACCGGCTGCTCCAGCAGTTCCAGCGTGACCCCGGCATGTTCCAGTGCGTGCATCGCCTGCACCGCCTGCTTCGGCGTCCAGCCCTGGTTGGCGTCCAGCCGCAGTTGCGCGCGATCGCCGACCGCGGCATGGATCGCCTTGACCCGTGCGATGTCCTCGGCGAGATCGGTGCCGATCTTGATCTTCAGCGCCACGAAGCCGCGCGCCAGCGCCGACAGCGCGTCGGCCACCATCGTGTCCACGGCATTCACGCTGATGGTCAGGTCGGTGGTCAGGTGCGGCGTGCCGCCGCCGAGCAGGCGGTACAGCGGTGCGCCGTGCTGCTGCGCCCACAGGTCGTGCACGGCGATCTCCAGCGCCGCCTTGGCGCTGCTGTTGTGCTCCAGCGCGCCCTGGATCAGGCCGCGCAGGCGCTGCAGGTCGGCGATGTCCTCGCCGATCAGGCGCGGTGCCAGGCAGCGCTCGATCGCCGCGATGATCGCTCCATGGGTGTCGCCGGTGATCGGCGGCGTGGCCGGGGCGCTGCCATGCCCGATCCGGCCATCGTCGGTGTGGACCATGACCACCACGTCCTCGATCGCCTGCACGGTGCGCAGCGCGGTCTTGAACGGGGTCTTCAGCGGCACGCGCAGCATGCCCAGGCGGATCTCGGTGATCTTCATTCGGCGGTCGGCGCGCGCAGGCGCTGGATGCGGGTGATGCGGTCGATGAACGGCGTGCCGTCGCCGAGCAGCAGCGATTCCAGTGGCGTCACCGACACGCCGTTGAGGCGCACGCGCTGCAGCTGGCCGGCGGCGTTGCGGTAGCTGGCGCCGGCCACGTCGTGGATCACCCAGGTCTGGCCGTCTTCGTGGCCGATCACCAGCATCACGTGGCCGGGGATATAGACCAGGTCGCCGACGCGCAGTTGCGCCAATGCCTGCCGCCGCTGCGGCAGCGGGTCGGTGGCGGTGTAGGACACGGACGCAAGCGCCGGGCTGCGCGCCTGGTCGCCAGTGTTGCGCGGCAGGTCGATGCCGAGGCTGCGGTGCAGGTCGACGACGAAGCCGCTGCAATCGCGCGCGTCGTAACTGTTGCCCCAGCCGTAGCGTTCGCCGAGGAACTTGAACGCCTGCTGCAGCAGCATCTGAGGCGTGGCCGGCAGCGGCGCCTCAGCGACGTCGGCGCTGCGCGGTATCAGCGCCGGCACCAGTTGCAGGCGTCCGTCGCGGTCGCGCAGCGGTAGCTGCACCACGTAGGCGGCCAGCGGCGACTGGCCGTTGACCACGTTCTGCGGCGGCCAGTCGCGCAGCAACGGCAGCGCGCTGCCCATGTCCAGCGCCACCTGCGAGGCGGCCGGCAGGTCCGGGGTGAACACGGTGGCCACGCGCGCACCGGTGACCAGTAGCCGCGGCGCGCGCTGCGCGTACGCCAGCACGCTGGCGCGGTCGCTCTCGGCCACGCGGTTGCGGGCGATCCAGGCAGCGTAGTTGTTCGCCAGCACGAACAGCCACTGCCCATCGGCGCTGGCGTGCAGGATCGCCACTGCACTGCCCGGATACAGCGCCGATTCCTGGAAGCGGTCGATGTCGCGATCGTCGCGGTCGCTGAACACGCGCTCGGCGGTCGGGAAGCGCCGCAGGTCGGCGCGTTGCACCACCAGCGCGTAGCGCGGCTGCACCTGCGCCGGCAGCGCGTCCAGCGCCAGCGCGCGCTGCAGCGCCTGCAATCGCGCGGCGTCCAGTACGCCGCCCTGGATGTCGTACAGCGTACGCGTTGGTGGCGCCGACAGCGCCAGGATCTGCGCGCGCACCTGTGCGGCGGGCAGTTGCGTCGGCAGCGCCGTCAGGTCGTGCATCGACGGGTCGTCGCGCAGCAGTCGGGCGTTGAACGAGGCGCGCTGCGTCGCCTCCAGCAGCGGTGCCGACGCCGCCGGCAGCCGCGCGATCCAGTGTTCGGCCTGCAACTGCGCCGGCTGTGCCTGCAGCGGCATGGCCTCGGTGGCGCGTGCCGTGGCGATGGCGCCGCTCGCCGCCGCGGCGAGCAACAGGCACAGGCCGCGCATAGTGATCATGGGAACCCACTGTCTGGAAAGAAGGTCGGCGTGTGCTACACGCCGACGCCAGGATCTTCGATTCCCGGTTTTTTCCTGTCAAGGCGCTGCGTTGACAGGTTTTGCGAGCGCGTGTTACACCCGACTGCACAGGGGGCGCGTGGCGATGGCGCTGGGGAACGTGCAGGCAGCGCACGGCAGCGCCGCGTCCGCTCGGCAAGATGCAGGAACCCGCAACACGATGGCCGCGGGCCGCGCACGGGTCATCGCCGTGTGCGTGGACGCCAGGGACAGGCGCTCGGCCGTGGCCGCGCCCGCGGCGTTCGCGCCATCCACCCGCGCCAGCAGGAGAGCCGCGTGCCCATGCGAATCGTTCGTCGTCCTTTTCCCTTGCGGTCCGTGCGCGTGGCGCTGGCTTCGCTGACGACGCTGGTCGCGGCCTTGCCGGCCGCGGCGCAGGAACAGGCGGCGACGCCGCGCGATCTCGATGCGGTGCTGGTCACCGGCTCGCGCATCGCCCGCGCGCAGGTGGAAGGCCCGGCGCCGGTCACCGTCATCACCGCCGAGGACATCCGCAAGCAGGGCTTCGCCACGGTGTGGGAATCGCTGGGCACGCTGACCCAGTTCAGCGGTAGCACCTTCAACGAGAGCGACCAGACCGGCAGTTCGCCCAACGGCCAGTACCTCAACCTGCGCGGGCTGGGGCCGGGCTATCAGTTGATCCTGCTCAACGGCAAGCGCATGGCCGATTATCCGCAGCCCTACGGCGCCAACGGCACCGCGGTCAGCCTGGGCAGCATTCCGGCGGCGGCGGTGGAACGCATCGAGGTGATGAGCGGCGGCGCCTCGGCCATCTATGGCTCCGATGCGGTCGCCGGCGTGGTCAACATCATCACCAAGCGCGATTTCCAGGGCGACAGCCTACGCGTGCGCGCCGGCACCACCACCCGCGGTGGCGGCGACAGTGGGCAACTGCAGTGGAGCGGCGGGCGCCGCGGCGACGGCTGGAGCGTCACCTACGCCTTCGAGCGGCTGGATCGCGAACCCATCGTCGCCCGCCAGCGCGACTTCATGGATTCCTACGACGACCATCCGGCCAACAAGGCCGATCCCAGCTCGCCCAATGTGTCGATCTCCGGCGTGTATCTGCGCCGCGGCACCACCTATCTGTGGCCGCAGGCGGGCACGCTGTCGACCTCGCCGCAGGCGCTGGTCGCGGCCTGCACCGCCACCAATCCGGCGTTCCGTCCGTACCGCACCAGCGACAGCCTGGCCGCGCCCAACCGCTGCGGCGCGTTCGACTACTACGCCGGGCGCTCGGTGCAGAACGGCTACGGCAAGACCTCGGCCTACCTGGCCGGCGATGCCGAACTCGGCCACGACGTCACCGCCTACGCGCAACTGCTGGCCAACCGCTCGCAGGACAAAAGTTCCAGCCAGACCCACTACTACATCGGCGAAGGCGCGTTCACCGCCTACGATCCGGACCTGGGGCTGGTCACCGCGCAGCGCATCTTCCTGCCGGACGAGGTCGGCGGCATCAAGACCATCGACTACGACGAGCGCAGCTGGAACCTCAACGCCGGCGTGCGCGGCAAGGCCTTCGATGGGCGCTTCGACTGGGATGCCAGCGTGTCGCTGTCGCGCTACGACATCACCACGCGGCGCCCGCGCTTCCTCACCAACGCGGTGCGCGATTACTACTTCGGGCCGGTGCTGGGCTATCGGCCGGACGGCACCGAAATCCGCCGTGTGCGCCCGGACCGGTTGTTCGCGCCCGGCAGCCCGGCGTTGTACCAGCAGCTCACCACCGAGGTGGTCAGCCGCGGCGAATCGGCCACCGACCAGGCGCAGTTCGTGGTCAGTGGCGACCTGTTCGAGCTGCCGGCGGGCATGGTGCAGATCGCCACCGTGCTGGAAGCCGCGCGGCAGACCTACGACCTGCAGCCCGATCCGCGCACCACCGTCGACTACACCGGCAGCGAGCGCATCTACAACCTTACCCAGACACCCGGCGGCGGTCCGCGCAAGCGCTACGCCGCCGGCCTGGAACTGCGCGTGCCGATCGCCAGCCGGCTCAGCGCCACCCTGGCCGCGCGTTACGACGCCTACGACGACATCACCGCGGTCGATGGCGCGGCGACCTGGCAGGCCGGTCTGGAGTGGCGCCCGTTCGACACCCTGCTGCTGCGCGGCAGCCACGCCACCAGCTTCCGCGCGCCGGACCTGCTGTGGATCTACGCCGGCACCAGCGCCAACAATCCCACCGTGGTCGACGAATACCTGTGCCGCCGCGACGGTCTGGATCCGTTGTCGGCGGCCTGCGCGAGCGCGCACGAGTATCAGACCTTCTCCACCCAGGCTTCCAATCCGCTGCTGCGCGAGGAGACCGGCAAGTCGACCACGCTCGGCGCGGTGTGGGATGCGCTGCCGGCGCTGTCGCTGAGCGTCGATTACTACCGCATCGAACTCAAGGGCCGTGTCGAGGCCATCTCCAGCGAAACCCTGTTGGAGAACAACGCCAACTGCCTGCTCGGCCGCGACCGCGCCGGCGCCGCGGTGGACACCGCCTCGGCGGCCTGCCGCTTCTACCTGGACGCGGTGACGCGCAGCCCCGGCACCGACCTGACCAGCGAAGGCCAGATCACCGTGTTCAAGACCTTCCCCATCAACCAGTCGCTGATGCGCACCGACGGCATCGACGCCAGCCTGCGCTACGACCTCGACCTCGGCGCCTGGGGCACGCTCGGCCTGCAGGGCGGCCTGACCCGGGTGCTGCGGATGGAGGTGGCGCAGTTCGCCGGCGCGCGCCCGGTGGACGTGATGAACGACGTCGACTACCTGGCGTTCCGCACGCGCAGCAACTGGCGTGCGAACTGGAACCGCGGCGACTGGTCGGCCAGCGTGTACGGCTACCGCTACGGCTCGCGGCCCGACTACGCCGAGCGCGGCCGCGTGGCGCCCTACCTGGTGTGGAACCTCGACCTCGCCAAGCAGATCACCGACAAGGCGACCATCGGCCTGAGCGTGCTCAACGTGTTCGACGCGCTGCACCCACGCGACGACACCTACACCACCTGGCCGTACTTCCCGCGGGTGTACAGCGCGATCGGCCGGCAGTGGTACGTCAGCTTCAACTACCGCTTCTGAGTGCGCGGCGGTGAGCGCCGACGTGCGCCTGCACGCCACCGCCGCACCGATTGCGTACGCTTGTGCGTCCCCGACCAGGATGTGCCCATGACCCGCGTTCCCGTGCCGTCCCCATCCGCCGTGCGCCGGCTGCTGCTGCTGGGCACGCTGGCGCTGCTCGGGGCCTGCGCGCACGCGCCGCAGCGCAATCCGCTGGCCACCTGGGTGCCGTCGCCGAACTACGACGCGCGCCGGCCGATCCTGATCGTCATCCATTACACCGACCAGCACTCGGTGCAGCAGAGCCTGGACACGCTGCGCTCGCACAACAGCAAGGGCAAGGTCAGCGCCCACTACCTGATCGGCCGCGACGGCACGCGCTACCAACTGGTCGCCGACCAGGACCGCGCCTGGCACGGCGGCGCCGGGCGCTGGGGCAGCATCACCGACATCAACTCCGCCTCGATCGGCATCGAACTGGACAACGATGGCAAGACCCCGTTCGCACCGCAACAGATCGACAGCCTGCTGGTGCTGCTCGAGGACCTGTGCACGCGCCTGCGCATCCCGCGCACCCAGGTGGTCGGCCACGAGGACTTCGCGCCCTCGCGCAAGGTCGACCCGGGCCCGCTGTTCCCGTGGAAGCGACTGGCCGACGCCGGCTTCGGCCGCTGGCCGGCCGCCGACACGCCGCCGGCGCCCCCCGGCTTCGATCCGTGGCAGGCGCTGGCGCTGATCGGCTATCCGGTCGACGACCGGGCGGCGACCCTGCGCGCCTTCCACCACCACTACCGCGGCAACGACGCCACTGCCTTCGACGATGAAGACCTGCGCATCCTGTACGCGCTGACCCAGCCGCTGCTGGCGCGCCCGCAGCCGGTGCCGGCGATGGAGCCGGACGCGCCCTGAGCCGGGGCGCTGCGGCCTGGGCGCCGGTCCCGGCGGCGTGCACGCCTGTCACTTGGCGTCGCCGCGGTTCTTGGTAGCATCGCGCGCCAACGGACTCCAAAGGACGCAGTGCGATGAGGCGAGGAACCACGGCCCTGTGGGCGGCAACCTTCCTGCTGTTGGGCGGGTGCAAGGACAAGGCCGCCGATGCGCCGGCCGCGGCGCAGACCCCGGCGACGGCGAGCGCGCCCGCATCCGCCGCGCCCGCCGACGCGAGCGCCGCGGCGCAGCCGGCCGCCGCCGAGGTGCCGGCGCCGGGCCAGGTGCTGGCCGACATCTACGGCGCCAAGGGCGACGGCTCGGCGTCCTATGCCATCGACAACGGCGCGGTGGCCAGCTTCTGGTACGGCTACCGCTTCGACCTCGGCGGCAAGCAGTACTACACCGGTTTCGCCAATGCCACCGGCGGCAAGTACGCCAAGCCCGGGGACCAGGGCGGCGACCAGGACATGCCCGACCCGGCCGCGACCGTCAGCATCAGCCAGGCCACCTACGTGCTCGACAGCGCCGGCGGCAAGCCGGCCTGGACCCTGTTCCACGCGCAGCGCTGGGCCGGCGACTTCGGCTCCGACGGCAAGGCCGACACCCTGGACGAGCAGCGCAAGCCGCAGAGCACCGAGACCAAGGATGGCCACCTGCTGCTGGCGCTGCCGACCACCCGTTTCGCCGACGGCATCACCAGTGCCGGCTTCGCGGTGTTCACCTTCGACCCGAACAAGAACGACCTTGGCGACTACAAGGGTTGGGTCTACCTGGGCACGGTCGCCGCCGGCGAGGACAACAGCGCCGCCTGCGATGACCAGGGCACCATGAAGTGCGCCACCAGCACCGGCACGCTGAGCTTCGTGCCGCCGGCCAGCGGCAATGTGCCGTCGCTGCGGATCGCCCTGCAGGGCACGGCGGTGGAAGGGCCGGGCAAGGTGCGCACGCTGGGCCCCGCCGACGCCGTCACCTACACCTACGACGCCGCCAAGCAGCACTACACCCCGCCGCTGGACCGCTGAACGGACGGCGCGCGGATGTGACGCGGCGCGCGCGGCAGCGGTGGTTTCGGGCGTAGGACCTGGTTTAAGATGCGCCCCACGGGGCCTGATGATCAGGCGAGTCATTCGCGAGCGGCATGGGATGCTGCACTCGCCCGAAATGCCGGCGTGGATTGCCGGCGTGCGGTTCGCCATGTGCGACCGCCATCACCGCCCCTGCTCGGGGCCGGCGTGCACGTCACCTTGTTCCGTCCGAAGCTGCGCCTGCGGGGAGTGTGCTCTCCGTGCAGCGCGCCGCGTCCGCGTCGTGCGCCTCCTGCGTCACGCCGGCCGCGGTAGCGGGGCGCATCGGAATGTGCAGGTGGGTTCTTCCGGCTTCTTCACCGAATACAGGATGTTCTGGACATGTCGAACGACAACAAGCGCGCCGCTCCCGAAGTGCCACCCGATGCGGGCAGCGTGCTGTACCTGATCTACGGCTGGGACGGCGATGGCGCCGTGTCCTACGAGATCGACAACGGTGCCGTGGTGAATTTCTGGGGCGGCCGGCATTTCGAGCTGGACGGCAAGCAGTACTACACCGGTTTCAGCTACGCCACGCCGGGCCGGTACGGCATCGACGATGCGGAAACCTTCCCGAACCCCGGCGAGGGCGTCTCGCTCGGTGCCGCCACCTTCCAGCTGACCACCCCGGGCGGCGAGCGGCCGTGGATGGTGCTGCATGCGCAGCGTTACGTCGGCAGCTTCGGCGCCTACGCGCGCGCCGATGCGTTCGATACCACCCGCGCGCCGCAGCAGCATGCGCTGGGCGATGGCCGGTTGCTGCTGGCCGTGCCGACCACCCGCTTCGAAAACGGCATCACCGAAGCCGGTTTCGCCATGTTCGTGTTCGATCCGAACCGGCACGATCTCGGCGATTACCGTAGCTGGGTCTACTGCGGCACGGTGGCGGCCGGCGAGGACAACGAGGCGGCCAGCGACCCGGACGGCGTGGTGCCGCACGTGTCCAGCACTGGCGCTCTGGAATTCCAGGCGGTGCCCGGCCAGCACATGCCGGCGCTGCGGGTGGCGCTGCACGGCACCGCGATCGCCGGTCCCGGCCGCGCGCGCCTGCTCGATGGCAGCGACGTCCTGCAGTACGCCTACGACCCGGACAGCGGCCAGTATCAGCCGACGCCCGTCGCATGACTCCACGGCGCGCGGCGGCGCGCCGGTGACGCAGCACCCGATGTTCCGCAGTACGCAATCGTTCTGTTGACCGCGCACTAACAAGCTCATGGACGAGCTCGGTTGACCCAGGCGGCCGCGATGGCCGTACCTCAACCTCAAGGAGTTACACGAGATGGCACGCGATACCAGCAAGGCAGAGAATCTCGACATCATCGAGCGAGAAGCCAGGCAGCGGCAGATTCCGGTCGACGATTTCATGCGTTTCGCCTACATCGAAACCGGCGGCCGCTTCGACGAGCAGGCCAGCCGCGGTCCCAACAGCGCCAAGGGCCTGTTCCAGTTCACGCCCGGCGCCGCCAGCGCCTACGGCATCCGCGGTCGCGAGCTCGACGCGGTGGCCAACACCGATGCCGCCGCGCGCATGTACCAGGACAACCGCAACAGCCTGACCCGCCAGCACGAGCGCGACGGCCGCGCCTACCTGTCCGGCAAGGCGCAGCCCGACGGCCTGGACATGTACATGGCGCACCAGCAGGGCGCCGGCGGCTATCGCTCGATCCAGACCGCGATCGCCACCGGCCACTTCGAGCTGAAGGGCACCCGCGCCAACATCCTCAACAACGTCCCCGGCGAAAAGGATGCGCAGGGCGCGCGCCAGTTCCAGGCCTACACCGGCACCTCGCTGGCCGACTTCAAGAAGCTGTCCGACCAGGACATGGCCAAGGCCTTCGTGAAGTACTGGGACGCCAAGTACGACCACATCGCGATCCCGGAAAAGGGCATCAAGCCGCTCGCCGAGGGCCAGGCCGCCCAGGCGCCCGCGCGCACGCCGGCACCGGCCGGCGGCAAGCAGGGCGGCCACGACGGCATCGCGCTGACCGCCGCCTACGACCTGGGCGTCAAGCACGACGACGTCAAGTACGCGATCAACGTCAAGAGCAGCAAGTACTACCACCCCGGCGTGGACGGCAAGCATCTGTCGCAGGGCTACATCGACTGTTCCGGCTGGGTCACCGAGCTGCAGAACGCGACGATGAACGAGATCAACCGCAAGGCCGGTCGCGACGTGTTCACCCAGAAGGACATGCTGGTGCAGGGCATGACCGGCTCCGGCGAGATCGTCAAGAAGGCCTACGACAGCTCCGGCGTGCTGCTGGAGGGCAAGGACGTGTTCAAGCCCGGCGCGCTGAAGGAAGGCATGGTCATCGGCGTGGATTCGGGCAAGACCGCGCACGAGCACTGGAAGGGCATCGACCACATCATGATGGTCGTGCGCGATCCCAAGAGCGGCGAACTGCTGGTCAGCCAGTCCACCGGCAGCAAGGGCGTCAACACCATGCCGCTGGACGACTACCTGGCCACGCATCAGAACGCCAAGCTGTTCGCCTCCGATCCGCTGGCCAAGGGCCGCGACCTGCTGCAGGACCGCCAGCAGACCCAGGCGCAGACGCAGGGCGCGCAGGAGCCGCGCACGGCGCTGAAGCCGGGCGAGCAGGGCGCCGACGTCAAGGCGATGCAGCAGCGCCTGATCGAACTGGGCGTCAAGGACGACCAGGGCAAGCTGCTCAGCGGTACCGGCTACTACGGCGATCGCACCAAGGAAGTGGTCGCCAACCTGCAGCGCGAGAAGGGCCTGGCGGCGACCGGCATCGCCGACAAGGCCACCCTGGAGGCGATCGCCAAGCAGCCTGCGCCGGCCAAGGCGGAGGCTGCGGCGCTGGCCGACAACCCGCTGTACAAGCAGGCCATGGACCACCTGCAGAAGCAGGGACCCAACGGCGGCTTCAAGAGCGCCGAAGAGATGCAGCGCGCCGCCGGCCAGGTCGCGTTCGAGGCCAAGGTCAGCGGCATGAACCGCATCGACGACCTGGTGCTCAGCGGCGACCGCCGCGGCCTGATCGCCGTGCAGCGCAATCCCGACAATCCGCACGACGTCAATCGTGCCTACGTGGACAGGCAGCAGGCCGCGGCGGTGCCGCTGGAGCGCAGCCAGCAGCAGCTGGCCGCCGAAACCCAGCGGCAGACGCAGGAGCAGGCGCAGCAGCCGGATCCGCAGCGCGAAAAGACCCAGGCGCCGCGCTGATCGGTCTCGCGGCAACGGCCGCCGTCGCGCGTTGCGCGGAGGTGGTCGTGCGTGGAGATGTCGAGCGCTGCGCAAAACCGCCGCGCATGCGCCGGCGCGACATTGCCCAACGCCGGCCAAACACGATCGCCTGCCATCGCGGCGTGCGATGGACAGGGTGCACGACGATCGATTAGAACCTCGCCTTCCCGCTCGCGCAAACGACAAGGACGCATTCCGACCATGGCCATCGCCAAGGCGTTCCAACACTCTTCCCTGCTGCTGTTGTGCGTGGCCGCCGCCGCGTGCAGTGCGCCGTCTTCCACCCCCGGCCAGACGCAGGCACCGGCCGCTCCGTCGGCGGACACTGCGGCCGCCGCGTCCCCTGCCGCCGCGCACGATGCCGGTACCCAGGCCGATGCGGGCGCGGCCACGCCGGCTGCACCGGCTGCGGCGCCCACCCCTTCCACCGCTTCAGGAGATTCCCCCGTGCTGCGACCGTCCTACGACACCTGCATCACCGCCGCCGGCGGCGCGACCCCGGCGATGCTGGACTGCATTTCCGACGAACACGCCTACCAGGACCAGCGCCTCAACACCGCCTACAAGGCGGCGATGGCCAAGCTCGGCGAGGCCGAGCAGCACGCGCTGCGCGAGCGGCAGCGCAAGTGGATCGCCGAGCGCGACGAGAAGTGCGTCGCCGATCCGGATGGCGGACAGGCCGAGCGCGTGGATGCGGCCGAATGCCGGCTGGAAATGACCGCGCACCGCGCCGACGAACTCGAAGCGCACTGATTTCACCCCTGTATCGAACCCGACGCGCGGCGCTTTCCACGCCGCGCGTCCTGCCAAGGAGAACGCGATGAGCGACAAGGATTGGGAACTGGGCCAGACCTCCAAACACTACGAGACCGGCAGCCGCGGCGCGTCGACCGTGTCCTCCGGCGTCGACGACCCGGGCGGCGTGTCCTACGGCTCGTACCAGATGACCTCGCAGACGACGACCCGTGAGGGCAAGGTCATCAACGGCGGCACCGTCGCCGCGTTCGTCAAGGACAGCAAGTACAGCGACGACTTCGCCGGCCTCAAGCCGGGTTCGGACGCGTTCAGCGCCAAGTGGAAGGAACTGGCCAAGAACGACCCCGGCTTCGGCCAGGAACAGCACGACTACATCAAGCGCACCCACTTCGACAAACTGGTCGACCGGCTCAAGGACAAGGGCATGGACCTGTCCGACCGCGGCCCGGCGGTGCAGGACGCGATGTGGAGCACCGCGGTCCAGTACGGTCCGGGCAGCGACAAGAAGCCGGGCGGGTCCGGCGTGTTCCTGCGCGCCATGGAAGAGAAGTTCGGCAAGCAGGCGGATCTGTCCAAGATTTCCGACAAGGAGATCGTCAGCGCGGTGCAGGACTACAAGGCCGAGCACGTCAAGGACCTGTTCCCGCGCGTGCACAAGCAGAAGACCCTGGACTCGCTGGAGAACCGCGCCGAGAACGAGAAGGCCGACCTGCTCAAGCTGGCCGACCTCGGCAAGACCATTGCCAAGCCCGGCGAGCAGCGCGACGGGCACACCGCGCCGAAGCCGCACGACGGCCATCGCGAGCCGGCCGCGCACAACGGCGTGCTGGCGCGCAATGCGCAGGGCGAGGCGGTGAAGGGCCTGCAGGAGAAACTGGCCACGCTCGGCTACCTGGAGGCCAAGGATGCGATCGGCACCTACGGCCCGAAGACCGAAGCGGCGGTGGAGAAGTTCCAGCAGGACCAGCACCTGAAGGGCGTGGACGGCAAGGCCGGCCCGGAGACGCTGGGCGCGATCGACCGCAGCGTGCAGCGGCAGCAGGGCGTGGAGCAACTGCGGCGCGACAGTCCGCTGTTCGACCAGGCGGTCGCGCAGCTGGAAAAGCAGGGGCGCAACGGTGGCTACGGCGACCGCGAGTCCATGCAGCGTGCGGCCGGGCAGTTGGCGTTCGAGGCCAAGGTCAGCGGCATGTCGCGCATCGACGACCTGGTCGCCAGCACCGATGGCCGCGGCATGATCGCGGTGCAGCGCAATCCGGAGAACGCGCACGACGTGCATCGCGCGTATGTTGACCGTCAGCAGGCGGCGACCGTGCCGCTGGAGCAGAGCCAGCAGCAACTGGCGGCCGAGACCCAGCGCCAGGCGCAGGAGCGGCAGGTACAGGACCAGCAGCGCACCCAGACCCAGTCGCAGACGCCCGGGCGCTGAGTCGCCCCGCGCAGGGCGGTCATCGGCACGTGCCGCTGGCCGCCCTGCCTTGCGCAGTTCGCATCGCGCGTCGTGGCAGGCGCGCGGCAGGACAGCGGCCGCGGCCATGGCCTATGCTGCACACATGTCGCATGACCGCTTCTGCCGCCACCTTTCTCCGTCGCGCCCCGGGCGCCGGGCTGGCGCGCTGCGCGCAGTGGGCCTGACGCTCGCGTTCGCCGTCGTGCCTGCTACGTTCGCGGTGGAACCGACCACCTCGCCGGCGACCACGGCGGAACAGGCGGGACTGGTCGACGTGCACACGCTCGCGCCGGATATCGCGATGGACATCCGCTACGCCGGCCACGACAACTTCACCGGTCGCCCGGTGCCCGGCTACGACGCGCCCAAGTGCTATCTGCTGGCGCTGGTGGCCAAGGCCCTGGCGCAGGTGCAACGCGACCTGCAGGCCAAGGGCTACCGCCTGCAGGTGTTCGACTGCTATCGGCCGCAGCGCTCGGTCCGCGCCTTCGTCGCCTGGGCGCGCGATCCGCAGGATCAGGTCGCCAAGGCGCGCTACTACCCCAAGCTCGACAAGGGCGTGCTGCTCGGCGACTACATCGCCGAACACTCCGGCCACAGCCGTGGCGCCACCGTCGATCTGGGTCTGCTGGACTGCCGCCAGGGCGCTTGCCGCGCAGTGGACATGGGCACCGGCTTCGACTTCTTCGACCCCAGCGCGCACACCGACACGCCGGCCATCGACGCCACCCAGCGCGGGCATCGTCAGCAGCTCCTGAAGGCGATGGCCGCGCGCGGCTTCGTCAACTATCCGATGGAATGGTGGCACTACACCTTCCAGCCCGAGCCCAGCCCCGGCGTCGCCTTCGACGTGCCGGTGCGCTAGCGCCTCCTCGTCTTCGCCACGGACCACCCATGACCGGCACGCACCAGTTCGTCGACCTGCAATGCCCTTACTGCGGCGAATGGATCGACGTCGCCCTGGATCCGTCGGTGGACGTGCAGCAGTACGTGGAGGACTGCCAGGTGTGCTGCAAGCCGATGCTGATGACGGTGCGCTGGGACGAGGACGGCGCGCCGGTGGTGAGCGCGATCGCCGAAAACGCCAGTTGATTCGCGTGCTGCCGTGGCGCGGCGCACGCCGATGCGCGACACCCTCTAGACTTGCGGCCTTGCCGACCGAGGACACCCGATGAACCTGCCGCTGCACTTCGGCCTGCTGGGCTCGCTGGAAGCCGGGCTGATCGCCTTGGCGGTCGGCTTCCTGGTGTATGCGCTGTGGCAATGGCTGGGCCGGCGGCTGGGCTGGTCCGAGGGCCAGCAACTCGGCGGCGCCTGCCTGATCGCGGTGGCGGTGGCGGCCGGGATCGACTGCTGGAACCTGTTCTACACCAGCATCGTGCGCCTGGAGTCGCCGCTGTACGCGCGCATCGCCTTGGCCAGCATCCACGATCCGGACGAACTGGGCTCGCGGGTGGTGCTGGAAGTGGCCGGCGCCCTCTCCGGCGTGGCCCTGGCGTGGGTCGTATTCAGGGCGCGTTCAAGCGAAAACGCCGGCGACGGCGGTCACGAAACACGCTGAAACAGACGTTTTCTTTCTGCAATCCGAACGTCTCGAATGGATGCCTTACCAAGGGCTCACCGAACCCTAACCAACGCAGTAGCGCCTCGCGCACGCGCCGTGGTTAACGATCCGTTTTGCGGTGTTTTTCCACAGGGAATGGATTCAGTCTGAGACCGGCACGGTAGCGCCGTGTTCCGGAATCGACCGGACATGCCACACCGAGAGAGCCAAGGAGAATCCACCCATGAACATTCGCAACCGCACCCCGCTGATCGGTACCGCCGCCATTCTCGCCGCCGCGCTGGCCCTGCCCGCGTTCGCCCAGGATGCGCAGGCCGATGCCGCCGCGCAGGCGCAGACGCAGTCGTCCACCAGCGCCACCGGCCAGAGCGGACAGGCCGGTGCGGCCTCGGGCGGCGGCCAGACCTGGGCCGATGTCGACGCCGACAAGGACGGTGCCATCAGCAAGCAGGAGGCGCAGGTCAACGCCGGCCTCAGCCAGATCTTCGCGCAGGCCGATGCCGACCATAACGGCAAGCTGACCCCGGAAGAATACAAGGCCTACGTCGCCAAGCAGCAGGGCGGCGCGGCGACCGGCAGCACCGGCAGCGACAGCAACGGCGGCCAGTAACGGGAGCGGTCCCGGCACGGGCGACTGCGCGGCGATGAGGGCGCGCACCGCCTCGCCGGGACCGAACTTGCGGTGCACCATCTCGCGTGTCGGTGCACCCGGACGCTCCAGCACGACGGCGGCCCATGGCCGCCGTCGTGCTTTGTGCGGTGGCGCAGTGGGTGTCGCCTGCGGGTCGGGGATGCGCTGCTATGCTTGACCGATGATGCCGACACCCCCCGCGCTGCGCTCCTCTCCCATCGCCCTGGTCGGTTTCGACGGCGACGATACCCTGTGGAAGAGCGAGGATTACTACCGCGACGCCGAGGCCGCGTTCGAAGCGATCCTCGGCCAGTACCTGGATCTGCGCGACGCGCGCACCCTGCAACACCTGCTGGCGGTCGAGCGCCGCAACCTGGCGGTGTTCGGCTACGGCGTGAAGGGCATGACCCTGTCGATGATCGAGGCGGCGATCGAGTTGACCGAGGCGCGCATTTCCGCGCGCGACATCGGGCGCATCGTCGAGATCGGCCGCGCCACCCTGCAGCATCCGGTGGAGGTGATCGCCGGCGTGCGCGAGGCGGTGGCGGCGATCGCCGCCGAGTTCGAGATCGTGCTGATCACCAAGGGCGACCTGTTCCACCAGGAAGCCAAGATCGCGCAGTCCGGCCTGGGCGAACTGTTCCCGCGGATCGAGGTGGTGTCGGAGAAGGATCCCAAGACCTACGCCAAGGTGCTGTCCGAGTTCGGCATCGGTGCCGAGCGCTTCGTGATGATCGGCAATTCGCTGCGTTCGGACGTGGAGCCGGTGATCGCCCTCGGCGGCTGGGGCATCCATACGCCGTACACCACCACCTGGGCGCACGAGGCCGAGCACGGGCTGTCGGCGGACGAACCGCGCCTGCGCGAAGTGGCCGCGGCGGCGGACTGGCCTCGAGCGGTGGCGGATCTCAACCGGCATGCGGCAGGGCTGCAGCACGGCTGAGCAACCGCGGCGCCCGGCGACGACGCGTGCCAGTCTGGTCTTGCCGCAGGGGAACGGCGTTAGGGCGCCTCCAGTGCTGAAGCCGCTCCCACGAGTGCACGGTCGGTGTGGCGGATGCCCTGTGGGAGGGACTTCAGTCCCGACGGTGTCCGAAGCCAGCCATGCGCGCGCCACCGCGCGTCGCGGCTGAAGTCGCTCCTACAGGCTACTTTCCGGCCAGCACCATGCAGCGACCCCATCCGGACGCGATGCTGCCGACCGTCGCGTGTCGGTGAGCATGCGACTGCGCGTTCGCGTGGTTGCGCGGCGAACGCGTTGCGGCGCGCGACGGAACCTTCCTGTCCAACGTGCCGGCTGCCAGGCCGGCGAGGCCCCTCGCACGCACGCTGACAGCGCCCGCCGCCTCCGGCAGAATCGACGCATGCGCCTGCATCGCTCTCCTGCCGGTCTGTTCCTGTGCGTCGCGCTGTGCGCTGCCGGCCCGGCCGTGGCGCAGGGCGCGGCGGCGCCTGCACGCGCCCCTGCCGGCGAGGCCAAGGAGGACGCGCCGGCGGAGGTGCCCGGCACCGACGATGCCTGGATCGATCGGCAGTTGCTGGACATCGACCGCTACGCCGCGCGTTATCCCGACAGCTTCCTCGACGAGGTCGCGCGCTACGCGCAGATGCCGCGCGGTTATGCCGAGGTCCTGCTGCGCGAGCGGCGCTGGCCGCCGCGCGATGTCTATGTCGCCGCATTCCTGGCCAAGGCCGCGGGACGACCCTACCGCGAGGTGGTGCGTGCGCGCACGGCTGCCGGCGTGCCGGCTGGCTGGGCGACGGTGGCGAGCGACCTGGACGCAGCGCCCGGCTCGCTGGCCTACCGTGCGCTGCGCCATGCCATCGTCGCCAGCTACGACCACTGGGACCGACCGATCATGCTGGACGCGCTGCTGCGCCGGCAACTGGGCGACCGCGCCGCCCGCGACCGCGCCGCGGCACAGCCCCAGGACGGGTCGACGCGCCCGCAGTAAGCGCGGCGCAGCACGACGCACGGCGTTGCCGCCTGCACGCGCGTCCATGTCTTTACGCGTATTTTCCGTCGCCATGCATGGGCGACCCAGGATGCATGCCGGGCAACGCTGTGCCCCGACTTCGGCGCGAACCTGGCCCCTCTCCCCCCGGGAGAGGGGTTGGGGTGAGGGGTGGGCGCGCAGCGCACTCGCACTTCCCCAATCCCCAATCCTCGCTCGGCAACATCCGGCCGCCGGCCACTCCCCACCGCACTCGGCACGCAGCCTCCCCCCACACACTGGCCGCGCCGCCGCCGCGGCGCGAGAATAGGCGTTCTGCCGGTCCTGCCGCCGGCGCCACTGCCGCTCCGGACCGCCCGATGACCAACGCCTTCGTTTCGCCCGACGCTATCCGCAGCCTGTTCGCGCAGGCCATGTCCGACATGTACCGCACCGAGGTGCCGCTGTACGGCACGCTGATGGAACTGGTGGCGCAGGTCAATGCGCAGACCCTGACCGCCGATCCGGCGCTGGAGGCGCAACTGCAGCGCAACGACGAACGTGCGCGCTTGGATCAGGAACGGCATGGCGCGATCCGCGTCGGCACGGCCGAGGAACTGGCCACGCTGCGCCGCCTGTTCGCGGTGATGGGCATGGCGCCGGTGGGCTATTACGACCTGTCGGTGGCCGGCGTGCCGGTGCACTCCACCGCGTTCCGCCCGCTGGAGGCGGCGGCGCTGGCGCGCAATCCGTTCCGCGTGTTCACCTCGCTGCTGCGGCTGGAGCTGATCGAGGACCCGGCGCTGCGCGAGCAGGCGGCGCAGATCCTCGCCAAGCGGCGCATCTTCACCGACGGCGCGCTCGCGTTGATCGCGCAGTGCGAACGCGACGGCGGCCTGGCCGACGCCGACGCGCAGCGCTTCGTCGCCGAGGCGCTGGAAACCTTCCGCTGGCACAGCGACGCGACCGTGAGCCTGCCGACCTACCGCGCGCTGAGCGAGGCGCACAAGTTGATCGCCGACGTGGTCAGCTTCCATGGCCCGCACATCAACCACCTGACCCCGCGCACCCTGGACATCGACGCGGCGCAGGCGGAAATGCTGCGCCGGGGCATCGACGCCAAGGCGGTGATCGAAGGCCCGCCGCGTCGCGCCTGCCCGATCCTGCTGCGCCAGACCAGCTTCAAGGCACTGGAGGAAACCGTGCGCTTCCCCGCCGGCGCGGACGGCGCCGAGGCCGGCACCCACACCGCGCGGTTCGGCGAGATCGAACAGCGCGGCCTGGCCCTGACGCCGAAGGGCCGCGCGCTGTACGACGCGCTGCTGGAACGCGCACGCGCAGCGGACGGCAGCGCCGGTGCCGACTACGCCACGCGCCTGCAGGCTGCCTTCGCCGACTTCCCCGACGACTACGCCACCCTGCGTCGCGAGGGCCTGGGCTATTTCCGCTACGCCCTCACCGATGCCGGTCGCGCCGCCGGCGCCGCGGCCCTGGCCGGCAAGCCGGCCGAAGCGCTGATCGCTGATGGCCTGGTCAGCGCTGACCCGATCGTCTACGAGGATTTCCTGCCGGTCAGCGCCGCCGGCATCTTCCAGTCCAATCTCGGCGGCGGCGAACAGCGCGCCTACGCCGCGCACGCCAACCGCGCCGCGTTCGAGCAGGCGCTGGGCGCGACGGTGCACGACGAGTTCGCTATCTACGCCGGTATCGAGCGCGATTCGCTGGAGGCGTTGGCGGGTTGAGGCGGGGATTGGGGAATGGGGATTGGGGAATCGCAACAGCGGTTTCCCAGCGTCGTGTCGCCACACGCGCACGACCGATATTGCGGTGCGTTGGGAATGGGCTTCAGTCCCGATGGTGTCTGAAGACAACAACGCTGCTCATACCGCCGCGCGTCGCGGCTGAAGCCGCTCCCACCGGGCCGCGGTCGGCGTGGCGAATGCACTGTGGGAGGGACTTCAGTCCCGACGATGTCCGAGGGCGATCAACCCGCACACCACCGCGCGTCGCGGCTGAAGCCGCTCCCACAAGTGTGCGACCGGTGTGGTGGGTGCACTGTGGGAGGGACTTCAGTCCCGACTGTGTCCGCGGGCGATCAACCTTCACACCACCGCGCGTCGCGGCTGAAGCCGCTCCCACAAGTGTGCGACCGGTGTGGTGGGTGCACTGTGGGAGGGACTTCAGTCCCGACTGTGTCCGCGGGCGATCAACCCTCAACACCACCGCGCGCTGCAGCTGAAGCCGCTCCCACAAGGGCGAGGGCGACGCATAGGCGCGTTCCACGCGGGCTATGCGGCGTAACGCGTCTTCAGCATGGCATACGCCGAACGCAGCGCCAGTGCTTCGCCACCCGCCGGGCGGCCGGGGCGGTCGCTGTCGTTCCAGGCGTACACGTCCAGGTGCGCCCAGGCCTGCCGCGCCGGCACGAAACGCTCCAGATACAGGGCGGCGGTCACCGCGCCGGCCATGCGCGAGCCGGCGTTGGCCAGGTCGGCGACCGAGCTGGTGAGGTAGCGCAGATAAGGACGCCACAGCGGCATGCGCCAGACCGGGTCGCGGGTGCGCTCGCCGGCGGCGATCCAGGCCTGCGCCAGCGTGTCGTCGTTGCAGAACAGTGCCGGCAGATCCGGACCCAGGGCGATGCGCGCCGCGCCGGTCAGCGTGGCGAAATCCAGGATCGCGTCGGGGCGCTGTTCGCCGGCGTAGGCCAGCGCATCGCACAGCACCAGGCGGCCTTCGGCGTCGGTGTTGTCGATCTCCACGCTGGTGCCATGACGGGTGGCGATCACCTCGCCCGGGCGGAACGCGTTCGGGCCGACCGCGTTCT
Organism: uncultured Xanthomonas sp.; assembly: GCF_964278005.1. Taxonomy (NCBI): domain Bacteria; kingdom Pseudomonadati; phylum Pseudomonadota; class Gammaproteobacteria; order Lysobacterales; family Lysobacteraceae; genus Xanthomonas; species uncultured Xanthomonas sp. The sequence goes on from NZ_CAXYKF010000023.1 coordinate 46,806, forward strand.
CCACCGCCGGCAGCAGCACGGTCAGCCGCAGCGGCAGGCGCTGCGCCATCACCAGCCCGGCCAGCGCCAGCGCGTGTGCGGCGCCGCCCATGTCCTTCTTCATGTTGCGCATGCCGTCGGCCGGCTTCAGGTCCAGGCCGCCGGTGTCGAAGCACACGCCCTTGCCGACCAGCGCCACGTGCGGATGCGCCTCTTCGCCCCAGCGCAGCACCAGCAGGCGCGGCGCGCGGTGCGAGGCGCGGCCGACCGCGTGGATCGCCGGGAAGTTCTGCTCCAGCAGCGCGTCGCCGACGATGCTCTCGAACTGCGCGCCGTGTTCCTGCGCGATCGCGCGTGCGGCCTCTTCCAGTTGCTCCGGCCCCATGTGCTCGGTCGGCGTGTTGACCCAGTCGCGCACGCGCAGGCTGGCCGCGATCAGGTCGCACACTTCGGCCTGCGGCGTGGCCAGCAACTGTGCCGGCAGCCGCGGCGGTTGCTTGTAGCGGGCGAAGCGGTAGCTGCCCAGGCCCCAGCCCAGGTGCAGGGTCGCCAGCGTGTCGGCGTCCAGCGCGCTGTCCACGCGCCAGGTGCTGCCGGCCGGCAGCGCGAACGGCGCATGCGCGTAGGCATACGCATCGCCGCGATCGCCGACGCCCAGCACCGCGGCCGCCACGCCGTCGGCACCCGGTAGCAGCAGCACGCTGCCCGGCGCGGCCATGAACTGCTGGGTGTCCATCCACGCCACCCACGCGGGCGATTGCGCCGCGCGCCATTCGGCCAGGTGCTCGCGGTCGAGCACGTACAGCGGCAGCGCATGGGTGGAGGCGTCGGTGAAGCCGGTCGGCAGGGACATCAGCGGATCCTTGGAAGAGGGAGAAGACCGGTGGGCGAGAGGGCGCGGATCAGGCGCGCGCCGCGTCGGCCGGCTGGGTCGCGTCCAGCCAGTCGGCCAGGCCGGTGAGGGTGTCGAAATGCAGATCGGGTGGGGTCGGCGGATGCCAGGCCTGCGCCTCGCGGTTGATCCAGCAACCGCGCAGGCCGGCCTGCATCGCACCGACCACGTCGATCTCGATATGGTCGCCCACGTGCAGTACCTGCGCGCAGGGCAGGCCCAGGCGCGCGCAGGCGGCGCGGAAGATGCCCGGGTCCGGCTTGGCCGCGCCGTGTTCGCGGGCACTGAGCTGGAAGGCGAAATGGTGGTCCAGGCCGATCGTGGCCAGGTCGGCATTGCCGTTGCTCAGCGCCACCACCGGCACGCGCGCGGCGATGCGCTCCAGCGCGGCGATGCTGTCCGGGTAGCACTCCACCTGATTGCGCGCGGCATGGAACACCGCATACGCAGGTTCCAGCAACGCTTCATCGGCGCCGCTGTCCTGCAGCGCACGGCGCAGGGTCAGCCGACGCAGTTCGCTGAGGTCGTGGTGCAGGTGCGGATGCGCGGCGAACACCGCTTCGCGCAGCTGCCGCATCGCCGCGACCGGGAAGCGCGCGGCGGTGGCCGGGCTGTGCTGCAGCAGCCAGTCGTGCAGCACCTGCTCGATGCGCGCGCCGATCGGTGCGAACGGCCACAGGGTGTCGTCCAGATCCAGCGTGATCGCGCGGACGGGGAAGGAGGGCATGGAAGTCACCGGCGCATTTTACGCCAAGCGTCGCCGCCGCCGCGGGCCGGGCCCGGTAGACAGCACTCGCGCTTCCGCCAATCCCCAATCCCGACTCCCCAATCCCGGCCTCACTCCAGCAACCGCGCCCAACGCTGCATGCCTTCGACCCGCGCCAGCACCATCTTGATGCACACCAGCAGCGGCACCGCCAGCAGCAGGCCGATCATGCCCCACAGCCAGCCGAACAGCATCAGCGCCAGGATCAGCATCAGCGGCGAGATCGCCATGCGCCGGCCGAGCACGATCGGCGTCACCACCTGGCCTTCCAGGGTGTGCAGCGCCAGGTACAGGATCGCCGGCAGCGCCGCGCTCAGCGGTTCGCGGAATGCGACGAAGCCCATCAGCAGCATCAGCACCGCGCCGATCAGCGGCCCCACGTAGGGCGCGAAATTCAGCAGCGCCACCACCGTGCCCCACAGCAGCGCTTCCTGCGGCGGAATGCCCAGCAGGATCAGAATGCCGGCGAAGATCAGGCCGACCAGCGTATTGATCACGGTGATGGTCAGGACGTAGCGCGAGACCTCGCGTTCGATCGAGCGCAGGATCTCGGTAGTGAATTTCTGTTGCTGGCGGCTGGGCAGCAGCGCGATCGCATGGCGCTGCAGATTCTCGCCGAACACCATGAAGAAGAACGTCAGCAACACCACCGCCAGCGCCGAGGCGGCCACCCGCGGGGTCCGCACCAGCGCCTTGTACGGGTCGTCCATCTGCGTGCGGATCACCTGCACGCGGCGTCCGCTCTCGCCGCCGGCGGCGCGGGCGAAGTTCTCCGCGGCCTGGTTGGCCTGCTGCATCGGCTTGGTCAGGTCGCGCACCTGGGTGGCCAGATGGCGCAGCTGTGCCGGCGCCTGCTGCGCCCACTCGGCGGCGGGGCCGGCCAGTTGCACGGTCAGCGTCGTCGCTACCGCCATGCCCGACAGCAGCACCAGCAGCGCGGCCAGGAAGCGCGGCAGGTACAGCCGTTGCAGCATGCGCAGGATCGGGTTGCCGACCAGGGCGAAGAAGGCGGCGAGCAGGATCGGCAGGATCACGTCCTGTGCGGCCCACAGCGTGTAGCAGACCGCCAGGGTGGCCAGCACCACCAGCGAGACCGGTCCGCGCGGGCGTGGAGCGGGCGGCGGCGGCAGGGGGCCGTGCGGGGCGTCGTCGGCGACGACCGCGGGATCGGGAACTGTGCTCATCGGACCTGCGATGCAGTGGCCGCGGCGCGCGCCGCAGTGCACGCGCCGAACGGCGTCGAAAAGGAAGCGAAGTGTAGGCCGGATCGTGGCCGGCGCGATATCAAGGCGGCGTGGCCGCCGCGTGCGCGCGGCGTGGCGGCCCAGGCCAGCCACGCGCCGATCCCAGGAACGTCAGTCCCTGCCCTGGCGCTCGGACAGGTCGGTGGCCGCTTCGGCCGCGGCGGGTTGCCCGGGGCGCGAGGCCATCGGCGGCCGCGGCGGCTGCGGGCGGACAGCGGATGGGGGAACGGGTGCAACGGGAGGCGGGGCCTGGGTGGCGGCATCCACGGCCGCATCCTGTGCGGTGTCCGCCGCTTCCTCGGCATCGTCGGAGGCGCGCTCGGCGTCATCGGACGCGCTCTTGGCGGTGGTGGCGTTGATCAGGCTGGAGAGCGCGCTGAGCATCTGCAGCCAGCGCGCGCCGCCAAGCTTGCCGACCACCGCCGCCGGTTCGGCGCGACCGACCAGGAAGCCGGTGCCGAGGCCGACGATCACGATCCGCCACGGTGTCCAGCCTTCGCGCCAGACCTGCTGCAGGGTCGTCCAGTGCGTGCGCACCTGCTCCTGGCGTCCTTCCAGCACCGCTTCGGCGCGGGCGATGCGGTGCTGCAATTGCCGCAGGGTCATGGTGTGGCCTCGCGCCTGGCGACATCCTCGTCGCCGTCCTCGTCGTCGCCGCCGATGCCCAGCTTGGCCAACTGGCGGCGGGTGGCGTCGAGCTTGCTCATGTCGAAGTAACGCAGCGCCTGCCAGGCGCCGAGCGCGGTGACCACCAGGCTGAAGGCCGCGGTCGCCGAGATCGACGCCAGCCACGACCAGCCCATGCGCTGCAGCAGGGCAATCATCGCGCCCATCAGCAGCATCCACGCCGACGCGCCGAACGCCACCGACACAGTCAGCCACACCAGCGCCCGCGCCAGGGCGGCACGGGCCAGGGCGAAGTCCGCGGCCACCAGCTTGCGCAGCGCGCGGCCGGTGTCCAGGGTGGCATTGAGTCCTTCGCGCCCGGCCGTGCCGAGCGCGCGGAAGGATTCCTCCAGCGACGGTGCGGCCGCGGCGTCTGCCGCGGCGCCGTCGGTGCGGGCCTGCTCCTCGCTCACGCGCGGCTTACTTGTCGCCGCCGCTGCGCGCCAGCTTGGCGATGATCCAGCCGGTGGCGAAGGCCACGCCGAACGAGGCCAGCGGACGCTCGCGGATCAGCTCGGCAGCGCTGTCGATCAGGTCGCGGCCCTTGTCCAGCAGCACGTCCACCTGCTCCTTCGCCGCCGCGCCGCCGAACTCGGCTGCCGCCAGTCCGGACAGCGCGCTGTCGGACAGCTCGGCCTTGACGTTGGCCTTGCCCAGCTTCAGTTCTTCGCCGGCGGCACCGGCAGCGCCCTTGATCGCATCGCCGGCATAGCTGGCCGCGGACTTCAAGTGCGCGCCGGCTTCGCTCAGGTTGTCCTTGAGGTTCTCGGTATTGGTCGGGCTGGCATTCATGGGCATGTCTCCTCTGGGGTTTGGGGGCCTGCCGTCCGCCGATGCGGACGCTGCGCAGAACGGGCGACACCAATACCATCGGCGGGGTGTACGGGGTGTTAGCTCGTCGCCGCAGGCAGTGCGCCATAGTGTCGGCGCTCGCCGCCGAGCGGCCAAGTCCCGGAGTGACTGTCATGCACGCGTACGGCAACCGGAGCGGCCATGCCGGGGTGGTCGCCTACGACAGCGGCCCGGACTGGATCGTGCTGCGCTTCGCCGACGGCGCCACCTACCGCTACGACCGTCGGCATCCCGGCCTGCTCCAGGTCATGGAGATGCAGCGCCTGGCCGCCGCCGGGCGCGGTCTCACCACCTACTTGAACCAGCACGTGCGCGACGATTACGCCGCGCGCCTGGACTGAGCGTGCCGGCTCACTGCATGACCAGGTCGGCCTGCGCGCCGCCGCGCACCACGCGCAGCACGAGTTGCGCCGGCTTGCGCGCGAAGTTGGCGCGGTAGCTGGCCAGGTCGGCGAACTCGCCGACCGAGGCGGCCACCACGATGTCGCCGCTGGCCAGGCCGTTGCGCGCCGCACGGCTGCCCCGCGCCACGTTGCCGATCAGCACGCCGGAGATGCCGGACTGGCGCAGCGATTCGGGCAGGTCGGCGAAGGTGGCGCCGCTCAGCCGCGGGTCCAGCGACTCGCCGCTGATCGCGCGCGGCTGTTCCTTGAGCGTGGCCTTGAGCTGCAGCGGCTTGCCATCGCGGCGCACGTCCAGGGTGACCGTGCTGCCCACCGGCTGCAGGCCCTCGTAGTTGTGCAGCGCCTCGGCACTGTCCAGGCGCTCGCCGTTGGCGCCGGTGATCACATCGCCCGGCTGCAGCCCGGCGGCCGCGGCCGCCGAGCCGGCCAGCACCCGCGTCACCAGCGCCCCGCGCGGCGCCGACAGGCCCAGGCCCTGCGCCATCTGCGTGGTCAGGTTCTGCGTCTCGATGCCGAAGGTGCCGCGGATCATCACCCCGTTGTTCTTGATCAACTGGTCGACCACCGCGCGCGCCAGGTTCGACGGGATCGCCAGGCCCAGGCCGATGTTGCCGGCCATGCTGCCCTGCGGGTTGAAGCTGGCGGTGTTGATGCCGACCAGTTCGCCGCGCAGGTCCACCAGTGCGCCGCCGGAGTTGCCGGGGTTGATCGAGGCGTCGGTCTGGATGAAGTTCTGATAGCCCAGGCCGCGGATGCCGTTGCGGCCCATCGCCGAGACGATGCCGGAGGTGACGGTCTGGGTGAAGCCGAACGGGTTGCCGATGGCCGCGACGAAATCGCCCACGCGCAGCTTGTCGCTGTCGCCCAGGCGGATCTCGGTGAGGTTGTCGGCCTTGATCCGGATCAGCGCGATGTCGGTGTCCGCGTCCGAGCCCATGAACTCGGCCTTGAAGCTGCGCCCGTCGGCCAGGGTCACCTGCACGTCGTCGGCGTTCTCCACCACGTGGTGGTTGGTCAGCACGTAGCCGTTCTTCGCGTCGATGATCACACCCGAACCCAGCGACTCGTTGATGCGCTCCTGCGGGATGTCCGGGAACAGGCGGCGCAGGATCGGGTCGTTGAAGAACGGATTGCGCACCCGCACGACTTGCTTGGTGTTGATGCTCACCACCGCCGGCATCACCTTCTGCAGCATCGGCGCCAGCGACGGCAGCGGCTCGCCGGCCACCGCGGACGGCAGGCGCGCGGCCCCGGACAGCGGCGGCGCCGCGACCGGCGCGGCCTCGGCGCGGTTGTCCAGTTGCGCATTGATGGCGGTGGCGGCGAAACCGCCGAAGGCAGCGGCGGCGGTCAGGGTCAGCAGCGTGGGCAGCGGTCGCATGGGGTCGGTTTCCGGGGAACGCGGGAGACGTGGGGCAGATGGGCGCGCGTGCGCGTAAATCAAGATGAACGCGCGGCGTTTAACCGCCAGTGAAAGCGTTCCGACGCCGCCTGCGCAAGGCCGCCACGGCACGCCGCGTGCACACCCGCTCGATGTCACGTGATCGGCGCGCGACGACGTTGACAGTCGGCCTGCCCGGCGTTAGCGTTCACGCTTGCATTAGCCACTACATGTAGCGGTATCGATTCGGTACGGCACTAGAACTAGGGTTTTCTTCACCAGGACTTCACATCCAGGGGCGCGCTCGGCGATGCATGACGGGACGGTGACAGGGGACGTCGCGGATTCGGGGAATTTCGGTCGGTCGAGGGCAGGCGCCGCGCGCGCTGCCGCGGCCGTCGCTGCCGTGCAGCGCAAGTGCGATATAGATCAAGACACACGGCGGATGACCACCCATCCGCCCCATCGGGACAGGTTCGAGGAGAACACAGCAGAATGAGTACGGTGCGCCTGGAAGTCGTCCAGACCGGATCCAAGCACGACCCCATCCCGATGCAGCCGGCGTCGCAGGACATCTGGGACAAGAAGTATCGGCTCAAGACCAAGCAGGGCGATCCGCTGGATGCCGACATCGACGGCACCTACCTGCGCGTGGCGCGGGCGCTGGCCGATGCCGAGGTCGGCGAGGAGCAGCGCGCCCACTGGTTCGAGCGCTTCGCCTGGGCGCTGCGCCGCGGCGCGATCCCGGCCGGGCGCATCACCTCCAATGCCGGCGCGCAGGAACACAAGCCGGCCACCAGCACCATCAACTGCACCGTGTCGGGCACCATCACCGACTCGATGGACGGCATCCTGGAGAAGGTCCACGAGGCCGGGCTGACCCTCAAGGCCGGCTGTGGCATCGGCTACGAGTTCAGCACGCTGCGCCCGCGCGGCGCGTTCGTGGCCGGCGCCGGCGCCTACACCTCCGGGCCGATGTCGTTCATGGATATCTTCGACAAGATGTGCTTCACCGTGTCCTCGGCCGGCGGCCGCCGCGGCGCGCAGATGGGCACCTTCGACGTGTCCCACCCGGACGTGAAGGACTTCATCCGCGCCAAGCGCGAGGACGGGCGCCTGCGCCAGTTCAACCTGTCGCTGCTGATCACCGACGGCTTCATGCAGGCGGTGGAGCAGGATGCCGACTGGCCGCTGGTGTTCCCGGTGAACCGCAAGGAAGAGGCCGACGTCGACCTGGCCGACGCCAGCGCCGTGGTCTGGCGCGACTGGCCCACGCACAAGGACTACATCGTGCGCGACGACGGCCTGGTCGCGTGCAAGGTGTACGGGCACATCCGCGCCCGCCACCTGTGGGACATGATCATGGTCTCCACCTACGACTACGCCGAGCCGGGCTTCATCCTGATCGACCGCGTCAACGAAATGAACAACAACTGGTGGTGCGAGAACGTCCGCGCGACCAACCCGTGTGTGACCGCCGATACCTGGGTGCAGACCGCCGAGGGGCCGCGTCAGGTCGCCGATCTGCTGGGAACGCCGTTCCTGGCGCGGGTCGATGGCGGCGACCATGCCACCGGTGTGGAGGGTTTCTTCAAGACCGCGCACAAGCAGGTGGTGCGACTGCAGACGCAGGAAGGTTACGCGCTGCGTCTGACCGCAGACCACCGCGTGCGGCGCGTGGTGCGGCAGACCCGCTGGTCGCTGGACACCCAATGGTGCCAGGCGGACCAACTGGTCGCAGGCGACCGGGTGCTGCTCAACAATCACCGTGCCGGTGCGGAGTGGGGCGGCGCGCGCAGCTATGAGGAAGGTTTCCTCCTCGGCATGCTGGTGGGCGACGGCACGCTCAAGCACGAAGCCGCCGTGTTGTCCGTCTGGTCGCAGGCCGCCGCCGTCAATGCGGCGCCGCTGGCACCGGTGGCACTGATGGACGAAGCCCTGCGCTGCGCGCGCAGCCTGCCGCACCGTGCCGACTTCGCCGGCTGGAGCGAGGTGCGCGACCGTGGCGAGTACCGCCTGAAGTCGGCCGCATTACGCGATCTGGCTCTGGAGCTGGGCCTGCGTCCGGGCGACAAGGCGATCACCCCGGCCGTCGAGAAGACCTCCAGCGATTTCCATCGCGGCTTCCTGCGTGGCCTGTTCGACACCGACGGCTCGGTGCAGGGCAGCCAGGAGAAGGGCGTCAGCGTGCGCCTGGCACAGTCGGACCTGGCGCGGCTGGAGGCAGCGCAGCGCATGCTGTTGCGGCTGGGCATCGCCTCGCAGATCTACCGCGACCGGCGCCCCGCCGGCACCGCGTTGCTGCCCGACGGGCACGGCGGCACGCGTGCCTACGTCACCAAGGCGCAGCACGAACTGGTCGTCAGCGGCGACAACCTCGATGCCTTCGCCCAACGGGTGGGCTTTGCCGACACCGCCAAGGCCAACCGCCTCAAGGCGCTGCTGTCCGGCTATCGTCGCCAGTTGAACCGCGAGCGCTTCGTGGCGACCGTGCAGTCGGTGGCCGCCGATGGCATCGAAGACGTCTACGACGTGCAGGTCCCCGGCATCAACACCTTCGACGGCAACGGTCTGCACGCCCACAATTGCGGCGAGCAGCCGCTGCCGCCCTACGGCGCCTGCCTGCTCGGCTCGATCAACCTCACCACCTTCGTGCGCGAGCCGTTCACCGAGCGCGCCCGCTTCGACTGGGAGGAATACAAGGAAGTGGTGCGGGTGTTCACCCGCATGCTCGACAACGTGGTCGAGGTCAACGGCCTGCCGCTGCAGCAGCAGCGCGACGAGATCATGCGCAAGCGCCGCCACGGCATGGGCTTCCTCGGCCTGGGCTCGACCATGACCATGCTGCGCATGAAGTACGGCAGCGCCGAATCGTGTGAGTTCACCGAGTCCATCGCCCGCGATATGGCCGTGGCCGGCTGGGAGACCGCGCTGTCGCTGGCCAAGGAGAAGGGCCCGGCGCCGATCATGCAGGAGACCTTCGAGGTCACCGCGGCGATGCTGCGGCAGCGCCCGGAGATGGCACGCGATGGCTGGCGCGTCGGTGAGCGCATCGAGGGCCGGCTGCTGCACGCCAAGTACAGCCGCTACATGCAGCGCATCGCCGAGGTGGCGCCGGCGCTGGTCGAGGAACTGGCCGAGGTGGGCGCGCGCTTCACCCACCACAGCTCCATCGCCCCCACCGGCACCATTTCGTTGAGCCTGGCCAACAACGCCTCCAACGGCATCGAGCCGAGCTTCGCCCACCACTACAGCCGCAACGTGATCCGCGAGGGCAAGAAGAGCAAGGAGAAGGTGGACGTGTTCTCCTTCGAGCTGCTGGCCTACCGCCACCTGGTCAACGCCAAGGCGATGCCGTTCGCCGAGGACGCCGCCGCGCGCCTGCCGGAGTACTTCATCGCCGCCGACGACATCCACCCCAAGGAACACGTGGATGTGCAGGCCGCCGCGCAGAAGTGGGTGGACAGCTCCATCTCCAAGACCGCCAACGTCCCCACCGACTATCCCTACGAGCAGTTCAAGGACATCTACCGCTACGCCCACCAGCAGGGGCTGAAGGGCTGCACCACGTTCCGCTTCAACCCGGCCGCCTTCCAGGGCGTGCTGGTGAAGGAAGCGGACCTGGAGAACACCACCTACCGCTTCGAGCTGGAAGACGGCAGCGTGGTCGAGGTCAAGGGCAACGAACAGATCGAGTACGACGGCGAGATGCACACCGCCGCCAACCTGTTCGATGCGCTGAAAGAAGGGTATTACGGCAAGTTCTGACGCCGTCCCGTCTCCCCTTCGCGCCGGCGGAGGGGAGGGCGGCGGTGGAAGCCCCGGAAGTGCGGTGCGCCGCGCTTCCCCAACGTTTCCCCACCGTCCGCCGAATGTCGCCGTTTCCGGCTCCCCGCTTCGCTGCAATCGGTATAGCATCGCCCGCGTGACATAAACACTGACACCCTGAGGAGGGTTTTATGAGCAATGGGAATGGCGTCACGGCGACGCTGACGCAGGTCGCCGAGAACGTGAAAGAAACCGCCACCAACGTCGGCGAGACCATCGCCGCCACCGCCAGCGAGGCCGTCGCCACGGTCAAGCAGACCGCCGAGACCGTGCAGAAGCGCGTGCAGGACCAGGTCGCCAAGACCCGCAAGGCGGTGAAGAAGGCCGAGAAGGCCGTCGCCAAGCGCGCCGAGAAGGCCGGCAAGGCCGTCAAGAAGACCGTCGCCAGCGCGCGCAAGAAGCTGGAAGCGGCCAAAGCCAGCGCCCAGGCCGAAGCGGCCGCGCTGACCAAGGGCGGCAAGAAGACCGCCAAGAAGGCGGCTGCGAAGAAGGCGCCGGCGAAGAAGGCCGCTGCCAAGAAGGCCGTTGCGAAGAAGGCTCCGGCCAAGAAAGTGACCGCCAAGAAGGCCGCGCCGAAGAAGGCGGTCAAGAAGGTCGCCGCGAAGAAGGCCGTGGCCAAGAAAGCGGTGAAGAAGGCCGCCAAGAAGGTCGCCGCGAAGAAGGTCGTCGCCAAGAAGGCCGTGAAGAAAGCCGCCAAGGCGGTCAAGAAGAGCACTGCCAAGGTCGCCAAGAAGAGCGCGGCGGTGAAGAAGACCGCCGTGCGCAAGGCCGCCGGCAAGAAGGCCGCGGCCACCCGCGCCAAGAAGTAAGCCGTCCCGTCGCACCCTCTCCCCCGCACGTGGGGGAGAGGCCGGGCTACCGCGCCCGGTTCGTCCCGCACTCCAGGAACGCCTCATGGCCATCAAGATCGACCAGAAAATCAAGGGCTACGCCGTCGTCACCCCCGAGGACAAGGCGCGCGACGCCGCCGCCGCGGTGCCCGCCTCGTCGATCGACCGTGCCACCGCCGAGGCCGAAGCGCCTGCCGACAACATCATCCACATGCACGAGCGCATCGAGCGCCCGGACGTGCTGATCGGCAGCACCTACAAGATCAAATCGCCGTTGGTGGAACACGCCATGTACGTGACCCTCAACGACATCGTGCTCAACGCCGGCACCGAGCACGAACTGCGCCGCCCCTTCGAAATCTTCGTCAATTCCAAGTCCATGGAGCACTTCCAGTGGATCGTGGCGCTGACCCGCATCATGTCCGCCGTGTTCCGCAAGGGCGGCGACGTCACCTTCCTGGTCGACGAGATGAAGGCCGTGTTCGACCCCAAGGGCGGCTACTTCAAGGCCGGCGGCGTGTACATGCCGTCGCTGGTCGCCGAACTGGGCAGCATCGTCGAAGAACACATGAAGTCGATCGGCCTGCTGCACGACCCGGAAATGAGCGACCACCAGCGCGCGCTGATCGCCGAGAAGCGCAAGCAGTACGAAGAGCGCTCAAAAAAAAACAGTGAAGTGAGCAAGGCGGTTCCTTCTCCTGCGGGAGAAGGTGCCCGCAGGGCGGATGAGGGTGCGGTGTCCGCCGACTCCACCGCCGACCACGAAGAGGACATCGCCGTCACCGGCGACGGCGCGAGTTTCCCGCCGTCGGCCACGATGTGCCACAAGTGCAATACCAAGGCGCTCGTTATCATGGACGGGTGTGCGACTTGTTTGAATTGTGGGTATTCGAAGTGCGGGTGATCGGCCTAGTTGTTAGTTATGGATTATAGTTATAACCGCAAAAGCTTGTGGATCATCCATAATTCTTTTGAATATAGTGAAAATCTCTTTATTCGCGCCGCCATCTATCCTGCCGTCTTGGGTGCCGCTGCGACTACCAGGTATTTGTGACGCGTGGCGGCGGGTAAGCAGAATTGGGAAGAATGGCCGAGGAGCCTCGAACGCTTTGTCGATGGTTTTTCAGTCTAGTAGTGGCCGGCTACGTTAAAGATTAGAAGGATCGTTTTTCGGTTATGCCTGCCTATAGGTTGCTGCGCTAGCACGACGTAGACGGCCGCTTACCTTATTATTAATTCACGAATTTTCTTGTGCCTGGTGGCGCATGCAGCTGAATGCGATTTTTGAACTTATCTGCCGCTACGATGGAGAGTGATTTGGTCTCAGTTCTTTGAATTTTGTATCCTCATATTGGATTTTTCGGAGGGGGAAGTGGCCAGTAAAAAAATTCAAGTTCGAGTAAAAGCAAAGCCGAGGAACCTGCTCTCATTTCTTGAAAAGGGTGATGACGTTTATGTTCGCGTCTATTCAGGCGCGAGCTATGGGTTGGAAGCAGGAGGAGAAGAGGTAAAAGAAGCCCGCTTCTCGCTGCATCCATCGCCTCGCAGTGAGAAATTCATAACCATAAAGCACACGCGCACGCTTGCTGGCCAATCTCTAACTTCAGTCGCGATTACTGATGCAGCTAAGAGCGAGGGAAAGTTTTTTCACATAGTTAGCAATGTTTTTACAAGCTTAAAATCAAAAAATCATGATGTCAAAAAGTTTGACTCGGGACTTTACGTCGGAGAGCTAAATCCTAGAAAAAGTTCACTATATATAAGTGCATTTGTTGGCCATCCTGAATCGAATTTTGATCTGGAGCAACAAGGTCTACGGATTGATAAGTTGAATTTCAATAAGTTTCAAGTGGTTGTTCTAACTAGCTATCTTGACGTCCCAGCGTCCCCTATGGGTATGACGGCTGCTGCTGTGACTTTCCGGCCTGAAATTTACCCCGATGAAGCAGGGCAGGATTCTGCAAGGGAAAAAATGACCGGATATTCGCCAGCTCAATGTCTGGGGATGCACAAGGATCTGCAGAGCCAGCTGATGACGCCACTTTTGGAGCGCTACATACGCGCGGCCTCAGATGAAGCAACGAGGAAACGTTATCTTGCTATATTGGAGTCTTTTCCTCCGATTGCGTCTATAGATTTTTAATCTACTTAGCATGTGTCATATATAGTGGGAAAGGGGGGGTTATTTTAAATGGCTTAAGTATTCTTCTATAAAGCTGGTTTGTGCAGGCTTGGTCGGAAGGCAAAATTGAACTGCTGTTCTAAATCACTTGTCTCGGAGTAGCCTCCCGCCGCCGAAGCGCGCTAGCGTCATCGCATGGTGCCATACGATTGCGCCAGAGTCGTGCAAGGCGCGTTAGATCACTAGACTTAAAAGAAAGGAGATGCGCTAGCGTGCCCTTCTACAGAAAATTGCAGCAAGATCGACCTTAATCGTCGCGGACTCTGAGGTCGAACGCCGTTTGTTCGTGGCTATCCTTGTGGTCATGGACTTTGAGGATGGTGCGCTGAATTTTTAGCTTAGAACCAGAACGCGTTTGTGTGAATTTGACGTCACAGATGAGGACGTCTCCTTTGCGGAATGACTCGCCGTTGTCAATACGAGTAATGAAAATATCATCCTCCATTGCGTACTGAAGCGATGCCTCCCCGTCCCACATCGTCCATTTATGACCGCTACCGTCCTTGAAGCTCGGCTCTTGGATCGTAAGCCCCATCTGGATGGTCTGCTCCACGACAGGTGTTTCATCTACGATCGCATGGAAGAATGGTGCGTCTTCCTGAGTAGCAACAGCAATTTGCTGCCCCTCTGACCGAATCTCAATCCTGTCCACGCCAGGTTTAGACAGAGCCTGACCGACAAACTGAGCAGCTGCCTTACCAGCCTTCTCATCCATCGTTAGATGTAGTGATTCGGTCTGCACGATGATTACGTTCCCGCTGACGTTGGTCACGGTTACATTATTGCTTTGATCAGTGTGCTCAACCTTCTGCGGAGGCTGGCCTTTCAAGAACTTGAAGAGATCTACCGACTCTTTTACCGCTGTCAAAACGCTCCGCACATCTGGAGTAGCCGTGAGCATAGTGGCGCCTAAGCCGACAACGTGGAATATCAGGTCGGTCTCGAACGAACCATGCTGAAAAGCTTTGATCTCGGCTTTTACCTCAACCTCGCCGTATAACTGCTTGGTGGCAGCGACAACGTAGTCAGAGAACGCCACCATATTTGCGGCAGCAGCGTACACATCCATCGAACCATCATCTACGGACGGCCCTTTGTACTTCAGAAGGATACCCACGCCGGGCTCCTCGTAATGCTCGACGATCTGCATTCTGCGCTCCTTCCGTGTCAGCCGTTGCGACTGAAGCCCTGCTAGAATTTTTACATGATCGGGGCCATAGCAACCCATCCTCAACCTTCGTTGAGCGTCTTTTCCCGAAAATGCATAGCCCGGATACCTAAGGTGCCAGAGTGGGCTACCGGGTGGGGGCTACCGATCTATTTTTTGCGTTGGGTACGGTTCCCGTAATCATCGCCACCGCCGTGCCCCGCGCGCAAGGACGCTAGGATGGTCTACGGAATCGCCACCCTCGATGCCCTCGAAGCCCTGTACGGCCAACCCGTCGAGCGCGCCGTACGCAAACAAATCGACCATCTGAATGCCGACTACCAAGCGTTCGTGCAAGCATCGCCGTTCGTGGTGCTGGCCTCTGCCGGTGCCGAGGGACGGGACTGTTCGCCGCGCGGCGATGCGCCGGGGTTCGTGCAGGCGCTGGATGCGCGTACGCTGGCGCTGCCGGATCGGCCGGGCAACAACCGCGTCGATACGCTGCGCAATCTGGTGCAGGATCCGCGGCTGTCGCTGTTGTTCCTGATTCCCGGCATCGGTGAAACCTTGCGCGTGAACGGCCGTGCCGAGATCCGCGTCGATCCGGACCTGCTGGCGCGGTTCGCGGTCGGCGAGCGCTTGCCGCGCAGCGTGATGGTGGTGCACATCGACGCAGCGTACTTCCACTGCGCCAAGGCGATCGTGCGCTCGCAGCTGTGGGACCCAGCGCGGCACCTGCCGCGCAATCGCCTGCCCAGCCCCGGCACCATGCACGCGCATCTGGCCGACGGCGCGTTCGACGGCGAAACCTACGACCGGGAATTGCCGCAGCGCACCCGGGACGCGCTGTACTAGCTTGACTCGATCGGTGTGCGAGTCGCGCCGCGTGCATCACGTCGCGCCGGGTTGAACTGCACGCCGCCGCGTGACGCCGCCACCGATGTCCCCGGTCATGCCACCCTGCTACGGTGCGCCCTGGTGGGATGCGGCGGCGACGCCGTTCCGGCGCGCAGCGAACGACAGGGGAGTGTGGATGCGGGAACGTGGGGAACCCTCAGGCGGTTGGGGCGAGTTGCTGCTGGTGGTAGCGGTGGCATTCGGGTTGCCGATCTACTGGAG
The DNA here is from genome assembly GCF_964278005.1 of uncultured Xanthomonas sp. NCBI lineage: Bacteria > Pseudomonadati > Pseudomonadota > Gammaproteobacteria > Lysobacterales > Lysobacteraceae > Xanthomonas > uncultured Xanthomonas sp. The sequence goes on from NZ_CAXYKF010000023.1 coordinate 62,096, forward strand.
TGCGCTGGCGGTGCTGGCGCCGGTGGTGGAGCCGTCGTTTTCCGACCCGAACCTATGGGGCATGGTGTTCTACGAGCTGCTGGTGCTGGCGTTGTTGCTGCCGACGCTGTGGTTCCGCGGCTGGACGCTGCGGGCACTGGGCCTGCAGTGGCAGGCGCGCGACATCGGCGTGGGCCTGGCGCTGTTGGCCGCCTGTGTGGTGGCGACCTATCCGTTGAATCTGTTGAACGACAGCGTGGCGGCGGAGGTGAATCCGTCGATGGACGCGATGGTGGCCGGGCCGCTGTCGGCGGGCGTGGTGGTGCTGGTCTCGCTGCTCAATCCGATCTTCGAGGAAGTGTTCGTCTGCGCCTACGTGATCCGCGCGCTGGAGCGGCGGCACAGCCCGGCGTTCGCGGTGAACGTGAGCGTGGCGATCCGCGCGTCGTACCACCTCTATCAGGGGCCGGTCGGCACCATCGCCATCGTGGTGATAGGGCTGATCCTGGGCTGGTGGGTGGCGCGCACCGGGCGGCTGTGGCCGGCGATCGTGGCGCATGCCGCGCTGGATTTGCTGGGATTGATGGTCTACGTCTGATGCGCTGGGCGCGCGCGACGGCAGGGTGACGTGCACCGGCTGGTCGCAGCGTCGGCATGCGCGAGCCCGGCCGCCCATTCCATCGACGACACGGCGTCGGCCACCATGCCTGATCACTCCAGCGCCGGTGGTCGCCCGCCCGTTGGCTGGATTCGCGGCGGCGGACTCACCGAAGCGGTCGCTGCCGTAGACAGCTTGATTCCTGAACGGGCCTGCGCTTTCGCGGCTGTACGTCACGCTTTAGAGTCGAACGACAAGGACGTGTCGCCCGCTGGACAACGGGGGAAGGTCCGGGTTCCCGCTGCTCGATCACCTCGCCCACGGCGCAGCGCCGTGCGCGGCGCGCGGCGCGCGGGTCGCAACGCTCTCAGGGGAGAAGCGGGATGGCGTCGACCGAGGATCTGCCAGAACCTCATCCATTGTTCGAGCTGCTGTCGGGCGAGATCAGCGACCGCGAACTGCGTCGCTGCCTGCGCGTGGTGCGCCTGCACCTGGGCATGGACGTGGCGTTCCTGTCGCGCTTCCGGGAAACCGACCGCGTGCTGGATCACGTGGACGGGCCGCCCGATGGGCCGATTCATGAAGGCCAGATCCTGCCGTTCGCCGATGGCTACTGCATGCGCGTGGTGCAGGGCGAGTTGCCGCAACTCATTCCGGATACCTCCCTGGTGCCGGCGGCGCAGTGCATCCCGGCGACGTGGCAGATTCCGATCGGCTCGCACATGAGCGTGCCGATCCAGGTGGGCGGGCGGATCTACGGCACGTTGTGCTGCTTCAGTTTCCTGCCGCGGCACGATCTGGGCGAGCGCGACATCGGCATGTTGCGTGCGTTCGCCGAGATCTTCGCGCTGCGCCTGCACGAGGTGGAAGCGCACAAGCTGGAACGGCAGGCGATGATCGACGAGATCGACGGCGCGCTGGCGGCGGGCGCGCCGCGCATCGTGTTCCAGCCGGTGTTCGCGCTGCAGGGGCTGCGCCTGCATGGGTTCGAGTGCCTGTCGCGTTTCGACGTCGTGCCGCAGCGTGGGCCTGCGCAGTGGTTCCAGCAGGCCGAGCTGGCCGGCGTCGGCATCCGCCTGGAGTTGCACGTGCTGGCCAAGGCGCTGGCGTATCTGCGGCGCTTCCCGCCGCAGTACCGGCTCAGCGTGAACATGTCGCCGGAACTGATCATGTCCGCGTCCCTGGCGGGGCTGCTTGGCGACGACTCCGAGGTGACGCGCCTGACCCTGGAGATCACCGAGCACGCCATCGTGCGCAACTATCAAGCGCTGGCGCAGGCGCTGGCGCCGCTGCGCGAGCGCGGCGCGCAGGTGGCGGTGGACGATGCCGGCGCCGGCTACGCCAGCATGCGTCACATCCTGCAGTTGCAGCCGGACGTCATCAAGCTCGACATGAGCATCACCCAGTGCATCCATTCCGACCGCAGCCGCCGCGCGCTGGCCAAGGGGCTGACCAACTTCGCCCACGAGATCGGCACGCGGGTGGTGGCCGAAGGTGTGGAGACGGCGCAGGAACTGGACGCGCTGCGCGAGCTGCAGGTCGACCTGGTGCAGGGCTATTTCCTGTCACGGCCGCTGTCGGAGGATGCGGCGCTGGCCCTGGCGCTGTCCGACGCCGGCTGAGCCGCGGTGCGTCGTTGCGGGCGCGGCGCGATCGATGGACAGCCTGGCCGATGCAGGCCTGCGGCCGATGCACGCGGCGTCCTCTACCACGGCACCACGCTGCCCAGATAATCCAGGTAGTGCAGGCCGCCGCGGCCGCGGGCGGCATCGATGGTGTCGAGCAGGGGCGGGATGCTGTCGTCGATGGACAGGCGCGCCTGTGGCCCGCCCATGTCGGTGCGCACCCAGCCGGGCGGCTCGGACTTGATCGCATTGGTGCCGGCCTCGTTCATGGCGGCGCAGCCCGACATGCTGCGCGAGCCTGCTTGCACGTTCGCGCTGCCGGTGGTCACCGAGCCCATCACCGTATCGATGTTGTGGCATCCGCGCCTGGAGCACGATGCGGCGCATCGGTGGCTCCGCGGCCTGTTTCTGTCCGAGTTCCGCTCGCGCGTGCCGCTGCGCTGAGTCGCACAGGCCGTTGCTGTCGGGATGCGACATCGGTACTGGTCCGCCGCCGCGGCGATGCCGCACACTTGCCGGCTCTGATCGAAGGCAGGAACAGGCGATGGCACGGCGATACGGATGGAGCGCGATGCTGGTGGGGCTGGTGGCGTTCGCCGCGGCGGCGGCCGGCCCCGCACCCGGCGAATACAGCACCAAGGAAGGCTGGGGCAGCATGCGGGTCACCGACAAGGGCGGTGCGCGCCAGTTCGACCTGTTGTCGGTCGGCGCCAACGGCCACACCTGCTCGCTGTCGGGCACGCTGCAGGGCGACAAGGCGGAGGTGAACGATGCCGGCGACGTGCCGTGCAAGCTCGCCTTCAAGCCGGTGCCGGGCGGGTTCAACGTGGCCGCGCTGACCGAGGAAAGCTGCCGCGACTATTGCGGCATGCGCGCCAGCTTCGAGGGCGACTACCTGCAGTTGCCGGCCGGCTGCACCGCCGCGGCCAGCAGCCGGCGGCGCGAGGCCTATCTGCAGGACTACCGCGGCAAGCGCTACGACAAGGCGCTGGCCGGCATGCAGGCGTTCGCAGGCGAGTGTGGCGGCTTCCTCAACTGGCTCGATCGCGACCGCTTCGCCAACGACCGCGCCATCGCGTTGCTGCGCCTGGGCCGGCCGCAGGAATGCCTGGCGACGCTGGACGGCACCCTGGCCGGCCGCAGCCGCGACGAGGCCTCGTTCCAGTCCGAACTGGAAAAGCAGAGCACCATGCTGCCGCCCAGCGACTGGGACGCCTACCTGCCGATCGCCAAGTCCACCTGGTTCAACCGCAAGCTGTGCGAGGCGGCCAGGCGCTGACAGACGCTGTGTCGGTGCGGCGCGCCGATGGCCGCTGCACCGGGGGCCGTCCGCCGCTGCGAGACGCGGCGCGGTGACCATGGATGTGCTGCGGTTGGCGTGCGACGCGAGAGACACCGAGGCCCCTGGCGCCGTCCCATGGCCCGCTGGTCGCCGGGGCGGCGTGGCGTCGCCGGTTGCCGTGGCCGCGGGCGACTGCGCATACTTCCGGCGATCAATGGCGCGTTGGACGCCCTGGAGCAAGGATGATCGATCGACTGCGACGCCTGTTGTCCCGCACCTCGCCACGCGGGGCCGATACCACCCACGAGGCTGCAGCGCCGGAGCCCGCGCCCGAGGCGCAGCCGCGCCATGCACTGCAGCAGCTGTTGCTGCAGGTGCTGCAGCGCGAGGGGCATGCGGCGACCCTGCACGACGAGGTGGTCGTGCTCGGCAACGGCCTGCAACTGCTCACCGAATTGGTGGATCTGGCCGAGCTGCGCAAGGGCGTGCGCACGGCCAGCTGCATTCGCGTGCATCACCGCAGCCTGTTCCCCGACGGGATCGTCGAGTTCCAGCATTCCATCGGCGAGGACACCGACGCGAGCCTGGCCTCGGGCTTCACGACCTGGGCGCGCACCGATCTGGTGGCGCTGTCGGAGGCGGTGGCCGCGCCGGCCGATGCGCGCTGCATGACGCTGCAGATGGAGTTCCCCGCCTCGGCCACGGCCGAGTCGGCGCTGCGGCGCACGGTGGTGCTGGGGCCGGTGGCGCACATGAATGGCGACGCCGCGCGGGCCGCGGCGGGCGAGGACACCGAACACGCGTTCTGCCCGTGCTGCCTGTTCACCAACAGCCTGGACGCCTTGATGCCGTTGCTGCAGCGGGATCAGCGCATGCTCGGGATCCGCCTGTTCGCCTCGCGCGACGCCGACGGCGAGGTCGCGGCCGATTGCCGGGTCAACGGCGAGGACTTTCCCGACGGCGTGGCCTGCCTGCGCCGTTACGCCGAGACCTGGCCAGCGCTGGGCACCATGGAATTCCGCAAGCAGTACGCGGTGGTGCGCCTGCCGGAGCCGGTGGTGTCGGACACCTCGCACTGACGCATCATCGGGCGCTGCCCGAGCGCGTGCGCAGTGTTGGGCAGCGGCGGTTTAGGCCGCCGCAGCGGCATCCGTCGGCGCGCTGGGCAGCGCCGACGCCACGATGCCGTGCAACTGCGCGGCCAGCGCCTTGCGGTCGCTGCCCGGCGCCACCGCGAGCGGTGCGTGGAAGGTCACCCTGACCACCGCGCCGGACAGGCGCAGGAAGTGCGCGACGTGCGCACCGGCCTGCATCTCGCCGTAGAAAGCGTAGGCATCGCGATCGCCGCCTTGCGCGATGGGGTGCCCGTCGACGCTGCGCACCTCCAGCGTGAACGGCTGCAGCGTCCACTGCCGCGCGCCCGGGTCGGCGCTGAGGAACAGCGAGAACAGGCTGGACTTGAACGGCGCGACGCGCTCGCCGGAGGAGGTGGTGCCCTCGGCGAACAGCACCACGTCGTGATCCGGGCGCAGTTGCGCCGCCACGGCGGCGGCCACCGCGGCCGCATCCTGGCGGCGCCGGCTGATGAACATGGTCTGCGCCAGCGCGCCGATGTGGCGCATGCCCGGCCAGCGTTCCATATCGTTCTTGGCGATGAAGCGCGCGCGCAGCAGGCTGCCCAGCACCACGATGTCGAAGTGGGAGATGTGGTTGCCGACGAACAGCGTGCCGCCCGCGTCGCGCGGCGTGCCCACCACCTCGACGCGAATGCCCAACGCGCGCCGCAGGCAGCCGAACCACAGCCGCGGCAGCACGAACGCGGCGCGGCCGCGGGTGAAGCGCATCAGCAGCCACTGCGGCGGGATCAGCAGCACGCTGGCCGCGATGCAGACGGCGAGTCGGACGATGGCGCGCACGCGGCCAGTCGGGGCGTCTGCAGCATGTCGAGGCGAAGCGGAAGGCATCGGGATCGCAGGTGAGGGCACGGTCGGCACGCGCGGCGGCGCGCCCGCGGCGATGGTAGCCGAGACGTGTGTACTTGAGCATCCACGGGCGACCTGCTGGCGGTCCGGCGTGCTGTCTGCTGCGCGCGTCGCGGCTGAAGCCGCTCCCACAGGGACTGGCGATGTGCTGGCTGGGGGCACTGTGGGGGGACTTCAGTCCCGACTGCTTTCAGGAACGGATGGCTGGCCTGCTTCGTTCGTCGCGGCTGAAGCCGCTCCTGCGAGTCAACCGCGCTCACCGAGCCATGGCAAGTGACTAGCGGTGCGCCGATGCCGCGCCTGCAGAGTCTGCTGAGGTCGCCGGCTCAGCACGCGCTGTCGCCTGTGTGCAGTCCGCACGCTGTGAGATGGCGAACGATGTCAGCGTCCAGTCATGCATGGACGCTTCCTCAACGCCGTAGATCCACGATTGGCGCAGGCCGTCGATGCAGCTGGCGATGGCGATGCTGTCGCCGGGCGCGCCCCGGTCGGGCAGCGGCAGCGCTACCGGCGCCTGGGTCGGCACGCCGTGCAGCGCACGTGCGTAGGTCAGCACCAGCGGGCCGAGTCGCTCCAGGTTCTGGGCCCGCGCCGGGCCGGCGTCCGATGGCCGATGCTGCGCCAGCCAATCGCGCACCTGGCGCCATTCGGGCGTGCCCGCGGCGTAGGTGTTGGTACTGGACACGCGCAGGCTGTCCGGCACGTCCGGCGCGGCGTAAGCCGCCAGCGGCAGCAGGGCGAGCAGCAGCGGGCCCATGCCCCATCGGGCGTGCCGGGGGCGCGTCTGCCCGTTTTCGAACGCCTCATCGCTGCACTTGTGCATCCGACCGCTCCCTGCTGGTTGCCGATGGCGCGACGATAGCACCATCGTTGGCCGTGCCTGCCCGCGTGGCCCGGGCATGTCGCCGGCCGCGCTCGCGCTCAGCGTTTGCCGGGGCGATCGGCCAATGAGGCCTGCAGCGCGGTCGCCAATGCCGCGTCGCCGCTGACCAGCGCACTCCGGCGCAATTCCAGGCCCTTGCGCCGGCCCTTCTCGGTGAGCTTCAGGCCATCCGGGTCCACGGTCAGGGTGTAGTGCACGCCGTCGATCTCCAGTGCGCGGCGCAAGGGTTTGTCGAGCGGGGTCATGCGGCGGCTCCCGTTTTCACGATGCGGCGAGGGTAGCGGGGCCAAGGTGATGGCAGGTTCTGCAGGCGTGCCGGATGAAGACGCTCAAGATCGCCACCTACAACGTCAACGGCATCCGCAGCCGCTTGCCGCAGCTGCTGCAATGGTTGCAGCGCGAGGCGCCGGACATCGTCGGGCTGCAGGAGCTCAAGAGCGTGGATGCCGGCTTTCCGCTGGCCGAGCTGCATGCCGCCGGCTACGGCGCGGTGTGGATGGGGCAGTCGAGCTGGAACGGCGTGGCGCTGCTGGCCAGGGGTTGCGATCCGGTCGAGAGCCGGCGCGGCCTGCCCGGCGATCCGCGCGACACCCAGAGCCGCTACATCGAGGCGATGGCGCACGGCGTGCTGGTCGGCTGTCTGTACCTGCCCAACGGCAATCCGCGCCCGGGTCCGAAGTTCGACTACAAGCTGGACTGGTTCGCGCGGCTGCAGCGGCATGCGCAGCACCTGGTGACGCTGCCGCATCCGGTCGCCTTGATCGGCGACTTCAACGTGGTGCCCACCGATGCGGACATCTACAACCCGGCCTCATGGCGGCGCGATGCGCTGCTGCAACCGGAAAGCCGCCAGGCCTATGCAGAACTGCTGGCGCAGGGCTGGACCGACAGCCTGCGCCAGGTGCACGGCGAGCGCCGCGTGTACACGTTCTGGGATTATTTCCGCCAGCACTGGCAGCGCGATGCCGGGCTGCGCATCGACCACCTGCTGCTGAATCCACCGCTGGCCGCGCGCCTGCGCGATGCTGGCGTGGACCGCTGGGTGCGCGACCTGCCGCATGCCAGCGACCATGCGCCGACCTGGGTCGCTCTGGGCGCGGCGCCGGCCCGCGGTGCAGCTGCGTCGCGGGCGAAGCCGAAGCGCGGTGACGCGGGCGCTGAAGGAAACACGAAGGGCGGCAAGGCGAAGAAGACCACACGCACCTCCGCATCTGGCGCGCCGTCGCGGGCGGGGAAGGCGGCAGCGCGGACCAGGGGCAAGGGTAAGACGACGGCTACGACCGCGGCGAAGTCGACGACGCCAGCGCCGGCAACAAAAAAGAAAGGCGCAACAAAAACGGCAACCGCCAAGACGCCGAAAGCGCGCAAGCCGCGCGCTGCCGCCACGGTGCCGCCGACGCCCTCGCGCGGTGGCAAACGCCGCAAACCACCCCTTCTCCCACCGGGAGAAGGTGGCGCGTAGCGCCGGATGAGGGTACGGCAGAATCGGAAAGACGCAGTTTCCCGCTATGCCGTCGGGCGGTGTGACCGACGCGGCGGCACGTGTTCCCTTACTTCAACATCTCGGTAAACGCGCGATCGGCCTCGATCACGTCCGGCAGCGCGGTGAACAGCGCGTCCAGATCCACGTCGTCCAGCAGCGGGCCGGTCACCGCCTGCCGCGCCTGCGCGTTGGCGCCGCCGTGGCGCTCCAGCGCGTCGGCGACCAGCGCCGCCTGGGCGACGACCTTCGGCATCGGCTCGCCTTCCGGTGCCTGCAGCGGCCGCGCCTGGAAGGCGATGGCGGTCTGGATCACCTGCGGCAGGTGCCAGCGCCGCGCCAGCTCGGCGCCCACTTCCGGGTAGCCGAAGCCCAGTTGCACGGTCTCGTCGGCGGCGCGGCCGCTGGACGAGGCGTCCGGGTGCAGTTGCGCGGCGTAGTCGGGCGCGCCGGTCTGGATCAGCAGTTCGCCGATGTTGTGCATCATGCCGCAGGTGAACGCGGTCTCCGCGTCCAGGCCCTTCTGCCGCGCCAGCAGCCGGCACACGCCGGCCACCTCGAAGCTGTGCAGCCAGAACGCGCGCAGGTCGAAATGCGCCGGCGCATGGAACGCGCCGGTCACCGAGGAGGCCAGCACCAGGGTGCGCAAGGTATTGAAGCCCAGGCGCAGCGCCGCGTCTTCCACCGTGGTGGAGTCGCGCGCGCCGCGAAAGCGCGCCGAATTGGCCAGCCGCAGCACCTTGGCCGCGATCACCGGGTCCCGCTCGATGTTGCGCGCCACCGCGTCCAGGCTGGTGCCCGGCGCATCGAACTGCAGGATCAGGTCCTGCGCCACCTGGGGAATGGTCGGCAGGGTGTGCAACTGGTCGAACAGCGCCTCTAGCTTCATGGGGACCCTCGGAACGAAACGGGAGGCGGCAGGACCGGAAGCCGGCCGCGCCGCCACGGTGGCGGAATGCGCGCATCCTACCGATTCGCGATGGCCGGCGTGTGGAAGACCGGTCCCGCGGCGACGGCCGCGCCCTGGTGCAGCGGAGCGCGCGGCTCAGCCGGCGGTGCGCACGCGCAGGGTCAGGCCCTTGAGGAAGTTGCGCAGCAACTGGTCGCCGCACAGGCGGAAATTCTTGTGCTCCGGCTGCCGGAACAGCGCCGACAGTTCCGGCTTGGACACCGGGAAACCGGCGGCGTCGAAAATCTGGTGCATGTCCACGTCCTTGAGCTGGAACGCCACGCGCAGCTTCTTCAGCACCACGTTGTTGGTGATGCGCGCTTCCACCGGGCGCGGCGGCAGGCTCTCGTCGCGGCCGCGGTAGTGGAACACCAGCCCGTCCAGCACATGCGCCAGCACCGCGTCGCTGCATTCGACGAAGCCGTCTTCGTCCTCCTTCTTCAGCCACGCCGGGATCTGCGCCTTGTCGATCGGGAACGCGGGATCGGCGAGGTGCGCCAGATCGACGATCTTCTGGTCGCTCAGGTCGAGCATGTAGCGGATGGAGCGCAGGATGTCGTTGTTGAGCATGGCGGGTGTGGGAGTGCGGGAGGCCCGGCGAGGGGCGCTAGTCTAGGCGCTGGCCCGCATCGGCGCGTAGACCGCGCAGGCCCGGGCCATGGCTGCGGTTCACCGAGGGTGTGCACGCAGCGCGGTTGCATCCGCGGGCGCATGCGCCATCATCGGCGCATGGACCATTCGATTCCCAAGCCGAGCGCGGTGTCCGCGCTGAATCCGCGCCAGGAGCAACTGGTGGCGCTGGTGCGCCAGCAGGGCTATGCCGAGGTGGAAGGGCTGGCGGCGCGCTTCGAGGTGACGCCGCAGACCATCCGTCGCGACCTGACCCTGCTGTGCGAGGCCGGCGTGCTGCGCCGCTACCACGGTGGGGTGAGCCTGCCGTCCAGCGTGGAGAACCTGGCCTACACGGCGCGCAAGTCGCTGCAGGCGCAGGAGAAGCGGCGCATCGCCACGCTGCTGGCGCAGCACATTCCCGACGACGCCTCGTTGTTCATCAACATCGGCACCACCAACGAGGACGTGGCGCGCGCGCTGATGGGCCACAGCGGCCTGCGCGTGATCACCAACAACCTCAACGTCGCGGTGATGATGAGCGCCAACCCCAGCTTCGAGGTGATGGTGGCCGGCGGGCGCGTGCGCGGCCGCGACCAGGGCGTCACCGGCGAGGCCACCATCGAGCTGATCCGCCAGTTCAAGGTGGACTTCGGCGTGATCGGCATCTCCGGCATCGATCCGGACGGCACCCTGCTGGATTTCGACTTCCACGAGGTGCGGGTGGCGCAGGCGATCATCGAGCACTCGCGGCAGGTGTTCCTGGCTGCCGACCACAGCAAGCTCGGCCGCAACGCCATGGTCCGGCTGGGGCCGATCGGGCGGGTGCATGCCTGGTTCACCGACCGCGCGCCGCCGGCCGAGCTGGCCGCGGTGCTGGAGGCGGCCGGCACCCGCGTGTTCGTCGCCGAGGGCGATGCGCCCGACCAGGGCGCGCCGGCGCTGGACGCGGCCGCGGACTGAACGAGGCCGGCCCGCCGCCGCCGGGGTGGCACACAGGGCGTGTGTTCGGATTGTTTCGTTAATGTTGCGTGATGTGGCGCGGTCATCGCGCCGCAGCGGCCCCGCGCGCCCGCCCGGCTGTCTTTGAGCTAAGCCGCTGGCCGGTTACGGCCGGTTTGCAGGATGCCGTCGACGCCACGCTGCAGTGCAGCGTGATATGTTCGGAAATGTTCGTTTACGATCTTTTCGTCCTCAGTTCTGCGCTCGGCCGCTGTTGCCGAGCCGGACACGACACTTCCGGGAGTCGGCTATGCGTGAGACCTACGATGTGCTGGTGGTCGGTGGCGGCATCAACGGCGTGGGCATCGCCCGCGACGCGGTGGGCCGCGGCCTGTCGGTGTGCCTGTGCGAGCGCGACGACCTGGCCGCGCATACCTCCAGCGCCAGCACCAAGCTGATCCACGGTGGCCTGCGCTACCTGGAGCAGTACGAGTTCGCCCTGGTCGGCAAGGCCCTGGCCGAGCGCGAGGTGCTGCTGCGGCTGGCCCCGCACATCATCTGGCCGCTGCGCTTCCTGCTGCCGCACCAGCCGCACCTGCGCCCGGCGTGGATGATCCGCACCGGCCTGTTCCTGTACGACCACCTCGGCCGCGGCCGCCGCACCCTGCCGGGCTCGCGGCGCCTGGCGCTGCGCACGCACCCGGTGGGCGCGCCGCTGCGCGAGGAGTTCCGCACCGGTTTCGTCTATTCCGACGCCTGGGTGCAGGACGCGCGGCTGGTGGTGCTCAATGCGATGGACGCCGCGCAGCGCGGCGCGCGCATCCTCACCCGCACCCGCTGCGTCGGCGCGCGCCGCGTCGATGGTGTGTGGCAGGTGCAACTGCAGCACGCCGACGGCCGCCGCGAGGAACTGCGCGCGCGGTCGCTGGTCAACGCCGCCGGTCCGTGGGCGGTGCAGTTCCTGGACGAGGTGGCGCACGTCGGCCACGACCACGCGCTGCGCCTGGTCAAGGGCAGCCACATCGTGGTGCCGCGGCTGTTCGAACACGACCATGCCTACATCTTCCAGCAGCCGGACCGGCGCATCGTCTTCGCCATTCCCTACGAGCAGGACTACACCCTGATCGGCACCACCGACGTCGACTACCACGCCGACCCGGCCGCACCGCGCATCGACGGCGAGGAGACGCGTTATCTGTGCGAGGCGGCCAACCGCTACTTCCGCAAGCAGATCGCCCCGGACGACGTGGTGTGGAGCTACAGCGGCGTGCGCCCGCTGCTCGACGACGAGGAGGACAACGCTGCCGAGGTCACCCGCGACTACCTGCTGGAACTGGACACGCGCGATGGTGCGGCCCTGCTCAATGTGTTCGGCGGCAAGCTCACCACCTACCGCAAGCTCGCCGAGGAGGCGGTGGACCGGCTGACCGCGCATGCCGGGCGCAAGGCGCCGGCCTGGACCGCGCACGGTGCGCCGCTGCCGGGCGGCGAGCGCAACGACATCGCCACGCTGGCGCGCGAGTTGCGCGCGGCGCGGCCGTGGCTGGCCGAGGCCACCGCGCAGCGGCTGGCACGCAACTACGGTACCCGCGCGGACACACTGCTGGGCGATGCCGCCTCGCTGCAGGACCTGGGCCAGCACTTCGGCGCCGACCTGTACCAAGCCGAGGTCGACTACCTGCGCGAGCACGAATGGGTGGTGGAGGCCGAGGACTTGCTCTGGCGGCGCAGCAAGCTCGGCCTGCGCGTGGATGCCGCCGGACGCCAGCGCCTGGTCGCCTACCTGCAACAGGCGCCCGCCACCCTGGCCGCGGCACCGGCATGATCAAAACGCTGCCGCCGGCCCGGTTCGGGCCGCGGCGGCGCGTGCACAATCGCGCTGCGCCCGGCCCCCGCCGCGGCGCAGGAACCTGGACGCAACCGTGGAGGGTGGCAGGCATGGGTGGATCGACAGCGGCAACGACGGCAGGCCGGGAGGCATGGGCATGAGCCGGCAACTGGTGGGTGAACTGATTTCCGAGGCGATCGCGATGCTGATCATCATCGCCTTCGGCTGTTCGGTGGCGTGCATGTACGTGCTCTACGACCCCAGCCCGTACCAGCACGCCTACTGGGGCGTGTGCATCGCCTGGGGCCTGGCGGTGACCATCGCCATCTACGTCACCGGCTCGGTGTCCGGCACCCACGCCAATCCGGCGGTGACCCTGGCGCTGGCGCTGTACCGCGGGTTTCCCTGGCCCAAGGTGCTGCCGTACTGGGTGGCGCAGGTGATCGGTGCGTTTCTCGGCGCGTGGATCGTCTACCTGCTGTTCGCGCCGGTGATCGACCACTACAACCAGGCCCAGCATCTCACCCGCGCCGGCGGCGGCGCGGCCGGGGTGTTCTTCACCGCGCCCGGCCTGGCGATCACGCCGATGCACGCACTGCGCGACCAGGTGATCCTGACCGCGTTCCTGATCTTCGGCATCTTCGCCATCACCGAGCGCTACAACGAAGCCGCGCCCACCGCCAACTCCGGTGCGCTGATCATCGGCCTGCTGGTGGCGACCATCGGCGCCTCGATGGGCTATCTGGAAGCCTGGGCAATCAATCCGGCCCGCGACTTCGGCCCGCGCCTGTTCGCCTACGTTGCCGGCTGGGGTTCCTCGGCGCTGCCATCGGCCGACAACTACTGGTGGATCCCGATCGTCGGCCCGCTGATCGGCGGCGTGATCGGTGGCGCCGCCTACCAGTGGCTGATCTATCCGTTCCTGCCGGCGCGGGTGAAAGCGCTGGAGGAAGAACAGGCCGCTGCGCGCCGCGGCTAGCGCACCGGCAGCGCGTTCGTTTCCGCGCGCTTGGCGCGCGTCCCCATTCCCCGTTGGCGCCGCGCCCGTGCGCGCGGCGTGCATCCTGCAGGAGTCTCCGATGGAAAAGCAGTTCATCCTGGCCATCGACCAGGGCACCACCAGTTCGCGCGCGATCCTGTTCGACCGCCAGGGTCGCATCGTCGGCATGGCGCAGCGCGAGTTCTCGCAGATCTTCCCGCAGCCGGGCTGGGTCGAGCACAACCCGCGCGAGATCATGACCAGCGTCTACACCACGATCACCGAACTGCTCAACAACCACCAGGTGGATGCCAGCGCCATCGCCGGCATCGGTATCACCAACCAGCGAGAGACCGCGGTGGTGTGGGACCGCGCCACCGGCCAGCCGATCTACAACGCCATCGTCTGGCAGTCGCGGCAGACCAAGGACATCTGCGACCAGCTCAAGGCCGACGGCCACGAGGACATGGTGCGGGCCAAGACCGGCCTGCTGATCGATGCGTACTTCTCCGGCACCAAGGTCAAGTGGATCCTCGATCACGTCGAGGGCGCACGCGAACGCGCGCAGCGCGGCGAGCTGGCCTTCGGCACCATCGACAGCTGGCTGATCTGGAACCTCACCGGCGGCAAGGTCCACGTCACCGACTACACCAATGCCTCGCGCACGCTGCTGTACGACATCCACGAACTGCGCTGGGACGAGGAGCTACTGCAGTTGCTGGACATCCCCGCCTCGATGCTGCCGGAGGTGCGTTCGTCCAGCGAGATCTACGGCAACACCCAGGGCCAGTATTTCTACGGCCATGCCGTGCCCATCGCCGGCATCGCCGGCGACCAGCAGGCGGCGCTGTTCGGCCAGGCCTGCTTCGAGCCGGGCATGGCCAAGAACACCTACGGCACCGGCTGTTTCATGCTGATGAACACCGGCGAGAAGGCGGTGGCGTCGAAGAACGGCCTGCTCACCACCATCGCCTGGGGCGCGGATGGCAAGGTCGAGTACGCGCTGGAAGGCGCGATCTTCGTCGCCGGCTCGGTGGTGCAATGGTTGCGCGACGGCCTGCGCATGCTCGGCAAGGCCAGCGACTCGCAGGCCTACGCCGAGCGTGCCGGCGACAACGACGGCGTGTACTTCGTGCCGGCCTTCGTCGGCTTGGGCGCGCCGTACTGGCGCAGCGACATCCGCGGCGCGGTGTTCGGCCTGACCCGCGGCACCACCAAGGAACATTTCATCCGCGCCGCGATCGAATCGATGGCGTACCAGACGCGCGACGTGCTGACCGCGATGCAGGTCGACTCGGGCATCGAGCTGAAGGAGCTGCGCGCCGACGGCGGCGCCATCGCCAACGACTTCATGGCGCAGTTCCAGAGCGACATCCTGGACGTGCCGGTGCTGCGCCCGGAGGTGGCCGAGACCACCGCGCTGGGCGCGGCCTACCTGGCCGGCCTGGCCACCGGCTTCTGGAAGAACCGCGCCGAGATCGCGCAACAATGGGCGGTTGACCGGCGCTTCGAGCCGGACATGCCGGCCGAGCGCCGCGAAGCCCTGTACGCCGGCTGGCAGCAGGCGGTGGAGGCGACGATGGGGTTCCGGATTCGCTGAGGCGATGGGACGGCGCGGCGGCGTCGGCCGCGACCGGATCGCTGTGCGACCGATCGCGGTGGAGGACGCACGGCGCGGCGCGCGGATCGCGCCTGTGCGCGGCCATCGCGTGCTGCAGCCCCCGCCGTGCGGGTGGGGCGTCGCCCGCGGCGTGGAGAGCGGATGATCGGATAGCCGAGAAGTTGAAAATGAATCTCATTTTCTTTATTCTCGCCGCGCCATCGTCCGGGTCCGGACGAAAGCCTCCCGCCACCGCGATCCACGGCCGCTGCGCCTGCCGGGCGGCCTGTCGCGCCTGCATTCCCGGCTCCCATGTCTCGCGCTTCGTCCCCGCTTCCGCCGCGCCCGCATCGTCGGGTGTCCTTCTTGCCGCCTGGCGTGGCTGCCTGGGCGCTGCCGTGTCTGTTGGCCGCTGCAGGCGCCGCCGCCGCGCAAACCGAGTCGCCGCCGACCGACGCACCGGCGGCGCTGCGCACGCTGGATGCGGTCTCGGTGCAGGCGCTGCGGCCATCGCTGTACGCGCTGCCGGACGTCAACGTCGGCGCGCTCGGCGCCAAGGACCCCAAGCAACTGCCGTTGTCGGTGGAATCCTATGGCGCCGCGCTGATCCAGGCGCAGGACGCGCGCACGCTGATGGACGTGCTCAAGAACGATCCGTCGGTGCAGGACACCGCGGTCGGCGGAGCGATGGACAACATCGGCATCCGCGGTTTCCCGGTCGACTGGACCAACACCATGCGCCGCGACGGCATGCCGGTCGCGCCGTACTACGATCTGCCGATGGAGAACATCGAGCGCGTCGACGTGCTGAAGGGACCGTCGGGTTTCCTCTACGGCATGAACTCGCCCGGCGGCAGCGTCAACTATGTGACCAAGCGACCGACCCAGGACCGCTTCGCCACGCTGGACGCGCGCCTGGGCAGCCACGACGGCGCCTATGCCGCGCTCGACGCCGGCGGCCCGTTCGGCGAGACCGCAGGCTACCGGGTCAATCTGGCCGGCGAGCGCGTCGGCGACTTCCACCATGCCGGCGATCTGCGCCGCGGCATGCTCGGCGCGGCCTTCGATATCGCGCTGTCGCCCGACGTGTTGTTGCGGCTGGACCTGGATTACCAGCTCAAGAAACAGGCCGCGCAGCCAGTGGTCGGTCCGCAGCCGGACGGTTCGCTGCCGCCGATGTTCGACCCGCGCACCCTGCTGGGCCAGCCCTGGCTGCAGTATCGGACCAGCACCTACAACCTGGGCAGCCGTCTGGACTGGCGGATCGATGCGCGCTGGAGCCTGACGGTCCAGGCCGCCAAGTCGCGCAATGGGCGAGACGCGGCGTTCCCGGACATCTATGCGGTGGCGGCCAACGGCGACATCCTCAGCGGCGATCTCTACTTTTCGCCAGGGCAGCGCTTCGACGTGCTCTCCGGCAACGCGTTCCTGACCGGGCATTTCCGCACCGGTGCGCTGGCGCACCAACTGGTGGCCGGCGTGTCCATGCGCGACTACCGCTCGCACGAGGGCGGGTTCGGCGTCGCCGACGTCACCGTGGGCAACCTGTTCGATCCGCGCTACAGCCCGCCGCTGGCGATCGCCGCGCCGCCCAAGAACGTCACCCGCAATCGCCAGCCGAGCGTATTCTTCAGCGACCTGATCGACGTCGGCGCGCATTGGAGCGCGATGCTGGGCTTGCGCCACGTGCGCTACAGCAGCGACACCGATCCGGCTGTCGGCGCCAGCACCCACTACCGCAGCAGCGCGCAGATGCCCTCGGCCGGCCTGGTGTACAAGCCGCGCGCCGGGCTGTCGACCTACGTCAGCTATGCCGAAGGCGTCGAGCAGGGTGGGGTCGCCCCGTACAACGCACGCAATGCCGGCGAGTACCTGGCGCCGATCAAGAGCAAGCAGTACGAGGCCGGCATCAAGGCCGATCCGACCGACAGCCTGGCGCTCAACGCGGCGCTGTTCCGCATCGAGAAGACCCTGCAGTACGTCGATGCCGCCAACCTGTATGTGCAGGGCGGCAAGCAGCGGCATACCGGTGTGGAGTTCAGCGCCAACGGCCGCCTGACCGGGCAGTTGGCGCTGATCGCCGGCCTGGCCTGGCTGGACACCGAACAACTCGGTACCGGCGACGCGGCGACCGAGGGCAAGCGCGCGGCCAACGTGCCGCGCGTCCAGAGCAACCTGTTCCTCGACTATCGCGTCGCCGCACTGCCCGGCCTGAGCGCCAATCTCGGCGGCTACTACGTCGGCCGCCGCCCGCTGGATGCGCGCAACAGCGTCGAACTGCCGGGCTACGTGCGCGTGGACGCGGGCCTGGCCTACCAGGCCCGGGTGGCCGCGCATCCGGCGGTGTGGCGGTTGAGCGTGCAGAACCTCACCGACCGGCGTTACTGGGCCGCGGCCAATTACGGCGCGGTGTGGCCGGGCATGTCGCGCAGCGTGGCGCTGTCGCTGCAGATCGATCTGTAGCCGCGGCACGCTGTCGGCAGCGAGCGCGCGGCGACGCGATGGCCCTCGGCGAGGCGGTGGCCGCTGTCGCCGCGCCGGCCTGCGCGTTCATGCAGGAGCGCGCCTGCGCGCGCTGCGCGGGACGACGCTAGGCGTAGCGCTTGCCGTCGTCGCCGACCGGGTCCCGGATCGGCGGGATGGTCGGATCGGTCGGCTGGTCGGGGATGGGGTCGATCGGCCGGTCCGGGGTCGGGTCCACGCCCGGGTTCGGCACCTGGCCCGGCACCTCGTTCGGCGGCTGCTGCGGATCCTGGCCGGGATTGGGGCTCTGCATGTGCATGGGCGTCTCCGTGCGATGGAACTTCAGCGTGCACGCTGCGCCGACGCGTGCGGGTGAAGCGCACGCCAACGGCGGATGAAACGCCGGCCGATCCGCGCGCCTGGACGCCGCGATCGCGAATCCGCGCCGCTGGCGTGGCCCTCCGCGCTCCGGCATGCTGCCGCCGCATGCACCGCTACGACCTGGTCATCTTCGACTTCGACGGCACCCTGGCCGATTCGTTCCCCTGGTTCCTGACGACCATCAACGGCGTCGCCGACGAATTCGGCTTCCGCCGCTTCGACGTGGCGCGGCTGGACGAGATCCGCAGCCTGAGCGCGCGCGAACTGATGGCGCGCAGCGGCCTGCGCTGGTGGCGGGTGCCGGCGGTGGCGCAACGCATGCGCGCGCTGATGAGTGCGCAGATCGAGCGCATCGCGCTGTTCGACGGCGTCGCCGAGTTGCTCGCGCAACTGGCGCAGGCCGGCGTGCAGCTGGCCCTGGTCACGTCCAACAGCCACGCCAACGTCGCGCGCGTGCTCGGCCCCACATTGCTCGCGCAGTTTCGCGACGTGCGCTGCGGCGCGGCGGTATTGGGCAAGCGCCGCAAGCTGCGCGCCAGCCTGTGCGCCTGCAGTGTTTCCGCCGCGCGGGCGCTGTGCGTGGGCGACGAGATCCGCGATGCCGAGGCCGCGCGCCAGGCCGGCATCGCCTTCGCCGGCGTGGCCTGGGGCTACACCTTGCCGGCGGCCTTGCAGCCGCACACGCCGCTGCCGTTGCTGCAGCGGCCGGACGCGCTGCGGGCGCTGGTGCTGGGTACCGGTGCCTGCACGCAGTCGCGTCTGGCGCAGACAGGCGCGCGCGGCGCCTGCGCGGCCGTGGGCGGCGACGCATGACGTGGCTGCCCTATGTGGTCGCGGGCGTGATCACGGTCGTCTTCCTCGGCAGCGCCGCCCTGTCGATCGGCGCGCTGTATCGCATGGGGCGCAACCAGGTGACGGACCTGCTGGAGGCTTCGTTCCGCGAGCAGGCATTTCCGGGCGAGCACGGGCCGTTGCGTGGCAGCGACCTGACTGTGGTCAAGCGATCCAAGCAGACCATCGAGGGCAGCTACAGCCATGTGTATTCGATCGCACCGGGTGCCGCGCTGCAGACCGCCGATGCGTTCTGGTACTGCGTCGGGCCGGGACCGAGCTGGTTCCTGGCCATTCCGGTGGTGACGTCGGGCTTCGGCGAGGCGCAGGTGCATTGGATCGTGCGGCCGATGACCGAGGGGCGCATGCGCGTGGCGCTGCAGTTCGACCGCAAGGCGACCCGCCTGGCCTTCGCTGCGCGCTGAGTCCACCGACCCGAGCGAGGCAGCCAGGCGCGCACGGCGCGAAGGGACCTGTCGATCACGTCCTCGCGCCATCCCACTGTCCTCGGGGTGCCCGGAGGCATGCGCTGCCACCGACGGTGGGGAATCCAGCGGCGCACCGAGTGCCATCGGGCGAACGTCGGCCACGCCATGTGCCGGCTGGCTCGGCTGGCGCCGAGCGGATTTGCTGCGCTGCAGGTTGATTGTTCACTTGTGATTGCTATATTCATATGCGAACAGTCGCCGTGCCATCGCCATCCCGGGCGTGCATGCTGCGGCCTTCCTTCATCGCGCCCGACCCCGGGCAGAGGCGTGCCATGCGTGACCCCAGCCACTTCCGTCCCTCGCGCGTCCGTGGGCGATCCGCTGTGGCCATCGTTCCGGATGTGCGCGCATGGCGCTGAGCGCTGTCGCCGCCGACGCCGCCCTGGCGCCGCGCGCGCTGGGCCGCAGTGGCGTGCAGCTGTCCACCCTGGGCTTTGGCGCGGCGCCGATCGGCAATCTGTACGCCGAGGTGGACGATGCGGTGGCGCTGGCCGCGGTGGCCGACGCCTATGCCGCCGGCATCCGCCATTTCGACACCGCGCCGTACTACGGCTACGGACTGAGCGAGCAACGCCTGGGGCAGGGCCTGCGCGGGCTGCCGCGCGCCAGCTACACGCTCTCGACCAAGGTCGGCCGCTGCGTCTACGACGATGCCGAGGCCGCGCCGGGGCGCGATGGCTTCGCCGTGGCCGGGCGCCGCGCCGAATTCGACTACAGCCGCGACGGCGTGCTGCGTGCCTTCGAGTCCAGTTTGCAGCGGCTCGGCACCGATCACATCGATGTGCTGCTGCTGCACGACATCGGCCGCCTGACCCACGGCGAGCGCCATCCGGCGATGTTGCGGCAGGCGCTGGACGAAGCGCTGCCGACGATGGCCGCGCTGAAGGCGCAGGGCGCGTGCCGGGCGATCGGCATCGGCGTCAACGAGGAAGACGTGGCGGTGGAACTGATGCCGCTGTTCCCGCTCGACTGCGTGATGCTGGCCGGCCGCTACACCCTGCTCGAACAGCATGCCGCGCAGCGGATCATGGCGCAGGCGCTGCAGCGGCAGATCGGCATCCTGGTCGCCGGGCCGTACAGCTCGGGCCTGCTGAGCGATGCGCGCGGGCCGGGCGAAACCTACAACTACGCGCCGGTGGATCCGGCCACACTGCAGCACGCGCAGCGCCTGTTCGCGGCCTGTGCGGCGCACGGCGTGGACGTGGGCGCGGCGGCGCTGCAGTTCCCGCTCGCCCATCCGGCGGTGAGTGCGGTGGTCGCCGGCATGCGCACGCCGGCGGAAGTGGCCAGCGCCGCCACGCGCCTGCGCGCGGCGATTCCCGCGGCGCTGTGGCAACAACTGCGCGACGACGACCTGCTGCGCGCGCCGGTGCCGACGCCGTGACCATCGTCGACGCCCATGTGCATTTCTGGCGCCTGGCGCGTGGCGACTATGCCTGGCTGACCCCGGGCCTGGGCGTGCTGTACCGCGACTACCTGCCCGAGGACTTGGCCGCGACGCTGGATGCGCAGGGCGTGACCGCGCTGGTGGCGGTGCAGGCGGCGCAGAGCGAGGCGGAAACGCGCTACCTGCTGCAACTGGCGCGTGCCGAGCCGCGCATCGTCGGCGTGGTCGGCTGGGTCGATTTCGAGGCGGCCGACGTCGCCGCGCGCATCGCCGCGCTGTGCGCCGACGGCGCCGGCCTGCTCAAGGGGCTGCGGCCGATGGTGCAGGACCTGGCCGATCCGCAGTGGCTGGCGCGGCCGCAGCTGGATGCGGCGTTCGACGCGCTGCTGCAGCACGATCTGGCCTTCGACGCGCTGGTGCGGCCGCTGCATCTGCCGGCGCTGCTGGCACGGCTGCAGCGCCACCCTCACTTGCGCGTGGTGCTGGACCACGCCGCCAAGCCCGCCATCGGCGGTGCCGACTTCCGTGCCTGGGCCGATGGCGTGGCGCACCTGGCGCAGCACCCCAACGTGGTGTGCAAGCTGTCGGGCCTGCTCACCGAACTGCCGGCCGATGCCGCCCTCGACGCTCCGCTGCTGGCGCCCTACGTGGCGCACCTGTTCGTCTGCTTCGGCGCGCAGCGGCTGCTGTGGGGCAGCGACTGGCCGGTGCTGACCCAGCGTGCCGACTACGCCGCGTGGATGGCGCTGGCGCAGG
The DNA here is from genome assembly GCF_964278005.1 of uncultured Xanthomonas sp. Lineage (NCBI taxonomy): Bacteria > Pseudomonadati > Pseudomonadota > Gammaproteobacteria > Lysobacterales > Lysobacteraceae > Xanthomonas > uncultured Xanthomonas sp. The sequence goes on from NZ_CAXYKF010000023.1 coordinate 83,138, forward strand.
CCTGGGTCGCGCAGCATGCCGTCGATGACGCCGAGGCCGTGTTCGCCGGCACTGCACGGCGCGTCTATCGCCTGTCCGATCCGATTGCTTCCTCCCCCACCTGGAGCCCCGCCCCATGACCACGTTCGCGTCCGTTTCCGGGAGCCGCGCATGAGCGGCCGTCTGCAAGGCAAGCGCTGCCTGATCACCGCCGCCGGCGCCGGCATCGGCCGCGAGAGCGCGCTGGCCTGCGCGCGCGAAGGCGCGCAGGTGCTGGCCACCGACATCGATGCCGCCGCGCTGCAGGCGCTGGCCGCCGAGGCCGACGGCATCGTCACGCAAACGCTGGACGTCACCGATCCCGCCGCGATCCAGGCGCTGGTGGCGGCGCAGCCGACCTTCGACGTGCTGTTCAACTGCGCCGGCTACGTGCACCAGGGCAGCATCCTCGATTGCGACGCGCCGGCGTGGAAGCGTTCGTTCGCGATCAACGTCGATGCGATGTACTACCTATGCCAGGCGGTACTGCCGGGCATGCTCGCGCAGGGCCGCGGCAGCATCGTCAACATGTCCTCGGTGGCGTCCAGCATCAAGGGCGTGCCCAATCGCTTCGCCTACGGCGTGACCAAGGCGGCGGTGATCGGCCTGAGCAAGGCCATCGCCGCCGACTACGTGGCCAAGGGCATCCGCTGCAACGCGATCTGCCCCGGCACGATCAAGACGCCGTCGCTGGGCGAGCGGGTCAAGGCGCTGGGTGGCGACGAGCAGGCGGTGTGGAAGAGCTTCACCGACCGCCAGCCGATGGGCCGCCTGGGCGACCCGCGCGAGATCGCGCAGCTGGTGGTGTACCTGGCCTCGGACGACTCCTCGTTCACCACCGGCCAGACCCACATCATCGACGGCGGCTGGTCGAACTGACCGCGCCTTCCCCTTCCCGATAGAGGACTTCTCATGAAACTGCTGCGTTACGGCGAACCCGGCCACGAACGCCCGGCCCTGCTCGATGCCGACGGCCACCTGCGCGATCTCTCGGCGGTGATCGACGACGTCGCCGGCGAGCATCTCACCGCCGCCGGCCTGGCCAGGTTGCGCGCGCTCGATCCGACCACGTTGCCGCAGGTGGACGGCGAAGTGCGCTACGGCGCCGCCGTGGGCCGCGTCGGCAAGTTCATCTGCGTCGGCTTGAACTATGCCGACCACGCCGCCGAGTCGGGCATGGCGGTGCCGGAGATGCCGGTACTGTTCATGAAGGCCACCAGCGCGATCAGTGGCCCCAACGACACCGTGACCATTCCGCGCGGTTCGCTCAAGACCGACTGGGAAGTGGAGCTGGGCGTGGTGATCGGCGATACCGCGCGCGATGTGTCGGTGGACGAGGCGCTGGCGCATGTCGCCGGCTATGCGGTGATCAACGACCTGTCCGAGCGCGCGTTCCAACTCGAGCACGGCGGGCAATGGGTGAAGGGCAAGAGCTGCGACGGCTTCGGCCCGATCGGCCCGTGGCTGGTCACCGCCGACGAGGTGCCGGACCCGCAGAACCTGTCGATGTGGCTGGAGGTCAACGGCCACCGCTACCAGAACGGCAGCACCCGCACGATGGTGTTCGGCGTGGCCGAGCTGGTCAGCCACATCAGCCGCTATATGACGTTGCTGCCGGGCGACGTGATCAGCACCGGCACGCCGCCGGGCGTGGGCCTGGGGCAGAAGCCGCAGGTGTACCTGAAGCCGGGCGACGTGATGCGGCTGGGCATCGAAGGCCTGGGCGAGCAACGCCAGGCCGTCGTGGCGCATCCGCGCGACGCGCAGTAAGCAACGCGCGAGATGTAAGCCCCTCTCCCCTCGGGAGAGGGGTTGGGGTGAGGGTAGGGGCGGAGCCACCTCGCATTGCACGTGGCTTTCGCTTCCGCCCGAGCGCCACGTCCGCGTGCTGCTACTTCGTTCTTGTTTCACGAGGGCGGCAACAGCCATGCACTGCCGCACCCTCACCCCAACCCCTCTCTCCCAAGAAGGGGACTCCCTTCGGTCGCCGGGGGGGAGATGGGCTACTTCACCGCTTCTTTTTGACTTTCCCACCGCCTCACCCACCAGGATCCCCATGAGCAAAATCGTCGCGCTCGAGACCTTCGACGTCCGTTTCCCCACCTCGCGCGAACTGGACGGTTCCGATGCGATGAATCCGGATCCGGATTATTCGGCCGCCTATCTGCGCCTGCGCACCGATGCCGACGACGGCCTCGCCGGCTACGGCCTGGCCTTCACCATCGGCCGCGGCAACGACGTGCAGAGCGCGGCGGTGGCGGCGCTGGCGCATCACGTGGTCGGCCGCGACGTGGAGACGGTGATCGGCGACCTGGGCGGGTTTGCGCGCAGCCTCACCGACGACTCGCAGCTGCGCTGGCTGGGCCCGGAGAAGGGCGTGATGCACATGGCCATCGGCGCCGTGGTCAACGCCGCCTGGGACATGGCCGCGCGCCGCGCCGGCAAGCCGCTGTGGCGCTTCATCGCCGAGCTGTCGCCGGAGCAACTGGTGGCCGCGATCGACTTCCGCTACCTCAGCGACGCGCTGACCCCGGACGAGGCGCTGACCATGTTGCGCGATGCCCAACCGCTGCGCGACGAGCGTATCCAGACCCTGCTCGAACAGGGCTATCCGGCCTACACCACCTCGCCGGGCTGGCTCGGCTATTCCGACGAGAAGCTGGTGCGCCTGGCCAAGGAAGCGGTGGCCGATGGCTTCCGCACCATCAAGCTCAAGGTCGGCGCCAACGTGGAGGACGACATCCGCCGCTGCCGCCTGGCGCGCGCCGCGATCGGCCCGGACATCGCCATGGCGGTGGACGCCAACCAGCGTTGGGATGTCGGCCCGGCGATCGCCTGGATGCGCCAGCTCGCCGAATTCGACATCGCCTGGATCGAGGAGCCGACCAGCCCCGACGACGTGCTCGGCCACGCCGCGATCCGCCGCGGCATCGCCCCGGTGCCGGTGTCCACCGGCGAGCACACCCAGAACCGGGTGGTGTTCAAGCAGTTGCTGCAGGCCGGCGCGGTGGACCTGATCCAGATCGACGCTGCGCGCGTGGGCGGCGTCAACGAGAACCTGGCGATCCTGCTGCTGGCGGCCAAGTTCGGCGTGCGCGTGTTCCCGCATGCCGGCGGCGTGGGCCTGTGCGAACTGGTGCAGCATCTGGCGATGGCCGATTTCGTCACCATCACCGGCAAGATGGAAGACCGCGCGATCGAGTTCGTCGACCACCTGCACCAGCACTTCGTCGATCCGGTGCGGATCGTCCACGGCCGCTATCTGGCGCCGACCACGCCGGGCTTCTCGGCCGAGATGCATGCCGCCTCGGTCACCCAGTTCCTGTATCCGGACGGCCCGTTCTGGAGCGCGGATCTGGCCGCGCAGGGCGGCTGACGCCAGCGACCTTGGTGCGCTTCCGCCGAAGGAAGCGCGCCGGTTGCGGTGGTTGCCAGTGCATCTATCGCGGCTGAAGCCGCTCCTGCGACGGCGGCGGTGCTGAATCGCTCGCTGTGGGAGCGACTTCAGTCGCGACGCACGAACCTGTGAACGCACCAGCTTCGGCAGCAGTCGGGACTGAAGTCCCTCCCACACACGTCACACAGCATCCGTCGCGCCTGCCGCGACCTCTGCAACCGCACCTGCCGCATTCTCTGCAACCGTAGAAGCGGCTTCAGCCGCGACGAGCGAAGCGGTAAACCAACCGGTCTCGCGCGCGCTCGGCACCGGCTTTCCAACACACGCGTACGCCCACGCAATACCTCAGCCCGTGCCGTTGCGCTCCTGCGCGGCCAGCGCCGCCTGCAAGGAAAAGATCTGCAGCGCTTCGCGCCATTTCTCGCCGGGCGCCGAACCGGGTAGGGGTTTCTGGAAGCGCCACATCAACTCCTCCCACGCCTGCACGCGCGGATCGGCGGCGTCGGCGGCGGCCTTGGCGGCGGGCGAATAGTCCTCGTCCACCTCCATCAGCATCACCAGGCGGTCGCCGCAGCGGTGGATGTCCAGCTCGCGGATGCCGGCGGCGCGCAGCGAGGCGACGATCTCCGGCCAAACGGTGTCGGGACGGTGCCAGCGTTCGTATTCGGCGATCAGCGCCGGGTCGTCGTGCAGGTCCAGCAGGTAGCAATGGCGCGGCATGGTTCAGGCTCCGCGGGCAGAGGGAAGGGGCGCCACGCGGTTTCGCGCCGCATGCAGCGCGAAGCCGAGGATCACCGCGAAGCCAACGGCGGGCACCGCCAGCGCCCAGTGGATGCCGGCATGGTCGGACACCGCGCCCATCACCGCGGTCAACGCGGCGCCGCCGATGATCGCCATGACGATCAGCGAGGCGCCCAGCTTGCGCGCGTCGTCGTCCAGTCCGTCCAGGCCCAGGGCGAAGATGGTCGGGAACATCACCGACATGAACAGGCTGCTGGCGACCAGCGCATACAGGCCGATCCAGCCCGGCAGCGCCACCGCCACCGCGCACAGCAGCAGGTTGAGCAGGGCGAACACGCCCAGCAGCCGTGCCGGCGCCAGGAAGCGCAGCAGCGCGGTGCCGATGAAGCGGCCGGCCATGAACAGCACCAGCGACAGGGTGAGGAAATCGGCGGCGGTCTTCTCCGGGGTGCCGGGCACGCCGTCCTGCAGGTAGCGGATCAGGTAGCTCCAGATGCCCACCTGCGCGCCGACGTAGAAGAACTGCGCGATCACCGCGAACACGAAACGGCCATTGCGCCGCAACTGGCCGAAACCGCCGGCGCGCGCGCCATCGCCACCGGCGCGGGTGGCGGGGAAGCGGGTCAGACCGATCAGCAGCGCCCACAGCAGCACCACCGCACCGATGATCAGGTACGGCGTCTGCACCGCCAGCGACTCGGTGGCGAAGAAGGCCTCGCGCGCGGCCGGCGCCATCGCCGCCAGTTCCTGTGGCGTGTGCTCCACGCCGGAGAGGATGAAGTGCTGGCCGACCAGGATGCCGGTGATCGACCCCAGCGGATTGAACGCCTGCGCCAGGTTCAGCCGCCGCGCCGCGCCCTCGGCGGGGCCGAGCACGGTGACCAGCGGGTTGGCGGTGGTTTCCAGGAAGGCCAGACCGCTGGCGATGACGAACAGCGCCAGCAGGAACAGCCAGTAGGTGTGCACCTGCGCGGCGGGGTAGAACAGGAACGCGCCGGCCGCGTACAGCAGCAGGCCCAGCACCACCGCGGCCTTGTAGCTGTAGCGGCGCATGAACATCGCCGCCGGGATCGCGAACACGAAGTAACCAAGGTAGAACGCGCTCTGCACCAGCCCGGCCTGCAGGTCGCTCAGCTCGAAGGCCTTCTTGAACTGCTTGATCAGGATGTCGTTGAGGTTGTTCGCCATGCCCCAGAGGAAGAACAGGCTGACGATCAGGACCAACGGCGCAAGCGCGGTCCGGGTGAGACTGGCGGACGCCGGTGTGGCGGATTCGCTGCTGTAGTGCATTGCCGCCTACCCCTCCCAAGGTGTGCCGCGTCGCGTTCGGATTGTCGGCGGAGCGTACTGCGCCGGCGGGTGCCATGCAAATATAAAATTTGAGTTCATATGTGGATTGCAATGCAGCATCGGCGCGTGGGCTGCGGGGTCCCAGGCGGTGCGAGCCGGCGCGGCCTCCCTGTACCCTAGTCCTCTTCACCTGCTGCCGGGCCCTCGACGGAATGACCACCCCCTTGCCCAAGTACCGCGCGCCCGCCCTGGACAAGGGGCTGGACATCCTGGAACTGCTGGCGCGCGACGGGCGGCCGATGAGCATGGGCGAGATCTCGCAGGGCATCGGCCGCTCGCGCGGCGAGATCTTCCGCATGCTGCAGGTGCTGGAAGAGCGCGGCTACCTGACCCGCACCGCGGGCGAGGGCGGCTACACGCTGACCAACCGCCTGTTCATGCTCGGCATGCAGCAGCCGCGGGTGCAGAACGTCACCGAAGTGGCGCTGCCGGTGATGCGCGCGCTGGCCGACGCGATCCGCCAGCCCTGCCACCTGGTGGCGCCGTCGGACGACCAGATCGTGGTCATCGCGCAGATGGACGTGCCCAGCGACCTCGGTCTGGTGGTGCGTCCCGGCCACCGCCGCCCGTTCGCGCATTCCACCTCCGGCCTGGTGCTGTTCGCGTTCCAGCCGGCCGATGCGCAGGCGCAGTTGCTGCAACGCCTGGACGCCAGCGAGGTGGCCTACGACCGCGCCGCGTTCCTGGCCGCGGCGCAGGAGGTGCACGCGCTGGGCTACAGCATCCATCCCAGCGAGGCGGTGGTCGGCGTGATCGATCTCACCGCACCGATCCTGCAGCACGGCATCGCCCGCTACACCCTGACCGTGCCCTTCATCGAACGTCGCCCGCAACCGATCGACGCGCAGGCGGCGATGCGCGCGGTGTGCGATGCGGCGGCGCAGATCAGTGCGGCGTTGGCGTAGGCGCGGTGACCACCATGTGCCGGTGTGCCGTGGCGCGTCTCTTCCCGCAGCGCGTGCGTTCGCGCCCCGTGTCGCGTGCGGACAATGGCCCGCGCGCCCGGCGGATGCAGGTTTCGCTGCGCAGCGGTCGTGATAGTCGGGTGACTCAGGGCGAGTGATGGCGAACGCGGTCTTCTATCTGTTCGCCGCGATCGCGGCGCATGCTGGCTGTATGCCTCCATCGGTACAACAAGCGCCGCATGGACGCCCTGCTGATGGCGCCGTTTCGTCAGATGTCCTTCACCAGCGACGACGTCGCCTTGTGCGGTGCGGATCTGCAGGTGGTGAAGAAGGCGCAACAGTTCATCCGTACGACGCAGCAGTTGTCGCTCTTGCCGGATAGCCCAGTCGTCAATCAAGGCGATGCGTTCTGGTACTGCCGCGGCCCCTGCGCAAGCTGGTTCCTGGCGATTCCCACAGTGATGTCGCGTGGTGGCGCACTGGAGGTGAGCTGGGTCGTGCGTCCGCTCACCGAGCAGCGCATGCGCGCCGCTCTGCAGTTCGATCGCAAGGCTTGTCGGCGTGCGTTCGGCGATCAGGATGTTTCCTGACACATGCGTCGTAGTCGACGCGGTGCCGATGCAATGCGCGGCGTCGTGCCGCCGTCGCGTGAGCTGAGTGCGCGCACCGTATCCGCAGGCGATATAAGGGACGTTGCCTGCAGTGAACGCGGTGTTTGCAGGCCGTGAGTAAGCGTGTTGCGCGCACCCACGCTGCAGTTGCGCTGCGAGCGTGCGTCCGCAGCGCACCCCTGGAATGCGCGCCCATGGTGCACGTGACTCGATCCCCAGCCTGATCACGTAGTCGCTGTACGTGCGCGCAAAGCGTTGACCTGTGCGCCACCGCTGCGCAGCCTGCAGGGAACACGGCGACACAGGCATACGGCATGGCACGGCGGTTTCCCTGGAGTTGGTTGGCGGTGCTGGCGGCGTGCGCGTTGGTGCTGGTGCTGGCCTGGCAGAACCGCGGCCTGCGCGAGGAACGGCGCTGGTTCGTCACCCGCACCACCGAGCCGTATTTGGGCATGTACGTGCCGCGCATCGCCGCTACCACCTTGGACGGTACGCCGCTGACGCTGGGTGAGCCGGCGGCCGAGCGGCAGGTCCTGTTCTTCTTCACCACCACCTGCCCGTACTGCAAGCGCTCGGCGCCGCAGATGGTGCAGGCCGCGCAGCGTCTGGCCGCGCAGCAGCCCGACGTGCAGGTGCTGGGGGTGTGCCAGTGCAGCCCCGCGCAGGCGCAGCGCTACGCCGCCGAGCACGGCTTTACGTTTCCGGTGACCACGTTGACCGACCGCCGCACGCTGATGCTGTTTCGCGCGCGCAACGTGCCGACGCTGCTGGCGCTGGACCACGAAGGACGCGTGCGCTATGCGCGCGTCGGCGTCTTCGATACCACGGAGCGGATGCAGGACCTGATGGCCGCAGTGCGCCGCACGGATGCGCCGCCGGCCTTGGCAACCATCGAGGAGTAAGCCATGAAACAGCGTTGGACAGCGTTACGCAACGGGATGCTTGCGGCCGTGTTCCTGGCCAGCATGGGCTTCGGCGCGGTGCAGGCGACCGCCGGCGACGGCATCGAGAAGGAGGCGGCCTGCAGTGCCTGGGCCTGCCAGCAGGAGTGCGCGCCGTTCGGCGGTGAGCTGGGGCCGGGCGGGCCCGGAAAGCCGCTGGTCTGCTACTGCTGCGGCTGAGCCGTGTCCGGAGCCGGCCGCGCCAGGCCGGCTCCGGCATCGGGGCCGGCTTGGCGGCGATCACGGATCGCAGTGAGCATCTGCCGCGTTGCGACTCTGCAGGGCACGCCTGGTGCGCGCGATCGCGCCTTGCGTTACGGCCAGCCACCGCCGATTCACGCAGGTTTGCGCGCTGGCTGGGCATGGTGGAACGCAGACCAACCAGGAGCGTTCCATGACCTCACCTCTTCATCCCGTCCGCCTGACACTGCTTGTCGCGCTCACCGCCGCGGCGCTGGGCGGCTGCGGCAAGCCTGGCGACCAGGCCTCGCGCACAGCACCGGCCACCTCGCCGGAGCCCACCGCCGCGCCGGTCGGTGGCGAAAGCGGACGCGCACCGATCGGCGGCGACGCCTCGGCCAAGGCGATGCTGCAGGTGTTGGAGGGCAACGTGGTGGCGCTGTCCAAGCAGGCGCTGTCGCGCAACGTCAGCAAGACCGTGGCCGACTTCGCCCGCGAGACCATCGCCGTGCACCACGATGCCGATCCGGCCACCGCCGGCAAGGGCGGCCCCGGCGATGCGGAGAAGATCGACGCGCAGGTGGCCAAGGGCCGCGCGCAGTTGCAGGCGCTGGGCGACGAGAGGGACGACTCCGCCTACATGAACGCCTACGCGGCGGCGGTGGTGCGGCAGTACTCCGACGCGCTGTCGGTGATCGATGCCGAGCTGGTGCCGGCGGCCAAGGAGGACGCCACCCGCCAGGAACTGCAGCAGGCGCGCAAGCGCATCGCCGAGCAACTGGAGCGCGCGCAGGCGCTGGCCTCGGCGCGCTACTGAGCACCTAGCCCCTCTCCCGTTGGGGCGACAGGGTGCGGCCTGCGCCACTGGCGCGCGCACCCTGGAGCGCCCGCGCCGCAAGCGCGGGCCGGGGCGCGGAGCGGGGGTTGGGGTGAGGGTACGGCGCGAAGCGACTCGCAGAGTTCGGGTGCACGAGGCTGGGAACGCGGCGTCCTCTCGAATCGGTAATACGCTCTAGTCGTCGGCAGCGACCGCGCGCGACGCCGGCCGCTCCTCGCGCCCATCCGGATGTCGCGCGAAGCGGGTCGGGTCGCTGCCGTGCACCGGCGCCTCGTCCCGCCATGGCCAGCCGCCGAACTGGGTGCGGCGATAGTCGGCCATGGCCTGGGCGATCTCGGCCTGCGTGTTCATCACGAACGGACCGTGTTGCGCCACCGGTTCGGCGATCGGTCGGCCTTGCAGCACCAGGAACTCGCTCGCCTCGCCGTCGCCATTGACCAACTCGACCGCCTGATCGGCGCGCAACTCGATCGCCGCGTGGCGGGTCACCGGGCGCCCGCCCACGGTCACCGCTGCGCCCTTGAAGAAGTACAGGCTGCGGCGCGTGCCGCGGCCTTGCGCGGCGGGCAGGGTCCAGCGTGCGCCGGGTGCCATGCGGATCGTCCAGATGGCCACATCGGCATCGTCCTGCGCGGCCCACGAATCCGGCGGCGGCGCGAGCGGGCCGCCGGCGCTGCCGGGCGCGGCGTCGACCGGGCCGATGCGGCCGGCCACGCAGGTCACCTCGGTGGTGCGGCCGGCGTCGTCGGTGGCCGTGAAGCGCGGCAGGTCTTCCGACCAGAACATGGTGAAGTGCGGCGCAGCCAGCTTGTTGCGCGCCGGCAGGTTGAGCCAGATCTGGAACAGCTCCAGCGGGTTGGGCGCCGCCGTGTCCAGCAGCGGGAACATCTCCGAATGGACGATGCCCGCGCCGGCCGTCACCCACTGCACGTCGCCGGCGCCGAAGCGCGCCGCCGCACCCAGCGAGTCGGCATGGTCGATCAGGCCCTTGCGCACGATGGTCACGGTCTCGAAGCCACGGTGCGGATGACCGGGAAAGCCGGGAATCTCCTCGCCGTGATACATGCTCCAGCCGTCCTTGCGGCTGAAGTCCTGGCCGATGGCGCGGCCGTGCAGGGACGCCGCCGGCCCCATCGCACCGTTGCCGGCGGGGTAGGCATCGTCGTGGTAGACGCAGAACAGGAACGGGTCGATCGTGTCCCAAGGGAAGCCAAGCGGCTTGATCTGGACGATGGGGTCGGTCATGGAGAGATCCTTCATGCGAACGCCGCCCAAGATTGGACGCGGCAACCTTCACGATATGGGGCGAGTCCGATGGAACGGAAGGCCGGTCCGAGAGACATCCTGTCCCGCACAGGAAACGCTGGGATGCGCCGCCGCCGCGTCCATGGCCATGGCGCAGGCGCGGTGACCGGCCGCGTTGCATGCGCCGAGCGAGCGAACCCGGCAGTCAGCGGCATGCACTGAATGCCTGCTGGGGCACAACCGCTCCGCTACGCCCGCAGGATCCGTGCGTCATCGGACTGTCATCGACGGCGACCAGCATCGCAGCCTTTCCGAATCCGCCGGCCGCCGATGGCGCTGGCATTGCGAGTGGCTGGTGCGTTCCGAACCCCTGCCGGCGTTGTCACGGCTGTTCCTGCAATGGCGGCCGTCGCTGAGCCGCTATTTCCGCAAGCGCCGCGCCGCGGCCTGGGATGCCGACGACCTGTTGCAGGAAGTGTGGCTGCGGCTGCAGCGCAGCGAGGCGCATGCGCCGGAGATCGCCAATCCCGAAGCCTACCTGTTCACCATCGCCGCCAACCTCATGCGCGAGCACGCGCTGCTGCACCAGCGCAACAGCCAGCGCGACACCTGCCTGGACGATGTGCTGGAGCGGCTGGCGGTGCCCTGCGAGGCCGATGCGCAGGTGCACCGCGCGCAACGCCGGCAGCGCCTGGCCGAGCTGATGGCACGGCTGCCGCCGAAGTGTCGCGCGGCGATGACGCTGCGCTACCGCGACGAACTGGGCTACCAGGAAATCGCCGAGCAACTGCAGATCTCCAGCCACATGGTCAAGAAATACATCATCAAGGGCCTGGCGGTGTGCCGGCAGGGCATGGCGCGCTATGCGTGAGGATCCGCAGCGCGTCGCCGAGGCGGCCGCGGACTGGTACCTGGCGCAGCGCGAGACCGCGCTGCCGCCGGCGCGGCAGGCCGAGTTCCTGGCCTGGCTGCGGCACTCGCCGGCGCACGTGGCCGCCTATTTCGACATCGCGCGGATGCACACCGAGCTGCCGTCCGCGGCGCAGGCGCAGCAGGCCAGCAGTGCGCAGCTGCGCGCGCATGCCTTGCGCAGCGGGGCGGTGGTGGTGCCGTTGCGCCCGGATGTGGACACGCCGACGTCGGTGCCCCACCCGCGTCGTGTCCTGCCACGGCGCAGGCGCTGGCCGTTGGCGGCCGCCGCCGTGCTCGCGCTGGCCGCCGCGGGTGTGGCGCTGCGCCTGAGCGCGCCGGAGCAAGTGCCGGCGACGGTGTACGCAGCGCCAGCGGACGCGCCGCGCAGCGTCGCGCTGGACGACGGCAGCGTGGTGCAACTGGAGCGCGGCGGCGCGATCGCGGTGCGCTACGGCACGCAGCGTCGCGACATCGCCCTGCTGCGCGGCAAGGCGGTGTTCGATCTCGGCCACGATCCGGCGCGGCCGCTACGGGTCAGCGTCGGTACGCTGGTGCTGCGCGACGTCGGCACCGTGTTTGGGGTCGACCCGCAGGCCGGCGGCGCCCGCGTCACCGTGCTGCAGGGGCGGGTGCAGGTGTCGCGCGATACCCCGGCGTGGTGGCACCGCGGCGACCTGCCGTCGGAGGGGACGACGCTGGCCGACCTGGGCGGCGGCCAGCAGGCGCGGGTGGATGCGCAGGGCCGTGTGCTGGCGCGGCGCGACCACGCCGACATCGCCGACGCCACCGCCTGGCTGCCGGCGCAGGTCGGCGTGCAGGATCGCAGCCTGGCCGAGGTGGCGCGGCTGTTCAACGCCTACACCACGCAGCCGCTGCGCATCGCCGACCCGGCGCTGGCGGCGCGGCGGGTCAGCGGCGTGCTCCACCTGCGCGATCCGGAGGCCTTCGTCGCCTATCTGGGCAGCCTGCCGGACGTGCAGGTGCAGCGGGATGCGCACGCGGTGACCATCCGCCACGCACCGGCCCCGCTGTAAGAAAAAATTCATGCAATCGACGGTAGCCGCACGGCGCACCGGGGCACTCCTAGGAAGCATGGTCGTCGCGCAGCACGCGCGGGCCCGCCCTTCCTCGCCTCCGGTGTGATCGTCATGCGCAAGCCTCTCGTCGTCTCCATCGCCCTGCTGTTGGGCTGCACGTCCTCGTTGCCGGCCTGGTCGGCGCCTGCCGCCACCGCGTCGGCCATCGCGCCCATGCCACTGGCGCAGGCACTGGACCAGTTCGCGCGCAGCAGTGGCCTGCAACTGATGTACGACCCGGCGCTGGCCGAAGGCCTGCGCAGCAGCGGCGCGCCGGCCGGCCTGGCGCCGCCGCAGCAGTTGCATGCGCTGCTCGCCGGTACCGGCCTGGACTACCGCATGCTGACGCCTGGCTCGGTCGCCATCGTGCGCAGCAGCGTCGCCGCCGCGCCGGCCGCCGCGCCGCGGGCGCCACGCAGCGCCGCCCCGGCCCGTGCCGAGGTCGACGGCGAACACGACGGCCCGCGCGAACTGGCGCCGATTAACGTCACCGCCAACAGCGTCGACACGCTGGCGCCCAGCGCCGCGCCGCTGGAGGCGAGCCAGCCGACCTCGGTGATCGACGAGCGCTTCATCCGCGACGGCCTGCGCCTGAACTCGAACTACGACGACATCATCAAGTACGCGCCCAGCGTGGTGACCACTTCGCCGGAAGGCCCCGGTCTGGGCAAGAACGAAGGCGTCAGCATCCGCGGCTTCCAGGACGGCCAGTTCAACATCACCTTCGACGGCATCCCGTTCGGCGATGCCAGCGATCTGCACCACACCACCTCGGCCTACTTCAACAATCACGTGCTCGGCCAGGCCGAGATCGACCGCGGCCCCGGCGGCGGCGCCACCATCGGCAACGCCACCTTCGGCGGCACCCTGGCGCTGCGCACGCGCAATCCCAGCGAGGTCGACGGGGTCACCGTCTACGGCACCGGCGGCAGCTGGAACACCTGGGCCGGCGGCGTCAGCGCCGACGAGCACATCGGCAACACGCGCCTGTTCGCGGATCTGTCCAAGGAAGCCAGCGACACGTACCTCAAGGGCACCGACGACCGCCGCGAGCATGCCTTCCTCAAGACCGTCACCGATCTGGGCGAGGCGACCACGCTGACCTTCGTCAGCAGCTACAACCAGGAGCACCAGAACACCGTGCAGGGCGCCACCCGCGCGCAGATCGCGCAGCATGGCTGGCGCTATGGCCTGGGCAACGATCCGACCCTGCAGAACTACACCGGCTACAACGCCGCGGCCTACTACTCCAGTTTCACCTACCTGGGCCTGAGCACGCGCCTGGGCGATTGGGACCTGGACAACAAGGTCTACTACAACAGCTTCGACCACACCGCTTCCAAGACCAGCATCCCCACCAGCGAGAGCGCTGCCGACAACGGCGTGACCTTCTACAGCGCGACCGGCAAGAAGCTGTCCAAGGCCGCCAAGGACGTGCCGGGCAAGCTCTCGGACAACGACTTCCGCGCCTTCGGCGACGTGCTGCGTCTGGCGCGGGACCTCGGTCCGGGCCAGTTGCAGACCGGCGTGTGGTTGGAGCGCAACCTGGACGAGCGCCAGCAGTTGCCGGTGGACATGACGACCGGCGCGGCCAGCGGCACCAAGTACGGCCCGCTGTACAACTACAACCTGCACGACCGTACCGACACCCTGCAGCCGTACCTGCAGTACGACTGGAAGCTCAGCGACAGCCTGACCCTCAGCCCGGGCCTGCGCTACGCGCGCGTGCAGCGCCAGCTCGATGCCGAACTCAACAAGAGCACGCCGCCGGCGCCGGCGCACAGCGAGGCCAGCTACGACGCCACGCTGCCGTCGCTGAGCCTGCACCAGAGCTTCAACGAGCACTGGAGCGGCTACGTGCAGGCCGCGCGCGGCTTCCTGGCGCCGCCGATCGACGTGATCGAACTCAACGGCACGCGCGGCCTGCGCCCGGAGCTGACCAGCAACTACCAACTCGGTACCAGCTATGCCGCGCGCGGCCTGACCTTCGGCGCCGACGTCTACTACATCGACTTCAGCAACTACATCAGCCAGACCCTGATCAACACCGACAGCGGCACCGAGAGCGCCTTCGTCAACGGCGGCGGTGCGGTGTATCGCGGCGCCGAGGCCGAGGCCACCTATGCGCTGACGCCGATCCTGAGCCTGTACGCCAACGCCAGCTACAACGACGCCACCTACAAGCACAGCAGCACCCAGGTCGCCGGCACGCCGCGAGTAACCGCCGCCCTGGGCCTGCTGTACAACAGCGGCACCGGCTATTTCGGTTCGCTGATGGAGAAGGTGGTGGGCGCGCAGTACGGCGTGGACAACAGCACCGCGGCCAACGGCGCCACCGTGTTCGGCAACGACCAGCGCCTGGGCGGCTATGCCAGCCTGGATGCGGCGCTGGGCTATCGCAGCACGCACGGGCCGTACGGCCTGAAGGGCTACTCGATCAGCATGGACGTCAACAACCTGCTGAATCGGCATGCGCTGATCGGCTACGCCGGCACCCGGTCCTCCGACAACCAGCCGCTGTACTTCGGCCTGGCCGGGCGCGGCGTGTTCCTCGATCTGTCGCTGAAGTTCTGAGGCCGGCCATGTTCGCTTCCCGATTCGCACGCGTGCGCAGCGGATGGCGCCTGGCCGCGGTGCTTTGCGTCGCCAGCGCCGCCTGGCCGGCGGCGGCATCGCCCAAGCAGTCAGCGGCCGCCGAACCAAACGCGGCGGAGCTGCGCCTGACGATCGTGGTGATGCGCCACGGCGTGCGCGCACCGACGCAATCGCCAGACGACCTGGCCAAGTACGCCGCGCAACCCTGGCCGCAATGGCCGGTGGCACCCGGCCAGCTCACGGCGCACGGCGCCGCTGGGATGCAGGCGCTGGGTGCGCGCTACCGGCAGCGCTGGCTGTCCACGGCGGCGCTGGCGCCGGACTGCGCCGGGTCCGGCACGGTGGTGATCGCCGACAGCACGCCGCGCAACCACGACAGCGCGGCGGCCTTCACCGAGGGGCTGCTGCCGGGATGCCAGGCGCACTACCTGGCGTTGCCGACGACACAGAACAACCCGCTGTTCCATTTCGGCAAGGACGAGGACAAGGACGACGATGCGCCCGCGCCGCCGTTGCACCTGGACGCGGCTACGCGCACGCGGCTGCGCGCGCTGCAGCGGGTGCTGTCCGGCTGCGCGGGGTCGGCCTGCGCTGCGCAGGAGTCGCCGCGCCTGGACGATCCGCAGCGGCTGCAGGATCCGGTGCAGGCGGCCAAGGTCTTGAAGACCGCCGGCAGCCTCGCCGAGAACCTGATGCTGGAATACGCCCAGGGCCTGCCGTTGCCGCAGGTGGCGTGGGGGCGCGCCGATGCCGTGGCGCTGCAGCGGCTGATCGGCCTGCACAACGCCTCCTTCGCCTACAGCAAGCGGGCGCTGCCGGCGGCGCGTGCCGGCGGCTCCAACCTGCTCGCGCACCTGCTGGCGACGTTGCAAGCGGCGGCCGGGCAGGTACCGGCGGTGGCACCGCTGGCGCCGGCGGACACGCGCGCGCTGGTGCTGCTCGGCCACGACACCAACCTGGCGCACCTGGCCGGCCTGTTCGGCATCGATCCCATCGTGCGCGGCCAACCGGACGCGTATCCGCCCGGCGGTGCGCTGCTGCTGGACCTGGTACGGCAGGACGGCCAGGACTTCCTGCAACTGCGCAGCGTGGTGCCGACCTTGCCGGCGCTGCGGGCCAACCGCTTCGACGGCCGCGGCCTGCGCGAGCGACGCTGGCCGCTGCCCGGCTGCGGCGGCCGCCTGCGCTGCCCGCTGGCGATCGCGCTGCCGGCGCTGCAGGCGCGGCTGGATCCGCAGCGGGTCGAGGCTGCCGTGCCGGCGATGACCGAGTGGCCGGCGCAGGCGGCGCCAGTGGGCGAGTAGGCGCCGCCTACCTTGAGCGCTTGCGTGAGCGGAGCGTTACGCCTTGACACCTTTGGCGTTGGAAGTGACTGGCGGTCATCGTCACGCGCGTCGCGACTGAAGTCGCTCCCACAGGGGCGTGCGGCGAGCCCGCCGGATGCACTGTGGGAGGGACTTCAGTCCCGACTGCAGACGGCCTGAGAGGACCAGGCAGGTCTTTCGTGCACTTCATCGCGAACATCGCCCGCCGTCACGGACCCCTCAGCGCGGAAGGTCGATCATCGCGATTCCCCCACGCGCCTGCGCCTGCGTGCGCCGCGCTCTTTGCCAGGACCCCGCCATGTCCCCGACCCACGCCGCCGCGCTGCCCGACACCATGACCGCGATCGAGATCCGCCAGCCCGGTGCGCCCGAGGTGCTGGTGCCGGTGCGCGTGCCGTTGCCGCACCCCGGGCGCGGCGAACTGCTGGTGCGCGTGGCCGCGGCCGGCGTCAACCGGCCCGACGTGATGCAGCGCCAGGGCAGCTATCCGCCGCCGCCGGGCGCCTCGCCGCTGCCGGGGCTGGAGTTCGCCGGCGAGGTGGTCGGCCTGGGCGAGGGCGTGGAGCGTTACCGGTTGGGCGATCAGGTCTGCGCGCTGGTCGCCGGCGGCGGCTATGCCGAATACGCGGTGGTGCACGAGCGCAACGCCCTGCCGGTGCCGGCGGCGCTGAGCCTGACCGAGGCCGCGGCGGTGCCGGAAACCTTCTTCACCGTGTGGACCAACGTGTTCCAGCGCGGCCGCCTGCAGTCCGGCGAGACCTTGCTGGTGCACGGCGGCACCTCCGGCATCGGCAGCGTGGCCACGCTGCTCGGACGGGCCTTCGGCGCGCGGGTGATCAGCACCGTCGGCTCGGCCGACAAGCGCGCGGCCAGCCTGGCGCTGGGCGCGGAGGCGGCCATCCTGTATCGCGAGGAGGACTTCGTCGCCGAGACCATGCGCCTCACCGAGGGCCGCGGCGCGGACGTGATCGTGGACCTGATCGGCGGCGACTACCTGGCGCGCAACTACCAGGCCGCGGCGCTGGACGGGCGCATCGTGCAGATCGGCATCCAGCAGGGCAAGGTGCGCGAACTGGACCTGATGCCGCTGCTGGCCAAGCGGCTGACCCATACCGGCTCGACCCTGCGTCCGCGCTCGGTGATGGAAAAGGCGGCGATCGCGCGGGAACTGGAGGAGCGGGTGTGGCCGTTGCTGGCAGAGGGTCGCATCAAGCCGCAGGTGGACCGCTGCTTCCCGCTGCAGGAGGCGGCGCAGGCGCATGCGCTGATGGAATCCAGCGCGCATATCGGCAAGATCGTGCTGGTGACGGACGCGCGGTGAACCGGGTATCGGTCGTGGCGACCCGCCCGCCGTCGTAGGAGCGGCGCGCTTCGGTCGAGACAGGCAGCCGGCGCAGGCACCGGCGCGCCCACACGGCACGCGTGCCCGCGCCCGCCGCTGGCCTGGTTCAAGCACCGCGCCGTATAGTGCGCCGCACGCGCGGTGGTCCGCGCTTGCCTGTGCCGGTCCCTGCGTGCGCCTGCTGCCCCGTTCCGCGTCGTCCTCTTTCCTGTTGCGTTACGCCTTGCTGCTGTTGTGGCTGTGCGCGGCGGTGGCGTCGGCCCAGCCGCAGGACGCCGCCGACGCGCCGCCCGACCCGCAGACCCTGCTGGACAACGCCGCAAAGTCGCTGAAGGACGCGCGCGGCAAGGAAGTGGATGCAGGCAACCAGGCCGCCTTCCAGGACCTGGTCACGCAGGTCTCCGACGCCTCCAACGATGCGCAGACCGCGGTCGACGCCCTGGCGCCGCAGCTGGCCCAGGTGGAGGCACGCCTGCAGCAGCTCGGCCCCGCCGCCACCGGCGACTCGCCCGACATCGCCGCGCAGCGCAAGGCGCTGACCAAGCAGCGCGACAGCCTGGACTCGGGGGTCAAGCGCGGCAAGCTGATGGTGGTGGAGGCGCGGCAGCTGGCCGACGAGATCGAACGCGCGCGCGCCGAGCATTTCAGCCAGGAGCTGTCGCTGCGTTCGCCGTCGCCGCTGTCGCCGGCGCTGTGGAAGCAGATCGCCGCCGATTTCCCCGACGACCAGGCCAAGCTGCTGGCGCTGTACACGCTCGGCATGCAGTCGCTGCAGGACGCGATCGCCGAGCATGGCAGCGGCGCGCTTGGCGTCGGCATCGCCATCGCGCTGATCCTGCTGTTCCCGCTGCGCTACCTGCTGCGCTGGCTGGGCAAGCGCTATGCGGTGTCGCGCGCGCCGGGCAGCCGCCTGCGCCGGTCGGGTCTGGCGATCTGGTTCCTGCTGCTGGGCACGTTGACCCCGGGCCTGGCCGCGCTGGCCCTGGCCGAGGCGCTGCGCAGCATCGATGCGGTGCCGGAGCGCCTGGACGCGGTACTCAACGGCTTCGTGGTGGTCAGCTTCGCCGCGGCCTTCATGGGCTCGCTCGGCGCCAGCGTGCTGCTGCCGAACCAGCCGAGCTGGCGGCTGTTCCCGATCGACGACGCCACCGCGCGACGCCTGCGCAAGTACACCTGGGCCACCGCGGCGCTGGCCTGGCTCAGCAGCATGCTGCTGGTGATCAACCAGGCCGCGCGCACCAGCGACTCGGCCACCGTCGCCGCCGACGGGGTGATCGCGCTGGTCTACGGCGTGCTGATCCTGGCCACCCTGACCAGCCTGTCGCGGCTGCGCCGGCGCCAGTACGCCGAAGCGGCGGCGCAGGCCCTGGCCAATGCGCAACCGCCGCCGCCCGGGCAGCACGGCGGTGCGCTGGCGTTGATCGGCGTGCTGGTCAAGGTCGCGGTGGTGGTGGCGCTGCTGGCGGCGCTGCTGGGCTATCTGCACCTGGGCCTGTTCATCACCCGGCAGATCATCTGGATCACCATGATCGTCGGCGCGATCCGCCTGCTGATGACCTTCGCCGACGACTTCGCGTTGTGGCTGTTCGCCAGCGAAGGCCGCATCGGCCGCGCCGCCAATGGCGCGTTCGGGGTGCGTTCGAGCAGCCTGGAGCAGGCCGGGGTGCTGACCTCGGCACTGATACGGGTGGTGCTGTTGCTGATCGGTGTCGGCGCGCTGTTGATGCCGTTCGGCACCAACGTCTCGATCGTCTCGGACTGGTTCTCGCTGCTGTCCGATGGCATCCGCCTCAGCGACAAGGTGGTGCTGTATCCGGGCGCGATCGCCCGCGCGGTGCTGGTGCTGCTGCTCGGTCTGGGCGTCATGCAGTACCTGCATCGCTGGCTGACCCAGACCTACCTGCCCAAGACCGAACTGGACGACGGCTCGCGCAACTCGATCAGCACGGTGGCGCGCTACGTCGGCATCATCCTGGCGGCGTTGTGGGCGCTTGCCGCGCTGGGCATCGGCCTGGAGCGGATCGCGCTAGTGGTCAGCGCGCTGTCGGTCGGTATCGGTTTCGGCCTGCAGTCGATCACCCAGAACTTCGTGTCCGGCCTGATCCTGCTCGCCGAGCGCCCGGTCAAGATCGGCGACTGGATCAAGATCGGCGACCAGGAAGGCGACGTGCGCCGGATCAGCGTGCGCGCCACCGAGATCCAGGTCGGCGACCGCTCCACCCTGATCGTGCCCAACTCCGAACTGATCACCAAGACCCTGCGCAACATGACCCTGGCCGGGCCGCTGGGCCGGGTGCAGATCCAGTTCGCGGTGTCGCTGAGTACCGACGTCGGCAAGCTGCGCGCGTTGCTGCTGGAGCTGTACGCGGCGCACCCGGGCGTGCTGGACGACCCGGCGCCGTCGGTGTTCATCGACTCCATCGCCAACGGCCACGTCACCCTCAACAGCTTCGCCTACGTGGCCTCGCCGCGGCTGACCTACGGCACCCGCAGCGAACTGTTCTTCGCCCTGCTGCAGCGCCTGGCCGAGGAGGGCATCGCCCTGGAGTCGCCGCAGGAGGTGAAGCTTTTACGCGATCCGCGGGAGTAGCCGGATCGGGGAGTGGTGGAGCGCGAAGCGGCTTCGGCCGCCAGCTGTCGGCGCCGCAGGTCGCGGCTGAAGCCGCTCCTGCGATTCCCCATTCCCGATTCCCCACTCCCGGCTTCTAGCGCCTCCCGCGCTCCTCGCGCGCGCGGATGCGTCGGTCGAACAGCACCGCGCTGACCACGATGCCCAGGCCCAGGATCACGCCGAGCAGGAACAGCACCATCGCGATTGCCGGGTAGCCGAACAGCTTGCTGCCGGTGTCGATGCGCATCATCTGCGTGGAGGCCAGGATCAGCGCGGCGGTGACGATGCCGGCGGCGACGCGGTTGGCGATCTTCTGCAGGCTCTCCATCAGCCGCGATTCCTCCAGCCCGGCCACGCGCACCTGCAGGCGGTTCTCCGCGGCCAGGGTGAGGATGTCGGAGATGCGGCGCGGGCCTTCGCGCAGCAGCGCCTGCAGTTCCATCGCCTCGCTGGCCAGGTTGGCCGCCGACAGCGACTTCTTCAGCCGCGCGCGCATCACGTGCTGCAACTGGTCCTCGACCACCACGCGCGTGTCCAGGTGCGGCGACAGCGCCCGGCACACCGCTTCCAGGTTGAGCAGGGTCTTGCCGAGCAGGCTCAGCTCCGGCGGCGTGCGCAGCCCGTAGGCGGTGGCGATGCGCACCAGGTCCAGCACCACCCGGCCTTCGGACATGGCGTCGTGCGCCGCGTAGCGGGCGATCATCTGCCCGGTCTCGCGCTGGTAGCGCTCCTCGTCGAAGTCCTCCAGGCGCGTGCTCAGTGCGATGGTTTCCTCGGCCACTTCCTCGCCGCGGCCGTCGACCGCGGCGAACAGCAGCTTGAGCAGGCGCTCGCGCAGCTTCGGCGGCACGTGCGCGACCATGCCCAGGTCGAAGATCGCCAGGCGTCCGTCGGCGAGCACGCGCAGGTTGCCCGGATGCGGATCGGCGTGGATCTCGCCGTGCACGAACATCTGGTCCAGGTAGCCGCGCACCAGCGCCGCGGCCAGGTCGTCCATCGGCTGCTCGGTGCGGCGCAGCCCGGAGATCTTGTCCACGCGCACGCCTTCGGCCAGCTGCATGGTCAGCACGCGGCGGCTGCTCAGGTCCCACACCGGCTGCGGCACCCACAGCTGCGGGAACGGGCGCAGGTGCTCGCCGAAGCGCGCCAGGTTCTCGGCCTCGGCCTCGTAGTTCAGTTCGGCCAGCAGCGCCTTGCCGAACTCGGCCAGCCAGTCGGCGAAGCGGATGCGCCGGCCCAGCCCGGTCAGCTTGTCGGCGGCGCTGGCGAAGCTGCGCAGCACCTCCAGGTCCGCGCGCACCTGCGCGGCGACCTCGGGCTTCTGCACCTTGATCGCCACCGGGGTGCCGTCGCGCAGCGCGGCGCGGTGCACCTGCGCCAGCGAGGCGCTGCCCAGCGGGGTGTCGTCGAAGGCGGAGAAGGCCTTGTTGATGCCGACGCCCAGCTCGGCCTCGACGATCTCGCGGATGCGTTCGCTCGGAATCGGCGTGGTGTTCTCCTGCATCCGCTCCAGGGCAGTGGCGAACTCCGGCGGCACCACGTCCGGGCGCGTGGACAGCATCTGCCCGAGCTTGACGAAGGTCGGGCCGAGCGCCTCCAGGTCGGTGACGAACTGTTCGGGCGTACCTTCCGGCGGCAGCTCGTGCTCGCCCTGGGCGGTCTCCATGTCCATGCCGGAAAACACCCCGGAGCTGCGGTAGCGCAGCAGCAGGCGCAGGATCTGGGTGCGGCGGCTGAGGCCGCCGATCACGTGCGGGGTGGCCGCAGCGTCGGGCGTCGCGCTCAAGGTGGGCTCCGGGCAAGGATGGGCGCGATCGAGTGTGGCGACGGCCGGGTCGTCGCGTGGTGAATCCCGCTGCGCGTCGTGGATCGCAGGTGCGCGGGCGTGGTGCCGGCGGCAAGGTCGGCGACGGCGCTGTCGGCCAGCCCGGCGGCGGCCGTTGCTGGGACGACGCATCCACGGCGTATCCTGCCCCGCAACGAGAGCCAGAGAACAGCGCGCAGTGCAGCAGGGTGAGTGGCGATGGCGGTGAGCGGGCAGGGATGCAACGGACGGTCGTGGTGCGTCGACCGATGGCAGATGACGCCAGCCACGCGACGTGCTGCACCGGCACCTTGCCTGTTCGGCAGGGCTCTCGACCGATGAGGTGGCGTCGGCTCGCGCTGCTGGCGGCTGGGGCGGTCGTGGTGCTGCTCGTGGCGGCCTGGCTGGGCGAGGACGGCGGCGGCATCGCCACCGAGGCGCGCACGGCGCTGCGGGCGCTGGCACGCGCGCTGTTCTGACGCGCCGAGGTCCGCTGGCCTCTGGCCGGCCGCCACGGCCGGCCTTACCCTTGGCCTCCGTTGCCCGTCGCCAGGAACGCCACCATGTCCTTCATCGTCTCGCATGCCGTTGGCCATGCCCGTGTGCTGTCGGCGCGTACACGCCTGGCCTTGCTGCTTGTGCTGTTGTCGTCGACCGCGACCGCCGCGACGCAGACCCAGCGGTATGCCGGCGACGACTTCGACGCCAAGGCCTTCGCCGCCAGCACGCACCGCCGTTACGACCTGCAGGACTTCTCCGATCGCTACCGCGCCACCTTGGAGATCGAGGACAGCGGCGAGGTGTTCCGTCCCGGCATCGTGCGCGTGTTCGCCCGCGGCAACGCCACGCCGCTGCTCGAGGTGGCCTCGCCGGAGTTGGTGCTGGACACCGATGCGAAGAGCGGCAAGGTCAAGGCCAACGTGCACGAACTGCCGTACGGCGAGCAGAGCGTGCTGATCTACGACGATTTCAATTTCGACGGGATCAAAGACCTGGCGGTGATGGACGGGCAGAACAGCTGCTATCACGGCCCGTCCTACCAGGTGTACCTGGGCACCGCCGACGGCTTCGAGGCCAGCCCCGGCTTCACCGAACTGGCGCAGAGCAACTGCGGCCTGTTCCAGGTGGATGCCAAGGCCCGCGAGATCCACACCATGACCAAGGATGGCTGTTGCTGGCACCAGTACGCGACGTATTCGGTACGCGACGGCGCGCCGCTGCTGGAGCGCGAGGTGGTGGAGGATGCGCGCAGCGAGGGGCCGGGCCTGGCGCAGGAGACGGTGTACCGCGACCGTGCCGGCAAGCGCGTGGCCGACATGCACTACCTGTGGGACGAGGAAGGCGAGACGGCGGTGGGTCAGCGCAAGATCCTGCTCGAGTTCCGCCTGGCGCCGGCTGGCAAGCGCATCGTGGTGTTCGCCAATGTTGGCGACGGCGGCAGCAGCAAGCCGTTCTATGCGGCGATCGGCGCGCAGCAGCGGGTGGACCTGCTGTATCCGGACGCGCAGGGCGAGGCGATGGACTACGACGCCGACCGCCATCTGCTCAGCTTCGCGCGTGGCGACACCACCTACCGCATCGTCGGCAACGCGCAGGGCGTGCCGCAGCGCATGGAGCTGGTGGTGCGCGGCAAGACCCAGCCGCTGGCGCTGCAGTCCGGTTCGGTGCATGGCTCGTTGCAGGCGGTGGCGCAGGTGCTGGACGCGGCGTCGGCGGAGTAGGGGGGGCGACGGGGCGTTGCTCCCAGGATGCTGGCGATTCCGGCTTGCGCGCGTCGGGACTGAAGTCCCTCCCACAGTGCGCTCGGACAGTTCGCCGCAAGCCTTGTACGAGCGGCTTCAGCCGCGACGGGCGTTCCCGAACACGCCTGCAGCCCCGATTGACCCATACCTGCCTCGCACCGCATCGGCCGACCCGACCGGCCGCTTCACCGCCACGCTGCGAACGCCCGCGCCACCGCTTCGGCGCCGGGGTCGATCACGCCGCGCAGTGCGTCCGCCGGCACCGCCGCGGCGCGGCCGGCACCGGCACGGGTGAGCTGGGCGGTGGCATCGGCGCCTGCGCGGGCGGCGCGTGCGGCGGCCTCCACGTCGGCGTCCTGTGCCAGGGCGTCCAGTGCCGGCAGCAGCGCATCGAGCAGGGTGCGGTCGCCGCGTTGCGCGCCGCCGTAGTGCTGCATCCGCGCCACGCCGGCCTGCAGCGCCTGCACCCAGTCGCGGTCGTCCGCCAGCGCACCGGCAGCGGTGGTGAACAGGATCGACAGCAGCACGCCGCTGGAGCCGCCCATGCTGTGTTCGATCGTCGCCGCCAGGCCGCGCGCCAGTGCGGCAGCGTCGCCGGTGGCCAGCGCATCGGTGTCCAGCGCCTGCCGCAGGGCGCGCGCGCCGGCGGCGAAGGTGCTGCCGGCGTCGCCATCGCCGCTGCGCGCATCCAGCGCGTCCAGCTCGGCCTGCGCGGCGATCAGGGCTTGCGCCACCCGGCCCAGGGCCGCTGCGCACTGCGCATCGCGCGCGCCATCGCGGTGGCTGTCGTCGCGCTTCAGTGCCGGCGCAAAGGTCTGCACTGCATGCGGCACACGCACGCCGGGCCAGCCCAGGGTCTGCACCGGTGCCTGCAGTGCGGCGAGCACGTCGGCATCGGCCGGGGCGAGGGTGATCGAGAAGCCGTGCATGTCCATCGAGGTCATCAGCGCTGCCGGCACCGGCATCAGCGCGACCCGCGCGACACCGATGCGCTGCAGCGCCAGCCGCGTCAGCACGCCCAGTTCCTGCGTCGAGCAGCCGCCGAGATCGTTGAGCATCAGCACCAGCGGCGCGTCGGCGCCCAGGCGCGCATCGGCCTGCGCCAGCAGCGGGTCCAGCACCAGCGCCAAGGCCTCTTCCACCGTGCCGGGCTGCACCGGCCGCGCACCGGGCTCGTTGTGGATGCCCAGCCCCAGTTCCGGCGCGCGGCGGCCGACCTGCTGGCCGGGTACGCTGCAACTGGACAGCGCCATGCCCAGCGACAGCAGGCGGTCGGCGAAGGCCTGGCCGCGCTGCGCCAGTTCGGCCAGCGGCACGCCCTCGCGTGCCAGGTGGCCCACGTACTTGTGCACCAGCACCGTGCCGGCGATGCCGCGCGGCTGCGCCGCGTCGGGCAGGGCGATGTCGTCGGCGACCAGTACGCTGGCCACGTCGATGCCCTCGGCACGGGCGCGCTCGGCGGCCAGGCCGAAGTTGAGCCGGTCGCCGGTGTAGTTCTTGATCACCAGCAGTACGCCGGGCGCGTCGGCGCAGGCGCGGATCGCCGCCAGCACCGCCTCCACCCCGGGCGAGGCGAACAGGTCGCCGGCGATGGCGCCGCTGAGCATGCCCGGGCCGACGAAGCCGGCATGCGCCGGTTCGTGCCCGGCGCCACCGCCGGACAGCACCGCGACCTGGCGCGGATCGCGCTCGGCCTGCAGCACGATGCGGGTGCCGCTGCCGGTTTCCGACAGCAGCAGCGGTTGCAGCATGGCCGCGGCCGCGAGGACGTCGTCGACGATGGCGCGGGGGGCGGTGAGGAACTGGTCCATGCGGGTGTCCTGTGCAGGCCGTGCGGCGGTGTGGCGCACGATAGCCGGGCCGGCGTTACGCGCGGTTGAGGCCGGCCTGCTCACGCACCTGGTCGGCGGAATCGGCGAGAATCGCCGCTCATCCCGAATGGAATCCCCGCATGGCCGGCGCCAGCCTGTTCACCCTGCTCGACGACATCGCCACCCTGCTCGACGACGTGTCGATCCTGACCAAGGTCGCGGCCAAGAAGACCGCCGGCGTGCTCGGCGACGACCTGGCGCTGAACGCGCAGCAGGTGACCGGGGTGAACGCCGACCGCGAACTGCCGGTGGTGTGGGCGGTGGCCAAGGGCTCGCTGCTCAACAAGGCGATCCTGGTGCCGGCGGCGCTGGCGATCAGCGCCTGGCTGCCGTGGGCGATCACCCCGCTGATGATGATCGGCGGCGCGTTCCTGTGCTTCGAGGGCGTGGAGAAGCTGGCGCACCGTTTCCTGCATTCGAAGGAAGAGGACGCGGCACGTCACGCGCAGCACGTGCAGGCGCTGGCCGACCAGCAGGTGGACGTGGTCGCGCTGGAAAAGGACAAGGTCAAGGGCGCGATCCGCACCGACTTCATCCTCTCGGCGGAGATCATCGTGCTGTCGCTGGGCGTGGTCGCCGGCGTGCCGCTCCTGCAGCAGCTCACGGTGCTGGTGGCGATCGCGCTGGCGATGACCGCCGGCGTCTACGGGCTGGTCGCGGGCATCGTCAAGCTCGACGACCTGGGGCTGTACCTGAGCCGCAAGGGCGCCGCCGCCGCGGCGATCGGCCGCGGCATCCTGTGGCTGGCGCCGTGGCTGATGCGCACGCTGTCGGTCGCCGGCACCGCGGCGATGTTCCTGGTCGGCGGTGGCATCCTGGTGCACAGCATCGGCCCGCTGCACCATGCCATCCAGGCGATCGCCCCGACCGGCGGCCTGGGCAGCCTGGTGCTTGCGCTGGGCAACGCCTTGGTGGGAATCGTGGCCGGCGCCTTGGTGCTGGCGGTGGTGCTGGGGATCAAGAAGGTGCGGGAATAGGGATTCGGGATTGGAGATTCGAGATTCGTAACAGCGGCGCGCATTCCCGCTTTTGCCAATCCCCAATCCCGACTCCCCAATCCCGCGCCGGCCACGCCGGCGCCAGCTAGTCTGCCGACACCACCCGGTTCTTGCCGGCCTTCTTGGCCTCGTACAGCGCACGGTCGGCGCGGCGGATCAGCGCGTCCTGCGCTTCGCCGGGCTGGCGCAGCGCCACGCCGGCGCTGAAGCTGACGAACACGCGCTGGTCTTCGTGCACCACCGCGCGCTGGGCCAGCGCGCGCTGCACGCGGGTCACCGCCGCACTGGCCTCGAAGATCGTGCAGTCTGGCATCAGCAGCACGAACTCCTCGCCACCGAAGCGGGCGATGGCATCGCTGGCGCGCAACGTGGTGCGCGCCACCTCCACCACGTGGCGCAGCGCGCTGTCGCCGCCGGGGTGGCCGTAGGTCTCGTTGAGCTTGCGGAAATCGTCCAGGTCCAGCATCGCCACGCACAGTGGCTGCGCGCTGCGCTCGGTGCGCACCAGTTCGCGCACGAACAGGTCGTCCAGGCCGCGGCGGTTGAGTGCGCCGGTGAGCTGGTCGACCCGCACCAGGCCGCTGACGTCCTGCAGTTCCTGCTCCAGGCGCAGGATGCGCTGCTCGGCCGCCTCCACCTCCTGGCGTGCGGCGATCAGGTGATCGCGCGCGCGCAGCGCCTGCTCCTGCACGTGGCTGGTGTCCTGCAGCACTTCCTGCAGCAGGCGGTTGAGGTCGGCGATGCTGCGCGCGTCGCGGATGGTCTGCGAGTAGTCGGCGATGCGGTCGTGGAATTCGCCGGTGCTGGCGGCCATGCCGTCCAGGTCCGCGACGAAGCTCAGCATCAGCTCCTTCATCGCCTCCTTGGATTCGGCGATGCCCTGCTTGAGCAGGCCCTGTTTGTAGATCACCTCGCGCAGGCTGCCGCGCGCCTCCTCGATCGAGTAGCGGTCCAGCGGCCCGGCGATCAGGTCGCGCACCACCGCGATCTGGCCCTGCAGCCAGCTGGTGTCGTCGAGCAGTTCGCCGACGTTCTCCAGCAACAGGTCGAACAGGCTCAGCAACAGCGCCTGTTGCTCCTGGCCGTCGCTGGCGCGCAACGCGATCTGGTGGCACAGCTCACGCACCTGTTGCGCCACCGGTTCCAGCGGCTGCCCGGGACGCCACTGGCGCAGCGCCTCGCCGCTGGCCTCGGCCTCGCCGGCGAGCTCGGGCAGGGTGTGCAGCAGCGCCGCCAGCGCGCCGGCCACGGTCTGTCGCAGCAGGTCGCGCAGGCGTTCGCTGTCGCTGGGCCCGGCCAGCGGGTCGTCGACGTCGATGGTGCGGATGTACTTGTCGATCAGCTGGCGCAGTGCGCGGCCGTAGCTGGGCCAGTCGCCGCTGCTCGCCGCCGACTGCAGGCGCCGACCCATGTCGCCCAATTCGCCGTGCAGCGAGGCCATGCCGTCGGCGAAGGCGCCGAGCAGGCCTTGCGGCTCGTGCGCCTGCTGGAACAGGCGGATCAGCGCGGCGGTGGCGGCAGCCGGATCGGTGGCCGCCTCCGCGGGCCGCGCCGCAGGGCCGTGCTTGTGCGCATGGCTGTGGCCCTGCGCGCGCGCCGGCAGCCCCGCGGCCGTCGTCGGCGCGGGATCGCGCCGACGTGGCGACAGCAGCTTGCGCAGTCCGCTGATCGGCGGCTCGTCGCGTTGATCCGACATGCCAGCCGGCTCCTCCCCAGGTCAATGCGCCGCCCATGCTGGCGCTCAGGAACTGGATATCGGCGCTGGCGGCGCGCGCTTGAGCCGGCGGGCGCCGTGTCTGTGAAGAGGACTCCATGGCGGCCGTACCCTTACCCCCGGCCCCTTGCTTCCTTCTCCCTTCGGGACCATGGCCCCCTTTTCGGGGGAAGGTGCCCCGGAGGGGCGGATGAGGGGGCGGTTCGCTAGGGAGGTGTCTGGGGGAAGAGGTTCCCTGGCCGTCGCACCCTCACCCCCAGCCCCTCTCCCGGAGGGAGAGGGGAGCGTGTGCCGCGGCGCCGTGCAAGACGCGCACGACGCTGGCACTCTGGCGGCCGCGCCTGCCGCCGGCGCGCACACTTCCACGGAGACTGAGCATGGCCGATCCCCGCGAACCGCTGCTGCATCCCGTTCCGATCCTGTCCCTGCGCCCCACGCAGATGACCGTGGGCATGCGCGAGGTGAAGGAGAAGCGCAAGCGCTGGCGCGCGCACGCGTCCAAGCACAAGCAGGCAGAGCTGCTCGGCACGCACATGATCCCGGTGGTGCTGGGACCGGATGGCCGCTACTACGTGGTCGATCACCACCATCTGGCGCGGGCACTGCTCGACGAAGGGGTGGAGGACATCCTGGTCACGGTGATCGCCGACCTCAGCATGGTCGACAAGGCCGCGCTGTGGAGCGTGCTGGATCATCGCCGCTGGGCCTATCCCTACGACGCCAAGGGCGAGCGCCGCCCGTTCAAGGACATGCCCACCTCCATCGCCGACCTGAAGGACGATCCCTACCGCAGCCTCGCCGGCGAGGTGCGCCGCGCGGGCGGCTACGCCAAGGACACCACGCCGTTCAGCGAGTTCCTGTGGGCCGACCTGTTCCGCCGCCGGCTGCGGCGCCGCGACGTCAAGGAGGATTTCGCCCGTTCCATGGAGACCGCGCTCGCGCTCGCCAAGAGCAAGGAGGCGAGCTATTTGCCGGGCTGGTGCGGGCCGCTGTCCGACGACTGATCCGGCGTGGCGTCATGCGCCGGCCTGCCGCCCAGGAGTGCGTGCAGGGCGCGTTCGACGCGGCCGCCGAACAGCAGGATGACGAAGGCGATGGCCAGCGACACGGCCACGATCTGCCACTGGCCGGCGCCGCACATGATGCCGACGCAGGCGGTGAGCCAGACACAGGCGGCGCTGGTCAGGCCATGCACCCGCACATGTTTCTGGGTGTGATAGATGACGCCGGCGCCGAGGAAACCGATGCCGGTGAGGATGCCCTGGATGACGCGGCTGCCGGCATCGGTGAAGCCGCCCTTGCCGAGCGGGTCGGCCAGCAGCACCACCATCGCGGTGGCCAGGCCGACCAGGCCCAGCGTGCGGATGCCGATCGGCTTGCCGTGCAGGTCGCGGTTCAAGCCGATCGCCGCGCCGGCGAGGGCGGCGATCCCCAGGCGCACGGCGATCTCGGACAGGTCGGTCAAGGCAGGTCTCCCGGTGGATGTGTCGCCGCAGGCGGCCGGCCCATCATAGGCAACCCAACCGCGGGCGCCGCGTGCATGCCGTCGGCTGGCCTCAGAGCGCGGCGCGCACGTCGTCCAGGCTGGGCGGATTGGCGCCGGCGCGGGTGCAGTTGATCGCTGCGGCGGCCACGCAGAACTGCAGCAGGCGCTCCAGCGCGGCCGGCTCGCTGCCCAGCGCCGCCAGCGCAGCCGGATCGGGCAACTGCTGCAGCAGTGCCGCCTGGAAGCTGTCGCCGGCACCGACCGTATCGACCACCTGCACCACGCGGCCGGGCACACGCGCTTCGCTGTCGCCGCGCCAGGCCACCGCGCCGTCGCCGCCCAGGGTCATCACCACCAGCGACGGCCCCTGCTGTAGCCAGCTGCGGGCGATGGCGAACGGATCCTGCTGCGGATACAGCAGCTCGATGTCCTCCTGGCTGACCTTGACCACGTGCGCCAGCGCGATCCAGCGCGCCAGCCGCGCGCGCCATACCGCCATGTCCGGCTCCACCGTCGGCCGCACGTTCGGGTCCAGCGAGATCAGCCGCTGTCCGCGCTCGCGCTCGGCCAGCGCCTGGAAGGTGCTGGCGGTGGTCTCGGCGACCAGGGTGTAGGAGCCGAAATGCAGGCCGCCGACGCGCGCGTCCAGCGCCGGCAGGTCGGCCTCGGTCAGCGCGCGATCGGCGCAGCCGGTGCCGTAGAAGGCGTAGTTGGGCACGCCGCCGGCGTCGAGCGCGACCATCACCAGGGTGGTGGCCTCGCGCTTGTCGATGCAGTAGTCCAGGGCCACGCCTTCGCCTTCGAGGGTGGCGCGCAGCTGGCGGCCGAGCGGGTCGGTGGACAGGCCGGTGAACAGCGCCGACGGCGCGCCCAGGCGGGCCAGGCCGATCGCCACGTTGAACGGCGAACCGCCCTGGCGCGCGGTCATCGCGACCGAGGTGCCGGCATAGCCGTCGATGAAGATGTCGTACAAGGCCTCTCCGCACACCACGAACATCGAACCGCTCCTCATCAGGTTGCAGCGCGCCGGCCGGCGCGATGGGGCGGCTATTGTGGCGTACCTGCTGCGGCGCGGCGACCGGGGGTGGGGCAGGCAGGAGCATGCGAGGACCAGGCTGGCTGGCGCCCCGAACCCTCATCCGCCCCTGCGGGGCACCTTCCCCCGAAAAGGGGGCCATGGTCCCGAGGGGAGAAGGGAACAGCCGTGCGGCCATAGCCCCTCTCCCCCCGGGAGAGGGGTTGGGGTGAGGGTACGAGCGCGCAGCGCCTCATAGCCCACCGCCCGCCGCAAACATCCCAGACAGCACCTTGCCACCACCCCTGCGATAGTCGCCCCTCCCAGCCAACACCAAGGCCGTTCACATGAAAATCCTGCTCGCCGGCGCCACCGGCCTGGTCGGCGGCCACGCGCTGACCCAGTTGCTGGCCGAGCCGGCCTGCAGCGCGGTGATCGCGCCGACCCGGCGCGCGCTGGAGTTGGTCCATCCCAAGCTGCACAACCCGGTGCTCGACTTCGACGCGCTGCCGGCACAGGCGCCCTGGTGGCAGGTGCAGGCGGCGATCTGCGCGCTCGGCACCACGATGCGTCAGGCCGGCTCACGCGCGGCGTTCCGTCGGGTCGATCACGACTATCCGCTGGCGATCGCGCGGCTGCTGCGCCAGCACGGCACCGAGGCCTTCGCGCTGAACTCCGCGCTGGGCGCGAATCCGCGGTCATGGGCGTTCTACAACCGGGTCAAGGGCGATCTGGAACACGACCTGCGCGTGCTCGGCTTTCCGTCGCTGACCCTGGTGCGGCCGGGCCTGATCGGCGGCGAGCGTGCGCAACGACGCCGCGGCGAGCATGCCGCCAGCGTGGTGTTGCGTGCGCTCGGGCCGTTGCTGCCGCGGCGCTACCGGATCAATCCGGCCGGACGCATCGCCGCGGCGCTGGTCGATGCCGCGCTGCGGCCGCGCCCGGGCGTGCAGGTGATCGAGGCGGCGCAGTTGGCTTAGGAGCGGGGATTGGGGAGTGGGGATTCGGGATGGGAGATTGCGCGCGAGCGCAGCATCGCGCTCGCGACGCACTTCAGGCGCCCAGCGACTGCCCGCCGTCCACCGCCAGCACCTGGCCGGTGATCCAGCGCGCCTGCGGCGAGGCCAGGAACAGCGCCGCGTTGGCGACGTCGTCGATCGCGCCGAAGGCGCCGAACGGAATGCTGGCGCGGATCTGCCGGTACAGCTCAGGCTGCTGCTGGCGGCGCTGCTCCCACAGGCCGCCGGGGAACTCGATGGAACCGGGTGCGATCGCATTGACCCGGATCCGCTCGCGCGCCAGCTGCGTCGCCAGGGTGGTCGTGTAATAGTTCAGCGCCGCCTTCGCCGCCGAGTACGCCGGCACCCGCGGCGTCGGCCGCAGGCCGTTGATCGAGCTGATGTTGAGGATGCAGCCGCGACCACTGCCGCGCAGCTGCGGCAACGCGGCGCGGTTGCAGCGCACCGCGGCCATCAGGTCGATGTCGAAGCCGGCCTGCCAGCTCGCATCGTCGTCGCCATGGCCGTAGCCGGAGGCGTTGTTGATCATCACGTCGATGCCACCCAGTGCGTCCGCGGCCTGGGCCACCCAGGTCTGGATCTGCGCGGCGTCGGCCAGATCGCAGCACTGCGCCGCGACCGGGTGGCCGTGGCGCTGCAACTGCGCGGTGGCGTCGGCCAGCGGCGCGGGACTGCGCGCGCAGATCGCCACTGCGGCGCCATGGCGAGCGAAGGCATCGGCGATCGCCAGGCCGATCCCGCGGCTGGCGCCGGCGACGAGCACGCGGTATCCCGCGAAAGCGGACGGATCGGTCATCGGTGGCTCCTGCGTGCCATGGGGCGTGCCCCGATTATCCGCGCAATCCGCAGCGTGCGGCCGCTTCTGGCACCATGGCGGCCGTCGTACGCGCCGTCCGTCGGTGCGCCCGCCGCGCCGTCGCCCTGCGATGACCGCCGCATTCCCTTTCCAGGATTTCCCGCAGTGAAGAAGACCTACCGGCTCCGCATCGAAGGCAAGCATCCCGACCGCCTGCTCGATGCCGCCAAGCACGACATCCGCAAGTACATCCGCCGCGAGCGCCGCAAGACCTTGCCGGCCGGTGCGGACTACTGGGATTTCGACACCCTGTTCGGCACCGAGGAAGCCACCGCCGCGGTGCTGCCGCCGGCCGAACTGCTGCGTGCGGTCGACGCGCTGGTCGCCGCCGGCGGCGAGCAGTTCTACGTGGAGATCCGCAGCCGCGCGTGCACGCGGCCGCCGCGGGCCAAGGGCGGCCAGGACGAAAGCGAGCACGATCCCTTCGAGGACTGAGCGCGATTCGGCGTGCCTGTCGCGCCGTGGGGCGGCGCCGTGGCAGCGACGTGCGACGCCAGGCCACTGCCCGCGCCCTTTGGCATTGCCGCAGCGCTTGCCGCGGTGCGCCAGGCCTTCCGGCGTTTCTGGCCGGAGGGCCGACTGCGGCACGCGTTGGCGCGGACGCTCCCGGCGTTCTTGGTCGGATCCGTCCGACAAGCCCGCGTCGCATGGCGACGCGGTCGTCCTGATGTTCTGGCCGGAAACGTGCCTGATCTCGGCACGCGTCTGTGTGGCGACGGATGCCGCAGCAAAGCGTGGTACAGCCCGCGCGGCGGCGCTCAGCCGCTCGCGGGTGGCTCCCCGTCCTGCGCACGCGCCGCGCGCAGCCGGTCCTTCTTGCTCGGCCGCTTGCCCTTGATGCCGCCGGTGGAGGCGGCCGCCTCCGTGGACGGTGCGGCGGCCGGGGGTGGCGCTTGCTTCGGCTCGAAACCGGGAATGCGTTCGCGCGGCACGCGCACGCCTTGCCGCTTTTCGATCAGGCGCAGATGCGCCGCACTGGCCGCGTCGACGAAGCTCAGCGCCTGGCCCTCGGCGCCGGCGCGCGCGCTGCGGCCGATGCGATGGGTGTAGTCCGCGGTGGAACGCGGCAGGTCGTAGTTCACCACCACCGGCAGCGCGGCGATGTCGATGCCGCGCGCGGCCAGGTCGGTGGTCACCAGCACGCGCAGTTGCTGCTGGCGGAACGCCTCCAGCGTGCGCTGACGCCGGCCCTGGGCGAGGTCGCCGTGCAGCGGTTGCGCGGCGATGCCGGCCTTGCTCAGTGCCGTGGCGACCTGCTCGGTGCTGCGCCGGCTGGCCACGAACACCAGTGCGCGTGGCCATGCTTCCTGTTCCAGCAAATGCTGCAGCAACGCCAGGCGACGCCCGTCGTCGACCTCGATCGCGCGCTGGCGCAGCGTCGCCGGGATCGGGGCGGCGTCGGCGGCGTCGCCGATGCGTCGCGGCGCGCGCAGCAGGCGCGTGGCCAGCGCCGCGATCGGGGCTGGCAGGGTGGCCGAGAACAACAGGGTCTGCCGCGTCGGCGGCAACAGGTGCAGTAGCCGCTCCAGTTCGGCGCCGAAGCCCAGGTCGAGCAGGCGGTCGGCCTCGTCCAGCACCAGGTGCGCCACCGCGTCCAGTTGCAGCGCGCGCTGCGCCAACAGATCCAGCAGGCGCCCGGGCGTGGCCACCACCACGTCGGCGCCGCCGCGCAGCGCCAGCATCTGCGGATTGATCGAGACGCCGCCGACCGCCACCACCACCCGCGGCCGCCGCGGCAATTCCAGGCCCAGCGCGACGAAGGTGTCGGCGACCTGCACCGCCAGTTCGCGGGTCGGCACCAGCACCAGCACGCGGGTGGAGCGCGCCGGCCTGGCCGCCTGCGCGCAGGTCTGCAGCAACGGCAGCGCGAACGCCGCGGTCTTGCCGGAACCGGTCTGCGCCATGGCCAGCAGATCGTGGCCGGCGACGACGAGCGGTACGGCCTGCTGCTGGATCGGCGTGGGTGTCTGCCAGCCGACGCGCGCGAGCGCGGCGGCGAAGGCGGGATACAGCGCGGGCGACAGACCGAGGGAAGCGAACGGCATCGGGAGGGGCAGCAAAGGTGAGACTGGACAGTATCGCCGACCTGGCGTGCGCGCGGCTTCCGTCGTGACGCGTCTGGCCATCGCGCGTCGCGGCTGATCCCGAAAAGGGGACAAGAGCCGCTCCCACAAGGGCGTGCGGCGAGCTCGCCGAGTGCACTGTGGGAGGGACTTCAGTCCCGACGCATTGCGGCACCGGAAAGCACTCCGCTTGCCCGTCGCGGCCGAAGCCGCTCCCACAAGGGCTTGCGGCGAGCTCGCCGGGTGTACTGGGGGATGGACCTCAATCCCGACGCATTGCGGCATCGGAAAGCACGCCGCTTCGCCCGTCGCGGCTGATCCCGAAAAGGGGACAAGCGCCGCTCCTACGCGACGATCGGCGAGAGCAGCTGTTGCCAATCCCCAATCCCCAATCCCCAATCCCCAATCCCGAACTGCAACGCACGGCCATCCACGCGGATGGCCGTGCGCGTCTTCGCGGACCTTACTGCGGGCAACTCACGCCAACGGCGGCGAAGGCATTGCGCACCGCGGTTACCGAGCGGCTCAGGTCGCTCGCGGCGGTCTGCACGCCGCAGGCGCCGCTGTTGAAGCTGGTGCTGGGCGTCCAGTACAGCTGGTTGGCGCGAGCGAACACTTCGAAGGCGCTGCGCGTGTTCCAGCCGGAGGTGGTGGCCAGGGTGTAGAACGCCTTGTTGTAGACGCCCGAGGAGTAATGCACGTCCAGGCCGCTGCGGTAGTTGGCGGCGTTGTCGATCGAGCTGCCGTCCTGGGTCGGGGTGGCCATGTAGCGCAGCGCACCGTTGGCCTTGAAGATCTCGGT
This sequence comes from uncultured Xanthomonas sp., assembly GCF_964278005.1. NCBI lineage: Bacteria > Pseudomonadati > Pseudomonadota > Gammaproteobacteria > Lysobacterales > Lysobacteraceae > Xanthomonas > uncultured Xanthomonas sp. Next base: position 118,595 of record NZ_CAXYKF010000023.1, read on the forward strand.
GCCGACCTTGAAGTCGTTCGTGCCCTTGAGGTAGTACTCGGTGGCCTCGCCGGCCATGTCCGAGAACGCCTCGTTGATGCCGCCGGACTGGCCGGAATAGGTGAGATTGGAATGCTGCTCGGTGAAGCCGTGCGAGACCTCGTGGCCGGCGACGTCGGCGCTGACCAGCGGATAGAACCGCGTGTTGCCGTCGCCGAAGTTCATCGTCGAACCGTTCCAGAACGCGTTCTCGTAGCGCGTGCCGTAATGCACGCGCATCACCAGCTGGAAGGTCAGCGGCGCCACGCCGACGTAGCTGCGGTACATCTTCTCGATCACGCCGCCGAAGTAGTGCGCGTCGTTGATCGGCGAGTAGGCGCCGTTGATGGCCTTGTAGGTGTTGCGTGGGCAGGTGAACTGGTACGCGGTGGTGCCGGAGCTGCCGCCGTTGAGGTTCACCGACTTGACGTTGCTGTTCTGCATGCGGCAGTTGTCGTCCACCTCCAGGAAGCCGTGGATGCTGTCGCTGCCGTATTCGTACTGGCCGGTCTTGGCGTTGCCGCCGGGGCCGGTGGCGTCGCGCGTGGTCAGCGCGTCCCACTGCTTGAGGATGGCGCCGCTGCGCGCATCCACGATCACGAACGGCCTGCTCGGCGCGCCGCCGTTCGGCGCATCGGCGAAGAACGACACCACGTAGGCCAGGTGCGCGCGGTCGCTGTCGTCGAGGTAGATCATCTGCGGCGCCTGCGCGCGTTCGATGCGGCGCTCGGCCTGGGCGGTGCCAAGCGCGACGCGCTGGGCCAGCAGCAACGCACGGTCGGCAGTCAGCGTGGCGCTGGGCGCATTGGCGGCAGTCGCCGGCAACTCGCTGGCCAGCCCAGCCACCGAGCGGCCGAACAGGCTGCGCACGCTGCCGTCGGCGCGCTCGCTGACGATCACTTGCTCGCCCCATACCGGAATGCCGCGGAAAGTCTGCTGGTAGCGGCGGTGCACGGTGCCGTCGGCATCTTCGCTGCTGCCGAGCAGGGTCAGCGCGGACTCGGCGTCCAGCCCGATCAGTTCGGCATGGCGCACCGCGGCCGCGGCCGGGATGCCGCCCACGCGGGCGGCGGCGCTGCGGTACTGGGTACCGAGCGTGTCCGGGTTCTTGGCGTGCAGATCCACGCGTTGCGCGGCGCTGGCGGAGGTGGCGGCGAGCGCAATCAGCAGGGAGGGCAGCAGCACCGACGGACGATGATGACGTGGCAGAGTCATGAGCGGAATCCTCGAACGCAAGAAGGAAGGGCGCGCCGTCGCGGCAGCGGAGCGGCCGTGGCGCGATGCGTGGCATGACGTTCAGGGCAGTGCGGCCGATCGGCGCAGTGCCTCCCCCTGTGCAGCGACCATAACGGCGGCGTCGCGTCGCGTGGTAGACAGGTTGCGTTCAGGGTTTTTGCATCGAGCAGGTGCCGTATCGCCGTAGCTGCGACGTGTGATGCGCAATCGCGCCAAGGTGGTTCGCCATCACGGTGCCTGCAGGTCGGCGGATGTGCACCGAATGCATGCGAAGCGATCGCAGCACCAATGCCGGACCGCCGGTAGCACTTGGTCCCTGCACTGTGGGAGGGGCTTCAGCCCCGACGCGCTGTGCAGGAATTGCTCGGGAGAGCATCCCGTAGTGTGTAGAAGACTGCAGAGACCACGCGCGCCTCTGCGTGGCCTCCGAGGCATCCAATGCAGAACGGTCTCAATCGCGGTGCTTTTAGTTCGTCGCGTCGGGACTGAAGTCCCTACCATACGGGACGCATCTGCTGTACCTGGTGCGCAGATGCACCGTCTGGTTCTATGCAGATCGGCTGATGTGCACCGAATGCATGCGGAGTGATCGGCAGCACCAATCCCGGACCGCCGGTAGCGCTTGGTCACTGCCCTGTGGGAGGGGCTTCAGCCCCGACGCGCTGTGCTGGAATTGCTCGGGAGAGCATCCCGAAGTGTGTAGAAGACCGTAGAGAACACGCGCCCCTCTATGTCGCCGCTGAGGCCTGCGCTGCAGAACGGGCTCAATCCCAATGCCTTTAGTTCGTCGCGTCGGGACTGAAGTCCCTCCCACAATGGGGGTGCATACCACCATGGCGGTGCATCTACTGCGTCAGCGCAGCAGATGCACCGTCTGGCGTCAGGCAGGTCGGCCGATCTGCAAGACGGCCGGCGCTCAGCCCGGCAGCGCCAGGTCGTCGATCATCGCGCGCAGGAAGCGCGCCGCTTCGCCGCCGGTGCAGGCGCGGTGGTCGAAGCTCAGCGACAGCGGCAGGATCTTGTGCGTTTCCACGCCGCCCATCACCGGTACCAGTTGGTGGCGGGCGCGACCGGCGGCGACGATGGCCACGCACGGCGGCACCACGATCGGGGTGGCGTAGCGGCCGGCGAACATGCCGAAGTTGGACAGCGAGATGGTGTAGCCGCTCAGCTCCGAGGCCGGAATGCTGCGCGCCTCCACCTGCTGGCGCAGGCGGTTGATGCCTTCGCGCACGCCGCGCGCATCGAGCATGTCGGCGTTGCGCAAGGCCGGCACGAACAGGCCGTCGTCGGTGTCCACGGCGATGCCGATGTCCACGTGCGCGTGCAGGGTGCGGGTCAGCGCCTCGCCGTCGAACCAGGCGTTGAGCGCCGGCACCGCCTGGCAGGCGGCGACGATCGCGCGCACCAGGCGCCCGGTGGTGTCGTTGCCCGGCGTCCATGCGTGCAGGTCGGCATCGTCGTTGAGCGTGGTCAGCACCACCTGGCGCTGCGCCTCGGCCATCACCCGCGCCATGTTGCGGCGCACGCCTTTCAGCGGCTCGGGCTGGCCCTGCACGGCCACGCCCGGCGGCTGCGTGCGCATCGGCTTGCCGGCGGCGGAGAGCGGGGTGCGCGCAGGTGCGGCTTGGGATGTGCGGGCCGGCGCAGGAGCGGCTTCAGCCGCGACGGCAGGGCTCCGTGCAGTCGCGGCCGAAGCCGTTCCTGCAGCGGCGCCGGCTTTCGCCGAACCATCGGCCGCGGCCTGCTTGACGTCGGCCAGGGTGACTGCGCCGTCGGCGCCGCTGGCACGCACCCGGCCCAGGTCCACGCCCAGCTTCTTGGCCAGGGCGCGTACCGCCGGCATCGCGCGTACGCCGCCGACCGACACGGCCTGCTCGCTGTGCACGGTGTTGGAGCTCTGCATCGCGCCGACCACGGTGCCGGCATCGTCGCGCTCGCCTGCGGACTGCGCGTTGTCGGCGTCGTGCAGTTCGCCGCCGTCGTCGGAGGCGACCACGCGGTCATCGGCCGCAGCGGTGTCCGCGCCGGCACCCTTGCCGGACGCGGCTGGTGCCGCGCCGCCATGGTGATGGCCGGTGTCCTGGCCTTCGGCGCGCTGCGGCAGGTTCGGGTCGGGCGCGAACTGCGCCAGCATGCTGCCGGTCACGACGATGTCGCCCGGCGCGCCGGCCAGCTTCAGCACCTTGCCGGAGACCGGCGACGGCACTTCGACCACCGCCTTGGCGGTTTCCATCGACACCAGCGGCTCGTCCAGCCGGATGGTGTCGCCTTCCTTGACGAACCACTCGACGATGGTGGCGTCGGGCAGGCCTTCGCCCAGGTCGGGCAGATTGAAATTCTTGGTTTGGCTCATGTGGTCTCTTCCAGCAGTTCCAGGTCGCGTGCCGGCAGCCAGCCCTGCGTGCCGTCGGCGCGCTCGGCCCACCACCAGTCGCCGTATTCGTGATGCAGGACGACGGTGTCGCCCTGCGCGGCATCGAGTTCGCGCGCGTCGTAGTCGCGCATCGCCACGGCATGGCCGTCGCCGGTCGGCTGCAGCCAGGCCAGCGGCGCCCAGCCGGCGCTGCCGGCGGCGCCGGTGATCCAGACGAACGCCGGCCACTCCTCGTCGCGCACGCCCAGCGCGACCCGCTCGCCGGCGGCGATGCGGATCGGATGCGGATAGGCGGCGCGGTAATCGCTGATCAAACGTGCCTGCATATCAACCCGCGGCCATCGCCCGCTTGGCCGCGGCGACGATCTTGTCGGTGCTCGGCAGGTACTTCATTTCCAGCCGGAACAGCGGGATGTGGGTGTCGTAGCCGGTCACGCGCTGCACCGGCGCGACCAGGTCGTACATCGACTGCTCGGCCAGGCGCGCGGCGATCTCGGCGCCGAAGCCGGCGCTGCGCGGGGCCTCCTGCACGATCACGCAGCGGCCGGTGCGCGCCACCGATTCGGCGATGGTGTCGAAGTCCAGCGGGCGCAGCGTGGCCACGTCGATCACTTCGGCGCTGATGCCGTCGGCGGCGAGCCGGTCGGCGGCCTCCAGCGCTTCCTTGACCTGCGCGCCCCAGGCGACCAGGGTCACGTCGGTGCCGTCGCGCAGCACGAAGCACACGTCCAGCGGCAGCGCCTCGCCATCGTCGGCGACCACTTCCTTGTACTGCCGGTAGATGCGCTTGGGTTCCATGTAGATCACCGGATCCGGCTCGCGGATCGCCGCCAGCAGCAGGCCGTAGGCGCGCTGCGGCGAGGACGGCAGCACCACGCGCAGGCCCGGCACGTTGGTGAAGATGGATTCGTTGGCTTCGCTGTGGTGCTCCGGCGCGCGGATGCCGCCGCCCCACGGCACGCGCAGCACCATCGGGCAGTGCAGGCGGCCACGCGTACGGGTACGCAGGCGCGCGGCGTGGCAGATCAGGTGATCGACCATCGGATAGACGAAGCCGTCGAACTGCGCCTCGGCCACCGGCTTCATGCCCTGCGCGGCGAGGCCGACGCTGAGCCCGGCGATGGTGGTCTCGTCCAGCGGGGTGTCGAGCACGCGCTGCGCGCCGAAGCGCTGCTGCAGGCCGGCGGTGGCGCGGAACACGCCGCCGTTGACGCCCACGTCCTCGCCCAGCACCAGCACCGACGGGTCGTGCTGCAGTTCCCAGGCCAGCGCCTGGGTCACCGCTTCGATCAGGGTAATGGGCGTGCTGGTCATCGGGCTGTCTCCGCGCGCGGTGGCGGCGCTGTGGGCGGTGCCGGCCGCAGGCGCGGCCGTGTGATCGGCGAGGCGGGGGCTCAACTCATCCATGGCGCTGCTCCAGGGCGATGGCCTCGGCGCGCTGCGCGAGCAGGTCCGGCGGCGGGTCGGCGTACAGGTAGTCGAACATGGCCTCCACCGGCTGCACCGGGGTTTCCAGGTAGGCGTTGAGTTCGATGTCGGCCAGGCGCGCGCATTCCTGCTTCCACGCGGCTTCCTCTTCCTCGCTCCACAGGCCCTGTGCGCTCAGCCAGGTGCGCAGGCGCAGCAGCGGCTCGCGTTCCCAGGCCTGCTTGACCTCGGCATCGTCGCGGTAGCGGCGCGCGTCGTCGGCGGTGGTGTGGTCGGACAGGCGGTAGGTCATGAACTCGATCACCGTGCCGCCCTGGCCGGCCAGCGCGCGCTCGCGCGCCTGGCGCATCGCTTCGAGCACGGCGATCAGGTCGTTGCCGTCCACCTGCAGGCAGTGCAGGCCGCCGGCCAGGCCCTTCTGCGCCAGCGTCTGCGCACCGGTCTGCGCGTTGCGCGGCACCGAGATCGCCCAGCCGTTGTTGATCACGCACAGGATCAGCGGCAGCTGGTAGGCGCCGGCGGAGTTGAGCGCGGCATAGAAGTCGGTCTTGGACGAGCCGCCGTCGCCGCAGGTGGCCACTGCCACCTGAGGTTCGCCGCGCAGCTTGAACGCCAGCGCGGCGCCGGCGGCGTGCAGGCACTGGGTGGAGATCGGCACGCAGATCGGGAAGTCGCGGGCGGCGTCGGAATCGCGCTGGAAGTCGCTGCCGCGCTCGTCGCCGCCCCAGTACAGCAGGATCTCGCGCGGACGCACGCCGCGCATGAACATGGCGCCGTACTCGCGGTAGCTGGGCGCCAGCACGTCGCCGCGGCGCATCGACGCGCCGATGCCGATGTGGGTGGCCTCGTGGCCCAGGCAGGAGGCGTAGGTGCCCAGCTTGCCGGTGCGCTGCAGGGCCACCGCCTTGCTGTCGAAGGTGCGCACGTAGAGCATCTGCTTGAACAGCGCCAGCAGCGTCTGCGGGTTGGCCGAGTCGGCCGGAAGCGCGTCGCGGACCGGCTGGCCGCCCGCGTCGAGGTACTGCAGGAACTCAATTTCGAACTGGGCGGCGATGCTCATGGCGATGGCGCTCTCGACAACAAGTTTCAAATGATATGAGTCGGCATGTTAAGGAAGCCGTGCACAAAAGCCGTCGTGCACCGCAGCACGCGGCGATGCCGTATCGCACAAGAAAAGCGTGGTTGTGCCGCGTTGCCGATTGATGGCGTTGGGTATCGCCGATGTTGCACTGCGATGCATGCCGTTCATGTGCGCGTGGGTGTCCACCGGTGGCGGTGGTACATGCCAGCGGTGCGGTGCGCGCGCTGGAGGCGAGGGTGTCGGACAAGGACAGAAGGCGTACACGTGCAGCAGCAGCGGAAGGGCATCGCGCATCGCCCGCTACGCATCCTCAAGCCGCATGGACGTCGCCTCGTAACAGCGGCTTCAGCCGCGACGGGCGTTACCGGGAATCCCCCATCGAGGCTGACGCCGCTCCTGCGCGATAGCGCTTTCGGCAGCGCGTGATCGGCGCCGGGTGGCGTTGCCCCAAGCAAAAAGGGCGTGGCCTTGCGACCACGCCCTTTCGTCTGCACCGCTTGCCGCGATCAGCGGCCGAACAGGCGCAGCCCCTCCACGCGGGTGCTCAAGCGCGCGCTGTTGTCGCTCGGGTCGGCATCGGCCGAGGTCGAGCCGGCGCTGGCGCCGATCACGATCTGGCGGTCGGCCGGCAACGGTCGCGTCGCCAGGCTCAGGCGGAACGCGGCGCTGGCACCCGGTGCCAGGTCGGCGCCGCTGCGGCACTGGAAGCGCGCGCTGCGCAGGCCGTGGTTCTGCCGCACGCACTGCCAGCCGCGCGGCGGCACCAGCGCGGTCAGGGCGGACAGGGTGCTGCCGTCGATCTCCAGGCTGGCGCCCTGCACCGGCGCATTGCCGTGGTTGCGCACGTCGATGCGGTAGTCGGCGAAGAAGGCGAAGAACGGCAGGGTGGCCGGGCCGTCGATCGACACCGCCAGGTCGCCGGCCGGACGCGCCTGCACCGCCACGGTGGCGCCGCCGCCGTTGTCGCCGGGGTTGGGGTCCTCGGTCTGCGAGGCCACCGATGCGGCCAGGCTCAGGCTGCGCCCGACCAGGGCGGTGCCGGCCGGCACCGCCACCTCGAAGCGCGGCGTGGTGCCGGCGGCGAACTGCGCGGTGCTGCAGGTGACCACGGTCTGCGCAGCCACCTCCGGCGCGGCGCAGTCCCAGCCCGGGGCGGCGGTCACGCTCGGGGCCACCGCCGCGTCCAGGGCGAAGGCGACTGCCGCCGCACGCGCCGCGTCCGGACCGGCGTTGGCCAAGGTGACGCTGTAGCGGATGGTGTCGCCGGCATAGACCGACGCGTTGGCGGCGCTCACGCGCAGGCTCAGGTCGGCGCGCTCCAGCGGCTTGAGCTTGATCAGCACCACCGCCGGGTCGTGGTCGGACAGCCGCGCCGGCGAGTTGGCGTCGTTGCGGGCCACGGCCGGGAAGTCGGCGTTGAGCCGCGCATGGGCTTCGCTGAGACCGGCGATCTGCGCCGAGCGCATCAGCGCACGGTTGGCCAGGATGTGGTCCAGCGATTGCACGTTGCCGTCGTAGGCGTAGGAGTAGCTCTGGTCCGGCGTCGACAGCAGGGTCAGGTTGTACAGCGCCGGATCGACCAGGGTGGCGCCGTCGCCGCCGACCACGGTCTGCGCGTCGGGCGCCGGCAGGCCGGTGATGGTGCCCATCGCATCGACGTAGCCGTCGTTGAACTCGAAGGCGTTGAAGTCGCCCATCACCAGCAACTGCTCGGTCGGATCGGCGGTCTGGCGCGCCTGCAGCAGGTTGGCCAGGAACACCGCCTGCGCCTGGCGCTTGGCGCGGATGCGCTGGCCGCTGGCGTCGTCGGTCTCGGCGCCGTTGAGCGAACGCTGGTGCACCTCGACCACGGTCAGCGGCAGCGCACGGCCGTCGGCGAAATGCACCACCGCCTTCAGCAGCAGCGGCGGACGGTCGTTGAGCAGGCTGACGGTGCCGCTGGGCTCGGTCCAGGTGGCGGCCTTGCCTTCCTGGCTCACCGAGACCACCTCGACGCGGGCGATGCCGGCGCCGACCTGCGCGGTCTTGACCAGGAAGCCGACGTCGATGCCGCCCACGTCGTTGCCTTCCTGCAGGTAGGCCACGTACTGCGGATCGGGCTGGCCGGCGGCGACCGCGTCGCGGTTGACGCGGTCGGCCAGGGTCTGCAGCACGCTCAGGTTCTCGATCTCCACCGTGCCGAGGATGTCGGGGGTGTTGAGGTAGTTGCGGATCGCCAGCGAGGCCTTGTTGAGGCGCGCCTGGTAGGCGGCCGCGGTCAGCACCGGTTCGCCGATCGCCGGATCGTTCTGGTCGTCGAAGAAGCGCTCCATGTTGTAGGTGGCGATGTTGACGTCGTCGGCCTGCGGCGCGGGGGCGGCCTTGGGCTGGTCGGCGCCGTCGCACTGCACGGTGGGCGCGGTTTCCGGGTAGATGGTGTAGCGGCGGAAGCTGTAGTCCAGCGGGCCGCTGACGCCGAGCACGGTGCAGCCGGCGGCCACGTCGATGCGCTGGCCGCCGAGGCCGGCGCTGCCGACCGCGATCACCTGCGGGCTGGTGTTCCAGCGCGGCACATCGGCCGGCGAGCCGGCCGGCAGCGCGTCGGGCTGCTGCACGCCGGCGGTGCGCCAGGCGCGCGGCAGGCCGGTGACCACGGCATGGAACACGCCATTGCTGGTGGCGCTGGCGTTGGTCTCGTTGACGTTGCCCAGGGTCGGCGTGTTGACGGTCAGGCTGGGCACGGTGACGCGCATGCCTTCCAGGCGCTCGAGCTGGTCGTAGGCGCCGTTCGGGTCGGGGAAACGGGTGGTCAGCTCGACCGCGGCCGGCAGCGGATTGCCGGTGGACTGCAGCAGCACCGTCGGCGCGGTCAGTTCGGTCAGCGGCGGCTGGCTGGGGTCGGTGCTGGGCACGTATTCGACCACCGTGGCCTGCACCCGCACCGAATTGCCCACCGCGGCCTCGGCCGGCGGCGCACTGCCGGTGTAGACGTAGATGCCCTCGGAGGTGAGCGGGTCGGCGTCGGCCTGGGCGTCGGGCGTCTGCAGGAAGAAGCCGGCGCTGCGCCGCGCGGTGACGATGCCGCTGGTGGCGACCACCTGGCCGACCAGCGGCGAGCGTGCGCCGCTGCCCTGGATGCTGTGGATCGGCACCAGGTTGAAGTCGTCGTTGAGGATCACTCCGCTGGCGGTCAGCGTGGACGGCAGCGCACCGCTGACGCCGGTGATGTCGAGGTAGAAGGTCTCGTCGGGTTCGTTGCTGGTGTCGCCGTTGACCAGCACGCGCACCTCGGCGCTGCTTTCGCCGGCCGGGATGGTCACCTGGGTCGCGGCCAGTGCCTGGTAGTCGCTGCCGGCAGTGGCGGTGCCGTCGCGGGTGGCGACGGTGAAGCTCACGCCGGCGCTGCCGGCCGGCTGGCTCAGCGTCACCGTGAACACGAATGCGCTGCTGCCGCTGTCGCCTTCGGCGCGGCTGACGTTGGCCACGCTGGCCACCGGCAGGTTGCCGCCGCCGCACAGGCTGACCGGCGCGGCGCTGTTGCGCGGGGTCGGCGCGCCGGTGGCGAAGTCGGCGTTGTTGTTGTCGCTGTCGGTGCAGCCGCCGTTGCCGCGCAGCACCGCCAGGGTGTTGCTGGGCGCGGCGGTCGGGGCGCTGCCCTCGGCGCAGCTGGCGCTGCTGCCGTAGCCGACGAAGTCGGCGTTGCCGGCCGGGCAGGCGCCGCTCAGCGCGGCGCTGCTCTTGCTCAGCGCGATCTTGCCGGCGCTGCCGCTCATGGCGATGGTGCCGGTGGCGTCGGGCGTGGGCAGCGCGGTGCTGCCGCCGCTGCCGTCGGCCTGTTTGACCAGGTAGTAGCCGCCCGGCGCGATGCTGCCGCTGAGCGTGGTGACCTGCCAGCTGCTGCCGGCGGCCGAGGCGTACTGCACCGACCAGCCGGCCAGGTTCACCGCCTCGCTGCCGTTGTTGTGCAATTCGACGAAATCGCTTTTGTAGGTGGCGCCGCTGTTGCCGCCACCGCCATAGACCTGGCTGATGACCACCTGGGCCTGGGCGTACCCGGCACCACCCAGCGCGCACGACAACACTGCAGCTCGAAGCAGCATGGTTCGCATGAACAAGATCTCCCCAATCCTTGAAGACGTGGACGAAGAGTGGCGAACGAAACGTAGCGAGCAGTCGCCAGGTGGGTGCGGACGGCGCGGAGGAACCGCAGTGTACGAGTGGTACATGAGGATTCCGAGCACCGTCCGCGCCCGCTTGGTGGCTGCGCAGTAGTTTCGTTAGCCGCTCTTACGCAGATGAACCGACGGCACCCCCCAGGCGCCGCCGACGATTGTGCCGGAGTTTGTCAGCCGGTGCTGACGAATGTGTGACATTCGTCGCTGCGGTACCCTTGCCGGCCCGGAACGCCCACGCCGCCCATGCCCGTCGAACAGAACCAGCGCCCGCTCGAAGCCGGCATCCATACCGACCTGGAAGGCCGCCTGACCTACGGCGGCTACCTGCGCCTGGACCGGCTGCTGTCGGCGCAGCAGCCGCTGTCGAGCCCGCCGCACCACGACGAGCTGCTGTTCATCGTCCAGCACCAGACCTCCGAGCTTTGGCTGAAGCTGCTGGCGCATGAGCTGGGCGCGGCGATCGCGCACCTGCAGCGCGACCAGGTGTGGCAGTGCCGCAAGGTGCTGGCGCGCAGCAAACAGGTGCTGCGCCTGCTGACCGAGCAGTGGTCGGTGCTGGAGACCCTGACCCCGTCCGAGTACATGGGCTTCCGCGACGTGCTGGGTCCGTCCTCCGGCTTCCAGTCGCTGCAGTACCGCACCATCGAATTCATGCTCGGCAACAAGAACGCGCAGATGCTGCCGGTGTTCGACCACGACCCGCAGGGCCAGGCGGCGCTGCAGGCGGTGCTGGAGGCGCCCAGCCTGTACGAGGAGTTCCTGCGTTACCTGGCCCGCTTCGGCCACGCGGTGCCGGCGCCGTACCACGCCCGCGACTGGCGCCAGCCGCACGTCAGCGACCCGCTGCTGCGCCCGGTGTTCGAGCGCATCTACGAGAACACCGACCGCTACTGGCGCGAGTACGCGCTGTGCGAGGACCTGGTGGACCTGGAGACCCAGTTCCAGCTGTGGCGCTTCCGCCACATGCGCACGGTGATGCGGGTGATCGGCTTCAAGCGCGGCACCGGCGGCTCCAGCGGCGTCGGCTTCCTGCAGCAGGCGCTGGCGCTGACCTTCTTTCCGGAGTTGTTCGAGGTGCGGACCTCGGTGGGGCTGGAGAGCCGGGACCCGGGACTCGGGACCCGGGACCCGGGTGGGGCGTCGCAAGCGCCGTAGTGGAGCGCGCGGGCAGGCGCCGCTCGGCCTTGCTGCGCTGCGTCGTGGTCGGAGGCGTTGGTCTTTCCGTGGGGCGTGCCGCGTGGACCCGGGCGTACCGCATGCGCACATCGCCTTCTCGCCCGGAATCCCTGGCCTTCGAGCGCCCGCCTTCCCGGGTCCCGGGCTCCGGGTCCCGAGTCCCGGCCCGCCCGCGCATTTGACGCCACGCCGTCGCTCGGTGATCCTCGCCCGTTGCCCGGCCTGGCCGGACGCACCGCCCCAGCCCATCCTGAATACGCAAGGGAACACCGCATGAGCGTTGACGTCGTCGCGTCGAACCACCCCGCCTCACCGCAGCCGCCGTCAGCGCAACCGCCCGAATTCAAGACCCTGCTGGGGCATCCGCGTCCGCTGTGGATGCTGTTCATGACCGAGTTCTGGGAGCGCTTCGCGTTCTACGGCATTCGCTGGGCGCTGGTGCTGTACATCGTGGCGCAGTTCCATGGCGGCCAGGGTTCGGGCCAGGCCTCCGCCAGCGCCACCTACGGCGCCTACCTGGCACTGGTGTACGCGGCGGCGATCTTCGGCGGCTACATCGCCGACCGGGTGCTCGGCTACCAGCGCTCCATCCTGGTCGGTGCGGCGGTGATGTCCACCGGCCTGTTCCTGATCTCCGTGCCCAACCCGCAGATCTTCGAACTGGGCCTGGCCACCGTCGTGGTCGGCAACGGCCTGTTCAAACCCAACATTTCGACCATGGTCGGCAAGCTGTACAGCGCCGCCGATCCGCGCCGCGACAGCGGCTTCACCATCTTCTACATGGGCATCAACCTGGGCGCGATGATCGCGCCGTGGCTGACCCAGCAACTGGCCGAGAAGGTGTTCGGCACCGAAGCGATGCCGTCCTACAAGATGGTGTTCATCGCCTCGGGCATCGGCATGCTGATCAGCCTGGTGTGGTTCTGGTTCGGCCGCCGCCAGCTCAAGGGCATCGGTGCGCCGTTGCCGGGCGGTGCCGGCGGCATGCGCGTGGTCTACGTGTTGCTGGGCATGCTGGTGGCGGTCCCGGCGGTGTACCTGGCGCTGGCCGCCGGCGCCGAAGTGCTGCAGTGGATCCTCAGTACCATGTTCGTGGCCCTGGCGATCATGTTGCTGGTGGAAGGCATCCGCAACGGCAAGGTGGCGCGCGACAAGGTCATCGCGATGCTGATCATCTTCGCCTTCAACGTGCTGTTCTGGATGTTCTTCGAGCAGGCCGGCAGTTCCTTCACCTTCCTCGCCGACGAGATCGTCAACCGCCAGTTCGGCGACTGGACCTTCCCGACCGCGTGGTTCCAGTCGGTCAACTCGCTGGCGATCATCACCCTGGCGCCGGTCATCGCCTGGATCTGGGTCAAGGCTGGCCGCTTCAATCCGTCGATCTCGCGCAAGTTCGCGCTCGGCCTGGCGTTCAACGGCCTGGCCTTCCTGCTGCTGATGTTCGCGCTGTCGAGCCTGGTCAACGACGCCGGCAAGATCCCGTTCTGGACCCTGTTCATGGTCTACGTCATCCAGTCGGTGGGCGAGCTGTGCCTGTCGCCGATCGGACTGTCGATGGTGACCAAGCTGGCGCCGGTGCGACTGGTCGGCTTCGGCATGGGCGGCTGGTTCCTGTCCACCGGCATCGGCAACAACCTGTCCGGCATCTTCGCCAGCCATGTCAGCGGCGAAGGCGGCATGACCGTGTCGTCCGCGCTGGGCGGGTATACCTTCGGCTTCTGGGCGCTGCTGGGCGCCGGCGTGGTGCTGTTCCTGATCGCGCCGCTGATCAGCAAGCTGATGCACGGTGTGAAGTAACCTGAGGACGACGCAATGGCGATGAACAAGACGATCTGCGCTGCCCTGGCGGCGATGCTGGCGCTGAGCGCGTGCGGGCAGACCGCGGCACCGCCCGACGCGCAGGCGCCGGCCAAGCCGCTGGACACCTCGGTGCAGAAGCCGCCGGTGGCCGACCCCAACCAGCCGGTGGCCTCGGGCAATACCCCGGCCGCCGCCGACGTGGCCGCGGCCAAGGCCCTGGGCGCGCAGTTCGATCCGCAGCGCAATCCGGCCGACGACCTGGACACCGCCATGGTCGAGGCCAAGCGCGGCGGCAAGCGCATCCTGCTCGACGTGGGCAACGAGGCGTGCGACTGGTGCCACACCCTGGACACCTTCATCGAGGGCGATGCGGAACTGCGCAGCTTCCGCGACGCCAACTTCGTCTGGGTCAAGGTCAACGTCAGCGACGCCAACAAGAACGAGGCGTTCATGGCGCAGTACCCGAAGATCGTCGACTTCCCGCACCTGCTGGTGCTCGACGCCGACGGCAAGCTGCTGCACTCGCAGATACTCGCCGACCTGCAGAAGGGCAAGGACTACGACCGCAAGAAGTTCTCGGACTTCCTCAAGGAATGGGCGCCGCCCAAGGCCTGAGCGGCGGCGAAGCGCAATTCTCGTAGGAGCGGCTCTTGTCTCCTTTTGTGGGATCAGCCGCGACCGGGCTTCCAAGGAATGCCCGGTCGCGGATGAAGCCGCTCCTCCGGTGTTCGAGGCCCCGGTGTCACGGGCCCCGGCGCCTCAGCGCCCGGTCATGCTCGGCAGGCCCTCGGCCGCCAAGCGGTCGATCAGCCGGTTCAGCAGCCGCTGCTCGTCCTCGCTGAAGGGCGCCAGCAGGCGCCGCTCGCATTCCAGCACCATCGGTGCCACCACCTGGTACACCTCCACCCCGGCCGCGGTCAGGTGCAGCACCGAGCGGCGGCGGTCGTCGCCGTGGGTCTCGCGCTGGATGAAGCCACGCTCCAGCTGCCGCGCCACCGCCCGGCTCACCGCCACCTTGTCCATCGCGGTGCGCTCGGAGACCTCGCCGGCCGACAGCCCCGGATACAGCGCCAGCACCGCCATCACCCGCCACTCGGTCACCGCCATGCCGTAGCGCTCGCCGTAGACGCGGGCGATGTTGCTGCTGATGCGGTTGGACAGCACGCTGATCCGGTACGGCAGGAACCGTTCCAGATCCAGGGAGGGCGAGTCGGGCGTGGGAGCGGGCGTGGCGATCGTCATGCTGCATTGCACCTTGCTGGTGGTTTCACTTGTAACTATAACGGAGGATACTACGGTCCATTCTCGCGAGTCTGGCGCCCGTCCGCATCCGAAATTTCGGCCCGGCCGCCGCGACTCCCCCCTCCAGGAGACGCGTCATGAATGCACAAGCGCAGCATCCGTCGCAGCCGACCAACCTCGGCATGCAGGTCACCACCTTCGAGAACCCGATGGGCATCGACGGTTTCGAGTTCGTGGAATTCGCCGCGCCGGCCGGGCAGGGCGAGCAGTTGCACGCGTATTTCCGCAGCATGGGCTTCACCGCGGTGCTGCGCCATCGCCAGCGCGCGATCACCGTGTACCGCCAGGGCGGAGTCAACTTCCTGGTCAACGAGGAACCGGATTCCTTCGCCGCCGACTTCGCGGCCGCACATGGTCCCTGCGCCTGCGGCTTCGCGATCCGCTTCCGGCACCCGGCCGACGACGTGTTCGCCAAGGTGCTGGAGAACGGCGGCGAAGCGATCGCCGACAAGGCCGACACCCGCGCGGTGCCGGCGCCGGTGGTCAAGGGCATCGGCGACTGCATGCTGTATCTGGTCGACCAGTACGGCGAGAAGGGCTCGGTGTACACCGAGTTCGAGCCGGTGCCCGGTGCCGAGCAGCATCCGGCCGGTTTCGGCCTGACCTTCATCGACCACCTGACCCACAACCTGTACTTCGGCAACATGCAGCGCTGGTCGGACTACTACGAGCGCCTGTTCAACTTCCGCGAGATCCGCTACTTCGACATCAAGGGCGCCAAGACCGGGCTGGTGTCCAAGGCGATGACGGCGCCGGACGGCGTGGTGCGCATCCCGCTCAACGAATCGTCCGATCCGAAGAGCCAGATCAACGAGTACCTGGACGCCTACCGCGGCGAAGGCATCCAGCACATCGCCTGCTTCACCGACGACATCTACGAGACCGTCGAGCGCATGCGCGCGGCCGGTGTCGAGTTCCTGGACACGCCGGACACCTATTTCGAGGTGATCGACCAGCGCATCCCCAATCACGGCGAGGACGTGGCGCGGCTGGCGCGCAACAAGATCCTGATCGACGCCGACCTGGAAACCAAGCAGCGCAAGCTGCTGCAGATCTTCACCCAGAACTGCATCGGCCCGATCTTCTTCGAGATCATCCAGCGCAAGGGCAACGAGGGCTTCGGCGAAGGCAACTTCCAGGCGCTGTTCGAGAGCATCGAGCGCGACCAGATGAAGCGCGGCGTGCTCTGAGAGCAGATGCTGACAGCGCAGCGCGGAGAGTCCGGACAGCGGCATTAGCCCCTCTCCCATCGGCGACCGAAGGAAGTCCCTGTGGGAGAGAGGGGTTGGGGTGAGGGTACGGTGGGGTCATGACGATCAAACCGCCACTATCCACATCGACACTGGCACACGCACGCCACCTACGTCGCACCATGACCGACGCCGAGCGCGCACTATGGCGTTGTCTGAGAAGCGGACAGTTGCAAGGTGCCAAGTTCCGGCGTCAGTACCCGATCCCACCGTATGTCGCAGATTTCTGTTGTGTGGCGGCAAAGCTGATTGTCGAAATCGACGGCGCGCAACATAGCGAACCATGCGATGCCACAAGAACGCGTTGGCTGGCATCGCAAGGCTGGCGGGTCATGCGCTTCTGGAACAATGACGTACTGCTTTCGATCGATGCCGTGATCCAGGTGATTTGCGACGCCACTGGGTCGCCGTACCCTCACCCCAACCCCTCTCCCGGTGGTAGAGGGGCTTGATATCCAAGGCTCAAGCATATGCATGACCATCATCGCTACATGTCCGGCTTCGGCAACGAATTCGCCACCGAGGCGGTGCCCGGCGCGTTGCCGGTCGGGCAGAACTCGCCGCAGCGCGTGGCCCACGGCCTGTACGCCGAGCAGTTGTCGGGTACCGCGTTCACCGCGCCGCGCGGCGTCAACCGGCGCAGTTGGCTATACCGCATCCGCCCGGCGGTGGTGCACGGCGGCTTCGTCGCTTACGACCGTGCCGGCGCGTTCCACAACGACTTCCAGCGCGGTCCGGTGCCGCCGGACCAGTTGCGCTGGAGCCCGTTGCCGCTGCCGGAGACGCCGGTGGACTTCGTCGATGGCCTGTACACGATGGCCGGCAACGGTTCGGCCGAGGCGCAGCATGGCGTGGCGGTGCACCTGTATGCGGCCAACGCGTCGATGCAGGGCCGGTTCTTCTACAACGCCGATGCGGAACTGCTGTTGGTCCCGCAGCTCGGCCGACTGCGCCTGTGCACCGAACTGGGCACGCTGGAAGTGGCGCCGCAGGAAATCGCGGTGATCCCGCGCGGCGTGCGTTTCCGTGTGGAACTGCCCGACGGCGCCGCGCGCGGCTACGTGTGCGAGAACTTCGGCGGCCTGCTGCGGCTGCCGGACCTGGGGCCGATCGGCGCCAATGGCCTGGCCAATCCGCGCGACTTCCTGACTCCGGTCGCCGCCTACGAGGAAGACGAGGGCGACTTCGCACTGATCGCCAAGTTCCAGGGCCATCTGTGGCGCGCGCCGATCGGGCATTCGCCGCTGGACGTGGTCGCCTGGCACGGCAACTACGCGCCGTACAAGTACGACCTGCGCCGCTTCAACACCATCGGCTCGATCAGTTTCGACCATCCCGATCCCAGCATCTTCACCGTGCTGACCGCGCCCAGCGACACGCCCGGCACCGCCAACATGGATTTCGCGATCTTCCCGCCGCGCTGGTTGGTGGCGCAGCACACCTTCCGGCCGCCGTGGTTCCACCGCAACGTAGCCAGCGAGTTCATGGGCCTGGTGCACGGCGTCTACGATGCCAAGGCCGACGGCTTCGCCCCTGGCGGCGCGTCGCTACACAACTGCATGAGTGGGCACGGCCCGGACGCGGCCACCTTCGACAAGGCCTCGCAGGCCGACCTGTCGCGGCCGGACGTCATCGCCGACACCATGGCCTTCATGTTCGAGACCCGTGCGGTGCTGCGCCCGACCGCACAGGCGCTGGACGCCGCGCATCGCCAGCGCGACTACCAGCAGTGCTGGCAGGGCCTGCGCCGGCACTTCCGCGCGCCCTGAGCGGGCGCCGGCGCGGCCGCGCCGCTCAGGCTGCTGCCGGGACTGCCGCTGCGACGCACGGCGGCGCTGCCCGTCAGGCGGCCTCCGCCGCGGCCGTCAGCGCGCCGTGCAGTGATGCCGGCAGGATCTCCAGCACGCGCTCGCGGATGCGCTGCGCGTAGCGCTCGGAGGTCATCTCCGGCATCGTGCGCAGCGCCAGCGCGATCGCGCGCAGGGTGTCCTGCTCCTCGCGCGCGGCGCGCAACTGCAGCTGCAGGGCAGGCGAGGCCGGATGCCGCTGCAGTTGCAGCAGGTCCAGCAGATACATGCGTGCATTGAGCAGGGCGCGACGCGGGTCGGCCGGTGGTGGTGGCGCGCTCGCGGCCACCGTTGCGGCGGCGACGCTGCGCCCATCGTCCAGGTAGCCCTGCTCCAGCAGCCCCTGCACGATCGCATCGGCGCCGCGGCCGCCCAGCGTGGCCAGTTCCTCGACGCTGCGCTGGCCGTCGGCCAGGATCAGCACGCGTCGCTGGCGCATGTCCAGCGGCGCATCGTGCGATTGCAGTGCCGCAAGGGCGAGGGCGGTCTTGCGCGGGTGCATGGCGGCGGGGTCGGTAGGCGCGCAGCGTGGCGCAGCGCGGTGAAATGCCGATGACAGGGGCGATGCGTCGGCGTGTCGGTGCCTGCAGCCGTCTTGTCATCGGCGTGATCGAACGCCCGGTTCAGGGCGCTGTGCCGAGCCGCGGCTGCGCGCTGCGTGTCGTCGCCGCAGCGCCGTGCAGCGCAAGCGCATGCACGCTAGCCTATGCGCTGGTCCAGCGAGGAAGTGCGATGAAGCCGATTCAACCAGGCGTGGCGGTGTTGCTGCTCGCGCTCGCCGCCTGCGACCGGCAGCCGCCCGCGCCGCCAGCCGCGCCTCCCGCACCGTCTGCGCCGGCGCAGGCGCCGACCGCGGCACCCGCCACGGCCGACGACGGCGCCTTGCCGCCGCCGGACATCGACCAGCCCGATAGCGACGTGCCGCCGGCACAGGCGCCGGCCTCGGCGCTGCCGCCGGAACTGGCCGCGGACGACCGGCAACTGGCCCGCATCGATGGCTATGGCGACCTGCGCCTGGGCATGTCGGCGGCGCAGGCACGCGCCGCCTGGGGCGGCGAGCTCGACGGCCAGCCCAGCGCCGGCAGCAGCTGCTACGTGCTGCGTCCACGCTGGGCCAAGGGCAACCACCGGTTCGGCCTGATGATCGAAGGCGACAAGTTGGTGCGCTACGACGTGCGCACCCCCAAGGAGACCGCGCCCGGCGGCGGCAAGGTCGGCATGGACCTGGCGCAACTGCGCGCGTTGTACGCCGGTCGCGTGGAAGAGCAGCCGCACAAGTACGCCGAAGGCGCCAAGATGCTGCGCGTGCGCGGCGAGTCCGGCCAGCCTGGCGTGCTGGTGTTCGAGACCGACGCAGCCGGCAAGGCCGTCGCCTGGCGCGTGGGCCTGCCGCCGCAGGTGGATTACGTGGAAGGGTGTGGCTGAGAAGCCGGGAATCGGGAATCGGGAGTGGGGAATGGGAAGAGCATGAGGGTCGAGTGACTGAGGCAACTGGTGCCGCTTTCACCTCAGTGGCGCATGACCGCTCTTTGCTCCTCGCTTTTCCGATTCCCCATTCTCTATTCCCGATCCCCGGCCTTCAGGCCACCCGCAGCTGCCGCCGCTCGCGCCGCCGCGCGCGCCGGGCGTACCAGCGTTCGCGCAGGCAGGAGAAGATCACGTACAGCGCCGGGGTGCTGAGCAGGGTCAGGCTCTGCGAGATCAGCAGGCCGCCGATCATCGCGATGCCGAGCGGGCGACGCAGCTCCGAGCCTTCGCCCAGGCCCACCGCCAGCGGTACCGCGGCCAGGATCGCCACCATCGTGGTCATCATGATCGGGCGGAAGCGCACGATGCAGGCTTCGCGCGCGGCCTCCAGCGGGGTCTTGCCGTGCTCGCGCTCGGCGACCAGGGCGAAGTCGATCATCATGATCGCGTTCTTCTTGACGATGCCGATCAGCAGCACCAGCGCGATCATCGAGATCACTGACAGCTCGGTGCCGGTGACCCACAGCGCCAGCAGCGCGCCCATGCCGGCGGCCGGCAGGGTGGAGAGGATGGTCACCGGGTGCACCAGGCTCTCGTAGAGCATGCCCAGCACGATGTAGACCACCACGATCGCGGCCAGCACCAGTACCAGCATCGAGTTCGGCTGCAGCTGCACGCCGAAGCCGCCGCCGTCGGCGATGCGGATATCGCCGGGCATGCGCAGCCCGGCCACGGTGGCGGCGATGATCGCATCGCCCTCGCCGGTGCTCACGCCTGGCGCCAGGTTGTAGCTCAGGTCCATGGTCGTGTACTGGTTCATGTGCGTGATCTGCGACGGCGCCAGCCCCGGCACCTGATGCGCCACCGCGGTCAGCGGGATCATCGTGCCGTTGCGCGTCGGCACGTAGATGCGGTTCAGCGCCGCCGGCGTGGCGGTCTGGTCCGGCAGCGCGTTGACCACCACGCTGTACTGGTTGAGGTCGGAGTAGATGGTGGAGATCTGGCGCTGACCGAACGCGCCGTACAGCGCGCCGTCGATGGCGCCGATCGACACGCCCAGGCGCGCGGCCAGGGCGCGGTCGATGACGATGTTCTGGCGCAGGCCGGCGTTGTCCACATCGGTGCCGACGTCGCGCAGCTTGGGGTTCTGCTTCAGGGCGGCCTGCAGCTTGGGCAGCCATTCCTGCAACTGCGCGTTGTCGTTGCCCTGCAGCGAGACGCGGTACTGCGCGCCCTGGCTGGTGCCGCCGCCACCGTCGCTGGGCAGATCCTGGATCGCGCGCAGGCGCAGCTGCAGGTCGGGGTAGCGGTCGGCCTTGGCGCTGAGCCGCGCCAGCACCTGCGCGGTGGTATCGGTGCGGCCTTCGTCGCGGCGCTTGAGCTCGATGTTGAAGCTGGCGCTGGAGCCCTGGCGGCTGCTGCCCAGGCGCGCACCGACGATCTTCACCGCCGGGTCGGACATCAGCATGTCGGTGATGCGGCGCTGGCGGTTGACCATGTCGGCGAAAGAAACCGTGGCGCTGGAGGTGGCGCGGCCCCAGATCAGGCCGGTGTCCTGCGCCGGGAACGAGCCCTTCTTGACCGCGCCGGCCAGGAACACCGTGGCCGCGATCAGCAGCAGCGGGGTCAGCGCCAGCAGCAGCGCGTGGCGCAGCGAGAAGTCCAGGGCCACGGTGTACACGCGCAGCATGCGATCGTGCATGCGCTCCAGCCAGGCGCCGAAGCGGCCGGGTTGCTCCGGCTCGGCGTGCGCGGACAGGAAGCGGCTGCACAGCGCCGGGGTCAGTGTCAGCGAGACCACCGCCGAGACGCAGATCGCCGCGACCAGGGTGACGGTGAACTCGCGGAAGAACACCCCGATCATGCCGCTGGCGAACAGGATCGGAATGAACACCGCCACCAGCGAGGCGGTGATCGAGACGATGGTGAAGCCGATCTCGCGCGCGCCGGCCAGCGCCGCGTCCAGCCGCGACATGCCCTCGTCGAGGTGGCGCATGATGTTCTCGATGACCACGATCGCATCGTCGACGACGAAGCCGATCGCGATCACCAGCGCCAGCAGGCTCAGGTTGTTGAGGGTGAAGCCCATGACGTACATCGCCAGCGCCGCGCCGGCCAGCGACAGCGGCACGGTGGCCGCGGCGATCAGCGTGGGCGCCAGCCGGCGCAGGAACAGCGCCATGGTCAGCACCACCATCGCCAGGCTGATCATCAGCGTGGCCTGCACCTCGTTGAGCGAGGCGCGGATGGTCGGGGTACGGTCGAAGTACGCCGTCATCTTCGTGCCCGGCTGCAGGTAGGTGCGCAGCATCGGGATCTCGGCCTTGACCCGGTCCACCGTCTCCACGATGTTGGCGCCGGCGCGGGTGAACACATACATCACCACCGCCGGCTTGCCGCCGAACCAGGCCGCCTGGTAGGCGTCCTGCTGGCCGTCGTAGACGTTGGCGATGTCGCGCAGGCGCACCGCGCGGCCCTGTTGCTGGCTGATCACCACCTGGCCGAAGTCGGCGGCCTTGGCCACCGCGTCGTTGGCGACGATGGCCGTGGTGGTGGCGCCGTCGCTGAGGAAGCCGGTGGGCGAGGTGACGTTGGCCGCGCGCACCGCGTTGCGCAGGTCGTCCGGGGTCAGGCCCATGGCGTTGAGCGCGCGCAGGTTCACGTCCACCCGCACCGCCGGCGTGGAGGCGCCGCCGATGTCCACCGAGGCCACGCCGGTGATCTGGCGCAGGCGCTGCGCCAGCAGCGAATCGGCGACGTTGTACAGCTCGTCGGCCGACTGCGTGTCCGAGGTCAGGGCGATGGCGATGACCGGGTCGTCGTTGGGATTGGCCTTCTGGTAGCGCGGCGTGGCCAGGCCGGAGGGCAGGTCGGCCTGCGCGGCGTTGATCGCGGTCTGCACGTCCTGCGCCGCCGAATCGATGTTGCGGCTGCTCTGGAACACCATGAACACCTGGCTGTTCCCCTCCGAGCTGGAGGAGCGCATGGTGTCGATGCCGGGCACCTGGCCCAAGTGCCGCTCCAGCGGCGCGGTGACCGTGGCGGCCATGGTCGAGGCATCGGCGCCGGCCTGGCTGGCCTGCACGAAGATCACCGGGATCGAGATGTTCGGCAGCGCCGCCACGCCCAGGCGCAGGTAGCACATCATGCCGATCACGAACAGGCCGATGGCCAGCAGCGCGGTGCCGATGGGGCGGCGGATGAAGGGCGCGGAGATGTTCATGGGGCCGGGAATGGGGAATGGGGAATCGGGAATCGCAGTACGCGCCCGGTGTCAGTCTTTCGAGGATCCGGCATGGAGTGAACGAGTCGGCAGCGCGCGGACTCGGCGCTTTCCGATTCCCGATTCCCGATTCCCGATTCCCGGCCCCTCACGCCCTTCCCTCCGCCGCCGTCGCCTGCCGCGCCGCACGCCGCTCGCGCCAGGTGCGCACGCGCTCGGAAGCGCGTTCCATGTACAGGTAGATCACCGGGGTGGTGTACAGGGTGACCAGCTGCGACAGCAGCAGGCCGCCGACGATGGAGATGCCCAGCGGGCGGCGCAGTTCCGAGCCGATGCCATCGCCCAGCGCCAGCGGCAGTGCGCCCAGCATCGCCGCGGCGGTGGTCATCATGATCGGGCGGAAGCGCAGCAGGCAGGCGCGGCGGATCGCGTCGTGGGCGTTGGCGCCCTCGCGGCGTGCGTCGATCGCGAAGTCGATCATCATGATCGCGTTCTTCTTGACGATGCCGATGAGCAGCACGATGCCGACGATGCCGTCCACCGACAGGCTCAGCCCGCACAGCATCAGCGCCAGCAGCGCGCCGACGCCGGCCGGCGGCAGCGTGGAGATGATCGTCAGCGGGTGGATGTAGCTCTCGTACAGCACGCCCAGCACGATGTAGATCAGCACCACCGAGGCCAGCAGCAGCCACACCACGTCGGTCTGGCTGCCGGTGAATTCGGCGGCCTTGCCGATGAACTCGGCATGCAGCTGCGGCGGCAGCTGCAGCTGCGCGCGGGTTTCCTCGATCGCCGCCACCGCCTGCGACAGCGAGTAGCCCTGCGCCAGGTTGAACGACACGGTGACCGCCGGCAGCTGCTGCTGGTGGCTGACCACCAGCGGCGTGGTCGACTGCTTGGCCTCGGCCACCGCCGCCAGCGGCACGGTGCCGCCGCTGCCGACGGTGATGCCGGTGTTCTGCGCGCCGATGCCGGTGGCGGTGGAGGAGTTGCTGGAGGTGGTCTGGCCGAAGCTGGTGGCATTGCTGGCGGTCAGCGCGCCGCTGCCGTTGCTGGCCACCGCCAGCTGGTTGAGCAGCGCGGTGCTGGTGCGGAACTCCGGCGCCACTTCCAGCACCACGCGGTACTGGTTGAGCTGGGTGAAGATGGTGGAGATCTGGCGCTGGCCGAAGGCGTCGTACAGCGTGTCGTCGATGGTCTGCATCGGCACGCCGAGGGTGCTGGCCTTCTCGCGGTCCACGTGCAGTTCCAGCGCACGGCCCTGGTTGGCCAGGTTGTTGTCCACGTCGGTCAGTTCCGGGCGCTTGCGCAGCGCCTCGGTCAGGCGCGTGGCCTGGGTCGCCAGCTCGGCGCTGTCCACGTCCGAGAGCGAGTACTGGTATTCGGTGGCGGCCACGCGGGTGTCCAGGGTCACGTCCTGCACCGGCTTCAGATACAGGGCGACGCCGGGCAGCCCGGCCACCGCCTTCTGCAGCCGCGGCAGCAGGTCTTCCAGGCTGTCGCGGTCGCTGCGCGGCTTCAGCACGATGCTGAGCTGGCCCTGGTTGAGGGTGGGGTTCATCGAGCCGGCGCCGATGAAGGCGGCCACGCCGGTCACCGCCGGGTCGCGCCGCAGCGCCTCGGCCACCGCCTGGGTGCGCTGCTCCATCTGCGGGAACGCCACGTTCTGGTCGGCCTGGACCACACCGGTGATCAGCCCGGTGTCCTGCTCGGGAAGCAGACCCTTGGGGATCACCACGTACAGCAGCACGGTCAGCACCATGGTCGCCAGCGCCACCAGCAGGGTGAGCTTCTGGTGGCCCAGCACCCAGTCCAGGCTGCGCTCGTACACGCCCACGGTGCGCGACCACAGCGTGGTCTTGCCGGCCGCCGCGGTGCGCTCGTGCGCGTCCTCGCCCTCGGGCAGGGCGTCGGGCTTGAGCAAGTAGGCGCACATCATCGGCGTCAGCGTCAGCGACACCAGCATCGAGATCACCACCGCGATGCTCAGCACCCAGGCGAACTCGTGGAACAGGCGGCCGGTGACGCCGGGCATCAGGATCAGCGGCAGGAACACCGCCACCAGCGACACGGTCAGCGACAGCACGGTGAAGCCGATCTGGCGCGCGCCGATCTCCGCGGCCTCGCGGCCGCTCTTGCCCTGTTCGATGTAGCGCACGATGTTCTCGATCATCACGATCGCATCGTCGACCACGAAGCCGGTGGCCACCACCAGCGCCATCAGCGACAGGTTGTCCAGCGACATGCCGGCGAAGGCCATCACCGCGAAGGTGCCGGCCAGCGACAGCGGCACCGCCACCGACGGAATCACCGTGGCCCACAGCCGGCGCAGGAACACGAAGATCACCGCCACCACCAGGCCGATGGTCAGGATCAGGGTGAACTTGACCTCGTGCACCGAGGCGCGAATGGTCTCGGTGCGGTCGGAGAACACGTCCAGGTGCACGCCGGCCGGCAGCACGCCCTGCAGCTGCGGCAGGATCGCGCGGATCTGCTCCACCGTCTGCACGATGTTGGCGCCGGGCTGGCGGCGCACTTCCAGCAGCACCGCCGGCTTGCCGTCGGCCCAGGCGGCGAGCTGGTCGTTCTCCACCCCGTCCACCACCTTGGCCACGTCCGACAGCCGCACCGGCGCGCCGTTGCGGTAGCTGATCACGGTGTCGCGGTACTCGGCGGCGCTGGACAGCTGGTCGTTGGTGCCGATGCTGTAGGACTGGGTCTTGCCGTTGAGCGAGCCCTTCGGCGCGTTGACGTTGGTCTGGGTCAGCGCGCTGCGCAGCGCCTCCAGGGTCAGGCCCATGTTCGACAGCTGCGCCGGATTGACCTGGATGCGCACCGCCGGGCGCACGTTGCCGGCGATCGACACCAGGCCCACGCCCGGCACCTGCGACAGGCGCTGGGCCAGGATCGAGTCGGCGTAGTTGTTGACCTCGCGCAGCGGCAGCGTGTCGGAGCTGAGCTTGAGGGTGAGGATCGCCGCGTCGGCCGGGTTCACCCGGTTGTAGACCGGCTGGTAGGGCAGCGAGGAGGGCAGGGTGGACTGGCGGATCGCCGCCTGCACGTCCTGCGCGGCGATGTCGATGTCGCGGTCCATCGCGAACTGCAGCACGATCGTGGACAGGCCGGCCGACGAGTCGGAGGTCATCATCTGCAGCCCGGAGATCTGCCCGAGCTGGCGCTCCAGCGGCGTGGTCACCAGCGAGGCCATGGTGCTGGCGTTGGCGCCGGGATACTGCGTGGTCACCACCAGGCTGGGCGCGTCGATTTCCGGCAGCGCCGACACCGGCAGCTGCCGGTAGCCGAGGATGCCGAGCAGCAGCACGCCTGCCATCAGCAAGGTGGTGGCGATCGGGCGGCGGATGAAGATCGTCGAAAAGCCCACGGGGAAGATCCTTGCTGGTGAGAGTCCGGCGCGGCCAGGCCGGCGCCGGGAAAGACGGCGGAATCAGCGGGGGCCGTGGCCCCGTGCCGCGATCGCGACGTGGGGCGGGAACGCCGCCGCCTGCGCGCGATCCGGCCGCCGCCCGCCACGCAGGCGCGGCAGGGCCGTTGCCGCCGCGCGCCGCGTGCGCGGCACGCTCAGCGCGGCCCGCCGCCGCCGCGGCGTCCGCCGCCGCGCTGCTGCTGCTTGCCCTCGGCCGCCTTCAGTTCGGCCTCGGTCGGCTCCGGCGGCGCTTCGCCCGGCTTCAGCGCATTCACCTTGGTGCCGGGCTTGAGCCGGAACTGGCCTTCGGTGACCACCCGCTCACCGGCCTTCAGGCCTTCCGTCAGCTGCACGTGGCTGTCGCCCACTTCCGCGCCCTGCTTGACCGTCTGCATCTTGACCGTGTTGTCGGCCTGCACCACGTACACGTAGTCGCCGTTGGGCCCGCGCTGCACCGCCTGGGTCGGCACCACCACGCCGTCGGCCACGGTGCGCAGGGTCAGGCGCACGTTGACGAACTGGCCCGGCCACAGCGCGCGGTCGTCGTTCGGGAACACCGCGCGGACCTTGAAGGTGCCGGTGTCGGCGCTGATCTGGTTGTCGATCACGTCGACCTGGCCGTCGCTGGCGATCGGATGCGCATCGGTGCGGTCCAGCGCGGTCACCGGCAGCGGCGCGGCGGCCTGCGCCTGGCGCACGTCCTGCAGCTGGATCTCCGGCAGGTTGAAGGTCACGTAGATCGGGTGCACCTGGGTGATGGTGACGATGGTGCTGCTGGTGCTGACGATGTTGCCCACGTCCACGCCGCGGATGCCGGCGATGCCGTCGCTGGGGGCGAGGATGCGGGTGTACTGCAACTGCACCTGCGCCGCACGCATCTGCGCGTCGTTGGCGGCGACCGCCGCTTCGTACTGCGCCACCTGGTTGCGCTGGGTGTCCAGGTCGGTCTTGGCCACGTACTGGCGGTAGGCCGGCGAGTCGGAGCGCTGGAAGGTGGAACGCGCAGTGGCCAGCAGCGCCTGGTTCTGGCGCTTGCTCGCCGCGGCCTGGTCGTAGCTGGCCTGCAGCGAGCGCGGGTCGATCTGCGCCAGCAGCTCGCCCTTCTTCACTTCCTGGCCTTCGCGGAAATTCAGGCTCATCAGCTGGCCGCCGACCTGCGGGCTGACGGTGACGGTGCTCAGCGCGGTCACCGTGCCGGTGGCGGTGGCGTAGATCGGCACCGCCTGGTGGGTGGCGGCGACGACCGTCACCGGGACCGGCGTGTTGTCGCTGTCGTCGCCCATGCCGTCACCGGGGCCGCCGCCCTTGTGATGTCCGCCGCGCATGACGCGCATGCCCACCACCACCACGGCCACCGCTGCGAGGATCAGCAGCGCAATCTTCCAGAAACGCGACATCCGGGGAAACTCCTGTGGCGAGGCGGGGTGGAGGGCCCTCCCGCAGTGGCTGGTGACGAGCGAGAAAGCATATCGCCGGCGCGTTGCGATTGGACCATGACTGAAGGGACAGACCCCGCGGGCGGGCAAGGCCGGTCGTCCGCTCTCGCAACGCGCAGGCGGCGCATCGGTTGACACGGATTCGCAAGGGTTTTTTGTCCGCAGCGGGATCCGTGGCCGCCCCTCGCCGGCGGCCGATGCACTACAGTGACTGAACGCCCGTTGCGTCCCGATCTGGAGCCTTGCCATGCCGCGCCTGTCCCGCCTGCTGTCCGCGATGCTGTTCGCCGTCCCCGCCCTGGCCTGGGCGCAGAGCGCCGAGCGCCCCGAGGTGACGGCCGCCGCGGCCAAGCTGCAGGCCAAGGTGGTGGAGTGGCGGCGCGACTTCCACCAGCACCCGGAGCTGTCCAACCGCGAGGAGCGCACCGCCGCCAAGGTCGCCGAACGGCTGCGCGCGTTGGGCCTGAAGCCGCAGACCGGCATCGCCCATCATGGCGTTGTGGCCATCGTCAAAGGCGCGCTGCCCGGGCCGAAGATCGCCCTGCGCGCGGACATGGACGCGCTGCCGGTGACCGAGCAGACCGGCCTGCCGTTCGCCTCCAAGGCCACCAGCGAGTACCGCGGCGAGACCGTGGGGGTGATGCACGCCTGTGGCCATGACGCGCACACCGCGATCCTGCTCGGCGTCGCCGAGGCGCTGGTGGCGATGCGCGCGCAGCTGCCGGGCGAGGTCATGCTGGTGTTCCAGCCGTCGGAGGAGGGCGCGCCGGGCAACGAGGAGGGCGGCGCCTCGCTGATGCTCAAGGAAGGCCTGTTCCGCGACTTCAAGCCGCAGGCGATGTTCGGCCTGCACGTGTTCTCCAGCGTCCAGGCCGGCAAGATCGCGGTGCGCGGCGGCCCGCTGATGGCCGCCTCGGACCGTTTCAGTATCAAGGTGATCGGCCGCCAGACCCACGGCTCGGCGCCGTGGAACGGCATCGACCCGATCGTGACCAGCGCCGACCTGATCGGCGCGGCGCAGACGGTGATCAGCCGCCGCGCCAACCTGTCCAAGCAGCCGGCGGTGCTCAGCTTCGGCGCGATCAAGGGCGGCATCCGCTACAACATCATCCCCGACGACGTGGAGATGGTCGGCACCATCCGCACCTTCGACGAGGGCATGCGCCAGCAGATCTTCGCCGACCTCAGGACCGTGGCCGAGCACACCGCCGCCGCGCACGGCGCCAAGGCCGAAGCGCACGTGCCCGACCAGGACGGCAACCCGGCCACGGTCAACGACCCGGCGCTGACTGCGCGCATGCTGCCCAGCCTGCAGGCGGTGGTCGGCGCCGGCAACGTCTACGAACCGCCGCTGCAGATGGGCGCGGAGGATTTCTCGTTCTACGCGCAGCAGGTGCCGTCGATGTTCTTCTTCGTCGGCGCCACCGGCCCCGGCATCGACCCGGCGACTGCGCCCAGCAACCACTCGCCGCAGTTCCTGCTCGACGAGACCGCCCTGGACGTCGGCCTGCGCGCGATGCTGCAGGTGGCGTTGGATTACTTGAAGCAGTGATTGGGGAGTCGGGATTGGGGATTCGTAAGCGCATGGGTGCGGCGGCTTAGGGAATCGTCATCGTTGCTGCCCCATCGCATATCCGTTGGAGCGGCGCTCGATCGTCCCGGGGAGTCAACCGTCATGCAGGTGCGAGGCGCGAGTGGCGCGCTTGCCGATGGCGCAATGCGTCGGGACTGAAGTCCCTCCCACAGTGCATCCGGCGGGCTCGCGGTGAGCCTTTGTGGGAGCGACCTCGGTCGCGACGTGCAACGCCTCGCATCGACGCAAGCACGTCGATCCAAGTGAGCCAGATTTTGCTTTTGCCACTCCCGAATCCCGAATCCCCGCCCCATACACCTCCCAGCCAGAACGCGCCCGCTACACTGCATGGCATGAACACCCCCCAGGATTCCAGTCTCGGCCGCGAGGTCGCCTACCCGTCGCAGTACGATCCCGCGCTGCTGTTTCCCATCCCGCGCGCTGCGGCGCGCACCGAGATCGGTCTCGACCCCGCGGCGCTGCCGTTCTTCGGCGTGGACCGCTGGCACGCCTACGAACTGAGCTGGCTCGATGCGCAGGGCAAGCCCTGCGTGGCCACCGCGACCCTGCACGTGCCGTGCGCCTCGCCCAACCTGATCGAATCCAAATCGCTCAAGCTCTATCTCAACTCGCTCAACGCGATGCGCTTCAACAGCGCCGAAGCGCTGCGCAGTTGCATCGTCACCGATCTGTCGGCGCGCGCCGGCGCCGACGTGGCGATGGAATTCGGCCTGCCGCCGATGGACACGCTGGGCGAGGGCGAGTCGCTCGATGCGCTGGACATCGCCATCGACTGCTACGGTCCGCCGCGTCCGGACTTCCTGTCCGCTGCCGACGGCGACATGGTCGAGGAAACGCTGACCAGCGAATTGCTCAAATCCAACTGCCCGGTCACCGGCCAGCCGGACTGGGCCTCGCTACATGTGCGCTATCGCGGCGGCCGCATCGACCGCGAAGGCCTGCTGCGCTACCTGATCAGTTTCCGCGAGCACGCCGGCTTCCACGAGCAATGCGTGGAGCGCATCTTCCACGACCTGATGACCCGCTGCCGGCCGCAGTCGCTGCAGGTGGAGGCGCGCTACACCCGCCGCGGCGGGCTGGACATCAATCCCTGGCGCGCCACCGCGGACGTGGCCGAGCCGCTGAGCTTCCTGCGCGATCTGCGTCAGTAGAGCGGCGCTGACAACGCGATTGCGCCATCGGCCGCGACGCGCGACATCATCGACGCGGCCGAGCGTGCTGCAGGCGGGACTGAAGTCCCTCCCACAAGAAGTGCCCTGCGGGGAGCGCTGTCGTCAGCTTCTCTGCGGCAGACCGGGGTTCGCGCAGTCGTCGCCTGGACGATGCGCCCACATGGCGATGGTGGCGAGTGCCCGCGGTCCCGCTGGCATGCACGGTCCCGAGCGTGCGAGCGACACATTTCGCCGCGTTGGAATGCGCGCGGCGCGCCTGAACCGCAGCCGCGCGGTTCACGGCCGCGCGATCCTTTTTTAACAAATCCTGTGACACCGTGGCAGCGTCCCATCACGCAGGAAGCCACGCGATGAACAGTGACAAGCGCGCCGATTTCTCGGCGGTCACCGCCAAGGTGGATACCACCGCCGACGTCGTACAGAAGGCGGATTTTTCCGCCGTGCAGAGCAAGGTCGACAGCACCGCCGAACAGGTGCAGCAGGTGTACGTGGTCAAGCCCGGCGATTCGTTGTCCAAGATCGCCAAGCTGCATTACGGCGACGGCAATGCCTGGACGCGCATCTTCGAGGCCAACCGCGACGTGCTGGCCGACCCCGACAAGATCTACCCCGGCCAGACGCTCAAGCTGCCGGCCGGCGCCTGAGGCGTCGCCACCACCCCCTTTCGTTATTCCGACAGGAGTCCCCACCGATGAAGACCCGCTCGATCTCCGCATTTTCGCCCCTGATGATCGCCTTGGTCGGCGCGTTGGCGCTGGCCGGCTGCAAGAAGCAGGAGCAGCAACAGACCGTGTCGCCCGATCCCACCTCGTCCGCGCCGACTGAGCAGATGCCGGGTCCGGCCGCAGCCCCGGCGGAGCAGCCGGCGCCGGCCGCCGCAGGCGCCAATGCGGTGAACGTGGCCGCCGTCGCTGTCGGCAACACTGCCGCCGCGGACAAGTCTGTCGCGCCGATGACCACGCTCGCCAGCAAGGACAAGATCATCGTTTCGGTGAAGACCGAGGGCTCGGCGACCAACGCCAACGTCGGCGCCAAGCTGGTGTTCCAGGACGGCCAGACCGCCGGCGAGCGCACCGAGACGCTCAATACCAGCGGTGCCGACACCACCAACTTCGAGTTCACCAATCCCAAGGGCTGGCCGGCCGGCCAGTACAAGGCCGAGGTCACCGTGAACGGTCAGGCGGCGGGCACGCCGCAGACGTTCGAGGTGAAGTGATCCAGGGCTGAGGCCCGGTCACGGTCGCACGCGCCGCCTCTCTCCCGGCACGTGCGACACGCTGGCGCAGCCGCGAGGCTGCGCCTTTTTTATGCGTGGCCCGATGCGCCGACAGCACTGCCGATGCGGTGGATGAAGACGATGTGGGGGGGACTTCAGGACACTCCCATCGCCCGGAAACCCGTCATAGGAGCGGCTTCGGCCGCGACCGGCTTTACCGGGACGCCCGTCGCGGCTGACGCCGCTCCTGCCACGGAGGCGCAAGCTGCATCCGGCGGATCAGCGGCGCCCTTCCATCCCGACGCACGTCCTGGACGATGCCTTGCCGTCCACTCGGCGGCGTCTGCGCGCACCGCCGCTGGCCAGCACCGCGCAGCCGCGCACGGCGATCAGTGATGCGCGTGCAGATCCAGCATGCGCCCACCCACCACCACCTGGCGCAGGCGCAGGTCGCTGTCCAGCACCGCCAGGTCGGCGCGGGCGTCGGGGGCGATGCGGCCGCGGTCGCCCAGGCCCAGGTAGTCGGCCGGGAAGGTGGACACGCGCTGTGCGGCATCGGCCAGTTCCAGGCCCGCCTGCACCAGGTTGCGCAACGCCTGATCCATGGTCAGTGCGCTGCCGGCCAGCGAGCCGCTGGCCAGGCGCACGCAGCCGCCGCACTTGTGCACGCGCTGCTCGCCCAGTGCGTATTCGCCGTCGGGCATGCCGGTGGCGGCGGTGGCGTCGGTCACCGCGTACAGGCGCGGGATCGCGCGCGCGGCAAGGCGAATCACGCCGGGATGCACATGCTGCAGGTCGGGAATGAGTTCGGCGTACTGCGCATGCGCCAGCGCCGCGGCGGCGATGCCGGGGCGGTAGTGGTCCACGCCGGTCATGCCGTTGAACAGGTGGGTGAAGCCGGCCGCGCCGGCCTGCAGCGCCGCCACGCCGTCCTCGTAGCTGCCGGCGCTGTGGCCGAGCTGCACGCGGATGCCCAGTGCGGTCAGCGCCGGAATCAGCGCGGTGTGCGCGCCGATCTCCGGCGCCAGGGTCAGCACCCGGATCGGCGCCAGCGCCTGCCACTGCTGGACCAGGGCGAGGCTGGCCTCGATCGTGCGGTCGGGCTGCGCGCCCAGCCGCTGCGGGCTGATGAAGGGCCCTTCCAGGTGCACGCCGGCGATGCAGGCCGCGTCGGCATCGGGCGCGGCCATGGCCGCGGCGACGCCGCGCAGTGCATGTGCGATCTCCTCGACGCCGGCGGTCATGGTGGTCGCCAGCAGGGTGGTGGTGCCGAAGCGCAGGTGGGTGCGGGCGATGCGCCGCGCCGCGTCGCCGCCCTGCATCAGATCCACGCCGGCGGCGCCGTGCACATGCAGGTCGACGAAGCCCGGCAGGATCAGCGGCAGCTGCGGATCGTCGCCGCCACTGTGGTCGTCCACCTGCAGCCGGCGCACGTGGGTGTCGAAGTGGACGTGGCCGCGGCGCCAGCCCAGCGGGGTGAGCAGGCGGCCGTGCAGGGAGCGGGTGTCGGTCATGGCGTGGGCTCGGCGACGATCACTTCGATGCCCAGCCGCTGCAGCCCCTCGCGGGTGGCCTCGTCGATACCGGCGTCGGTGATGATGGCGTGGATCTGGTCCAGGCGGGCGATGCGGTGCAGGCTGACCCGGCCGAACTTGGAGGCGTCGGTCAGCACCACGATGCGCCGCGCGCGCTCGACCATGCGGTGGTTGAGCCGCGCTTCGGCCTCGTCGTGGGTGGTCAGGCCGAACTGCAGGTCCAGGCCGTCCACGCCCAGGAACAGCGTGTCGAAACCGTAGGCGTTGAGGCTGGCCTCGGCTTGGCTGCCCTGCAGCGACAGCGATTGCTGGCGCAACTGGCCGCCGGTGAGCAGCACGTTGATGCCGGGCGCGTTGGCCAGTTCCCAGGCGATGTTGAGGCCGTTGGTCATCACCGTGACGTCGCGGTGCGCGCGCAGGTGGCGGGCCAGGGTCATCGTGGTCGAACCGGAGTCGATGATGATGTTGGCGCCGGGCTGCACCATGCGCGCGGCACAGGCGCCGATCGATTCCTTCAGCGGCAGGTTCAGCGCGTCCTTTTCGTGGATGTCCTGCTCCTGCGGCGGCGTGCGCACCAGCGTGGCGCCGCCGTGGGTGCGGGTGGCCAGGCCCTGCGCCTCGAAATGGTTGAGATCGGCGCGAATGGTCACCGCCGACACGTCGAAGCGTTCCACCAGATCGGCAACCTGCACCGTGCCGTGTTCGAGCAGCGACTGCAGGATCTGCTGGCGGCGGGAGCGGGTGTTGCGCATGGCCATTCTCGGATTCGCGGGCGACCGGCAAGATTAGCCGTTCGCCGCGACGCCGGCAGCCGCTTCGGCGTGTGGCCGGCGCGCGCCGGCGCGGTTGGCGCTGCAGGCGCGGGCGTATTCGCCCAGGCACAGGCCGACGCGGTGCTGGACCAGCGCCGCCGGGGTAGTGGCGAGCTGGCCTGCGCGCACCGCGCGGTACTGCTCGGGCAGGAACTGGCTGAGCAGCACCAGCGGCGGCGCATGCCGTTCCAGGTTGGCGAACAAGGTGTCCACCGCTGCGCGCACCGTCGGCTCGCCCCAGTAGTAGCGGCAGCGGTCGCTGAAGGAATGGCGGCGCAGCAGGCGTTGCGCGGCGGCGTCGCCCGGATAGTAGGACTGCCAGGATCCGGGTTGCGCCTGCATCGCCGCGTCCAGCACCTGCGGCAGTTGCGAGCACTGCGCCGCGGGGAGCAGTTCGGCTTCGATCGCGGCCAGCGCGCACAGCGCCTCGCGGTAGGCGAAGGTGGCGGCCGGGCCGACCTTGAGGATGGCGAAGTGGTCGCGCACCAGCGCGTGCAGCGCGTCCTCGCGCTGGTAGTCGGTGGAATGCGCCTCGAACACGATGCGCGGCTGCTGCTCGAGGAAATCGGCCAGTGCGGCGGCCGCGGCCGGATCGTAGTCGTGCACGCTGCTGTGGTCGAAATCCACGCCCGGCTGCACCACCAGCGCGATCACCCGCTGCCACGCGGCGCGCAGCGACGGCGTGTCGAAGGCCCGCCGGTGGATGGCCAGGGTCTGCGCGGCCGCGGCCGGCGTGGTCACCTGCAGGCCGCCGGCCAGCGAGGCTTCGCCGCCGGGAATCGGCACCTCGGTGCCGATCACGTACACCGGTGGCGGCAGTCCATGTGTGGCGGCGGTGCGCTCGGCGATCTCGGCCAGTTCGGCCGACCGCGCGGCGACGATGGCATCGGGCAGCGGCACCGGGTCGTCGGCGCAGGCCATGCTGCAGTCCAGGTGGATCTTGTGGAAGCCCGCGGCGGCGTACTGTTCGATCAGCACGCGCGCATGCGCCATGGCCTCGGCGGCCGGCCCCTTCTGCCAGGCATTCGGCCCGAGATGATCGCCGCCCAGTATCAGCCGTGCGCGCGGAAACCCTTCCGTCTCGGCCATTGCGCCGACGTAATCGCGGTACTGCGCCGGGGTCATGCCGGTATAGCCGCCGAACTGGTCAACCTGGTTGGAGGTGGCCTCCACCAGCAGCAGCGTGTCGTGGGCCAGCGCGACCTGCATCGCCGCGCGCAGCACCTGGTCGTTGCTGCAGCAGACGCTGTACAGGCCGACGTTGGCGCCGGCGCGGTGGGAGGCGAGCAGGGTCTGCAAGGGCGACATGGACACTCCGGCGGATCAGGAATAGGCGGGATGGCAGGCCAGCAGCGCGGCACCGCGGGCGCCGCCGGCATCGCCGAAGCGCGGCGGCACGATCGGCGGCACCTGCACGCCGGCGAACAGGTGCGCGGCGATGGCGTCGGGCAGTTGCCGGTACAGCGGCGGGTATTGCGACAGCCCGCCGCCGAGCACGATCACGTGCGGGTCCAGTGCCAGCACCACGGCGGCCAGGCTGTGGCCGAGCAGGTCGCGGTGGATGTCCAGCGCCTGCTGCGCGCGCGCATCGCCGGCCTCGGCCAGGGCGATCACCGCGCTGGCATCGGCGGCGTCGCTGCCGAGATGGCGCGCGATCGCCGCCACGCCGCTGCCGGACACGTAGCGCTCCACGCAGCCCTGCAGGCCGCAGCCGCAGTCCAGCAGCGGCAGGCGATGGCGCTGCAGCAGGTGCCCGGGCACGCTCCAGTGGCCCCATTCGCCGGCGATGCCGTTGCAGCCCGCGAGCAGGCGGCCTTGCACGCAGAAGCCGCCGCCGGCGCCGGTGCCGAGGATGGCGCCGAACATGCTGGGGTAGCCATCGGCGGCACCGCCGTGCGCCTCGGACAGCGCGAAGCATTGCAGGTCGTTGCCGATGCGCAGCGGACGCGGCAGCCGCGCCTGCAGATCCTGCGCCACGCACTGGCCGGTCAGCGCCGGCACGTTCGCGCTCAACTGGCGGCCGCTGCGGCGGTCGCGCACGCCGGGCAGGGCGATGCCGAGCGCGCTGTCATGGCATCCCAGCGCGGCATCGGCCGCGGCCACCAGCGCCACCACCGCCTGCAGGAAGCCGGCGTAGTCGCCCTGCGGCGTGGCCACGCGGCGCCGCCACAGCACCTGCAGCGCGGCGTCGCAGGCCACCAGTTCGATCTTGCTGCCGCCGACGTCCAGGCCGTAGCAGGTGGGCGCGCCAGGCTCAGCCATGGTGGATGGTGACGCCCTGGACCACGCGGTTGACGGTGCCGTCGGGGAACGGGTTGTCCGGGGTCAGGCCGAGCGCGGCCGAACGCTGCAGCGCGAACAGCTGCGCGAAGCCCAGCCACAGCGGCGCCAGCCACGGATCGTCCAGGCCGGCGACGGCGAGCGTGTGGTCGTCGCCGGCGCCGATGTCCGCATGCGGGCCGATCGCCAGCACCTGGCCGGCCACGCCATCGCGACGCAGTTCGTCGAGCAGATCCTGTTCGTAGCGGCGCGCCAGCGGCTGCACGCTGCGCAGCATCACCACCAGGGTGCTGCGGTCGAGCGTGGACTTGGGGCCGTGGCGGAAGCCCAGCGGCGTGTTGGCCAGCGCCAGCACGCGGCCGGCGGTGAGTTCCAGCACCTTCAGTGCGGCCTCGCGCGCCAGCGCTTCCAGCGGGCCGCTGCCGAGATAGATCACCCGCGCGAACGGGCGCTGCGCCAGCGCCGCCACCGCGCCATCCCATTGCGCCAGGCCGCGGTCGGCCAGTTCGGCCAGCCGCTGCAGGCGCGCGCTGCGCGTTTCCCACGGCGCACGCTCGAACACGCTCAGCGCCGCCAGCAGCATGCAGGTCAGGCTGCTGGTCATGGCGAAGGCGCGATCGCAACTGGCCGGCGGCATCAGCAGGGTGCAGGTGTCGGCGCGGCCGGCGCCGCGGCGGGCCAGTTCGCCGTCGGCATTGCAGGTGATGTCGAGGAAGCGCGCCTCGTCCACGTCGCTGCGCACGCGCTCCACCGCGGCCACGCTTTCCGGGCTGGAGCCGCTGCGCCCGAACGACACCAGCAGGGTTGGCCGCGCGCGCTGCAGGTACAGCGCCGGATGGGTCAGCAGGCTGGTGGTGTGCACCGCGCGCACCTCGGCCGGCCACTGCGCATTGATCGCGTCGGCCACCATCTCGGCGATGAAGCCGGAACTGCCGGCGCCGGTGAACAGCACGCGCTGGTTCGGATCGGCGAGGCGGTCGCCGAGGAAGGCCTGCAGGCGGTCGCCGGCCTGCGCCAGATCCTGCGCCAGGGTCCGCCACAGCGCCGGCTGCTGGGCGATCTCGCGGGCGGTATCGGCCCCACCCAGGCGCTGCCAGGCGGATGCATCGGAAAGCGGAAGGAGGTCCATGCGGTGGTTCCTGTTGGGCCAGCGCACCATCCGGCTTTTCTTTCGAAATGTCAAACATCGAAAGAAAAAAGAAAGTATTTTTTGTGCCAAACGTGTCTGCGGATCGCCCGCCCTAAAACGAAAGGTGCAAGTGGATGCCGCTATCGCAAGCCGAATCAGCCGATTCTGCCGAGATGAAAGCAAATTCATGCGAGGCAATATCTTTCGTTTTGCCAAAATAAATCTTGTTTTTTGCTTTCAATTTATTGACATCTTTCAAATCCCTGGCCTAGAGTCGGCGCAACGCTTTCGAAACGCCCGGGGAAACGGGTTTGGGGGTCGTGTGGAGAACCGCGTTCGTCGTTCGCCGCTGTTGCCGGCGATCGCGCTGCCGGCCCTGCTGCTGGTGGCGGCCAGCGTCGTCGCCGAGCCGGTCGGCAACCTGCGCACGGTCGCCGCCGGCACCAGCCGCGACGGCGTGCAGGGCTGGGACCTGCAGACCGACCGCGGCGTGCGCCTGCGCATCGAACTGCCGGCGGCCGACATCGTGCGCGTGCAGGCCGGGCGCCACGGCACGCTCACCGGTGCCGGCGACAAGGCCACGCCGATCGTGCTGCCGCAGCCCAAGGCCGCGGTGCAGGCGCAGCTGGAAGACGATGCGCAGGAGCTGCGCGTGCGCACCGACGCGCTGGTGCTGCACGTGCAGCGGCAACCGCTGCGACTGCGCCTGGAGCGGCTGGAACAGGGCCGCGCCGTCGCGCTGTGGCAGGAACTGCAGCCGCTGGACCTGGACGCCACGCAGAGCGTGCAGGTGCTGTCCTCGCAGGCCGACGAAGCCTATTACGGCGGCGGCCAGCAGAACGGGCGCTTCGAGTTCAAGGGCCGCGAACTGGAGGTGTCGTATTCCGGCGGCTGGGAGGAGGGCGATCGCCCGAGCCCGGCGCCGATGCTGCTCAGCAGCCGCGGCTGGGGCATGCTGCGCAATACCTGGAGCGACGGCAGCTACGACCTGCGCCAGCCCGACCAGGCCACGCTGCTGCACCGCGAAGACCGCTTCGACGCCTACTACTTCGTCGGCGCCGACCTGCCGGCCCTGATCGAGCGCTATACCCGGCTGACCGGCCGCCCGAGCATGCTGGCGCGCTGGTCGCTGTCCTACGGCGATGCCGATTGCTACAACGACGGCGACAACGCCAAGAAGCCCGGCACCGTGCCCGACGGCTGGCACGACGGCCCCACCGGCACCACCCCGGACGTGGTCGACAGCGTGGCGCGGCAATACCGCGAGCACGACATGCCCGGCGGCTGGATCCTGCCCAACGACGGCTACGGCTGCGGCTACACCAGGCTGCCGGAGACCGTGCAGGGCCTTGCCCGCTATGGCTTCCGCACCGGCCTGTGGACCGAGAACGGCGTGGACAAGATCGCCTGGGAAGTCGGCAAGGCCGGCAGTCGCGTGCAGAAGCTCGACGTGGCCTGGACCGGCAAGGGCTACCAGTTCGCGATGGACGCCAACCACCAGGCCTACGACGGCATCCTCGCCAACTCCGATGCGCGCCCGTTCCTGTGGACGGTGATGGGCTGGGCCGGCATCCAGCGCTACGCGGTGGCCTGGACCGGCGACCAGAGCAGCAGCTGGGACTACATCCGCTGGCACGTGCCGACCCTGATCGGCTCCGGCCTGTCCGGCATGGCCTACGCGGCCGGCGATGTGGATGCGATCTTCGGCGGCAGCGCCGAGACCTTCACCCGCGACCTGCAGTGGAAGGCCTTCACCCCGGTGCTGATGGGCATGAGCGGCTGGTCGTCGAACGCGCGCAAGCATCCGTGGTGGTACGACGAGCCGTACCGCAGCATCAACCGCGACTACCTGAAGCTGAAAATGCGCCTGACCCCGTACATGTACGGCCTGGTGCACGATGCCGCGCAGACCGGCGCGCCGCCGGTGCGCGGGTTGATGTGGGAGGACCCGCGCGATCCGCACGCGCAGGACGAGACCTACAAGACCCAGTTCCTGCTCGGCCGCGACCTGCTGGTGGCGCCGGTGTACCGCAGCCAGGCGGCCAGCCGCGGCTGGCGGCGCGACATCCATCTGCCGGCCGGCGGCTGGATCGACTACTGGGACGGCCGCCGCGTGCAGGCCGGCGCCGATGGCCGTCAGCTCGATCGCCAGGTCGACCTGGCCACGCTGCCGCTGTTCGTGCGTGCCGGCGCGATCCTGCCGATGTACCCGGCGATGCTGTACGACGGCGAGAAGCCGCTGGACGAGGTGACCTTCGACCTGTATCCGCAGGGGGCCTCGCAGTACACGCTGTACGAGGACGACGGCAACACCCGCCGCTACCAGCAGGGCGAGTCCAGCACGCAGGTGGTGCGCATGCAGGCGCCGGCGCAGGGCAGCGGCCCGGTGCAGGTATGGATCGATCCGGTGCAAGGCCGTTACGCCGGACAGCTGTCGCAGCGCCGCTATGCCTTGCGCGTGCTCGCGCGGCAGGCGCCGCGGTCGGTGCAGGTCGGCGAACGCGCGCTGCCCGCGCTCGCCGACGCCGCGGCCCTCGCCCAGGCCAGCGAAGGCTGGTACTTCGACGCCAAGGAGCGCCGCGGCACCGTGCACGTGCGCACCGCCGTGCAGGACATCCGTCAGCCGTTGCAACTGCGGCTGGACTTCCCGGTCGCCGCCGCTGCGGCCGACGACGCCTATCCGCCGGCGCCGGAGCTGGGCCGCGCGCTGCCCGCGGACAGCCTGCTGGTGGTCAACCGCCCGGCCGAGGAGCCCGGGCACCCGCTGGAGAACGCCTTCGACGACGACCCGGGCACCTGGTTCCGCAGCGTGCGCAACCAGGCCGTGCGCACCGGCGCGCACGAATGGGTGATCGGTTTCGGCGAGCGCAAGATGATCGACGGCATCGAGCTGGCGCCGCGCAACGACAAGAACTGGAAGCACGGCCAGGTGCGCGACTACGAGGTCTACCTGGGCGACAGCAACGGCGAGTGGGGCGAGCCGGTGGCGCGCGGCCATCTGCGCCTGCAGGAAGGCATGCAGCGCATCGACTTCCCCGCGCATGCCGGCCGCCTGCTGCGCTTCCGCGTGCTGAGCGTGCAGAACCCCGAGGGCGACGGCGCCGACAGCAACGATCCGATGGTCGTCGCCGCGCAGCGCCGCCCGCGCGCCTTCGACGCGCTGCAGCCGCGCGACGTCGGCCCGATCGCGCTGTCCACCTTCCACATCCTCGAGCACCCGGCTTCGGAGCGGCCGGCGCAGCAGCGTTACCTGTCCGAGCTGGCGTTGCCGGCGGCGCTGGCCGGTCGCGTACGCGCCGACCAGGCCTTGCGCGGTGATGCCGGCATGCGCATGAACGGCCTGCAGTTCCGCCGCGGCCTGGGCGTGGGCGCCGACAGCCGCCTCGACCTGCGCCTGCACGGCGACTGGCGCCTGCTGCGCGCCGACTTGGGCATCGACGACGCCTGCCGCAGCGCCGGCGGCCTGCAGTTCCAGGTCTGGGGCGATGGCCGCCTGCTCTACGACAGCGGTCTGGTCAGCGCGCCCGGCGTGGTCAAGCCGGAACTGGACATCCGCGGCCTGTCCACGCTGAGCCTGCGCACGCTCGGCGCGCAGGGTTCGCAGCCTGCCAAGGTCTGCGCCAATTGGGCCAACGCCGTGCTGATCGGTCAGGAGGGCGACACCGCCAGCTTCGTCGCCCCATGACCGCCCCGTAACACCGCTCCTCCCCCGCCTTTCCCGACTGCGGCCGCCTGGCCGTGGCCCGGGAGCGCTTTGCCCGCCGATTCCGCGTTCGCGCCGCACCCTGCCAGGAGAGAACCCCGATGTTGCCCGCCCGTCACCGCCATCCCCGCTGTCGCCCGCTCGCTCCGTTGACCCTGGCCATCGCCGGTGTCCTGCTCGCCGCCCTGCAGCCAGCCGCCGCACAGGACAGTCAGGCCGCCACCGACCTGGCCCGGGTCGAAGTCACCGGCTCCAACATCCGCCGCACCGACGTGGAGACCGCCTCGCCGGTGCAGGTGATCAGCAAGCAGGACATCCAGGCGATGGGCGCGCGCACCCTGCTGCAGGTGCTCGACAACCTGCCCGCGGCACGCCCGGCGCAACAGGACGCGCGCTCGCTGTTCACCGGCTCCGATGGCGCCTCGCAGGCCAATCTGCGCGGCCTCGGCGCGCAGGGCACGCTGGTGCTGTTGAACGGCCGCCGCCTGTCGTACTACGGCGCGCCGGCCGGCTTCCAGACCCAGTTCGTCAACATCGATGCGATCCCGGCCGCGGCGATCGAGCGCATGGAAGTGCTCACCGACGGCGCCTCGGCGGTGTACGGCACCGACGCGGTGGCCGGCGTCATCAACGTGATCACCAAGCGCAACTTCCAGGGCGCGGAGATCAATTTCAGCAACGACACCTCCAACCGCATCGAGTCCTACGGCGAACACCAGGCCAGCATCACCGCCGGCTTCGGCGACCTCACCGAGAACCGCTTCAACGTCTACGGCGCGGTCAACGTGTACCGGCGCGACGCGATCCCGCTGCGCGACTTCTACGACAAGCGCCCGGCGCAGTACTACGTCAACAATCCCAACTACCTGACCAACCTGCGCCTGGGCGTGGGCAGCAAGCCGGGCCAGTTCAACCCGGGCAGCTACTTCGCCTTCGACCCGGTCACCGGGCGCCGCGTGCAGGAAGCCGCACCGGGTTGCCAGAACGTGCTGACCAGCGAGGCCGCCGGCCCGCGCTGCGTGTGGGAAACCTGGTTGAACAACGAGATCGACGCCGGCGCCAAGTCCGAACGCAACACCGCCTATCTCAACGGCACCTTCCTGGTCGGCGCCAGCACCGAACTGTTCGCCGAGGCCACCTACACCGACATCGACCTGCGTGCCAACGGCGGCACCCCGCGCGCGTTCAACACCACCACCGGCAACCCCACCAGCTGGTTCTCGCGCAACACCGGCAACACCGTCAACCAGTTCCTGTATCCGTTCCTCGGGCCCAACAACGAGTACAACCATGCCAGCCCGCAGTTGAAGGCGATGATGGGCGGGGTGGTCGGCCTGCAGTACCTGCTGCAGGACGCCGGCCCCGACTACTTCGGCCAGCGCAACACCGACAAGAGCTACCGCGTGCTCGGTGGCGCGCGCGGCAGCTTCGGCGACTGGAACTGGGAAACCGCCTTCGCCAC
This sequence comes from uncultured Xanthomonas sp., assembly GCF_964278005.1. NCBI lineage: Bacteria > Pseudomonadati > Pseudomonadota > Gammaproteobacteria > Lysobacterales > Lysobacteraceae > Xanthomonas > uncultured Xanthomonas sp. Next base: position 160,717 of record NZ_CAXYKF010000023.1, read on the forward strand.
CGCCGGCACCCACTCGGTCACCTACCAGACCGTCAACGTCAACGTGAAAGGCTTCGAGAAGGCGTTCGGCCCGTTCACCATCGATCCGGGCACCGGCCGGGTGATCATCTCCGACCACCCGGCGTACAGGTTCGGCGAGATCAGCGCCGCCAACGCCGCGCTGATCCGCGAGGCGTTCCCCACCTTCGACATCGAATCGTGGACGCGCCTGCACACCCTCGACGGCAAGATCGAAGGCCCGCTCTTCCAACTGCCTGCCGGCGAGATGCGCGCCGCGTTCGGCTTCAACGCCAGCCGCGAGACGTTTTACACCCCCGGCAACCCGGACGCGGCCAACGGCCTGATCACCCAGCAGGGCGGCTCCTGGTTCGACGGCAAGCGCAACACCTATGCGCTGTTCGCCGAGACCGTCGCGCCGATCACCGACAAGCTGGAACTCGACGCCGCGTTGCGCGCCGACAAGTATCCGAACTTCAGCACCAACCTGGCGCCCAAGGTCGGCTTCAAGTACCAGGCCTTCGAGCAACTGCTGCTGCGCGGCACCTATTCCACCGGCTTCCGCGCGCCCAGCCTGGCCGAGTCCGGCAGCGGCGGCGTCTATGCGCAGCTGGGCGGCTACCGCGACGAGGTGCGCTGCGGCGAGACCAATGCCATCGCCAACCTGCTGTTGCAGTCGCGCCGCAGCGGCGACGTGGACCTGGGCAAGAGCCTGCTCAATGCCGACTGCAGCCGCACCGTGGCGCGCATGACCCAGCCGAACCCGGACCTGAAGCCGGAGAAGGCCAAGATCGCCACGCTCGGCTTCGTCTACGAGCCGGCCAACTGGCTGTCGGTCTCGGCCGACTACTGGTTCATCTACCGCGACAACGAGATCGTCGCCCCCGACTACCGCCGCGCCGGCGACATCACCGCCATGACCCGTTCGCCGATCAGCGACAGCGACCGCGCCAACCTCGCCCAGCTGGCGGCGATGTGCGCCGATCCGGCCAGCGGCGTGGCTTGCCCAGGCACGCTGCCAGGCTACAGCGTGGGCAATGTCGCCAGTGTGGTCGGCCAGTACCGCAACCGCGGCAAGACCCTGGTCGACGGCTTCGACATCGACGCGCGCAGCCGCTTCTCGCTCGGCCAGTGGGGCGGGCTGAACATCGGCCTGGCCGCCACCATCGCCAACCGCAACCGCTTCTACATGGACCAGGATAGCGGCTGGTACTACGGCGACGTGGTCGGCTACTACAACAACCCGCGCCTGCGCGCCACGCTCAACGCCGACTGGACCTACCGCCAGGTCACCACCAGCATGTTCGTCAACTACGTCGGCGGCACCAAGTGGGCCACCGACCGGATCGACGCCGAGGACAACAACCCGCAGAGCTGCACCGCCGGCTACCTCAAGCTGCAGCCGAGCAAGTGCGATGGCGCGCCGTCGTGGTGGACCGCCAACCTCAGCGTCACCTGGCGCCCGGACGACGCCTGGAACCTCAGCTTCACCGTCAAGAACCTGTTCGACCGCCTGCCGTTCTACGATCCGAACAGCTTCCTGGGCGATTCCAGCGACTACGCCACCATCTTCGGCCGCGGCTACAGCGTGACCATCGGCTACCGCTTCAAGTGAGCGCACGTGCAGCAGCATGCGTGCCGGCCGACGCCGGCGCGCATCCAAGAGGAGACCGCACCACATGAAACGACGCGACTTCATCGCCGCCGGTGCCGCCATCGCCGCCGGCAGCCTGCTGCCGCAGACACCGGCCTGGGCGCGCAAGCGCACCCTGCGTTTGGCCATGATCGGCACCGGCATGCGCGGCCAGGTGCTGCTGACCGAACTGCTGCGCCGCGACGACGTGGAACTGGTCGCCCTGTGCGACAGCGAGTCGATCATGCTCGGCCGCGCCATGGCCATGGTCGCCAAGGCCGGCAAGCCCGCACCCACCGCCTACGGCCAGGACCGCGATGCCAGCGCCTGGAAGCGCGTGCTGGCGCACAAAGGCCTGGATGGCGTAATCGTGGCCACGCCCTGGGAGTGGCACGCGCCGATGGCGATCGCGGCGATGCAGGCCGGTGTGGCGGTCGGCTGCGAAGTGGTGGCCGGCATCACCCTGCAGGACCACTGGGACGTGCTCAACGCCCAACTCGCCACCGGCACCCCGTACATGCTGCTGGAGAACGTCTGCTACCGCCGCGACGTGATGGCCGCGCTGCAGATGGTGCGGCAGGGCCTGTTCGGCGAACTGGTGCATCTGCAGGCCGGCTACCAGCACGATCTGCGCGGGGTGAAGTTCAACTCCGGCGACCCGGACCAGCCCTACGACAGCGGCGTGGAGTTCGGTGCCAAGGGCTGGAGCGAAGCGCGCTGGCGCACCGCGCATTCGGTGCAGCGCAACGGCGAGCTGTACCCCAGCCACGGCATCGGCCCGTGCGCCATGTACGCCGGCATCAACCGCGGCAACCGCATCACCCACCTCAACGCTTTCGCCAGCAAGGCCAGCGGCCTGCACGACTACACCGTGGCCAAGAGCGGCGGCAGTACCCATCCCAGCACCAAGGTGGCGTTCAAGCTGGGCGACGTCGTCACCACCACCCTGGCCTGCACCAACGGCGAGACCATCCTGCTGCAGCACGACACCTCGCTGCCGCGTCCCTACTCGATGGGGTTCCGCGTGCAGGGCACCAAGGGCCTGTGGATGGATCTCAACCAGTCGATCCACCTCGAAGGCCGCAGCCCGCCGCACCAATGGGAAGCCTTCAAGCCCTACCAGGACCAGTACGAGCACCCGCTGTGGACGCGCTACGCCGCCACCGCGGCCGGCGCCGGCCACGGCGGCATGGACTGGTTCGTCATCCACGCCTTCGTCGAAGCACTGAAGGCGAGGGCACCGATGCCGATCGACATCTACGACGCCGTGACCTGGAGCGCGATCACCCCGCTCTCCGAACAGTCGATCGCCAGCGGCTTCCAGACCGTCGCATTCCCGGATTTCACCGCGGGCGCGTGGCGCCAGCGCGCGCCGATCTTTGCGTTCGACGGCACGTACTGAGCGCGGTCGCCCCGGTACTCCACGCCTTGCATCCGTGCCGGGCGGCGGCCGGGGTGTTCGGCTCCACGGACACTTGCATGTCAAACACCAGCGGCTATAGTGCCGCGCGTGGTGCGCTCCGGCGCGCTTTTTTCTTCGTGTCCAGTGGTGCGGCCGAGCCGATTCGCCTTGGGTGGACGGCCGGCCTGGGCTGGGCGTCGATCATCCTTTAGCCGTCAGTGAGCGCAATGAACGCACCCCTCTTGGAACTCGTCGAGCTTCTTTCTTCCGGCAGCACCGAACCCGACGAACGAAGCGAGATCGTTCGGGACATCGAAGCTTTCCTGCCGGAGCTGGAGTGGACCGAGTGCGAGGAACAGGCGTATGCAGTCGCGATCACCGCGGCGATGGAGCGTTACTCCGCCAACGGCGACAAGATGATCGATGTCCACCACGAGCTCTGCCAGATGATGGGCGACGCATTCCCTGCCTTTCCCAAGAACGTGGAGACGCAGACCGAGTACTTCACCTGGCTGGATCGCCACCTTGCCGAGTGGACGGACGAAGGCGATGGCTACGACGTGGTGGACATCGACGATATGACCACCGAAGACCAGCACCTGTTTGTGGTCTACCGGCGCGACGTGCCGCGCATTCTCGAGATTGCGGCGTCGTTGGGCGTGCCCGCCAGGCGTCCGCTGGACTACTGGCGCGGGCTCGGGTACGTCTGAGGTCGGCTATCCAGGTAGGCGGATGACTCCCAGGAAGGCGTAGCGCGGCCACGCCGGTTGGCGGTCGAGCTGTAGAGCGACTCCGATCTACACAGGCGGCGCTTAATCGCGGAGATGATCTTGGGCGCCGCGAGAGAGAGCCCGGCCGCATGGTGTGCTGTCATTCGGCAGAGACGGGTGGCGCCGCATCACTGCTCACGCCCGCTCCCGACATTCGTCCGGCGGCGTGAGCCGCAGGTGTCGATCCACGCACGGCGTCCATCGGCACCCCGCGGATTGAAGCGCCCTCCCAGTGATGGAGCGCGCATGAACCGCGCTGGCGGACGGCGGACCCCGCGCTTTGCCCGCAGCCGGCAGACACGCGACAATGGTCGGCCGATGTCAGGCAATTGCCGGCATCGCGAACCTACAAGAAAACATACGCCGCCGTACTGTCGGTGCTGCCTATTTTCCCCTGCCAGAGGTCATCCGTCGCGTCATGTCGAATACGCCCAAGATCCTGTACACGCTCACCGATGAAGCCCCGTACCTGGCGACGCAGTCGCTGCTGCCGATCGTCGCCGCGTTCGCCGGCACCGCCGGCATCGCCGTGGAGACCCGCGACATCTCGCTGGCCGGCCGCCTGATTTCGCAGTTCCCCGAATACCTGCGCGAGGACCAGCGCATCGCCGACGACCTGGCCGAGCTGGGCCAGCTGGCGACCACCCCGGAAGCCAACATCATCAAGCTGCCCAACATCAGCGCCTCGGTGCCGCAGCTCAAGGCCGCGATCAAGGAACTGCAGCAGCAGGGCTATGCGCTGCCGGACTACGTGGACGAGCCGAAGGACGAGAAACAGAAAGAAGCAAAGGCGCGCTACGACAAGGTCAAGGGCAGCGCGGTCAATCCGGTGCTGCGCGAGGGCAATTCCGATCGCCGTGCGCCGGCCTCGGTAAAGAACTACGCACGCAAGCACCCGCACCGCATGGGCGCATGGAGCGCCGAGTCCAAGTCGCACGTGGCGCACATGGACGCCGACGATTTCTACGGCAGCGAGCGTTCGGCGCTGATCGAACAGGCCGGCAGCGTCAAGATCGAGCTGGTCGGCAAGGACGGCGCGGTAACCGTGCTGAAGGAAAAGACCGCGGTGCAGGCCGGCGAGCTGATCGACGCGGCGGTGATGAGCAAGCGTGCGCTGGCCGCCTTCGTGCAGGCGCAGATCGCCGATGCCAAGCAGCAGGGCGTGCTGTTCTCGCTGCACCTGAAGGCGACGATGATGAAGGTCTCCGACCCGATCATGTTCGGCGTGGTCGTCGAGGCGTTCTACCGCGACGTGCTGGACAAGCACGCCGACACGCTCAAGCAGGTGGGCTTCGACGCCAACAACGGCATCGGCGACCTGTACGCGCGCATCGCCAGCCTGCCGGAGGCGCAGCGTGCGCCGATCGAGGCCGACCTGCAGGCGCTGTACGCGCAGCGTCCGGCGCTGGCGATGGTCAACTCCGACAAGGGCATCACCAACCTGCACGTGCCCAGCGACGTGATCGTCGATGCGTCGATGCCGGCGATGATCCGCGACTCCGGCAAGATGTGGAACGCCGAAGGCAAGCTGCAGGACACCAAGGCGGTGATCCCGGACCGCTGCTACGCCGGCGTGTACCAGGCGGTGATCGAGGACTGCAAGCTGCACGGCGCGTTCGACCCGGCGACCATGGGCAGCGTGCCCAACGTCGGCCTCATGGCGCAAAAGGCCGAGGAATACGGTTCGCACGACAAGACCTTCCAGATCCCGGTCGACGGCACCGTGCGCGTCACCGATGCCGGCGGCACGGTGCTGCTGGAGCATGCGGTGGAAGCCGGCGACATCTGGCGCATGTGCCAGACCAAGGACGCGCCGATCCAGGACTGGGTCAAGCTGGCGGTCGAGCGCGCGCGCCTGAGCGCCACCCCGGCGGTGTTCTGGCTGGATCCGCAGCGCGCCCACGATGCGCTGATGATCCAGAAGGTGGAGCGCTACCTGCAGGACCACGACCTCAACGGCCTGGACATCCGCATCCTGCCGCCGGTGGAGGCCACCGCGTTCTCGCTGCAGCGCATCCGCAAGGGCGAGGACACCATCTCGGTCACCGGCAACGTGCTGCGCGATTACCTCACCGACCTGTTCCCGATCATGGAGCTGGGCACCAGCGCCAAGATGCTGTCGATCGTGCCGCTGATGGCCGGCGGCGGCCTGTTCGAGACCGGTGCCGGCGGTTCGGCGCCCAAGCACGTGCAGCAGTTCGTCGAAGAGAACTACCTGCGTTGGGATTCGCTGGGCGAGTTCCTGGCCCTGGCCGCGTCGCTGGAGCACCTGGGCCAGCGCCACCACAATGCCGCCATCGGCGTGCTGGCGCGCACCCTGGACCAGGCCAACGGCGAGTTCCTGGACAACGACAAGTCGCCTTCGCGCAAGGTCGGCGGGCTGGACAACCGCGGCAGCCACTTCTACCTCGCCATGTACTGGGCGCAGGCGCTGGCCGCACAGGACGAGGACGCCGCGCTGAAGGCGCGCTTCGCCCCGCTGGCCAAGCAGCTGGCCGACCAGGAAGCGACCATCGTCGCCGAGCTCAACGGCGTGCAGGGCCAGCCGGTCGACATCCAGGGCTACTACCGCCCGAACCTGGAGCTGATCGGCAAGGCGATGCGGCCGAGCAAGACCCTCAACGACGCCCTGGCGACGTTGAACGCCTGATCGCCCAACTGGATGTGACGCAAGGGCCGTCCCTCGGGGCGGCCCTTTGCGTTTCCGGCGCAGGAAGCGTCCGGTAGGAGCAGCTTCAGCCGCGACAGGGCATTCCAGGTACGGCCGGTCGCGGCTGAAGCCGCTTCTACGGCCGACCTGCGTCCGGCTCGATCCTGGCGAAGCAGGTCGCTGGATGTGCGCACGAGACGGAGCGTGGCAGGGGGCCCGGCACCCGCGCGACGCCGCCACCTGGGTACACTGCGGCCATGTCCTCCACGCCGCTGCCGCTGCCGTCCGAACGCCGTGCCCTGGTCATCGGCCGCATCGTCTTCGAGGCGTTCGAGGACTACCACGCGCGCTTCGCGCAGATCTCTTCGCGTGCGCGCCAGCGCTTCGAGGCCCGCGACTGGAGCGCCGCGCGCGATGATGCGATCGAACGCATCGCCCTGTACGACCAGTGCATCGCCGAGTGCATGCTGCGCCTGCGCGCGGTGTTGCTCGGCCAGGCGCACGATCGCGCGCTGTGGATCCGTGCGCGCGACCACTACGCCGAACTGATCGCCGCGCTGATCGACCAGGAACTGTACAAGACCTTCTACAACACCCTGACCCGGCGCTTCTTCCGCACCCAGGGCGTGGACGCGCAGATCGAGTTCGTGGCACTGGACATCGAGCCCACCGACGCCATCACCCACCCGGTGGCGCGGCACAACTACGTGGTGTCCGAGGCGAGGCCGGTGGACGCGTTCGTGCGTGTGCTCGGCGACTACCGGTTCGACGTGCCGTACGCGCACCGCACCCGGTGCGCGGCGGCCATCGCGGTGCGGCTGCAGGACGACCTCGCCCACTGGGGCGAGAACCCGGTGCGCGGCATCGAACTGCTGGAGACGGTGTTCTATCGCGAGCGCCGGGCTTACCTGATCGGCCGTGTGTTCGGCGAACACCGCTTCTCGCCCTGCGTGATCGCCCTGGTCAACGACGAACAAGGCCTGCGCGCCGAAGCGGTACTGACCAAGCGCAACGACGTGGCGCAGCTGTTCGGCATCTCGCGCAGCTATTTCCAGGCCGACCTGGCCACCGTCGGCGATGCGGTGGTGTTCCTGCGCAGCCTGCTGCCGCACAAGCCGATCGACGAGCTGTACACCATGCTCGGCCGCGCCAAGCAGGGCAAGACCGAGCGCTTCCGCACCTTCTTCCGCCACTTCCAGGCGCATCCCAACGAACAGCTGGTGCATGCCGAGGGCACGCCGGGCATGGTCATGGCGGTGTTCACCCTGCCCAGCTATCCGCTGGTGTTCAAGCTGATCCGCGACCGTTTCGCCTATCCGAAGACGATGAGCCGCGAAGAGGTCGAAGAGAAGTACGCGCTGGTGTTCAACCTCGATCGCGTCGGCCGCCTGCTCGACGCGCAGCCGTACCGCTCGCTGCGCTTCCCGCGCACGCGTTTCGCGCCGGCGCTGCTGAAAGAGTTGATGGAGGGCTGCGCGCGCAGCCTGCGCGAGGACGGCGACGACCTGATCGTCGAGCTGTGCTACGTGCAGCGGCGCCTGCGCCCGTTGAACCTGTACCTGCGCGAGCAGGGCGCCGAGGCCGCGCGCGAGGCCGCGCTGGACTACGCGCAGGCGATCAAGGACATGGCCCGCAACAACATCTTCCCCGGCGACATGCTGCTGAAGAACTTCGGCGTGTCGCGGCAGGGCCGGGCGGTGTTCTACGACTACGACGAACTTTGCCTGGTCACCGACTGCAACTTCCGCGATTGGCCGCAGCCGCGCAACGAGGAAGAGGCGATGTCCGCCGAACCCTGGTTCCACGTCGCCCCGCGCGACGTGTTCCCGGAGCGCTTCGCGATGTTCATGGGCCTGCCCGCGACCTCGCTGGAGGCGGTGCGGCATGCGCACGGCGAGCTGTTCGATCCGCAGTGGTGGCGCGACCTGCAGGCGCGGCTGCGCGAGGACGATTATCCGGACGCGCCGCCTTACCCGGATGCGCTGCGCCTGGCCTGAGTTGCCGGCGGGCCGCCAGTGCGTTGTAATCGGTGCCTCATCTCAGGCAAAGGAATGCGCGATGCACCGTCGATCCCTCCATTCGTGGTGGCGCTGGAGCGCCGTGCTGTCGCTGTTGCTGGCATCGACTGCCGTTGCCGCCGACGGGGTCGGCCCCGGCGCGGTGCGCAAGCAGATCGAGAGCAGCATGCTGGTGAGCGGCACCATCGACATCGAGCCCAGCGGCACGGTGTCGGCGCTGGCGCTGGATCGGCAGGAGCGCCTGCCCAAGGGCGTGGTCGACTTCGTCCGCAGCACCGTGATGCAGTGGAAGTTCGAGCCGGGCCTGCGCGATGGCAAACCGGTGCCGGCGCGCGCGCCGATGACCCTGCGCGTGGTCGCCAAGCGCCTGCAGGGCGACGACTACCAGGTCGAGATCCGCGGCGCCGATTTCAGCCACTACGATCCCAACGACCGCAGCGTGGTCACTTCGATCCAGATGAAGCCGCCGGCCTATCCGGAAGCGGCCTACAGCGTCGGTGCCGCGGGCTCGGCGTACCTGGTGCTCAAGGTGGGCCGCGATGGCCGCGTCGCCGATGCCGCGGTGGAGCAGGTCAACCTGCGCGTGGTGGCGTCCGAGCGGCAGATGCAGCAACTGCGCGAGGTGCTGGGCAAGAGCGCGCTGGGTGCGGCGCGCAAGTGGACCTTCCGCCCGCCGAGCGAAGGCAAGGACGTGGAGGCGCCTTACTGGACCGTGCGCGTGCCGGTCGACTACGCGCTGCGCGACGATATTCCCCAGGGCGCACCGTCGTCCTATGGCCGCTGGACCAGCTATGTGCCCGGCCCGCGCCAGCGCGCGCCCTGGATCACCGGCGAGGACGCGACCGGCTTCTCGCCGGACCTGTTGCCGGCTGGCGGCGTGTACATGGCCGACGGCGCCGGTCCGCGCCTGCTGACGCCGCTGCAGGGCGGTTGATCGGCGCCGGTGTTCGCCCGGTCTTACAGGCCGGGCTGCCCAGCGTAGACCACCCGCCGACGTTAGCGCGCCGCGCGGCGGTCGTCGTCGCGGCGTCGCGTCGAGACGACCAGCACCGCCAGCAACAGCACCGCCAGCAGCAGCGACGCGCCGACCGTGCCCAGGTCCAGCCCGCCTTTGCCGGCAGGCTTGCTCAGCAGGTCGCCGAGGGTGGCGCCGAACGGGCGGGTCAGCACGAACGCCGCCCAGAACAGCGCCGTGCGCGAGACCCGGGTGAACGCGTAGGCCAGGGCGATCGCCGCCAGCAGCGCCGCGATCAGCAGCGCGCCGCCGGCGAAACCCAGCCCCGAACTGTCGGCCAGGTAATCGCCCAGCGCGGTGCCCAGGGTGTTGGAGACCAGGATCGCCAGCCAGTAGAAGATCTCGGCGCGGCCGCTGCCGATCCGCTCGACCGACAGGCTGCGTTCGCACAGCCACCAGGTCGCCAGCACCGCGACCAGCAGGCTCACCAGCAGCAGCGCGCCCTGCGCGTAGCCCAGGCCCAGGCTGCGGTCCATGTAGTCCGACAGCGTGGTGCCGGCGGTGCTGGTGGTCAGGATCACCCACCAGTAGCGCCACGGCTGGAAGTTGCGAGCGTGCAGTTGCGCCCACAGCGAGACCAGGAAGACCGCCAGCAGCAGCACGCTGCTCAGCGCATAGCCGACATCCAGGGTCATCGACAACAGATCGCCGCCGGTCTCGCCCAGGGTGGTGGCGCAGATCTTCATCACCCAGAAGCCGAGGGTGACCGGGGCGACCTTGCTGACGGCGGTGTTGGCGGTGACGGGCATGGCGGCGGACACGGCGGCGGACACGGCGGGGCGAATGCCGCCCATCTCAGCCGCGCCCACGTCGAAAGACCGTCGGACCCAGCCCGACGTGGTCGCCATAATTCGAATACCGCGCCGAAGCGTGGGCATTGTGATCAACATGGATCTGTCGTAAGAGAGGCGCAGAGCGCACTTTCCGGTCAGACTCGTCACGTAAGGCCCGCCGTCTCTGTCTTCAGATTGACGTTTGTCCTTGAGTTGGCTGGCGTTTCGAGGCGTAACAATTTTTATACTTTGATGTACGACTGACATGGAGGCCAAATGGCAATTGGAACCGTCACCCAGAAGCTTCGGCCTTTGCGACTGGCGTTTTTAGTGAACCCTTCTGATCGAGGCGGCGTAATGAACGCGCTGCGTTTGAGTTCGACTTTCTGGGGAGGGATGTTTAACCCAATAGTTCCCTGCTACAGCGGTCGAGTTCCGCGGGCATGGAGTAGATTAGGTAAGGCTGGTATAAGCTCGCGAGAACTGGTCGAAGGTTATATTGATGGTTTCGATCCGGATGTAATTGTTCCTGTAAGCCCAGGCTCAGAAGAGTTCATTTCTCTCACGAAACGCACTACGTTGACGTCAGAAGAAATACTTGGAGGGGTGCTTGCTACCGGGGCAACGGATGCAGGTGTAGGTGCTTTTGAGATGGTGCAGGGCCTTTTTGATAAGGAGTTTAAATATGTCCGAAAGGACGACTTGAGCCTTCTTCTTCCTTCTTTCGACAAGCGTCATGAGATGTTCCTTCTGAGTGTATTTGGTGACTGGCCAAATGATCTGCGAAATATGATCATGAAGCATTTTGAAGGAAGGCTGAAAATTATAAATCAGAAATGTTCGATCGATGGATTTGAAGCACTGTTAGCTCCTAGTTATCTTAGTCCTCGCCGAGTTGGAAGTTTTGGAGTTGAGTATTATCCGCGTGAGGCCTGTGTTTATTGTATGGATGCAACAAGTTCTCTGGATGTAATAGATTTTTGGAACTTGCGTGCGGCTGGGTACTATGTCATTCCCGCGCCGAAGCAAATGTTTGCATCGGAATCCTTAAAGTCTTGGGTTGCAAGTTTTGTAGAAAGCAACTATTCGCATGAGCCGGGAGCATATCATCATACGACCTTTCAAATAGGTCGCTCCCTAAGGGATGAGGATGTTGCGGCGTTCGTGAAGGCACTCAATATAGAGAGTGCAGGGGATGGGAAACTTAAGTGCGCGATGAGGTCGTGGTATCCGCGTCTTTGGGATAAATGGGCGCGAGAGAACACGGATGAGAGGGTTATATCTTTCTATTCCCAAGATGCTGAAACATCTTTGGATGGTGACCTAAATCGGATCAACCTCAAAGTTCTCAGTCCCGAGATTCCTCGTTGGGGACGGGTCTCGAGTTTGCCGAAATTTGTCAACGAGATTTCTTATCGAATCTACGGCGCGAAGATGCCTATGGCGGAGGTTCTACCGGAGGGTGGGGCGGAGCCAATCGGAGGCTTTGGGTATTGGCACCATCGCGGGGTTCGAGTATCGCGTACTGGATTGAGCTATAGCTTATCTTCGTATGATAGAAGAATAAGTTTTGAAATTCCATCCGCAGAATCTTTAATGCTCTCCTGGTTCAAACAGAAGGGCTGGAGCGTGGAGATGTCCTCGCCAGGGCTGATTGCTACCCAAATGCTTCGAAGCCTACACGGAGAGGGTGGGCTATACACCATTAATTCGGAGCGACTTCTAAAGATATTAGATAAGCATGCTTCGGAAAAGAAGGAGCATGATGGTCCAGATTCACCGAGAGCACCTAGGTGGATTAAGGAGAGCGCGCTTCATGCTGAGGTTAGGAAAATTATAATCGCCGAAGGCCTGCGCTTTGAACCCTCAAGGTATATTTCCCGTCTTTTGGAGGATAATGTTTTGCGCTTGGGATTGCAATTGCATTGTCCAACCTGTCAGCGCTGGATGTGGAAGGCGGTTGAGAGTTTGAGTGAAGAAATTGACTGTGAGCAATGCCTTAGCAAATTTTCGCTTTCCGCAGCTCCGCCAAGAGAAAGAGAGTGGAGTTACAAGCCGCATGGACCTTTTAATGTCCGAGGCTACGGTGGCGGGGCTTATCCAGTCCTTCTGACATGGAAGTATTTCAGCAGAGCTGGCATGAAAAGAACGACGCCTCTTTTAAGTTTTAATGCGCTGAAAGGGGATGTGAGGTGTGAGGTGGATTTGGCAATCTTCTGTGAGGACGAATCGTGGAGGAATTCAAAAAGTGAATTGATTTTGTGTGAATGCAAGGCTTATGATCTCCTGAAATCTCGTGATATCTCTAGAATGGAATTTCTCGGGAAGAATTTTCCTGGTTCTACCTTGGTTTTTTCAAAGTTTGGTGGCGAGTTTGAAGATTCAGAAAAATGTCTTTTGAAGTCTTTTGTTACTCGTCAACGAAAGTTGCGCTTAGCGGGGAAGCCTCATTGTCAAGTGGTTTTGCTAACCGGGCTTGAGCTGTTCGCTTATAATGATGCGCCCCAGTGTTGGGATGGGAAGCCGGAGCCATACGCAAATTGGCGACATATTTCAACAATATCTGAGCTTGGTGATGCGACTCAGAATATCTATCTGGGGATGGAGTCGTTCCATGAATGGGGCGATCCAAGCCGTACGAGGGTTTAGGCTAGGTAATCTTAGACATAGGTGCTGGCTTGGGTTGCTGGTCTGTGCTTAGGGGCTTGCGCGCACTTGAGCGACGAATGCTCATTTTGCGCTTCGCCTCATGCTGTTGCGTTTGTGTATAAAGCATGCCAATGCATGTGCTATTGATGATTCCGCGTGGTGCGGTAGCATCATTGATCCTTACGTGAAGGAACTGTCCAAAGTCTTTGCAGATAGGGATTCCTGCTCACATCCCATCCTAATGGGGCACCATCTAGTTGTAAGAGTGAGCGGTCAAAAATTATGGTCCCGACCCGCACTTAATCAGGCGCATCCCGCTAAGAAAAAGGCCTTCGGAAATCCGAAGGCCCTATATTCCAGTGCTATTCGATGCAATCAGCGCTTCATCGAACCGAAGAACTCGTCGTTGGACTTGGTGTTCTTCATCTTGTCCAGCAGGAATTCCATCGCCGCGATCTCGTCCATCGGATGCAGCAGCTTGCGCAGGATCCAGATCTTCTGCAGCAGTTCCGGCTCGATCAGCAGGTCCTCGCGGCGGGTGCCGGAGCGGTTGATGTCGATGGCCGGGTACACGCGCTTCTCGGCGATACGGCGGTTCAGGTGCACTTCGCTGTTGCCGGTGCCCTTGAACTCTTCGTAGATCACCTCGTCCATCTTGCTGCCGGTCTCGACCAGCGCGGTGGCGATGATGGTCAGCGAGCCGCCTTCCTCGACGTTGCGCGCCGCGCCGAAGAAGCGCTTCGGGCGGTGCAGGGCGTTGGCGTCGACGCCGCCGCTGAGCACCTTGCCGGAGGACGGCACCACATTGTTGTAGGCGCGGGCCAGGCGGGTGATCGAGTCGAGCAGGATCACCACGTCCTTCTTGTGTTCGACCAGGCGCTTGGCGCGCTCGATCACCATTTCGGCGACCTGCACGTGGCGCGCGGCCGGCTCGTCGAAGGTCGAGGAAATGACCTCGCCGCGCACGGTGCGCTGCATTTCCGTCACTTCTTCCGGGCGCTCGTCGATCAGCAGCACGATCAGGTGCACGTCCGGATGGTTGGTGGTGATCGCCGTGGCCACCTGCTGCATCAGCATGGTCTTGCCGGCCTTCGGCGGGGACACGATCAGCGCGCGCTGACCCTTGCCCTGCGGCGCCATCAGGTCGAGGATGCGGCCGGAGATGTCTTCCGAGGAACCGTTGCCGCGCTCCAGGGTGAAGCGCTTGCGCGGGAACAGCGCGGTCAGGTTCTCGAACAGGACCTTGTTCTTGCTCGCTTCCAGCGGCTCGCCGTTGATGGTGTCGACGATCGACAGCGCGAAGTAGCGCTCGCCGTCCTTCGGGAAGCGGATGCGGCCGGACAGGTGATCGCCGGTGCGCAGGTTGAAGCGGCGGATCTGGCTGGGCGAGATGTAGGTGTCGTCCGGGCCGGCCAGGTAGCTGGCCTCGGCCGCGCGCAGGAAGCCGAAGCCGTCCGGCAGGATTTCCAGCACGCCGTCGGCGGCGACGCCTTCGCCGTGGCGGGTCAGCACCTTCAGCAGGGCGAAGATCACGTCCTGCTTGCGCGCGCGGGCCACGCCGTCCTGGATGTTGAGCTGCTCGGCGATGTCCAGCAGCTTCTGCGCCGGCATCTTCTTCAGGTCGCTCAGCGAGTAGATCGGGAAGCCTTCCGGCACGCTCGCGTGCGGGCGCGGCACGAACGGCTCGTTGCCGCCGTTGTCGCTGGGCAGGCCGTTGTCCTGGAAGCGGTCGCCGCCGCGCTGGTTGCGGTCGCGGTCGCGGCGATTGCGGAAGCGGTCGCGGCGGTTGCCCTGCTGGTTGTTCTGGTTGTTCTGGTTCTGGTTGTTGAAGCGGTTGTTGTTGCCGCCGTCGCGCGGCTCACGGCCTTCGCGCGGTTCTCCGCCTTCGGACGCCTGGCCGCCGCCCTGCTGGGCCGGCGCGTCGCCGCCGTGGCTCTGGCCGCCGCTTGAGGCCGGGGCCGGAGCCGACTCCGTGGCCGCGGCGCGCGGCGCCTCGGTCTGGACGGGCGCAGGCGCGGGCGCGGGATTCAGCGGCAGGGTCGGCTGTGCCGGCGCGCCGTGCTCGGCGGCGCCTTCCGCGCCGCTCGCGGCCTTGCTGACGCGCGGCTTGCGCACGCGCTTCTCGGCGGGGGCGTCGGCGCTCCCGGGTTCGGACATGGTGTGATCGGACAAGTGGTGTTCCTCGCTAAGAGTGCGAGCGCCCAGCGTGGGGGCATACGGGGTTGGGAGGAGGTCTGGGAGAGAATCTTCCAGAGGGGGTGCGGTGTGCGAATGCCACCGGATGTATCGACACTATCACCGCCACGCAGGCACGGCAAGCAGGCGTTCGTGGGCGATTCAGCCGCCGGCGATGCTGCGCCGGCCGGGCTGCCGCGGCGCCGCCCCGGTTGCGGGGCGGACGCCGGCAGCGGGCGTCAGGCGGCGCTGCCGCCCAGGGTCTTGTCGATCATCTGGGTCAGCTGGCCCTTGCCGACCGCGCCGATCTGGGTGGCCTGGATCTGGCCGTTCTTGAACAGCAGCAGCATCGGGATCGAGCGCACGTGGTACTTGATCGCGGTGGCGCGGTTCTCGTCCACGTTGACCTTGGCGACCTTGAGGCGGCCGTCGTAGGCGTCGGCGAGGTCGTCCAGCACCGGCGCGATCATCTTGCACGGGCCGCACCACTCGGCCCAGAAGTCCACCAGGACCGGCTCGTCGGACTGCAGCACCGTGGCATCGAAATCGGCGTCGCCGACGTAAAGGACCTTGTCGCTCACTTTGGGGGTTCTCCTGGGCCAATGCGACTGGCCGGACCGGGTGGCCGCCGCATTGCGGTAAACTGGGGCATTGCGCGGCGATCTCAAGGGATTCCCCCTGTCGCGCGACCCGGCATGGAAGACGCCAGTGTGCGACGCTGCCGGGACCGATGCAAGCCGCGACCTTACGCTTCGGGCGGGGTGGCCTCACGAAGATGGAATGATGAGCGACAAACCGCTGACCGATGTGACTTTTTCCGCGTTCGAACTGCAGCCCGCGCTGCTCGCAGGCCTCGAAAGCGCCGGCTTCACCCGCTGCACCCCGATCCAGGCGCTGACCCTGCCGGTGGCCCTTCCCGGCCGCGACGTGGCCGGCCAGGCCCAGACCGGTACCGGCAAGACCCTGGCGTTCCTGGTGGCGGTGATGAACCGCCTGCTCAGCCGCCCGGCGCTGGCCGACCGCAAGCCGGAGGATCCGCGCGCGCTGATCCTGGCCCCGACCCGCGAACTGGCGATCCAGATCCACAAGGACGCGGTCAAGTTCGGCTCCGAACTGGGCCTGCGCTTCGCCCTGGTCTATGGCGGCGTGGACTACGACAAGCAGCGCGAACTGCTGCAGCAGGGCGTGGACGTGATCATCGCCACCCCCGGCCGCCTGATCGACTACGTCAAGCAGCACAAGGTGGTGTCGCTGCACGCCTGCGAGATCTGCGTGCTCGACGAAGCCGACCGCATGTTCGACCTGGGCTTCATCAAGGACATCCGCTTCCTGCTGCGGCGCATGCCCGAGCGCGGTACCCGCCAGACCCTGCTGTTCTCCGCCACCCTCAGCCACCGCGTGCTGGAGCTGGCCTACGAGCACATGAACGAGCCGGAAAAGCTCGTCGTCGAGACCGAGAGCATCACCGCCGCGCGCGTGCGCCAGCGCATCTACTTCCCCTCCGACGAGGAGAAGCTGACCCTGCTGCTGGGTCTGCTGTCGCGCAGCGAGGGCGCGCGCACCATGGTGTTCGTCAACACCAAGGCGTTCGTCGAGCGCGTGGCGCGCGCGCTGGAGCGCCACGGCTACCGGGTCGGCGTGCTGTCCGGCGACGTGCCGCAGAAGAAGCGCGAGACCCTGCTCAACCGCTTCCAGAAGGGCCAGCTGGAGATCCTGGTGGCCACCGACGTGGCCGCGCGCGGCCTGCACATCGACGGGGTCAAGTACGTCTACAACTACGACCTGCCGTTCGACGCCGAGGACTACGTGCACCGCATCGGCCGCACCGCGCGGCTGGGCGAGGAGGGCGACGCGATCAGCTTCGCCTGCGAGCGCTATGCGATGAGCCTGCCGGACATCGAGGCCTACATCGAGCAGAAGATCCCGGTCGAGCCGGTCACCGCCGAGCTGCTGGTGGCGCTGCCGCGCACCCCGCGCGCGCCGGTGGAGGGCGAGGCCACCGAGGCCGATGGCGAGGAGAGCATCGGCGAGATCTTCCGCGAGGCCCGCGCCCAGCGCGAGGCCGACGAGCAGCGTCGCGGCGGCGGGCGCGGCAAGCCCGGCGGCGGCCGCAGCGGCCCGGGCGGCCGTGGCGAGTCGCGCAGCGCCGATGGCAAGCCGCGGCGTCCGCGCACGCCGCGTCCGGCCGATGCCACGGCCGCTGCGGCCGACGGCACTGCGCCGGTTGCCGCCGCGCCGGCGCCCGCGCCCAAGCCGCCGCGCGCTGCGCCGGCCGAGGGCGCAGCGCCCGCGGTCGAAGGCGAGCGTCCGCCGCGCAAGCGCCGTCGCCGTCGCGGCGGGCGTCCGCTGGAAGGCGCCGAGGGCGCACAGGCCGGCAACGGCAGCGCCGCTCCGGCGACCGCGGCCCCGGCCAAGCCGGTGCAGGTCGTGGCCACCCCGGTCAAGGCCGCGCGCCAGGCCGAGCGTGGTGCGGCGGCGAAGAACGATTCGTTCCTGACCCGCCTGGGGCGCAAGCTGCGCTCGCTGGTGTCCAGCTCCTGAGCCGGACCGGCCGTCCGCCGCGTGCGAGGCGCGCGGTGGACGAACACCCCAGCCGCTCCGGCATAATCGCCGGATGAGCGTTCTGCGGTTCGACAATGTCAGCAAACAGTACGCCGGCGGCCACGCGGCGCTGGTGGACGTCAGCTTCGAGGTCGAGGAGGGCGAGATGCTGTTCGTCACCGGCCATTCCGGTGCCGGCAAGAGCACCTTGCTCAAGCTGATCCACCTGAGCGAGCGGCCCTCGCGCGGCGCCGTGCTGTTCGGCGAGCGCAACCTGCTGAAGGTACGCGGCCGCCGCGTGCCGCTGCACCGGCGCGAGGTCGGCGCGGTCTACCAGGACCACCGCTTGCTCACCGACCGCAGCATCGCCGAGAACGTCGCGCTGCCACTGATCCTGCGCGGCACCCGTCGCGCCGAGATCGGCAAGCGCGTGCGCTCGGTGCTCGAGCGCATGGGCCTGGGCCATCGCGAGAAGGCGCTGCCCTCGCAGCTGTCGGCCGGCGAGCAGCAGCGCGTCGGCATCGCCCGGGCGATGGTCGGCGAACCGCGGCTGCTGGTCGCCGACGAACCCACCGGCAATCTCGACCCGACCCTGGCCGCGGAGATCATGCAGCTGTTCGCCGAACTGCCGGCGCGTGGCACCAGCGTGCTGGTGGTCAGCCACGACCTGGCCCTGCTCAAGCAGATGCGCAAGCGCGTGCTGATCCTGGACCACGGCCGCCTGGTCGACGACATCTCGCCGCAGGACTTGGCCGAATGAGCGCGCGCAACGCCGGCGCCGCGGCGCCCTCGCGGCTGGGCGTGTGGTGGGACCACCACCTGCACAGCATCGTCTACAGCCTCGGCCGCGCCATGCGCAAGCCGTGGGCCACGCTGCTGACCATGGCGGTGATGGCGCTGGCGCTGACCCTGCCGCTGGGCCTGTCGATCGCCCTGGACAACCTCAAGCAGTTCGCCGGCAGCGTGCAGCAGTCGCGCGACATCAACGTGTTCCTGAAGACCGACGTCGACGCCGCCGCGGCGCAGGCGCTGGCGCAGACCCTGCGCGGCCGCGCCGACGTGGCCGCGGTAACGCTGCGCACCCCCGCCGAAGGCATGGCCGAGCTGCGCGACAGCGCCGGCCTGGGCGAGGCGCTGGACGCGCTGCAGGACAACCCGCTGCCGACGCTGCTGATCGTCACCCCGGCCGCGGCCGACGACACCCCGCTGGCGACCGCGCTGACCGCGCTGCCGCAGGCCGACCTGGTCCAGCACGACGCGCTGTGGCGCAAGCGCCTGGACGGCTGGCTGCATTTCGGCGAACGCCTGGTGCAGGTGCTGTCGCTGCTGCTCGGCGCCGGTGCGGTACTGGTGGTCGGCAACACCGTGCGCCTGGACATCCAGTCGCGACGCGAGGAGATCGGCGTGCTGCAGCTGCTCGGCGCCAGCGACGGTTTCATCCGCCGCCCGTTCCTGTACCTGGGCGCCTGGTACGGTTTCGGCGCCGGAGTGCTGGCGCTGGGCCTGCTCGCCGCCTCCGGCATGGCCCTGGGCCAGCCGCTGGCGGCACTGGCCGACAGCTACGGCAGCCACTTCGTGTTGCACGGGCTGGACGCGTTGCACGCCGGCTTCGTCCTGCTCGGCACCCTGCTGCTGGGCTGGCTCGGCGCCTGGCTGGTGACCGGCCACTTCCTGCGCCAGACGCGGCCCACCGACACCTGAGGCGCACATGGCCGGGCACGAGCTCAAGCATCTGATCAGCGCCGCCCCCCGGGTGATGGTGGTCGATGGCTCGAAGCTGGTGCGCAAGCTCATCGCCGACGTGCTGCATCGCGAACTGCCCGACGTGACCGTGGTCGGCTGCGCCAGCATCGCCGAGGCGCGCGCCGCGCTGGAGGCCGGTCCGGTCGATCTGGTCACCACCTCGCTGGGGCTGCCCGACGGCGACGGCCTGACCCTGGCGCGCAGCGTGCGCGAGGCCGCCGGCCAGGCCTATGTGCCGGTGATCGTGGTCTCCGGCGACGCCCAGCAGCACCTGGTCGAGCGCCGCTTCACCGAGTACGTCACCGACTACTTCGACAAGGCGCTCGGCCACGAGGCGCTGGCCACCTTCATTCGCGGCTACGTGCAGCCGCAGCCGGTGGCCGGCGCCACCGTGCTCTACGTCGAGGACAGCCGGGTGGTGGCCGAAGCCACCAAGCGCATGCTCGAGCGCCAGCAGCTGCACGTGGTGCACGTGCTCAGCGCCGAGGACGCCTTCGCCCTGCTGACCGCCGAGTCGCTGGGCCGCACCACCCGCCGCATCGACCTGGTGCTGACCGACGTCACCTTGAAAGGCGAGCTCAACGGCCGCGACGTGGTCCAGCGCATCCGCGTCGACTTCGCCTACGGCAAGCGGCGCATGCCGGTGCTGGTGATGACCGGCGACAGCAACCCGCACACCCAGTCCGAGCTGCTGCGCGCCGGTGCCAACGACCTGGTGCAGAAACCGATCGAAGAGCGCCTGCTGGTCACCAAGGTGCTGTTCCAGTTGCGCCTGGCGCGGCTCGACGAGATCGCGGTGACCTTCTGACCGATGTGATGTCCCGAGCCTGGAAGCGATGAGCAACAACGAAGACGAAAGCCGGATCCAGCTGGAGCCGTCATGGAAGGCGCAGGTCGGCGACTGGCTGCTGCGTCCGGAGATGCGCGAGTTGGCCACCTTCCTGCGCCAGCGCAAGGCCGCCGGTGCGCGGGTGTTCCCGCCGGGGCGGCAGATATTCGCCGCCTTCGACGCCACCCCGTTCGAAAAGGTGGAGGTGGTGATCCTCGGCCAGGACCCGTACCACGGCTACGGCCAGGCGCACGGGCTGTGCTTCTCGGTGCTGCCGGGGGTGCCGGTGCCGCCGTCGCTGCTGAACATCTACAAGGAGATCGAGGACGACCTGGGCATCCGCCGGCCGGACCACGGCTGCCTGCTGCCGTGGGCGCAGCGCGGCGTGCTGCTGCTCAACGCGGTGCTGACGGTGGAAGAAGGCCGCGCCGGCGCGCACCAGGGCAAGGGCTGGGAGGGCTTCACCGACCACGTCGTGGAGACCCTCAACCGCGAGCGCGAGGGTCTGGTGTTCCTGCTCTGGGGCAGCTATGCCCAGGCCAAGGGCAAGGTCATCGACACCCGCCGCCACCGTGTGCTCAAGGCCCCGCACCCCTCGCCGCTGTCGGCGCACCGCGGCTTCCTCGGTTGCAAGCATTTCTCCGCGGCCAATGAGTACTTGAAGCGCCGCGGCGCCGCCCCCATCGACTGGAGTCTGCCGCCGCGCGCAGAGCTGGAAGCGGTGCTGGGCGGCGCCTGAACCGCGGTTGGACAGGGCGACGCTGTCGCCTGGCGTGGACGCCATTTTCGCGAACCGGCTGCTACTTTTGCGGTCAGAGAACGGGATGACGATGCGTCCCGATTGTTTCAGTGGCTTGTGATGCAGTGTCATTCCTGATTCATATGTTGCATAAACAGAACACAGGAACTTTTTACTGTACCCAGCAGTCCAATTAGTAGACTGCTAAGATGAGCCCTATGAGCCAGACGCTTACTTCCAACGCATTGGTTGCCAACAACCTCCCGATCCCCAGTCCGCTCGGTTCGCTGGATGCCTATATCGGCGCCGTGCATCAGATCCCGGTGCTGACGTCCGACGAGGAACGTGCACTGGCGGTGCGATATCGCGACCAGGAAGACCTGGACGCGGCCCGCGAACTGGTCCATTCCCACCTGCGCTTCGTGGTCCACGTGGCCCGCGGCTACAACGGCTACGGCCTGCCGCTGGGCGACCTGGTTCAGGAAGGCAACATCGGCCTGATGAAGGCGGTCAAGCGCTTCGACCCCGACATGGGCGTGCGCCTGGTCAGCTTCGCGGTGCACTGGATCCGTGCCGAAATGCACGAGTACATCCTGAAGAACTGGCGCATCGTCAAGGTCGCCACGACCAAGGCGCAGCGCAAGCTGTTCTTCAACCTGCGCAAGTCCAAGACCCGCCTGGGCTGGATGAACGCGGCCGAGGTCACCGCCGTGGCCAAGGACCTCAACGTGTCCGAGCGCGAGGTGCTGGAGATGGAGTCGCGCCTGTCCGGTCGCGACATCGGTTTCGATGCGCCGTCCGACGAGGACGACGACCACGCGCCGCCGTCGCCGGCCGCGTATCTGATGGCCAACGAGGAAGATCCCTCGCAGGCCTACGAACGCGCCGACAGCGAGGACAACCAGCTGCAGCTGCTGCGCGAAGGCCTGGCGGAACTGGATGCGCGTTCGCGCGACATCATCAAGCGCCGCTGGCTGGATGCCGACAGCAAGATCACCCTGCAGGAACTGGCCGACGAGTACGGCGTGTCGGCCGAGCGCATCCGCCAGATCGAGGCGAACGCGCTGAAGAAGATGAAGGCGCTGTTCGTCGCCTGAGTCGCCTGCGGCGAGCGATTGCAGCGCGCGAAAAGGCCCGGCATTGCCGGGTCTTTTTTCTTGTCCTGGGCTGCCCGCGGATTGGCGACTGCCGGCTGCGGAAGTCCGTCCGCACGGCGCTGGATCACGACTCCGGCGGACGCGCCACCGGCAGGTGCCAGCCGTAGCGGATCGCCATGAAGCGCAGGCCGAAGCACAGCACCGCACCCACCCCCAGGCCCCAGGGCTGCGGCAGGTGCAGCACCTGCGCCACGGCCACCACGCCGCCGCCGAGCAGCGCCGCCACCGCGTACAGCTCGGCCTGCAGCACCACCGGCGTGCGCGCCACCAGCAGGTCGCGGACGATGCCGCCGCCGATGCCGCTGAGCATGCCCAACAGCGGCGCGCTGAGCGGACCCAGGCCGAACGCCAGCGCCTTGCTGGTGCCGTAGACCGCGAACAGCGCCAGACCCATCGCGTCGAAGATCTGCACCGGATTGCGCAGGCGCTCGACCGTGTGGTGGCTGTAGAAAGCCAGCAGCCCGGCCAGGCAGGCGACGCCGAGATAGCGCACGTCGGCCAGCGCCGCCGGCGGGGTGGCGCCGATCAGCACGTCGCGGGCGATGCCGCCGGAGACCGCGGCCGCGCACGACAGCACCAGCACCCCGAACAGGTCCAGGCGATGGCGCACGCCGACGGTGGCGCCGCTGATCGCGAACACGAAGGTGCCCAGCAGGTCGAGCAGGAACAGGAAGGTGGCCAAAACGGCACTGCGCTGCAGCAAAAAGGCCGGCTAGGATCGCAGCCCGGCCTTGCAGTGTCACCTGTCCACGGGCGGTGCGGGCTGCGCCTGCGTGTCCTCCGCCGCGGGCGGGTCGCCGAGGATGATGCGCGCGGCGCGCTGGTAGCTCCAGTACGCCCAGGCCCAGTTGAGCAGCACCACCACGCGGTTGCGGAAGCCGATCAGGAAGAACACGTGCGCGGCCAGCCAGAACCACCAGGCCAGCACCCCGGAGAGCTGCAGCCGGCCCAGGTGCACGATCGCGGCCATGCGCCCGATGGTGGCCAGGTTGCCGTAGTCGGCATAGCGGAACGGCACGCTGGCGGTGTCGCCGCGCAGCCGCCGGCGCAGGGTGTCGGCGACGTGCCGGCCCATCTGCTTGGCGGCCGGCGCCACCCCGGGAACCGGGCGGCCGTCGGCCTGCTGCAGCGCGGCCAGGTCGCCGGCCACGAACAGCTCCGGATGGCCGGGCACGCTCAGGTCCGGCTGCACCTGCACGCGGCCGCTGCGGTCCAGCGGCGTCTGCAGGGTCTTCGCCAGCGGCGAGGCGGCCACGCCGGCGGCCCAGACCACGGTGCGCGCCGGCACGAAGGTGCTGCCGAGGCGGTAGCCATGGGCGTCGATGTCGGCGACCGGGACCCCGGTCAGCACGTCCACGCCGAGCTTCTCCAGCTGTTTCTGCGCCTTGGCCGAGAGGTGTTCGGGGAACGAGGACAGCACCCGCGGGCCGGCCTCGATCAGCCGCACCCGCGCCTCGGCCGGGTCGATGCGGCGGAACTCGTGCTTCAGCGTGTGCCGGGCGATCTCCGCCAGGGTGCCGGCCAGCTCGACCCCGGTGGGGCCGCCGCCGACGATGGCGAAGCTGAGCCAGGCCGCGCGCGCGGCGGGGTCGGTTTCCGCTTCGGCACGTTCGAACGCCAGCAGCAGGTGCCGGCGCAGTTGCAGCGCGTCGTCCAGGGTCTTCAGGCCGGGTGCGTGCGCGGCCCAGTCGTCGTGACCGAAATAGGCATGGGTGGCGCCGGTGGCGACCAGCAGGTAGTCGTAGGCCAGCGTCTGCCCATCGGCCAGGCGCACTTGCCGCGCCTGCTTGTCGATGTCGACGACTTCCCCAAGGCGCACTTCGACGTTGTCCTGGTGGCGCAGGATCTGCCGCAGCGGCGCGGCGATGTCCGGGGCCGACAAGCCGGCGGTGGCGACCTGGTACAGCAGCGGCTGGAACAGGTGATGGTTGCGGCGGTCGATCAGGGTGATGTGCAGCGGCGTCCTGGCCAGAGCGCGGGTGGCCCACAAGCCGGCGAAGCCACCGCCGACCACGATCAGGTGCGGCACGCGTGTGTCGTCCATGCAGGACTCCAGGAGGGGAAGGGGAGAGGAGGCGTCCGTTGTCGGCGCGGCGGTCGCGTCGCAGCCGCGCGGCGCGCCGATCCTTTGGAACGCGCGCTGCCGGTGAGGCGCTGCGCGAACGTCGAGGGCCGGACCTGCATGTCCGTATAGTAGCGCGATGCCAAGCGCGGTCAGCGACATGGAGGACGCACGCTCATGCCAGCGACAGTGAAGGCGCGCGCGTCGGCGCCGCCGCCGACGCCGCTGCCCTCGCGCTGGCGCAGCCTGCTGTTCTGGGCCAAGACGCGGGCGCTGCAACTGCGCCGCGCGCTGCACGATCTGCGCGGCGGACCGCGCCGGCACCGGCGCGACGCCGGCCTGGCGATCGCCGACGGCACCTGTGCCGAATCGGTCACCGCGCTGTGGCCCGACAGCGAGGAGACCGCACCGCAGCTGGTGGCCGGCAAGATCCACAACCTGCGCCTGGCCGCGCGTGCGCTGCACGGCGTGGAGGTGCCGGCCGGGGCGACCTTCGGTTTCTGGCGCCAGCTCGGCCGCGCCACCCGCCGTCGCGGCTTCGTCGCCGGCCGCGAACTGCGCGAGGGCTGCCTGGTGCCGTCGATCGGCGGTGGCCTGTGCCAGGTGTCAAATGCGATCTACGACGCGGCGCTGCGGCAAGGCCTGGAGATTGTCGAGCGGCACCGCCACACCCAGGTGATTGCCGGCTCCCTGGCCGAGCGCGACCGCGACGCGGTGGTGTTCTGGAACTACGTGGACCTGCGCCTGCGCGCCGCCGCGCCGTGGCGGCTGGAGGTGTGGCTGGACGGCGAAGCGCTGCACGTGCGCATCCGTGGCGTTGCCGTGGCGCCGGCGGCGTTGCCGTTGCCGCCGCTGCAGCGACCCACCGCGCCGGCCGGTGTCGACGCCGCCAACGACTGCACCCGCTGCGGCCGCAGTGCCTGCCATCGCCATGTGCCAGCGGTGCCCGATGGGCTGCACCGCACCTGGCTGGTCGACGAGGACTGGCCGGAATTCGCCGAAGACCGCCGACGCCGGCAGCAACCCGGCGACCGCGTGCTGGCGCTGCCGCGGACCAGCGTCGCGGCCTTGCGCGCGGCGCTGCTGCGGCGCTGGTGGTTGTGGCGCGGCATGCCGTTGCCGCAGGCGCGCCAGCGCGCGCAGCGCATCCGCCTGCAGGCGCTGCGGCGGCGCCTGGGCGCGCGCGATGTCGACCTGGTGGTGCCGCAGAGCCTGTTGCCGGAGCTGTGGCTGGCCGGCGAGTTGCAGGGCCGGCGCTGGGACGTGTACATGACCGCCTTGCCGATGCACCTGTTGCAGGCGCGCCTGGACGTGGCCGCGCAGCGGCATCCGCACAGTCCCACGCTGTGCGATTTCCGCGCCGATCCGGCGCTGGTCGCCGCCGAGCGTGCGGCACTGGCGCAGGCGCGGCACTGGATCACGCCGCATCGCGAACTGCTGGCGCTGGCCGGTAGCCGCGGCCTCGCGCTGGAATGGCAACGGCCGGCGCTCCCGGCAGCCGCGCCGGAGCATGCGGCCATCACGGCGGACGCCGTACCGCGGGTACTGCTGGCGGCCTCGGCGCTGGCGCGCAAGGGCGCCTACGAACTGCGTGAGGCGGTGCGTGGCCTGCCGGTGTTGTTGCTGCTGCCGCCCGGTGCGCAGGAGACGCCGGACTTCTGGAACGGCATCGCGGTACAGCGGGTCGCGTCGATGGCCGAAGGCGTGCACGCTGCTTGCCTGGTGCTGCTGCCGGCGTGGATCGAACAACAGCCGCGCGGCCTGTTGCTGGCCATGGCGCTGGGCAAACCGGTGATCGCCACCGCCGCCTGCGGCCTGTCCGCGGACGCTGGCGCGTGGCGCTGCGTGGAGGCCGGCGACAGCGCTGCATTGCGCGCCCAATTGGTCGACGCACTGGGTCTGGTGGACTGAGCGAAACCTGTAGGCATTAGGGCCACCGTCTGCTTTTCCACGCCGATTGGATGCGCGTTCGTCTGGAGCAGCTTCAGAGCCGCCCTGCCTGGCGACACGCGCCACTGCCGCGTAGGGGCGGCTTCAGCCTACCGGTAATGCCCGTCGCGGCTGAAGCCGCCCCTAGGGAAGCGGATTGCGTGCGGTGCTGACGATTTGCAGCTTCATGCAAGGCCTGCGTATCGCTGGCTCGACGCGCTCTGGCGCTCCAGCGATGTACGTCATCGGTGCATTGAAGGACTTGCGTCGCGCACCGCGCGCCTATCTCAGTACAGATCCTGCGGATCCACATCCAGCGACCAGCGCACCCGCCGTGCCTGCGGCAGCGCGTGGATCGCCGGCACCGCCGCGTCCAGCAACGCGTGCAGCGCGCGCCGCGTGTTGGCCGACAGCAGCAACTGGGTGCGCTGGAAACCGGCGCGGCGCGGCATCGGCGCCGGCATCGGGCCGAAGCGCTGCACCTCGTCCTGCACCGGCAGCAGCGCGCGCACTGCGGCGAGGAAGGCGTTGGCGTGCTCGACCTGCTTGGCCTCGGCGCGCAGCAGCGCCAGGTGCGCGAACGGCGGGAAGCCGGCGGCCTCGCGTTGCTCCAGTTCCGCGGCGGCGAAGGCGTGGTAGCCGCCGTGCACCAGGGTCTGCAGCAGCGGATGCGCGGGGTGGTGGGTCTGCAGCCAGACCTCGCCCGGGCGCGCGGCGCGGCCGGCGCGCCCGGCGACCTGGATCAGCTGCTGCGCAAGCTTCTCGCTGGCGCGGAAATCGGCCGAGAACAGGCCTTCGTCGATGCCCACCACCACCACCCGGCTCAATTGCGGCAGGTCGTGGCCCTTGGCCAGGATCTGGGTGCCGACCAGGATGCCGGGCGCAGTGCCGAGCGTGGCCAACTGCGTCTCCAGCGCATCGCGGCGCTGGGTGGTGCTGCGGTCGATGCGCAGCACCGGCACGTCCGGGAATGCCTGCACCAGGCGCTCCTCCAGGCGTTCGGTGCCGATGCCCTGCGGCTGCAGGGCCAGGCTGCCGCAGTCCGGGCAGGCCAGCGGCGCCGGCTGGCGCGCGCCGCAGTGGTGGCATTGCAGGCGCCGGCCGCCGGCGTGCACGGTCATCGGTGTGGCGTGCAGTGGGGTGCTGCAGCGCTGGCACGGCGCGGTCCAGCCGCAGTCGTGGCACAGCAGCACCGGCGCATAGCCGCGGCGGTTCTTGAACACCAGCACCTGGCCGCCGTCGGCCAATGCCGTGCCGATCCCGGCCAGCACCTCCGGCGACAGCCCGTCCTGCAGCGGGCGCTTGCGCACGTCGAGCACGCGCACCGTCGGCGGTCTGGCGTCGCCGGCGCGGCGGGTCAGGCGCAGGTGTGCGTAGCGGCCGCCGGTGGCGTTGTGCAGGCTCTCCAGCGACGGCGTGGCGCTGCCCAGCAGCACCGGCACGTCCAGCGCCTTGCCGCGCACCAAAGCGAAATCGCGGGCGTGGTAGCGGATGCCGTCCTGCTGCTTGTAGCTGCCGTCGTGTTCCTCGTCGACCACGATCAATCCTGCCCGCGGCAGCGGCACGAATATCGCCGAGCGGGTGCCGACCACCACCCGCGCCTCGCCGCGCCAGGCGGCGGCCCAGACCCGGGCGCGTTCGTTGTCGTTGAGCCCCGAATGCAGCGCGTGCACCGGCACCCCCAGGCGGGCGCGGAAGCGGGCCAGGGTCTGCGGGGTCAGGCCGATCTCCGGCACCAGCACCAGCGCCTGGCGCCCGCGCGCCAGACAGGCGGCGATCGCCTGCAGGTAGACCTCGGTCTTGCCGCTGCCGGTCACACCGTCGAGCAGGAACGGGGCGAAGCCGGCGGCGGCGACCACCGCGTCGATGGCGGCCTGCTGTTCGGCATTGGGGGGCGGACCGGGTTGTGGCTGCGGCGCCGCGGCGCTGGCCGGCACCGCGATGCGCTCGGCGTGGCCGCGCTTGGCCAGCGCGCGCGCGGCGCTGCGCCAGTCGTCCATCGCCTGGTCCAGCCGGTCCTCGTCCATGGCGCCGTCCGCCAGCAGCGCGGCGAAGCGGTGCGGGCGGGTGCCGGCGCGGGCGCGGTGGCTGGCGCCAGCCTCGGTCAGGCGCCAGGCCCAGGCGTGGGTGTCGGGCAGCGGTTCGCCGCGACGCAACGGCACCGGCAGGGCGGTCGCCAGCACCTCGCCCAGCGGCGCGTGGCTGTAGCGCGCCAGCCAGCGCAGCGACTCGGCCAGTTCGCCGTGGAGCAGGGGCACCGGGTCCAGCCAGGCCAACGCCGCGCGCAGGCCGTCGGCGTCCTCGACCTGGCCGATCGCCGCGACCACTCCGCTCAGTTCGCGGTTGCCGAACGGCACCTGCACCCGGCGGCCGACGTCGCCGTCGGCGACCGTGCCCCCGGGCGGCGGCAGGTAGTCGAACACCTGCGGCAGCGGCACGGGCAGGGCGACGCGGAGCGTGGCGGCGGGGGAGGGCATCCGCCTAGTCTAGGGCGTGTCACCGATCCCCGAGTACGCCGCGTTGGGTCTGGCAGGCGCGCTGCCGGCGTTGCGGGCGCAGCGCCTGACTGGCCGTCAGGTCAAGCCGCGCGGCGTCGGCAGCGCGCCTGCCAGACCCAACCCGAAGGGCCGTGGTTGCGCGTGCCCGTGGCCGCGTCATCGCTCGGGCGTGGACGCACGTCCACTTCCTCGCTCTTCCTTGCCACAAGCACGCGCAACCGCGGCGCGGCATGCTCGGGGATCGGTGACACGCCCTAGCGGCCGTGGCAAGTGGGTTCCGGGGGGCGGGAGTTGCGCGCGATTGCTGCCCGCAAAGTGATAAACCGGTCGTAAATGGCCGCCGCGCTTGGGGAATCGAATTTATCCACATCTGCTGTGGATAAAGCTGTGCATGACGGGCATGCTCCACGCCGTGAAGACGGACTCACAAGCCTCTGCCACGAGTTGGACAAAAAAGCGCCAATCGCATTTATTCTTTTCGAAACAACAACTTGGCCGTGAAACACAGATGCAACATGGTTTCGCGGGGGCTTGACAAGACCTGTCGCAGGCCAATTTCCGGCGCTGTGCACAACCGGCCGTCGCGACGGCCGCGGGTGAGCCGATCGGGACGCCGCTGTCAAGCGCGCGGTGTGGCGGCTGCCTCGCTATCATCGCGCCGATGATGGAGTCCCGATGACCGCCACGTCCCCTTCCGACGGCGTGGCCGCACCGCCCGCCCTGGCCGCGTTCCTGCGCGGCATCGAACGCCGCGCCGCGGTCCTGGCCGACCTGCAGAGCGGCCGGCCCGAACGCGGCATGCCGGCCCTGGCGGCGGCGATGCGGGCCTTCCGCAGCCACGCCGCGGCGCTGCCGATGGCCGACTGGCCGCTGCGGTTCTGGAAGCTGCTCGCTGCGGTGCCCACCCTGCGCCAGGCCGATGCCGCCGACGGTGCCTGGCCGGCGCCGCTGGCGCATCTGCGCAGCCTGCAGCCGGCCGACCGCCTGGCGCTGTTGTTGCGCATCGTCGCCGGACTGGACGAGCCGCTGGCTGCGCAGGTGCTGCAGCTGACCACCGAGGACTACCAGCAGGCGCTGGCGCGGGCCTGTCCGCGCGACGCCGGCGGGCGTCCGGATGCGGCCGGCTGGCGCGCGCTGGCCGACGCGGCGCAACAGTGTCTGCGCGACCTGCCGCCGGCGCGGCTGCAGGCCCTGGCGCAACTGCGCGATGCGGCGATCGCCGGCAGCACGGCCTCGCCTGCGCCGGCCAAGGCGCCGGCCTCTGCCGCGGCCGCGGCGCGTCCACGCCGCCGCGCCGCGCGCTCGGCCCTGCGCACGCGCCTGGCCGGGGCGGTGATCGCGGTGGTGGTCCTGGCCCTGGTCGGGACGCTGTTCTGGGACCGCCTGCCCTGGCATCGGTCCCGTGCCGCGACCGCGGCCGGTGGCAGCGACGCGAGCCTGGCGCTGGGCGATACCGGCCCGGTGCAGGTGGAAGTGCTGCCGCCGGAGTCGGACACCGCCAGCGCGCCGCCGCTGCCGGCCGACCCGCCGGCGCCGCTGCCGGAGCCGGCGATCTACGACCTGGATTTCTATGCGTGGTACGCGGCCGGCGCGCCGCCGCCGCGGATCGAGCGCAGTGCTCCCAGCGCGGCCGACTTGGCGGAGGCCGCCGAAGCCCCGCCGGCTGCCACCGTTGCCCCGGCCGTCGCGCCCGCGGCGACCACGCCACCGGCGCTGACCCCGGCGCAACTGCGCGCGCGCCAGGCCGCCTGGGATGCGCTGCCGGCGGCGGCGCAGGCGCGGCTGCGTCAGGTCGCCACGGCCTTCGCCGGCCTGCCGATCGAGCAGCAGCACAGCCTGCATGCGCAGTTCGCCGAGATGGACGCCCTGGAGCGCCACGGCTGGTTGCTCGGCCCGGAACTGGGTGCCGAGTTCTGGGCGCTGCAGCCGCTGCTGGGCTACGTGCCGGAGGCGCAGCGGCAGGCACTGCTGGGCCTGTTGCGCGGCCTGCCGGCGGACCAGCGCGAGCATCTGGCGCTGCTGTCGCAACGTACCCCGCCGCAGGACCGTGCCGCCTTGCGCCGCGACCTGCTGGCGCAGGGCGCCGACAGCCGTGGTGCCTGGCTGAAGCAGCGCGCCGCGCGCTGAACTGCCCGCGGCGCCTGGCGTTCCGGGCACCCGGTCCCGAGCCCCGGGTCCGGGCTCCTCCTGCAGTCATCCGCCGCAGCGGGTAGAATGCCCGGCCTCCGCCACCCGGTGCCGGCGCTGTCTGCGCGGCCGCAGTCGGCGGGATCGCCAGAGTCTTGCAATGTTTTCGTCTTCCACCCCGGCCTCGGTCCGGGGCCGCGAACTGCGCACCACCGCGCAGCTCGCCCTGCCGCTGGTCCTGGGGCACGTCTCCACCGGCCTGATCAGCTTCGTCGACAACGTGATCGCCGGCCACCACGGCACCCGCACGCTGGCCTCGGTGACGGTCGGCACCGCGCTGCTGTGGCTGCCGATGATGATCCCGATCGGCACCCTGATCGCCCTGACCGCCTCGGTGTCGCAGCTCGACGGCGCCAAGCGCCATGCGCAGATCGGGCCGCTGTTCCGCCAGGCGCTGTGGCTGTCGCTGGGCCTGGGCCTGCTGATGTTCGCGTTCCTCAGCGTGATGCCGATGGCGCTGCCGCAACTGGGCATCGCCCCGGAGATCGTGCCCGGCGCGCGCGACTTCCTGCTTGCGATCCGTTGGGGCGTGCCGGCGCTGGTGCTGTACTTCTGCATGCGCTACCTCAGCGAAGGCATGCACTGGACCCTGCCGACCATGCTGCTCGGCTTCGGCGGCCTGCTGCTGCTGGCGCCGCTCGGCTATGCGCTGACCTTCGGCCTGTGGGGTCTGCGCGAGCACGGCGCCGGCGGCCTGGGCATGGCCTCGGCGATCATGATGTGGGCGCAGGCGTTGTGCTTCGCCATCTACCTGGCGCGGTCCAGGCGCTTTGCGCCGTTGCGCCTGTTCGCGCGGTTCGAGGCGCCGGACCTGCGCGCGATCGTCGGGCTGCTCAAGACCGGGTTGCCGATCGGCGTGACCATCCTGATGGAAGGCGGCCTGTTCATCGTCACCGCGCTGCTGATCGCGCGGCTCGGCGAGGTACCGGCGGCGGCGCACCAGATCGCGATCAACGTGGCGCAGCTGTGCTTCATGGTGCCGATGGGCGTGGCCGAGGCGACCACGGTGCGGGTCGGCCGCGCCGCCGGCGCGGGCGATGCGGTAGGCGTGCGCGGCGCGGCCTGGGCCGGCTATGCGATCGTGCTCGGCACCCAGGCGCTGTCGGCGCTGGTGCTGCTGGTCGGCCACGACGCCATCGTCGGCGTCTACACCAGCGACCTGGCGGTGGCGGCGCTGGCCTCCACGCTGCTGCTGTACGCGGCCACCTTCCAGTTCCCCGACGGCGTGCAGGTGCTGTCGGCCGGCGCGCTGCGCGGCCTCAAGGACACCCGCGTACCGATGTTGCTGGCCCTGTGCTCCTACTGGGGCCTGGGCATGCCGCTGGGCGCCGGCCTCGGCCTGTGGCTGGGCTGGGGACCGCAGGGCATGTGGATCGGCCTGATCCTGGGGCTGACCGCGGCCGCGGTGATGATGGGTGCGCGTTTCCGCTGGAGCAGCGCGCGGCTGCTGGCCGCGCCGGCGGCCCCCTGACTTCAGACGCATGTGCGGCGCCTGATGCAGCCGGTATGCTGCGCAGGCGCAAGACGCCTTCCTTTCGGAGCTTTCCATGAACCAACCCGTGCGTCGCAGCCCCGTCGCCAACTTCTTCGTCGGCCTGTGGGATGTGATGAACTTCACCCGCCGGTTGATCTTCAACCTGGTGTTCTTCGGTTTCCTGTTGCTGATCCTGCTGGCGATGGTGTTCGCCATGGCGCGCGGCGACGGCGGCAAGGCGCTGCGCGACCGCACCACGCTGCTGATCGCGCCGGAAGGCAAGCTGGTCGAGCAGTTCAGCGCCGACCCGGTCAGCCGCGCGCTGGCCAAGGCGATGA
This sequence comes from uncultured Xanthomonas sp., assembly GCF_964278005.1. Lineage (NCBI taxonomy): Bacteria > Pseudomonadati > Pseudomonadota > Gammaproteobacteria > Lysobacterales > Lysobacteraceae > Xanthomonas > uncultured Xanthomonas sp. Next base: position 193,296 of record NZ_CAXYKF010000023.1, read on the forward strand.
ACGACAAGGGCGCGCAGGAGATCCAGTTGCGCGACCTGGTGCGCGCCATCGAGGCGGCCAAGACCGACCCGAAGATCGAGCGCGTGGCGCTGCGCCTGGACAAGCTGCAGCCCAGCGGCTTCGCCTCGATGCGCGAGGTGGAGAAGGCGCTGCAGGACCTGCGCAGCTCCGGCAAGCAGATCGTCGCCTACAGCGACAACCTGAATCAGTGGCAGTACCTGCTGGCCGCGCAGGCCAACGAGGTCTACCTGGACCCGATGGGCTCGATGACCCTGGAAGGCCTCGGCCGCTACCGCCAGTACTTCCGCGAGGGCCTGCAGGACAAGCTCGGCGTGGACGTGCACCTGTTCAAGGTCGGCGAATACAAGTCCGCCGCCGAGCCGTACGTGCTCGACGCGGCCTCGGCGGCGTCCAAGGAAGCCGACCTGTTCTGGATGAACGATGTGTGGCAGCGCTACGTGGCCGACATCGCCAAGGCGCGCAAGCTGGCGCCTGAGCAGATCAACGCCGGCATCGACACCATGCCCGAGGGCGTGGCCGCCGCCGGCGGCGACCTGGCCAAGTTCGCCCTGCAGCAGAAGCTGGTGGACGGCCTGAAGACCCGCGAGGACGTCGAGCAGTTGCTGGCCAAGCGTGGCGTGGCCGACGACGATGCCGACACCGGCTACCGCAACGTCGACCTGGACGGCTACCTGCAGCAGCTGGACCTGCGCCGTTCGCCGGTGGACTCGCGTCCGCAGGTGGCGGTGGTGGTCGCCGCGGGTGAGATCAGCGGCGGCGAACAGCCGGCCGGCCGCATCGGCGGCGAGTCGACCGCGGCGCTGCTGCGCCAGGCGCGCGACGACGACGCGGTCAAGGCGGTGGTGCTGCGCGTGGATTCGCCCGGCGGCGAAGTGTTCGCCTCCGAGCAGATCCGCCGCGAGGTGGTGGCGCTGAAGGCCGCCGGCAAGCCGGTCGTGGTGTCGATGGGCGACCTGGCTGCGTCCGGCGGCTACTGGATCAGCATGAACGCCGATCGCATCTACGCCGACCCGTCGACGATCACCGGCTCGATCGGCATCTTCGGCATGATCCCCAACATCACCCGCACCCTGGACAAGATCGGCGTGCATACCGACGGCGTCGGCACCACCCGTTTCGCCGGCGCGTTCGACATGACCCGGCCGATGGATCCGGCGGTGGGCCAGCTGATCCAGTCGGTGATCAACAAGGGCTATGCCGACTTCACCGGCAAGGTCGCGCAGGCGCGCGGCAAGTCGGTCGAGGCCATCGACCAGGTCGCGCGCGGCCGCGTGTGGAGCGGTGCGCAGGCCAAGGAGCGCGGGCTGGTGGACGCGTTCGGCGGCTTCAAGGACGCGGTGGCCGATGCCGCCGCGCGCGCCAAGCTGGGCGGCCCGGACAAGTACCGGGTGCGCTACGTCGAGAAGCCGGCCACGCCGTTAGCGCAGTTCGTCAGTGGGTTCGCCGGCAGCCGCCTGGGCGTGTGGATGCTGAGCGACTCGGCGCTGGGCCACGCCCTGCTGGCGCGCAGCCTGCCGGAACTGGACACCCAGCTGCGCTTCGTCAAGGACGCGGCCGACACCCGTCCGGGCGCGCCGGTGAAGGCGCTGGCCTACTGCTTCTGCGGTCTGTAAGCCGGCCCTGCGCCGGCAGCGGCGCGCTCTTGCGAGCGCGTCGCCTGCTTCCTGCAACGCCGGCCCCCGTGGCCGGCGTTGTTCATTGCGCGGTGGCGGCGTCGAGCGCGGCGTTCTGCGCGGCCGCGGCGTGGTCGAGCGTGGCCTGGGTCTGCCTGGCGCGATCCAGCGGCTGGGCGATGGCGCTGCGCAATGCGCTGGCCTTCGGCGGTGGCGGCGCATCGGGCGGTTGCGGCGGCTCCGGCTTGCATGCCGCCAGCAGTGCGAGCAGCGGCAATGCCAACGTCATCCTGCGCAGTGGTGCGGACATGGCGGCGACCTCCTCGAGGGTGGAGGTATCATCCTACGCCTCCCATGTGAGCAGACAGGCACGCGCATGCAGCACCGTTGGCGGCTGGACGGACAGACCGCGCTGATCACCGGCGCCAGCGCCGGCATCGGCCTGGCGATCGCGCGCGAACTGCTCGGGTTCGGCGCCGACCTGCTGCTGGTGGCGCGCGACCTCGACGCGCTGGAAGCGGCGCGCGACGAGTTGCGCGAGGCCTTTCCCGAGCGCGAGATCCTGGCGCTGGCCGCCGACGTCGCCGACGACGAAGACCGCCGCGAGATCCTGGACTGGGTCGAGGACCATGCCGATGGCCTGCACCTGCTGATCAACAACGCCGGCGGCAACGTCAGCAAGGCCGCGGTGGACTACACCGAGGACGAATGGCGTGGCATCTTCGAGACCAACCTGTTCTCCGCGTTCGAACTGTCGCGCTACGCGCATCCGCTGCTGGCGCAGCACGCGGCCTCGGCGATCGTCAACGTCGGCAGCGTGTCGGGACTGACCCACGTGCGCAGCGGCGCGCCCTACGGCATGACCAAGGCGGCATTGCACCAGCTCACCCGCAACCTCGCCGCCGAATGGGCCGAGGACGGCATCCGGGTCAATGCGGTGGCGCCCTGGTACATCCGCACCCGCCGCACCTCCGGGCCGTTGTCGGACCCGGACTACTACGAGCAGGTGATCGAGCGCACGCCGATGCGCCGCATCGGCGAACCGGAGGAAGTGGCGGCGGCGGTCGGCTTCCTGTGCCTGCCGGCGGCCAGCTACATCACCGGCGAATGCATTGCGGTGGACGGGGGCTTTTTGCGTTATGGGTTCTAGCGGCTCAGTCCTTTGCATGGCGGCTGCGCGGGCGCATGGCCGCAGCTGGAAGGCGCAGTGCAGTACGTTTCGGGTGGTGCGGCGTCGGGACTGAAGTCTCTCCCAAAAAAACCGGGATTGGGGAATCGGGAATGGGGATTGGTAAAAAAGCTGTTCGCACACACCGCGGTGACCTGTTCCTTTGCCTGCCGGCGGCCAGCGACATCGCCGGCGAATGCATCGCGGTGGGCGGTGGTTTTTGCGTCACGGGTTCTAGCGGTTCAGCCCTTTGCGTGGCGGCTGCGCGCGCGCAGGGCAGCAGATGAAAGGCGCAGTGCGGTACGCCCCGGGTGATACGGCGTCGGGACTGAAGTCCCTCCCACAAGAAGCTGTGCGCGCGCACCGCGGTGACCGGTTCCTTTGTCTTCCGGCGGCCAGCGACATGACCGGCGAATGCATCGTGGTGGATGGTGATTTTTGGCTGAGCGCTTTGTTTAGCGCTGCCTGCTGTGGTGCACGCGATCAACTGCGCGCAGCGGAATGCCTAGGAGCGGCTGGAGCCGCTCCTACGAAAACAGGCGCACAGCCACGCGCGCGGGCGATGGGTCACAGTCTACCGTCGGCGCACAGGATGCGGCTCGGCTGCACCGCCACGCGCGAGCGCGATGGGTCACGGTGCACGGCGATCCGGCGCGCCGCACTCGCTGGCCTCGAGCAGGTGCTGGCGGCGTTCGAACTCCGTGCGCAGTGCCTCGGCATGGTCGGGCACGGCGAAACGCCAGTGTGTCTCGGCCTCGGCCACATAGTTCTTCCAGGCATCGCATAGCTGCTCGGCGGGCAGCGGCTGGCACTGGTCGCGCAGCACTTCGCAGGCGCTGCCGCCGGCCTGGTTGGGGCCGCCATCCAGGTCCGTCGTGGGCAGCGGCACGCACCGCGGCGGCGGTTCGGCGACCTCTCCGATGTAGGACGCCTGCTCGCGGGTGCTGCAGGTGTACAGCGGCGGGGGCGGCAGCATTGGTGGCGGTGGCGCGGCGGCTGCGTCTGCCGCGGTTGGCGTGTCAGCAGACGTGGTGGTGGACGCGGCGGTCGTGGCGCGTGCGGGCGGCGGCGATGGCGCGGGCTGGGCGGCGATCGCGGCCGGCAGTGCGGCGCTGCTGACGCCCTGCATGATTTTTTTCTGCTGGCGCATGCCCTTGGGACAGGGCTGGTTCTGGATGGTCAGGTTGTCCTGCGCGTCGGTGCAGCGATAGAACACCACCGGTTCGGCGTGCGCGGCGCCGGCACAGGTCAGCACCACGGCGAGGCAGAGTGCGCGCCGCATCAGCTGCCGCCGCAGTCGCGCGCCAGACGCGCATCGATGCCGCGCTGCTCGGTTTCCATTGCGCGGCGCTCGCTCTGCAGCGCACTGTTGTAGCGACGGATCAGTTCCCAGCGGCGATCGCTCAGGCGTGCGCAGACTTCCTGCTCGGGCAGCGCGGTGCAGGTGTCGCGGATCATCGTGCTGCCGGCCGGCACGATCACGCCGGCGCCGGCGGACACCCCAGGCGGCGGTGGACCGGGCGGGCGCGGGCCGCCGGGCGGAGGCGGTCCCGGCGGGCCGGGCGAGCGACCATCGGGGCCGCGCCCGTATGGCCGTGCGTACGGGCCCTCGGCATAGCCATAGGCCCACAGCGGCACCCAGCGCGGATTGCCGGCGTTGTCGTCGCTGGTGTAACGCGTGCCTTCCGGGGTGACGCACTCGTACATCGGCTGCGCAGGCTGCACGGTGACGATGCGGAGTTCGCGCTGCGGCAGCGGCGCCGGCGAGGCCTGCGCGCGTGCCGGATCGGTGCTGATGGTGGTGGTCGGCCGCGGCGGCGGATCGCGCGGACGCTGCATGTCCAGCACCTGCTGCTGGCGCGCGTTCTCGCAGGGGGCGTTCTGCAGGCTGACCGCGCCGGAAGCGGCGATGCAGCGATAGATGCGCACCGACGCATTGCTGCCGTCGCTGCTGACCGTCTGCGTCTGTTGCGCCCAGCCGGCACCGATCCAGGACGACAGGCTCAGCAGCAGCAATGGGCGGAGAAGGAGGCGCATGCGCGCATCTTGCGCGCCTTGGGCAGCCAGGGAAAGGGCGGGGGAGCGGGGATTCAGGACGCGATGGCGCGGGTGGGGCCGCAGCGGGGTCTTGTCGCGCATCGGGCAGGCCGCGGGTCGGCCAACGTGCTTCCTGCAGCATTTCGCAGCTGCTGTACGGTGCCGCCGGCCTCGGCCAGGGCGCGCTCGTGCAGTACTGGCGCGTTGATCTGTCGCCGCGAGGCTTCGCCCGACCCTCATCCGGCCCTCCGGGCCACCTTCTCCCAATGGGAGAAGGGAGCAGCTACCCCTCTCCCGCTGGGAGAGGGGTTGGGGTGAGGGTCCGGCGCGAAGCGACTCGCGTAGTTTGAGTGCACGAGGCTGCGCCCGCACCCTCATCCGGCCCTCCGGGCCACCTTCTCCCAATGGGAGAAGGGAAGCGCTAGCCCCTCTCCCATCGGGAGAGGGGTTGGGGTGAGGGTCCGGTGCGCGAAGCGCCCGCGTGGCTCATCGCGCCATTGCCGCCAGACGCCGACGCGGCGGAAGACAGGCGTGCCGCGCCGAAGAGCAGCGCCTCAGGCGCGCAGGATCTCGCCGCTGGCGGCGTCGCGGATCGGGGTGGGCTGGGCCAGGCCGCCGGTGTCGCCGTCGAGCAGGCCGTCGAGGTCGCCCAGCACCAGCGGATCCAGTTCGCTGCGCTGCCGTGCCGGCGGCTCGCCGCCGCGGTTGGCACTGGTCGAGACCAGGGCGCCGCCCCAGGCCCGGCACAGGGCGGCCACCAGCGGATGGGCACTGATCCGCACGGCGATGCCCTGGTGCGCGCCGGTGATCCAGGGCGGCGCATGCGCGGCGGCGGGCAGGATCCAGGTATGCGGTCCGGGCCAACTGGCCAGCACCGCGGCCAGCCGGTCCGGCGGCAGGGCCGACAGGTCGAGCAACGGGCGCAACGGGTCCAGTTCGGCGGCGACCACGATCAGGCCCTTGTCCACGGGCCGCTGCTTGATTCGCAGCAGGCGGGTCACGGCGGTCTCGTCGTGCGGATCGCAGCCCAGGCCCCACACCGCTTCGGTGGGATAGGCGATCACGCCGCCCTTGCGCAGGACGGCGACGGCATGGCTCAGGGACAGGTCGGTCATGCGCGCATCATGCGGCACGTCCTCGTCTAAGGACAATGAGGGTCGGTTGGGCGGGGCTCGGGATTTTCGCAAGTCTCCGGCCCGCCGCTTTGCTGTGGGAGGGGCTTCAGCCCCGACGCCGTACCGATAAAGCGTCGGGGCTGAAGCCCCTCCCACAGAAAAACCGCGGTGTCGCGGATCTTCAGGCGCTGAGAGACGCCGTCGGCACCGCGAGAAGGCGGCTCGGCGCCCGCGCTCGTACTATTCGAGGGGGTGCGTCGGGCCGCCCTGGGCCATCCGCAGAGCGGCTCAGCCGCCCTTGGCCACGGTCTTCTTCGCCGCCTTCTTCACCGTTTTCTTGGCGGTTTTCTTCGCGGCCTTCTTGACCGCCTTCTTCGCCGCCGGCTTGGCCGGGGCGTCGGCGGCGGCCTTCTTCGCCGCGCTCTTCTTCGGCGGGGCTTCCTTCTTGGCGGCGGCCTTCTTGGCGCCGAAGCCCTTGCGCACCGGCTTGCCGGTTTCCTCCAGCAGCTTCTGCACTTCGTCCAGGCTCAGCGAGGCGGGCTCGCGATCCTTGGGGATCTTGCCGTTGAGCTTGCCGTCGCTGATGTACGGGCCGAAGCGGCCGTTGAGTACCTGGATGTCGCTGCCGGGAAATTCCTTGATGATGCGGTTGCGCGCGATCTCTTCCTTCTCCTCGATCAGGAACACCGCACGGGCCAGGTCGATGGTGTAGGGATCGTCTTCCTTCTTCAGCGAGGCGTAGACGCTGCCGCGCTTGGCGAACGGGCCGAAGCGGCCGATGCCGACGCTGACCTCCTCGCCCTGGTCCTGGCCGAGGCTGCGCGGCATCAGGAACAGCTCCAGCGCCTCCTCCAGGGTGATGGTGTGCATGCTCTGGCCGGGACGCAGCGACGCGAACTTGGGCTTGTCCTCGGCGTCCTCGGCGGTGCTGCCGATCGCCGCGTACGGCCCGAAGCGGCCCAGGCGCACGCTCACCGGCTTGCCGGTCTTGGGATCGGTGCCGAGCTCGCGCGCACCGCTGGCTTCGGCGCGGTCGACCGATTCCTTCTTGTCCTCGACCAGTTCCTTGAACGGCTCCCAGAAGCGCGACATCAGCGGGACCCACTCCTCCTCGCCGCGCGAGACCGCGTCCAGCTCGTCTTCGAGCTTGGCGGTGAAGTCGTAGTCCACATACTGGGTGAAGTGGCTGGACAGGAACTTGGACACCGCGCGGCCGACGTCGGACGGGCGGAAGCTGCGGCCTTCCATCTCCACATACTTGCGGAACAGCAGGGTCTGGATGATCGAGGCGTAGGTCGAGGGACGGCCGATGCCGTACTCTTCCAGCGCCTTCACCAGCGCCGCTTCGGTGAAGCGCGGCGGCGGCTGGGTGAAGTGCTGCTCGGCCAGGATGCGTTCCAGCGGCACGCGGTCGCCAGGCTTCATCGCCGGCAGCTTGCGGCCTTCGTCCTCGTCCTCGGCGCTCTTGTTGTCCTTGCCTTCCTCGTACACGGCCAGGAAGCCGGGCACCACCACGGTGGTACCGCTGGCGCGGAACACGTGTTCGCTGCCGGCCGACAGGTCGACGCTGACGGTGTTGAGCGTGGCCGGAATCATCTGGCAGGCCACCGCACGCTTCCAGATCAGCTCGTACAGCTTGCGCTCGTCGTCGGTCAGGAAGCGGGCCACCTGCGACGGGGTACGCAGCGCCGAGGTCGGACGCACCGCTTCGTGCGCTTCCTGGGCGTTCTTGGACTTGGTCTGGTAGGTGTTGGGCTGGTCCGGCAGCGAGGCGATGCCGTAGTCGCGGGCGATCACATCGCGGATCTCGGCCAGCGCGTCCTGCGACAGGTTGACCGAGTCGGTACGCATGTACGAGATCAGGCCGACCGTGCCTTCGTCGCCGATCGCCACGCCTTCGTACAGCTTCTGCGCCACCTGCATGGTCTTGCGGGTGGTGAAGCCGAGCTTGCGCGAGGCTTCCTGCTGCAGGGTCGAGGTGGTGAACGGCGGTGCCGGGCGGCGCTTGCGCTCCTTGCTGGCGACGTCGGTGACGTGCAGCGCGCCCTGCGCGGCCTGCTGGATGCGCAGGCGCGCGGCCTCGGCGGTGTCGCCGTCGGTGATGGTGAACTGCTCGAACTTCTGCCCGTCGAGCTTGATCAGCTTGGCGTTGAAGTGCTGCGAAGGATGCGCGCAGTCGGCGGCGATGGACCAGTACTCGCGGGCGATGAAGGCTTCGATCTCCTCCTCGCGCTCGACGATCATGCGCAGCGCCGGCGACTGCACGCGGCCGGCGGACAGGCCGCGCTGCACCTTGCGCCACAGCACCGGCGACAGGTTGAAGCCGACCAGGTAGTCCAGCGCGCGGCGGGCCTGCTGCGCATCGACCAGGTCGCCGGCGATCTGCCGCGGTTGCGCCATCGCTTCCTTGATCGCGCGCGGGGTGATCTCGGTGAACACCACCCGGTGCAGCGGCTTGCCCTTGAGCAGCCCGCGCTCCTGCAGGATCTCGGCGATGTGCCAGCTGATCGCCTCGCCCTCGCGGTCCGGGTCGGTCGCCAGGTAGATGTCTTCGGCCGCCTTGGCCGCCTTGGCGATGGCCTCCACGTGCTTCTCGTTCTTGTCGATCAGCGCGTAGCGCATCGCGAAGCCGTCGTCCGGATCCACCGCGCCTTCCTTCGGGATCAGGTCGCGCACGTGCCCATACGAGGCCAGGACATGGAAATCCTTGCCGAGGTATTTGTTGATCGTCTTGGCCTTGGCGGGCGATTCGACGATGAGCAGGTGCTTGGACATGGCGGGTCGGGCTTCGATGGGCGTGGGCGGACGCCCTGGGGGCGGTAGGGTGGCGCAATTGCTCCGGTTAGTGAAGCGTTGCGGTCTCGCAGAGAAGCCGACGCCCGGGATGGAACCCCCGGGCGTTCAGCTACGGCGCTTATTTATTAGTGGGCATGTCCGGCGCCCGCTGTCAAGCCGGCGCCTGCCGGCCGGGCAGGCGCGCGGGCGGCGGCGGGGGTTCCCGGAGCCCGCCGGACTCAGTGCCAGCCGCCCTTGGCGGCCACGCCGATCGCCAGCGCCACCACCAGCAGCGCCGCTGCCGACAGCAGGCCGAACAGGGCCAGGATCACCACCGTGACCGTGCCCAGCTTGCGCTGCTGCCATTCCGGGTGGTCGGTGTAGGCCCACTTGTCCACCACCAGGGTGTCGCAGAGCATGTCGTGCAGGGCCTGCTTGCGCTCGGTGAAGGCCGCCATCAGCAGGCCGATGCCCAGGGTCAGGCTGCTCAGCATGAAGCCGAAGTAGCGGCCCACGCCGCGGGACACGGTGATGCGGCTGCCGTCGGTGCGCACCACCTTGATGCCGACCGCCATCTTGCCCAGCGTGGCCTGCTTGGTGGAGGCGTGGAACAGGCCGTAGTACAGCGCCGCGATCGCCATCGGCAGCAGGTACAGCAGGAGCAGCATGACGATGCCGGCGGCGGTGCTGAAGTCCGGCTGCTTGCCGAAGCCGGTGATCCCGAAGAAGCCCAGCATCACCACGAACTGGATCACGTTGGCGACGATGCCGACCAGGAACGCGTCGATCAGGTAGGCGGCCACGCGTTTCCAGAAACCGGCCTGCACCACCTCGCCGCCGCCGACCACCCGCGCGCCACCGTCGAGCACGGCGCTGGGCGCCGCGTAGGGCGACGCCGCCACGGCCGGCGCGGGCGCGGTCCAGGCGTCGGGGACGGTCGCGGCCGGGGGCGGAGGAGGAGTCTCTCCGTCAACCTCGATCGGGGCAATCGCAGGCGCCGGCGCCTGGGTCAGGCCGAGTTCGTCGACGAACTCGGCCAGGGTGCGCCATTCGCTCAGGCCCTCGCGCCAGACCAGGGTGGACAATCCGATCTCGCCGCGCTGGAAGCGCTGCTGCAGGTCGGCGGCCGCTAGCGGCCCATGGCGCTGCTGCGCTGCGTCGGCGTAGTACCACTCAGTCATTCTGTTCCCCGGGAGTTGCAGTCGAAAACGGTGCGCCGGTCAGCCGCCGCGGCAGTGGACCGGCAGGACGCGATCGTCCAGGTCGGAACTGCAGTTCCAGGCGGACGTGCGCTCATCGTAGTCCAGCCACAGCGCTTTGCCATCCAGGCGCTTGTGGTCGGGCAGGTGCAGGGTGGCTTCCAGGCCGCAGTGGCCGTTGTCGAAGCGGCCGACCCGCACCTGCGCGATGGTGTCGCCGGCATAGCTCTGCGGTGCGCCGAAGCCGGTGTCGCCGTTGACCGCGCAGCGGTGCTCCTGTGCATTGAAGGCGGCGATCTGGTCCTTCAGCGGCGCCAGGTGGTCGAGCGCCTGCGCGACCTTCGCGCGTGCCAGGTAGTCCTGGTAGGCGGGCAGGGCGATCGCCGCGGCGATGCCCAGGGACGCCACCAGCAGCACGCCGACGATGGTGCCGACGATGGCCATGATCGCGCAGCCGGACAGGCCGCTGCGCGGCGCGGCGGTGGCAGCGGGGGGCACGGGCGCGGCCGTCTGGAGCGGTGGCGGCAAGGGCGGCGGGGTGGGGGCGTCGGGCAGGCCCAGTTCGGCGGCGACCGCGTGCAGCGGCCGCCACTCCGGCAGGCCTTCGCGCCAGACCAGGGTCTCGCGCTGCAGGCGGCCGTCGTGCAGGCGTTCCAGCAGGGCGGACGCCGGCAACGGGCCGTGCCGCTCGCGCGCGGCATCGACGTAGTACCAGATCGCCAATGGGGAAGTGTCTTCGTGCATCCGTGCGCGACCGTCAGCGACTCAGTGAACCGGCTCCGGCTCGTCGACGAACATCTGCGTTTCCATCCACGCGTACGCCGCCTCGGCACCAGGCTGGTTGAACAGCACCATCAGCACCACCCACTTCAGGTCGTCCAGATCCAGTTCGTCCTGATCCAGGGCCATGGCCCGGTCCAGCACCAGCTCGCGCTGGTCGCTGTCGAGGATGCCGTGCTGCTCCAGGAACAGCAGGAAGCCACGGCATTCCACGTCGAGCTTGTCCAGTTCCGGACCGTGGTAGATGCGGATCGGGCCATCGATGCGCGGCTGCGCCACGGCTGGGCGCTGGTCGGCCAGGGCGTCGAGCCAGTCGAACGCCTTGCTGATCTCGGTGGGGCTGAAACCGGCCTGGATCAGGCCATTCTGGAGGGAGTCGCGATCACGGACCGGATCCGCGTCTTCGCTGAAATAGTGTTCGAACAGGTACAGCAGGACATCCAGAATGCTCTCTTTCATTGCCCCTCGGCCTGCGTCGCGAGACGCTGTGGAGGTGAAGAAACTAGGGTTTGCGGGTGTAACGACCGCGTTCGACCGCCACGTAGCCATCCAGTTCCATGGCCAGCAGCATGGAGGACGCCGCTGCGGCCGTCAATCCGCTGCGTGCGATCACTGAATCCATACAGATGGGGTCGTGGCCCAGCGCCTGCCACAAGCGCTGGTAGTCGGGGTCGGAGAAGGCCGGCGTGGCGCCGTGCGCGGTGCTGGCTCCCTGTGTGGGGGCGTTCAGGCGCCCGCGCAAGGCGTCGGCCAGTGCGGCGGCCAGGGGCGCGACCCCGGCCAGCACCTCCTCGGCGCTTTCCACCAGCCCGGCGCCGTCGCGGATCAGCCGATGGCAGCCGCGCGCCAGCGGATTGTGGATCGAGCCGGGCAGGGCGAATACCTCGCGCCCCGCCTCGGCGGCCAGCCGCGCGGTGATCAGCGCGCCGGAGCGGGTGGCCGCCTCGATCACCAGGGTCGCCAGGCTCAGTCCGGCGATGATCCGGTTGCGCGCCGGGAAGTGCCCCGCCCGCGCCGGCGTGCCGGGCGGGTGCTCGCTGACCACCGCGCCGCGTTCGGCGATCTGGCGGCGCAGGGCGGCGTGCTGGCGCGGGTAGGCCAGGTCGGGGCCGGTGCCGACCACCGCCACGGTCAGCCCGTCCGCGCGCGACAGTGCGGCCCGGTGCGCGGCGGCATCCACGCCGCTGGCCATGCCGCTGGTCACCGCAAAGCCGGCCGTGGCCAGGGCCAGGGCGAAGCCGTAGGCGTTGTCGCGGCCGCCGGCGCTGGGGGCGCGGCTGCCGACCACGGCCACGGCCGGGTGCCACAGCACCGTGGGATCGCCGTCCACGTACAGCGCCAGTGGCGGATTGGGCGTGCGCCGCAACAGGGCCGGGTAGTCGGCATCGTGGCAGCCCAGCAGGTGCCGACCTGGTTGCGCCAGCCAGTGCTCGGCGGTGTCCAGCGCGGCGCGGTCGGGCCGCTGCAACGCGGCGATCTGCGCCGCATCCAGGCCGGCGGCCTGCCAGCCGGCGGGACCGGCGGCCAGCGCCGCGGCCGGGCTGCCGTGTTGCTCCAGCAGCAGCCGGCGTGGGGCGCTGGCGCCGCCGGCCAGCGACAGGCGCAGCAGGGCCGGGTCGGCGGGTGTGTGGGTAGGGGCGATGACCGGACTGGACATGCGCCCAGCCTAGGCCGCAGACGCGGACGGCGCCCTCGGGCGCCGTCTGCAATCGCTGTAGGGGGAGTCCCCAGCCGCGGGTCAGCGCGCGTCCGGGTGCTTGACGTCGTAGCCGATCCGGGTCGGCTTGATGCCGTCCATCACCAGCGCGTAGCTGACCTTGTCGAAGGTGCGGAACACCATCGCGTGCGCGGCGTACTCGTCCGGCAGCGCCACGGTACCGCTGCCGCCGGTGAAGCCGTCGTCGGCGCGGGAGGTGTTGGGGTGGCGCACGCGGTCGTTGACCCGGGTGCCGTGGCGCCACAGCGACACCACGGTGCCGTTGTCGATGCCTTCGCGGCGGCCGCCGGAAATGGCGATCACGTCGCGCGGGCCGGCCGCGCTGAACGCGTCGGCCACCGCCAGCACCCGCAGGCCGGCGGCCATCGCCTGCTCGGACGGCGGATGCGGCACGAACTGCAGGTCGTAGGGCTGCGCCTCGACCGGAATCAGGCGGTCGCCGGCGCGCACTTCGCGGGCGTTGTCCTGCAGCAGCAGGCCGGTGGCCTGGCGGCCGTCGGCGGACACGCGGGCGACGGTGCCGATGTTGACCTGGGCCAGTTCGTAGCCGAGGGTCTCGCGGCGCTTGTCCGGCGGCACGAAGGTCTGCCACAGGTTGCCGCTGCCGGGGATGCTGCGGCCTTCGGCGTCGAGGTCGTCGCTGAGCTTGGGCAGCAGGTAGCGCACGGTCGGGCGGACCACGGCGTAGCGCTGGCCGGCCTGCGCCTGGCCGAGGCCGACCGCGTAGACCAGTTGCCCGTCGGTGGCGCGCAGCCGGTTGTCTTCGGTGCCGACCACGTAGGGCAGGTTGTCGATGCGGTCGACCACGCGCAGGTTCTTCAGGAACGGCTCCACCTGCGCCAGCGGGATCGCGTCGATCGGCGCGTCCTGGCGCGGGCCCGGCTTGACCTCGGCATGCGCCACCCGGTCCAGGTAGGCCAGGCTGAGCACGTCGCCGGGGTAGATCAGGTGCGGGTTGTGCACCTGCGGATTGGCCTGCCAGATTTCCGGCCACAGCCAGGGCTTGCCGAGGAAGCGCCCGGCGATGTCCCACAGCGTATCGCCCTTGCGCACCACGTAGGTGTCGGGGTGTTCGGCGGCCATGCTGGCGGAAGCAGCGTAGGTCGCCACGGTGAGCATCGCCACGGCGACGACCGTACGGAGTCGATTGAACATGAGCGCGGAGCCTGATTCCCCAACAGGTTCGCGCACTATAGTGCAGAACCCTGGTGCGGGCGCAAGCGGCGGGCGCAGAAACGGGTAGAATCCGCAGGTCTTGCCGAATCGTCCGGCGCCCCCATCTTGGGTACCGCTATGGCCCTGCTCCCCATTCTCGAATTCCCCGATCCGCGCCTGCGTACCAAGGCGGTGCCGGTCGACGCCGCCGAGGTCACCTCCGCAGCCTTCCAACGCCTGCTCGACGACATGTTCGAGACCATGTACGACGCGCCCGGCATCGGCCTGGCCGCCAGCCAGGTCGACGTGCACAAGCGCTTCATGGTCATCGACGTCAGCGAGGAGAAGAACGCCCCGCAGGTGTTCATCAACCCGCAGATCGTGCAGCGCGACGGCGAACAGGTGTACCAGGAAGGCTGCCTGTCGGTTCCCGGCATCTACGCCGACGTGACCCGCGCCGACGCCATCACCGTGCGCTACCTGGACCGCCAGGGCCAGCCGCAGGAACTGAGCACCGACGGCCTGCTGGCGGTGTGCGTGCAGCACGAGATGGACCACCTCGACGGCAAGCTGTTCGTCGACTACCTGTCCCCGCTCAAGCGCGAAATGGTGCGCAAGAAGCTGGCCAAGGCGCGCAAGCACGTGGCCTGAGGCCGGGAACCGGGAATGGAGACACGGGAATCGTAAGCGCGGTGCCCGTGCCATTTCCGGGTCCGCGCGCTTTTCCCATTCCCCATTCCCCATTCCCGGTTCCCAGCCTCCATGAAACTCGTCTTCGCCGGTACGCCGGACTTCGCCGTGCCGTCGTTGCGCGCGGCTGCGCAGCGCCATGAAGTGGTCGCGGTCTACACCCAGCCGGACAGGCCCGCCGGGCGCGGCCGCGGGCTGACCCCGTCGCCGGTCAAGCTGGAGGCGGTGGCGCGCGGCATCCCGGTGTTGCAGCCGCAGACGCTGCGCGCGCCGGAAACCCTGCAGGCGCTGCGCGCGCTGCAGCCGGACCTGATCGTGGTGGTGGCCTACGGGCTGATCCTGCCCAAGGCGGTGCTGGCGATCCCGACCCATGGCTGCTGGAACGTGCATGCCTCGCTGTTGCCGCGCTGGCGCGGCGCCGCGCCGATCCAGCGCGCGATCGAGGCCGGCGACAGCGAGACCGGGGTGTGCCTGATGCAGATGGAAGCGGGTCTGGATACCGGCCCGGTGCTGTTGTCGCAGCGGACCCCGATCGGTGCCGACGAGACCGGCGGGCAGTTGCACGACCGCCTGGCCGCGCTCGGCGCGCAGGTGCTGGCCGACGGCCTGGGCCTGCTGCGCGCCGGCCTGCGTCCGGTGGCCCAGCCGCAGCCGGAGGCCGGCGTCACCTACGCGCACAAGCTGGACAAGGCGCAGGCGCGGCTGGACTGGCAGCAGCCGGCGGCGCAGCTGGCGCGGCAGGTGCGCGCCTTCGATCCGTGGCCGGTCGCCGAGGCGGTGCTGGCCGGCGAGCGGGTGCGGGTGCACGGCGCGATCGCGCTGGACCTGGCCCACGCGCAGCAGCCGGGCACGGTGCTGACCGCGTCCAGGCAGGGCATCGACATCGCCTGCGGCCAGGGCGCGCTGCGCCTGCGCGTGCTGCAGCGCGACGGCGGCAAGGCGATCACCGCCGCCGACTACCTCAACGCACGGCGCGACCTGCCGGTCCTGGCCTGAGGCGTCGACCATGCCTGCGTACGCCGCGTTGGGCCTGGCAGGCGCGGCTGTGGCCGCCTCCGCGCTGCGGCGCGGGCGGACGTCCACTGCGTCGCGCACCCCCATCATCCGCACGCGCAACCACGACACGGCATGCGCGCTAAAGCCTGACACCTCCCGGAGCGCCCGCCGATGACCGCGACGCCCGCCGCTGCGTGGCCGCCGGGCGTGGCCCCGCGGGTGCTTGCCACCCGTGTGCTGACCGCGGTGATCGACCGCGGCCGCTCGCTCAAGGCCGAACTGGCCGCCGCGTTGCCGACGCTGCCGGATCCGCGCGACCGCGCGCTGGTGGAGGCGATCTGCTTCGCCGTGCTGCGCCGCCGACCGGCCTACGAGGCCGCGCTGCGGATGTGGCTGCAGAAGCAGTTGCCGCAGCGCGACGCCGAACTGCGCGGCCTGCTGCTGGCCGGCTTCGCCCAGCTCGATGCGCTGGGCCTGGCGCCGCACGCGGCGCTGTCGGCGACGGTGGAGGCGGCGCGCGCGCTGGATCGGCCGCGCCAGGCCGGGCTGGTCAACGCGCTGCTGCGGCGCGCGCTGCGCGACGGGCTGCCGGCGGTGGCCGCCGACGCGGGCTGGCCGCTGTGGCTGCGCGACGCGCTGCGCGCCGACTGGCCGCAGCAGGCCGAGGCGATCTTCGCCGCCAGCCAGCAGCCGGCGCCGCTGTGGCTGCGGGTCAACCGCCAGCGCGGTACCCGCGACGCCTATCTGCAGGAGCTGGCCGCGGCCGGCATCGCCGCGCAGGCCTCGCCGCTGCTGGCCGATGCGATCCGCCTGGAGACGCCGCTGGCGGTGGGCGCCCTGCCGGGCTTCGCCGACGGGCGCGTGTCGGTGCAGGACGGCGCGGCGCAACAGGTCGCCGACGTGCTGGCGCCGGCGCCGGGCGCGCGCGTGCTCGACGCCTGCGCGGCGCCCGGCGGCAAATCCGCGCACCTGCTCGAACGCGATCCCAGTCTGCGCCTGACCGCGCTGGACGTGGATGCGCGGCGCCTGGCGCGGGTCGGCGAGACCTTTGCGCGCACCGGCGCCGGTGCGCAGGCGCAGCTGCAGGTCGCCGACGCGGCGCAGCCGCAGGACTGGTGGGACGGCGTGCCGTTCGACGCGGTGCTGCTCGACGCGCCGTGTTCGGCCACCGGCATCGTGCGCCGCCAGCCGGACGTGCTGCTGCATCGCCGCCGCGAGGACGTGATCGCGCTGCAGGCGCTGCAGGTGCGCCTGCTCGACGCCGCTTGGCAGGTGCTGCGGCCGGGCGGGGTGCTGGTCTACGCGACCTGCTCGCTGCTGCAGGACGAGAACGCGCGGCAGGTGCAGGCGTTGCTGGCGCGGCAACCGGGCGCGGCACTGGAGGATCCGGGCGCGGCCTGCGGGCATGCTTCCGGCGGCGGCCGCCAGCGCTTCCCAGGCGAGCAGGACTGCGACGGTTTCTACTACGCAAGGTTCCGCAAGACGGCATGAACCGGCCCCGGTATCATCGCGTCCCATGCTGAAGACCCGCGCCTCCCGAGAGTTCTGGTTGTTGGCCATCCTGGCCGTGCTGGTGCTCGGCGCCGGCCTGGGCTTGCGCGATCCGCATCCGGCCGACGAACCGCGTTTCGCGCTGGTCGCCAAGCAGATGGTGGAGAGCGGCAACTGGCTGTTCCCGCACCGCGGCACCGAGCTGTACTCGGACAAGCCGCCGATGCTGATGTGGCTGCAGGCCAGCTTCTACACGCTGTTCGGCAACTGGCGGGTGGCCTTCCTGCTGCCGTCGCTGCTGGCCGGGCTGGGCACGCTGGCCTGCGTCTACGACCTCGGCCGGCGCCTGTGGACGCGCCGTGTCGGCATGTATGCGGCCTACGCGCTGCTGTTCGCCTTCCACTTCACGTATCAGGCGAAGAAGGCGCAGATCGACCCGTTGGTGGTGTTCTTCATCACCCTGGCCAACTACGCGCTGCTGCGCCACCTGTTGCGCGGGCCGGACTGGCGGTTGTGGGCGCTGGGCTGGTTCGCCGCCGGGCTGGGCACGATCACCAAGGGCGTAGGCGTGCTGGCGCTGCTGATGCTGCTGCCGGCTGCGGCGGCGTCGCTGGCGCACTGGCGCGGGGTGCGGGTCGGCCTGCGCGATCCGCGCTTCTGGCTGGGGCCGCTGGCATTCCTGGCGGCGGTGTCGATCTGGCTGGTGCCGATGGTGGTCACCGCGCTGTCGAGCAACGCCCCCGAGTACCGCGCTTATCTCAACGACATCCTGTTCCGGCAGACGGCCGGGCGCTACGCCAAATCCTGGGACCACGCGCACGGGCCGCTGTACTTCTTCGGGGTGATGCCGAGCATGTGGCTGCCGGTGCTGCTGGCGCTGCCGTGGGCGATCCCCGCCTGGGCGCGGCGCCTGCGTCGGCGCGACGCGCGCTACCTGCTGCCGCTGGCCTGGTGGGCGCTGGTGGTGCTGTTCTTCTCGATCCCGACCGGCAAGCGCGATGTCTACGTGCTGCCGGCGCTGCCGATGCTGTGCCTGGCGATGGGGCCGCTCATTCCAGGGCTGTTGCGCAAGCCCGGGGTCAAGCGCCTGCTGCTGGCGTTCACCGCGTTGCTGACGCTGGCGCTCGGCGGTGTGGGCGCGGCGATCCTGCTGGGGCACGGCTTCCGCGCGAAGATGATGGAAGACCGCGGCATCGACCTGGCCACCGTGCAGGTGCTGGCCTGGATCCTGCTGGCGATCGGTCTGTGGGGCGTGGCCAGCCTGGCCGCGTTCGCGCGGCGCCGCCCGGAACTGGCGACGGTCTCGACCCTGACCATGGTCTGGGTGATGGCCGGCTTGCTGGTGTACCCGCTGATCAACATGTCCAGCTCGGCGCGCGGGGTGATGGAGTCGGTGGGGCGCCGCATCGGCCCGGAGGCCGAACTCGGCCTGGTCGCCTGGAAGGAGCAGAACCTGCTGATGGCCGACCGCCCGGCGACGACCTTCGGCTTCGTGGTGCCCTGGGACGAGCAACTGCGCCGCGGCATCGCCTGGCAGGCGCAGGCGCCGCAGCGGCGCTGGCTGCTGGTGCAGGAGGCGGCGATGCTGGGCTGTGTGGACCGCAACGCGAGCATCCTGGCCGGCGTGTCCAACCGGCGCGACTGGTGGCTGGTCCCGGCCAGTGCGATACACGGCCACTGCGTGGTCACCCAGGACGACCGCGACCGCCTGCGCGAGCAGGACAAGGACCGCTTCGAATGAGCCGCAGCCGCGCGTTGCGGCGGCGTGGCGCGGGTGCCGCTGGCGCCCGGCGCGCTGCGCGGGCAGGGAGACGCGCGTGCCGCCACGCCTGATCCGGGTCATCAGCCGCGACAACGGCGGCGGCCTCAGCCGCGACCTGCAGGTGGTCGCCGACCTGCTGCGCGAGACCGGCCGCTACCGCGTGGAGGTGCTGGGCTTCGGCACCGTGCGCATGGCCAACCGCCTGCGCGAACTGCGCCTGTTCCTGCGCAGCCTGCTGTTCGGGCGTGCCGACCTGCAGATCTTCCTGGAGCGGGTGTATCCGCGCTGCCTGGGCAGCGGCCTGCGCAATGCGTTGATCCCCAACCCGGAGTGGTTCCGGCACAAGTGGCTGCGCTGCCTGCCGCGCTTCGCCCAGGTGCTGTGCAAGACCCGCCAGGCCGAGCAGCGGTTTTCCACGATGGCGCCGACCGCCTTCATCGGCTTTTGCAGCGACGATTGCTACCGTCCTGAGGTCCCGCGCGAGCGCGCCTGCCTGCATGTGGCCGGGCGCAGTTCGGCCAAGGGCACGGCGCTGCTGCTACAGACCTGGGCGCGGCACCCCGAGTGGCCGCGGCTGACGGTGGTGCAGAGCGCGAAGAAGTCCCACCCGATCGAGGCCGAGAACATCGACTACCTGACCGGCTACCTCGACCAGCAGGAACTGCGGCGGCTGCAGAACGCGCACCGCTTCCACCTGTGCCCCTCCGAGGTGGAGGGCTTCGGCCACTACATCATGGAAGCGCTGAGCGTGGGCGCGGTGGTGATCACCACCAACGGGGCGCCGATGAACGAGCTGGTGAGCGCCGACCGCGGCGTGCTGATCGATCCGGTCGGCGAGGGGCCGGACAATTTCGGCGTGCGCTACCGGATCGAGGCTGCCGGCCTTGAGCAGGCGATGAGGCAGGCGCTGGCGCTGTCGCCGATGCAGTGCGACGCCCTGGGCACGGCCGCGCGCGGCTTCTTCGAGACGCGCCGGCGCGAGTTCGGCGAGCGCCTGCGCGCGGCGGTGGCCGATCTGCTCGGGGAAACGCCGCCGCCCGCCGTGCCGGCCAGCCATGGCGCCGATCGCGAGCAGGTCAGGCCGGGTTAGGGAAGCGCCCCGGATCATCGCCGACCACCTCCTCCCCACGGTCTTCACTCCTTGATGTCCCAGCCGATCGCGCCACGCCATGCCGTTTCCGCGTTCTCGCGCCAGTCCCTGGCCGAGCGCGGCGCGGCGCTCGCGCTGCTGTGCCTGCCGGCGCTGGTGATCAGCATCCCCAGCGGCCTGCTGCCGTTCGGCCTGCTGCTGCTGGCGACCAGTCTGCTGGCCCTGCCGCGGCTGCGCCAGGCGGTGGCGCCGATGCAGCCGTCGCTGCGCTGGCTGTGGATCCTGGCGCTGCTGGTGATCGGGCTGTCGCTGTGCTCGGTGCTGTACTTCGGCCAGCCGCTGAAGGACATCGACAACCGCACCCGCTTCCTGGTGCTGCCGTGGGCGGCGCTGTGGACCTACGCCCTGCGGCCGCCGCAGCGCCTGCTGTGGTGGGGCGCGCTGCTCGGCATCCTCGCCGCCCTGGTGCTGGCCAGCGTGCAGGTACTGCAGGGCCAGCCGCGTGCCGAGGGCTGGACCAACGCCATCGTGCTGGCCGACGTGGTGCTGATGCTGATGGTGCTGGCGGTGTTCTGCCGGCCGCGCGGGCAATGGCCGTGGGCCGTCGCCGCGGTGGTGGCCGGCGGCATCGTCATCCTGCTCAGCGGCAGCCGCGGCGTGTGGCTGGGCGTGCTGTTGCTGCTGGTGGTCAGCGCGCTGTGCCTGCGCTGGCGCGACAGCGCGACGCGGCTGATGATCCTGGGCGCGTGCACCGCGCTGGCGGCGGTGCTGGTACTGAGCGTGCCGGCGCTGACCAAGCAGACCCGCCTGGCCGAACTGCATCACGATGTGCAGCGCTACGAGCGCGGCGACAGCGATTCCTCGGCCGGCGCGCGCATCGAGCGCCTGCAGGTGGCGGCGGCGACCTTCGTCGAACACCCGGTGGTCGGGGTCGGCGTGGGCCGCTTCGACAATGCCATGCTGCGCCTGCCGGACTGCCGCAAGGGCTTCGTCGAGCGCTGCCACCTGGGTCATGCGCACAACGACCTGGCCGAGTGGAGCGCGACCCAGGGCCTGCCCGGCACCGTGCTGATCCTGATGGTGTATGGCGTGCCGCTGTGGCTGCTGCTGCGCCTGTACCGGCGCCGGCCACAGCCGCATTTCCACGGCGCGGCGGCAGCCGGGATCATGGTGGTGGCGGCCTACATCCTGTGCGGCATGACCCAGTCGATGTTCGCGCACCAGGTGAGCACCGGCTTCTACGTGGCGCTGGTCGGCGTGCTGATCGGGCTGGCCGCGCGCGAGGCGGTGCCGGCACAGGGCGCTGAAGGCGCCGCGCGAAGCCGGTAGACTGCCGATCCCGCATCGCCGGGCGGCGCGGCGCCTGGCGCCGACCGCCGGCACCGCGCCTGACTTCCGGATACCGCGCGCCATGGCCGACGCTGCCGCCGCCACCCTGCCGCTGAGCCTGGTGGTGATGACCTACAACGAGGCCGCCAACATCGCGCGCTGCCTGGACAGCGTGCCGTTCGCCGCCGACAAGCTGGTGGTGGACTGCGGCAGTACCGACGACACCGTGGCGATCGCCCGCGCGCACGGCGCGCGCGTGGTCGAGCAGGCCTGGCTGGGCTTCGGCCCACAGCGCAACTTCGCCTCCACCCAGGCCGCGCACGACTGGATCCTGGTGCTGGACGCGGACGAGTTCCTGTCCGACGCGTTGCGCGCCGAGTGCCTGGCGCGGTTGCCGCAACTGCTCGCCGAGGACCGCGTGGACGCGGTGTGGCTGCGCCGCAGCACCTGGTACATGGGCGCGCCGATGCGCTGGTACAAACCGATGGTCGGCGAGCGCCTGGCGCGGCTGTACCACCGCGGCCGCGCGCGCTGGAGCGATGCGCGGGTGCACGAATCGCTGCGCTTCGACGGCGCCAGCGCCGCGTTCGCGCCGCCGTTCAACCATCTGCACAACCCGACGCTGGTACACAAGCAGCTCAAGGTGCTGCGCTACGCCGAACTCAAGGCGCTCGGCTGGCGCGACAAGCGCAAGCCGGTGAGAATGTGGCAGAGCCCGTTCGTGTTCGCCGGCGCCTTCCTCAAGGACTACCTGCTGCGGCTGGCCTTCCTCGACGGCTGGCGCGGCTTCGTGGTGGCGCAGACCGCGGCCAGCTACGCGCTGTACAAGCGCATGCGCTACTACGAGATGCAGATCAACCCGGCTTCGGTGGAGCAGGCGCGGGCGCAACTGCAACGGCACGATCTGGAGCACTGATGAGCAAGCACTATCTGCTGTACGGGTCCGAGCGTTATGCGCTGGCGATCCTGCGTCCGCTGCAGGCGGCGATCCGCGCGCGCGGCGACCAGGCGGCATGGTTCTTCGACGGCCCCGGCGCCGAGGATCTGAGCGCCGACGAGCGCCATCTGGCGACGGTGGAAGAGGTGCTGGCGTGGAATCCGTACGCGGTGATCACCTCCAGCAACGCGGTGCCGCATTTCTTCCCGGGGGTGAAGGTCGAGACCTTCCACGGCTTCGACGCCGGCAAGCCGCGGCACATCTACGTGCGCGGCTTCTTCGATCTGTATTGCACCACCGGCCCGCGCGATACCGCGGCGTTCGGCGCGCTGGCGCGCAAGCTCGGCCACTTCGCGGTCAAGGAGACCGGCTTCCCCAAGATCGACCCGTTCATGCGCGAGATCGGCGCGGAACTGGCGCCGGTGCGGCAGCCGCCGGTGATCCTGTACCACTCCACGTTCTCGCCGTCGTGGAGCGCGGCCGGCATCCTCTACGACGAGGTCGCGCGGCTCTCGCGCAGCGGCGAATGGCGCTG
The DNA here is from genome assembly GCF_964278005.1 of uncultured Xanthomonas sp. Lineage (NCBI taxonomy): Bacteria > Pseudomonadati > Pseudomonadota > Gammaproteobacteria > Lysobacterales > Lysobacteraceae > Xanthomonas > uncultured Xanthomonas sp. The sequence continues at coordinate 215,706 of NZ_CAXYKF010000023.1, forward strand.
GATCGTCACCTTCCATCCGAAGATGGACCCGGCGATGGTCGCGCGCTACCGCGCGCTGGAAAGCGAGTACCTGCGTTTCGCCGACAACGACAACATCCTGGAGCTGTTCCCGCAGGTGGACATGATGTGCTCGGACACCTCGTCCGCGCTCAACGAGTTCCTGCTCACCTACAAGCCGGTGGTGACCTTCAAGAACCGGCGTCCGGGGCCGCAGTTGATCGACATCGACGATCCGGCGCAGTTCGAGCCGGCGATCCGCCGCGCGCTGCAGCGGCCGCCGGAGCTGATGGCGGCGATCCGCGAATTCGCCGATAGCCTGCATCCCTACCGCGACGGCCAGTCCAGCGAGCGCGTGCTGCAAGCGATCGACGAGTTCGTCGCCGAGGGCGCGCGCAACCCGCGGCGCAAGCCGCTGAACCTGTGGCGCAAGCTGAAGATCCGCCGCCGCATCGGCTACTGGGGACGCGGCGCGCGTCGCTGACGCGCAGCGCCGCCGCGCGCGCTCACCAGCGCAGCCGTCGCTGCGCCAGCGCTGCGCCCAGTTGCTCGTACAGCGCCCGTGCCTGCGCGTCCGGCAGTAGCCGCATGCGCAGCGGCGGTTCGCCGTGGCGGGCGCCGGCAGTGTCCAGCCACAGGGTCGCGGTGCCGCAGCAGCGGTCCAGCGGCGAACGGCTCAGGTGCAGCGTCTGCAGCTTGTCCAGTTCGGCCAGCCGCCACCAGCGCCGCCACCAGCCGCCGCGCACCGCCACGTAGCGCGCGTCCAGCGCGTAGCCCATGCGCTGCGCCTGGCGCCAGGACTTGAACGCCGACCACGGCAGCCACAGCAGGCCCAATGAGGCCCAGGCACCGAGCGTGGGCCACAGCCCGGCGCACAGCAGCGGCACCAGCAGCAGCGCCGGCAGCGACAGGCGCCACCAGTGGCGCGTGGCGATCCCGTGCCAATGCGCTGGCGGCCAGACGACCTGCGGCAGCAGCCGCTGCAGCAGCGCATCGCAGGCGGCCGGCGTGGCCAGCGGCGCCAGTTCCGTCAGTGCGTGGTCGTGGCCGTGGCCGTGGTGCGACTGGATCACCGCCGTGTCGATGTGCAGGCTGCGCCGCCGCAGCAGCCGCTGCAGCACGCTCTCGTGCAGGGTCCAGGCCTGGATCCGGCGCCGCGCCACGCTGCTGCGCAACCGCGTCAGCAGGCCGCGCTCCACGGTCAGCCGGCGCTCGCTCTCGCTCAGCCGGAAGCCGTGGTACTGCACCAGCGCCAGCCCCATCGACAAGCCGCGCATCAGCAGCAACAGCGTCGCCAGCATCATGGCGAAGGTCACCGCGCCCGCCATCCAGCCCAGTTGCAGGTGCGTGGCGTAGCCGAACAGTTGCCGCCCGTAGTGCTCGATCGCGTTGGAGATCATGCGCTCGGGGAACAGGTGGTAGGTGGCGCCGAACGCGGTGAGCAGCACCACCATGCCGCGGTTGGAGATCAGCCCTTGGCGCAGCACTTCGGCGGTGGGCAGCGCCAGCAGCAGTTCGCTGTCCGGCGCGGCAGCGGGTGCAGCGTCGGCATCGGTCGCGGCGATCGTGTCGGCGGCGGGTGCGCGGTGGCGGATCTGCTGTTCCAGCGCCAGCGCCTGGTCCAGCCGCAGCACCCGCATCTGCGCCTCGGGCTTGGTGCCGCCGGCCGACTCCAGGCGTACCTCGGCCACGCCGAATAGCCGGTGCAGCAGCGACTGGTGCACCACCACGTTGTGGATGCGCGCGAACGGGATCTCGCGCAGGCTGCGTTCCAGCCAGCCGCTGCGGATGCTCAGGCTGTCGTGGCCGATGCGGTACTGGTAGGTGAGATAGCGCAGCAGCGACACCGCCACCAGCCCGCTGCACACCGCCAGCATCACCAGATGATCGGCGTGATCGCGGTGGCCGTCGCGGCTGCCGAACACCAGCAGCGCCAGCAACGGCAGCAGGAAATGCCTGAGGTGCTGCAGCAGCACGAACAGCCACGACCACGGATGCAGGCGCCGCACCGGCGTGGTGTGTTCGGCGTCGGCCAGGCCGCTCACAGCGCGTCGTCGTCGTGGTCGAGCTGGTGCGCCAGGCGCTCGCGCAGGCGTTCGGCGTCGGCCTGATCCAGACCGGGAACGGCGACCGCGGTATGGCGGGTGCCTGCGGTGTGCACGACCAGGGTGGCCAGGCGCAGGGCGCGTTCCAGCGGGCCGCGGCGCAGGTCCAGGTGCTGCACGCGCGAGATCGGGACGTGCGTCTCGCTCTGCCACAGGCGCCCGCGGAACACGTCCAGGCCCTGGGCATTCAGCCGCCAGCGGATGCGCCGGTGGCGGACGAAGCCGACCCAGGCGCCGCACAGGCTGCCCACCGCCGCCGCCGCCGCGCCCAGGGCCAGCGCATGCAGGCTGTGCAGGCTGAGGCCGACGATGCCGGCGGCGACCACCAGGATCAGCCCGAGCATGCAGCCGCCGCCGAGCGCAGCGAGCCAGGCGCCGCGCAACGGCACCGGTTGCCAGTCGGCCGGCGGCCAGTCCGCGGGCGCGGCGAAAGCGCTGGGCGCGGCGGGGGTGTCGTCCATGGGCGGCGGTGCGATCACGTCGGGGTCTCGGGGCGCGGGCGCGCGGCGTGGCCTGCGATCCTAACGCGGCGACGGCGGGCGTGCGCTGCCCGCCGCACGGTTTCCGTCCCGATCCGCGCAGGCGGTGTGGGGCCGACCTGCGCCGGTGGTTCAGCGCGCCGCGCGCAGCAGCGCGTCCACGTCCAGCGCGTGGCCGGCGCGGGCGGCCTTGGTGCGCAGGTAGCCTTCGTTCTCGGCGGTGATGGTGCCGGTGACCGGAATGCGCTCGGTCACCTCGATGCCGGCCGCGCGCAGGCGTTCGGCCTTGTTCGGGTTGTTGGTGAGCAGGCGCACGCGGCCGATGCCCAGCCCGCGCAGCATCGCCACGGCGCTGCCGTAGCGGCGCTCGTCGGCGCCGAAGCCCAGTTGCGCGTCGGCGTCGATGGTGTCCAGGCCGTCGTGCTGGTAGCCGTAGGCGCGCATCTTGGTGGCGATGCCGGTGCCGCGGCCTTCCTGGTCCAGGTACAGCAGCACGCCGCCGCCCAGCGCCTTGAGCTTGGCCAGGCCGTGCCGCAGTTGGTCTCCGCAGTCGCACTTGAGCGAGCCGAACAGGTCGCCGGTGAGGCAGGAGGAATGCACGCGCACCGGGACCGGCGCGCTCAGGTCGGGCTGGCCGATCACGATCGCGACCTGGTCGCGCTGCGCCACGCCGCCGCGGAACACGACGAATTCGCCAGGGCCCAGGTCGCGCAGCGGCACCTGGGTGCGGGTGACCAGGGTGTAGCTGTCGGAGGCGGCGAGGGCACAGCCGTGTTCCAGGTCGTCCAGGCGCAGCGACTGGCAGCCCTGGAAGGCGCTGCTGTCGGCGCCCAGGTCCGCCGCGACCATCGCCGGCAGCAGCAGGCCCAGGCGCGCGATCTCGGCGGCGCCGGCATCCAGCGCGTCGCCGGGCAGCCAGTGCGCGGGCACCGGGCCGTCGCGCAGGTAGGCCAGCGCCGCCAGCGCGTCGTAGGAGTGCCCGGCCAAGGCGATGCGCGCACCCTGTGGCGCATCCAGGCCCAGCACCTGCGCACGCGGCGGAGTCACGAACAGGTAGTGCCGCTGCCCGGTGGCCTCGGCGAAACCCAGGTAGGACGGTTCGGTGCTGCTGTCCAGCGCCATCACCGCGCGGGTGCGGCCGTTGCCGTCTTCGAGCAGGACCGGGCGCCCGGCGCGCAGCTCCGATGCCGCGCGTTCGCTGCGGATCGCGGCAGGATCGCCGAAGGCGTGCGCGGAAGGGGCGGTGGGGCTGGTCATGCACGACTCCAGATGGGGGATTGGCGGCGCCGCTTCAAGGCTGCCGCATCCGGTCGCGGCAGCACCGGCGCGGCGCCGGCAGGCGCATGGCGCCCGGCGCCATTGTCGCGCGCTTTGCCTGTCCCGCCAGCCTGCAGGCGATGGAACGCACTGTGCCCGCTCGCGCGCGCCGCCGATGCAACCAAATCGGCGGCTGCGGCAACGCGCCGGCGTGAGGGGAGGTGTGCACGTGCCGCCGGTTGCTTGCTACTGTGCGGCACCGCGTCCGTTCCGGCCCCCGCATGCAGCTCGTCGATTGCACCGAACCGCGCCACGCCATGGCGATCCTGGAGATCTTCAACGACGCCATCGTCCATTCCACCGCGCTGTACGACTACCGGCCGCGCCCGCCGGAGAGCATGGCGGCCTGGTTCGCGACCAAGCGCGCCGGCAACTTCCCGGTGCTGGGCCTGGAGGACGCCGACGGCACCCTGCTCGGCTTCGCCAGCTACGGCACCTTCCGCGCCTGGCCAGCGTTCAAGTACAGCGTCGAGCACTCGGTCTACGTGCACCGCGACCATCGCGGCCGTGGCGCGGGCCGACGCCTGCTGCAGGCGCTGATCGACACCGCGCAGGCGCGCGGCGTGCACGTGCTGGTCGGCGGCATCGACGCCAGCAATGCCGGCAGCATCGCGCTGCACGAGCAACTGGGCTTCGTGCATGCCGGTACCGTGCGCGAGGCCGGCTTCAAGTTCGGGCGCTGGCTGGACCTGGCGTTCTACCAGCGCATCCTGGCCGGCCCGGCGCAGCCGCACGACGATTAGCGCGGGCTTTGTCAGGGGCGAGCGCCTCAGTCGCTCTTAGTGCGGATGGCGCTCAGTGGCGTAGGGATTGGGCTCGGCCGGGTCCGGGCGCAGGGTGTAGCGCTTGTAGGTCCATTGGTACTGCGCCGGGTCGCGCCGCGCCACCCGTTCCACGCCTGCGTTGAGCGCGGTGGCCGCGCGCAGCGGGTCGGCATCGGCGATGTCCGGCGGCGCCGGTTGCACGTGCAGGGCGAACTCCAGGTCGTTGCCGACGCGCTCGCACCAGGCGAACAGCACGGTCGCGCCGGTGCGCTCGGCCAGGCGGTTGACTAGGGTCATGGTCAGCGCCGGCACGCCGAAGAACGGTGCGAACACGCCGTCGCCGGCCTTGGGCTGCTGGTCGGGCAGGATGCCGACCGCGCCGCCGTCCTTTAGCGTCTTGAACAACTGCCGCACCGCCGGACCCTCGGCGCGTACCTGGCGCACCCGCTCGCCGCTGCGCACCAACTGCAGGAAGGCATCGCCCACGGCCGACTCCGGCGCGCGGTAGACGATGGCGATGTCGCCGCGCGAGGCCAGCCACTGGTTGAGCAACTCCCAGTTGCCGAAATGCGGTGCGGCCACGATCACTCCGCGGCCGGCGGCCAGCGCCGCGTCGTACAGCTCCTGCCCGTGGCGCAGGCGCAGCCGCGCCAGGTTCTGCTCCGGCGGCCGGGTCCACAGCGCCAGGGTCTCGAACGCCTGCCGTGCGGTCGAGCGCAGCACGTCGCGCTGCAGCGCCACGCGCTCGCTGGGCAGCAGCTCCGGATAGGCCAGCTCCAGGTTGCGCCGAACCACCCGGCTCTCGCGCGCATCCAGGCGCAGCCACAGCCCGGCCAAGCCGTCGGCCAGGCGGCGCAGCCACGGCCACGGCAGGCGCGCCACGGCGGCGGCGCAGCGATACAGCAGGGAAGCGAGCGTCGCGGGTTTCATCGGCCCAGTTTATCCGCTCGGCGCATCTGGCCTGCCCGACGGGTGTCGCGGATCGCGCCGCCTGCGTGCCTTATCGCTTTCTCAATCTCGCCCATTCGGCGATGATGCGGCACGATCGCAACCGTTCGTCGCGGTGCGGACAGTAACGAATCCCCAATCCCCAATCCCAACCCCGCCCTATGCTCTCGCTGATCCAACGCGTCACCCAGGCCTCGGTCAGCGTCGATGGCGAGGTCGTGGGCCAGATCGGGCCCGGTCTGTTGGCGCTGGTGGCGGTGGAGCCGGGCGACGACGAGGCCAAGTTGCAACGTATGGCCGAGCGCCTGCTCGGCTACCGGGTGTTCTCCGACGACAGCGGGCGCATGAACCGCTCGTTGCGCGACACCGGCGGCGGCCTGCTGCTGGTCAGTCAGTTCACCCTGGCCGCCGACACGCGCTCGGGGATGCGGCCCAGTTTCACCACCGCGGCGCCGCCGGCCGAGGCTGAACGCGGCTTCAATCGACTGGTGGAGGTGTGCCGCGCGCAGCACCCGCCAGGGGTGGAAACCGGCCGCTTCGGTGCCCATATGGTCGTCAGCCTGGTCAACGACGGCCCGGTCACTTTCCTGCTCCGGCCGTAGACGCCGGCGCGTTCCTGGCGGAGCCGTTCAGGCTCCTCGTCCGGCAAGCGGCGGTCCGGGCTGTTATAATGCTAGGTTCACTCATTCACCTACCTGCCGGTGGCGCGAGCACTCATGGCCAACGAACGTCCTGCCCAGCAATCCGACATCAAGCAACTGATCAGCAAGGGCCTGGAACAGGGCTATCTGACCTACGCGGAAGTCAACGACCATCTTCCCGACGATCTGGTCGACCCCGAACAGATCGAAGACATCATCGGCATGATCAACGGCATGGGCATCGATGTCCATGAAGTTGCGCCCGATGCCGAAACCCTGTTGCTCAACGACGGCAACACCGGCAACCGCGAAGTCGACGACACCGCGGCCGAAGAAGCCGCCGCGGCGCTGACCGCGCTCGACACCGAGGGTGGTCGCACCACCGACCCGGTGCGCATGTACATGCGCGAGATGGGCACAGTAGAACTGCTGACCCGTGAAGGCGAGATCGCCATCGCCAAGCGCATCGAGGAAGGTCTCGGCCAGGTGCAGGCCGCGCTGGGGGCGTTCCCGCTGGCGGTGGAGACCCTGCTCGAGGACTACGAACAGCACAAGGAAGGCAAGAAGCGCCTGGCCGAGATCGTGGTCGGCTTCAACGACCTGATCGAGGAAGAGCCGGCCCCGCCGGTCGCGGTGTCCGACGACGACAGCGCCACCGATGCCGATGCCGACGAGGATGACGACGAAGACGTCGACACCGCCGAAGAGGATGCCGGCCCGACCGGTCCGGATCCGGCCGAGGTCGCGCGGCGCATGGAAGTGCTGGCCACCGAATACGCCAAGTTCAAGAAGGCCCACGCCAAGAACGGCGCCGAGCACAAGCTGGTCACCAAGCTGCGCAACGACATTGCCGAGGTGTTCGTCACCCTGAAGCTGCCGCTGCCGCTGACCGACGTGCTGGTGCGCAAGCTGCGCGACACCATGGCCCAGGTCAAGGACCACGAGCGCCGCGTGCTGCACCTGGCCACCCACGTGGCACGCATGCCGCGCAAGGACTTCATCCGTTCCTGGGAAGGCAACCAGACCAACGTGGCCTGGGTCGACGACGCGCTCAAGCGCAAGCAGAAGTGGTCGTCGGCGCTGCGCGACGTCAAGGACCAGATCATCGCCGAGCAGGAAGCCACCGTGGCGGTGGAGCAGGCCACCTACCTGAGCCTGGCCGAGCTGAAGGAAATCAGCCGCGCCATGGCCTACGGCGAAGCCAAGGCGCGCAAGGCCAAGAAGGAAATGGTCGAGGCCAACCTGCGCCTGGTGATCTCGATCGCCAAGAAGTACACCAACCGCGGCCTGCAGTTCCTTGACCTGATCCAGGAAGGCAACATCGGCCTGATGAAGGCGGTGGACAAGTTCGAGTACCGCCGCGGCTACAAGTTCTCGACCTACGCCACCTGGTGGATCCGCCAGGCGATCACCCGCTCGATCGCCGACCAGGCGCGCACCATCCGCATCCCGGTGCACATGATCGAGACGATCAACAAGTTGAACCGTATTTCCCGGCAGATGCTCCAGCAGTACGGCCGCGAGGCCACCCCGGAGGAGCTGGCCAAGGAAATGGACATGCCCGAGGACAAGATCCGCAAGGTGATGAAGATCGCCAAGGAGCCGATCTCGATGGAAACCCCGATCGGCGACGACGAGGATTCGCATCTGGGCGACTTCATCGAGGACACCAACGTGGAGTCCCCGATCGAGAACACCACCAACATCAACCTGTCCGAGACCGTGCGCGACGTGCTCGCCGGGCTGACCCCGCGCGAAGCCAAGGTGCTGCGCATGCGCTTCGGCATCGACATGAACACCGACCACACCCTCGAGGAAGTCGGCAAGCAGTTCGACGTGACCCGCGAGCGCATCCGCCAGATAGAGGCCAAGGCGCTGCGCAAGCTGCGTCACCCGAGCCGTTCGGAACAGCTGCGCAGCTTCCTCGATATCGATTGATCGAGCGCGGTTCGCGGCAACGAAAAAGCCCCGCCATGTGCGGGGCTTTTTCGTGGGTGAGGAGTCGGTGGCGTTGCGCAGGGTTGCAGTCCATGCCGCAGCCATGCGCTGTCATGTCAGCAGCCAGCCAAGCCTTGTGGGAGCGACTCACTCGCGACGGGCATTCCTAGTGAAGCCTCGTCGCGACTGAAGTCGCTCCCACAGTGCATCTCCGCGCTATTCGCCTACGCGAACGCCTTGCTGCCGCGCATCACCGCCAGCACGTCGTGGCAGGCGCCCATGGTGTGGTAGTCGGTCTTGCCGGCCGGGCTCTTCTCGTCGCTGTAGCTGCGGTTGTCGCGGCTGAGGATGCGGAACCAGGCGCCGTAGCGGTGGTCGACCAGGTGCTCCCAGGAGTACGCCCACAGCGTGTCGTAGGCGGCGCGATACGCCGCATCGCCGGTGGCGGCCAGCAGCCGCGAGGCCGCGGCGATGGCTTCGGCCTGCACCCAGAAGTACTTGTCGTCGTCGCAGAAGTAGGTTGGCGCCGCGGCCACGTCGGGCACGCCGACCACCTGCGCCTGTTCGGTACCGGAAGCGAAGCCGTAGACGATGCCGCCATGCTGCGCGTCCCAGCCGTGCGCCAGGGCGGTGTCGAACAGATGCCGCGCGGTCGGCAGCAGCCACGCCGGCGCGGTGCCGGTGGACGCCTGCAGGTGCCCGTGCAGCAACACCAGCAGCTTGGACCATTCGACCTGGTGGCCGGGCTGGAAACCCCACGGCCGGAACAGGTGCTTGGGGTTGTCGCGGTTGTAGTCCCAGTCCACCTGCCAGTCGGCGTCGTAGTGCTCCCACACCAGGCCGCCGGCCAGCGCCGCCTGGCGGCGGGTGATGTGGTCGGCCAGCAGCAGCGCGCGCTGCAGGTAGCGCGGCTCGGCGCTGGCCTCGTAGGCGGCGATCAGCGCTTCGCACAGGTGCATGTTGGCGTTCTGGCCGCGGTAGCTGGAGAACGTCCACTCCGGGGTGGCCTCGTCGCGGTACAGGCCGGCGGCGGCGTCCCAGTAGCGGGTTTCCAGCAGTTGCCAGGTCTCGTCCATCCACGCGTCGGTGTCCAGGCCGGCCTTCTTCGCGGTGGCGTAGGCCAGCAGCACGAAGGCGGCGCCGTAGGCGTGCTGGGTGCGGTCCTCGGCCACGCCGTCGCGCAGGGTCCACACGTAGCCGCCGCTGGGGGTATCGCGGTGCACCTCGCGCAGGTAGCGCAGGCCGTGGCGCGCGGCGTCCAGGTACTCGGCGGCCAGCGCCGAGTCGGCGAACTCGATCGCCGCCATCGCGTAGTTGAAGACGAAGCGGGTGCTGCTGACCAGGTGGCGATGGCCGGCGTCGTACACGCTGCCGTCGTCGCGGAAGTAGTGGAAGAAGCCGCCCGCCGGGTCGAGCGCGCGCGGGTGGTAGAAGGCCATGGTGTCGGCAATGTGCGCGCGCAGGACGGCGGCGTCGGCGAAGTCGGGCAGGGGCGTGGCGGGCAGGTTCATGCGGTTGACTGGCGAGCTGGGGGAGGGAAGGGAAGACAGCGGCGCACGGCGGCAGCGTGTGCGCCGCCGTGCCGGGAACGGATCAGTGGATCAGTGCATCACGCGCGCGGTCTGCGCGGCGGTGGGCGCGGCTGCCGTCAGGTCCGGCGACAGGCGCGAACCGCGCAGGCCGTACCAGACGATGTAGACGTAGCACAGCAGCGGGACCACGAAGGCATGCTGGATACCGATCGCATCGGCCAGCAGGCCCTGCACCAGCGGCACGATGGCGCCGCCAACGATCGCCATGATCAGCAGGCTCGATGCCTTGCTGGTGAGCACGCCCAGGCGTTCGATGGCCACGGTGAAGATGGTCGGGAACATGACCGAATTGAACAGGCCGATGGCGATCACGCTCCACATCGCCACATGGCCGGTGCTGACCATGGTCACGACCAGCAACAGTGCGGCGATGCCGGCGAACACCGCCAGCAGCTTGCGCGCGGGGATGAACTGCAGCAGCGCGGCGCCAGCGAAGCGGCCGACCATCGCGCCGAACCAGTAGTACGACAGATGGTGCGTGGCGTCGGCTTCGTTGAGGCCGCCGGTGGTGGGGCCGGAGATGTAGTTGATCAGGAAGCTGCCGATCGCCACTTCCGCGCCCACGTACATGAAGATCGCCACCACGCCCCACAACAGGTGCGGGTGGCGCAGCGCGTCGGCGAAGCGGTGATGCGACTCGGCGCCGCTATCCTTGTCCTCCCGCAGCGACGGCACCCGCATGACCAGCATGAACACCGCCAGCAGCAGCAGGCCGCCGGCCAGCATCAGGTAGGGGATTTCCACCGTACGCGCCTGTTCGATGCGGTAGGCGGACAGCTGCGCGGGATTCATCGCCGCGATCTGGTCGGCGCCGAGCACCGCGCCGGCCAGGATCAGCGGGCCGATCAGCCACGGGAACACGGTGGTGCCCAGCGAGTTCAGCGCCTGGGCGAAGTTGAGCCGGCTCGGCGCCTTCTCCGGCGCGCCGATCAGGCTGATGTACGGGTTGGCCGCCACCTGCAGCAGGGTGATGCCGCTGGCCAGCACGAACAGCGCGGTCAGGAACAGTGGGTAGGAGGGCAGGCGCGCGGCCGGGTAGAACATCGCCGCGCCGATCGCCGCCACCACCAGGCCGATGACGATGCTGGCCTTGTAGCCGGTCCGAGACACCACCGCGCCGGCCGGCACCGACATCAGGAAGTAGGCGCCGAAGAAAGTGAACTGGATCAGCATCGACTGCGCGTAGTTCATCTGGAACACGGCTTTCAGATGCGGGATCAACACGTCGTTGAGGCTGGTCAGGCCGCCCCAGGTGAAGAAGATCATGCTGACCACCGCGATGGCGGCGGTGTTGGACAGCGGGCGACGGCTCATGCAGCGACTCCGGGAACGGGCGAGAGGGCGACCCGGCTGCTGGCGCGCAGGCACAGCCGGGCGGGGGCGATGGTAAGCGCAGGCAGGGCCTGGCGGTGGCGCAGTGCGTCCAGCACCAGGCGCGCGGCCTGCATGCCGCGCTCGCGCGGGGCGACGGCGACGGTGGACAGCGGCGGGGTGGCGACGGCGGCCTCGGGAATGTCGTCGAAGCCGATCAGTGCGTAGTCGCGGCCGGCGATGCGGCCACGTTCGGCCAGGCCGCTGGCCAGGCCCAGCGCGACCACGTCGTTGTAGCAGACCAGCGCGGTCGGCAGCGGGTCGCGCGCGCACAGCGCGCCGGCCTGGCGCGCGGCTTCCAGCCGGGTCGGCGCGCATTCGATCAGCCACGCCGGGTCGACCGCGATGCCGGCGGCGGCCAGCGCCTCGCGGTAGCCGGCGCGGCGCTCAGCGCAGGAACTGGACTGGCGGTGGCCGCCGAAGAAGGCGATGGCACGGTGGCCCTGCGCCAGCAGATGTTCGGTGGCCAAGCGCGCGCCGCGGCGGTTGTCCAGCGCCAGCAGCGGCCAGTCGCCGTCCAGCGCGCGGTTGAACAGCAGCACCGGCAGGCGCGGCCCCAGCAGTTGGCGCAGCCGCGCCGCGTCGGTGTTCTCGGTGGGCGAGAGGATCATCGCCGCCGGGTGGTGTTCGATCAGCGAGGCCAGCACGGTCTGCTGGCGCTCCGGCGATTCGCCGGTGCTGCCCATCAGCATCACGTAGCCGGCCTCGGCCAGCGCCGCGTCCACGCCGCCAGCGAACTCGGCGAAGAACGGATTGGCCAGGTCGTTGACCACCAGCGCCACCGCATTGGACGCGCGGCCGCGCAGGCTGGCCGCGCCGCGGTGGTAAACGTAGCCCTGGCGGGCGATCTCCGCCGCCACCCGCGCGCGCGTGTCCGCATGCACCAGCGGGCTGTTGCGCAGCACCAGCGACACGGTCGCCCGCGACACGCCGCAGGCGGCGGCGATGTCGGACACGGTGACGCGTTTGTCGGCGGGAGACGGCGCCACGGCGGATTAGACCGGTTCAAAAGGTCGCTCATCCTGCGCTGTCGTGATTCGATCCGCATTTTGCAGTGCAGCAAGGCATTGCGGTGGCTTTGTGCTATCCGTTTGGATCGATTCGATACGGGGAGCCTGCCATGCGCAGCTCGAGGACGCTGGGCGGCGTTGCCGCACTGCTGCTGGCCGCGCTATGGCCGATCGCGCCCGCCGCCGCTGCAACCGGCGCCACCGCCGGCGAGCGTGCGGTAGCGGCGGTGGACCCCTTCATCGGCACCGGCGGCGAGGGCCACACCTATCCCGGCGCCACCGTGCCGTTCGGCATGGTCCAACTGAGCCCGGACACGCGCATCCAGCCGCGCAAGGACGCCTACGGCTGGGCGGCCGGCTACCGCTACGACGACCGCAGCCTGGTCGGCTTCTCGCATACGCATTTCTCCGGCACCGGCCACTCCGACCTGGGCGACGTGCTGCTGATGCCGATCAGCGGTGCGGTGCGCCTGGAGCGTGGCGACCCGGACACACCCGGCAGCGGCTACAGCGCGCGCTTCCGCCACGACGACGAGCGCGCCGAGCCGGGCTACTACGCGGTGACCCTGGACGACTACAAGGTGCGCGCCGAACTCACCGCCAGCGCCCGCGTCGGCGTGCACCGTTACACCTACCCGGCCGGACAGCCGGCGCACGTGCTGCTGGACCTGCGCACCAGCCTGTACGACTACCCGGGCAAGATCAGTTGGTCGCGGCTGCGCCTGCGCGCCGACGGCACCGTCACCGGCTTCCGCGAGACCCGCGGCTGGGCGCCGGGGCGGCAGCTGTACTTCGCCCTGCGCTTCTCGCAGCCGTTGCGCGGCCATGCCTTCCACAACACCGAGCAGGACATTCCCTACAAGGGCTTCCCGCCGCCGGGCGACAACGACCCCACCCAGCGCGCGCAGATCGAAGGCCGGCAACTGGTGGGATCGTTCGACTTCGGCGACGCCCTGCGCGGGCCGCTGCTGGTCAAGGTGGCGATCTCGCCGGTCAGCGAGGACAGCGCCATCGCCAATCTCGACGCCGAGGTGCCGGGCTGGGATTTCGATGGCGTGCGCCGCGCGGCGCGCGCGCAATGGGCGCAGGCGCTGGGCGCGGTGGAGGTGGACGCGCCGCCTGCGCAACGCACCCAGTTCTACACCGCGCTGTACCACAGCCTGCTCGGCCCGACCCTGTTCATGGACAGCGACGGCCGCTATCGCGGGCCGGACAACGCCGTGCACCAGGCGCAGGGCTACACCCACTATTCGACCTTCTCGCTGTGGGACACCTACCGCGCGCTGCATCCGCTGCTGACCATCGTGCAGCCACCGCAACGCACCAACGACATCGTCAACTCGCTGCTCGCGCACCAGCGCGAAAGCCCCTACGGCGTGCTGCCGGTGTGGGCGTTCCACGGCCTGGAGACCTGGTGCATGATCGGCTACCACGCGGTGCCGGTGATCGCCGACGCGTACATGAAGGGCATCCGCGGCTACGACACCGACGCCGCGCTCAAGGCCATGGTGGCCAGCGCCAACTACGGCCCCTACGACGGCATCGCCCAGTATCGCGAGCTGGGCTACGTGCCGATCGACGAGGAAGGCGAGGCCGCCTCCAAGACCCTGGAATACGCCTTCGACGACTGGACCATCGCGCGCATGGCCAAGGAGATGGGCCGCAGCGAGATCGCCGCCGCCTTCGCCAAGCGCGCCGGCAACTGGCGCAACGCCTTCGATCCGGATACCGGCTTCATGCGCGCGCGCAAGCGCGACGGCAGCTTCCGCACCCCGTTCGATCCGGACGCCAGCGGCTACGGCACCGACTACACCGAAGGCAACGCCTGGCAGTACTCCTGGTACGTGCCGCAGGACGTGGCCGGCCTGGCGCGTGCGCACGGTGGCGACGACAAGCTGCTGGCGCGGCTGGACCAGGTGTTCGACGCCAAGGTCGATCCCAAGGTGTTCGCGCACATGGAGGACATCACCGGGCTGATCGGCTGGTATGCGCACGGCAACGAGCCCAGCCACCACGTCGCCTATCTGTATGCCTATGCCGGGCAGCCGTGGCGCACCCAGGCGCGGCTGCAGCAGATCATGCGCAGCCAGTACGCAGCGCGCCCGGACGGGCTGGCCGGCAACGACGACATGGGACAGATGTCGGCCTGGTACGTGTTCACCGCGCTGGGCTTCTACCCGGTGGCGCCGGCCAGCAACCAGTACATCCTCGGCCGCCCGTTCCTGCCGCGCGCCACCCTGGCGCTGCCCAACGGCAAGCGCTTCACCGTGATCGCCGACGGCCTGGACGACGCGCATCCCTATGTCGGCAGCGTCACCCTCAACGGGCGGCCGCTGAACCGCGCGTTCCTGCGCCACGAGGAACTCATGGCCGGCGGCGAACTGCGCTTCACCCTGCAGGCCACGGCCAACACCGCGTGGGCGGCGGCCGGCGCCGAGCGCGCCTATTCGATGAGCGAGTGAAGGGCGCTCCACCTACTCCAGGAGATGTCCCGAAAGAGCGGCTTCAGCCGAGACGGGGCATTCCCGGTCGAGCTCTGTCGGCTGAAGCCGCCCCCACTGGAGCTTGCGGCGAGCCCGCCCGGTGCACTGTGGGAGGGACTTCCGTCCCGACTGCTGTAGCACTCTTGCATCGGATGGCTTCACTCGTCGCGACTGAAGTCGCTCCCACAGGGGCTTGCGGCGAGCCTGCCGGGTGCGCTGTGGGAGGGACTTCAGTCCCGACGCATTGCGCCATCGGAAAGCACAGCACTTCGCGTGTCGCGGCAGCATGACAGTTAGCTCCCAAAGCGCCAGCGGCATCCGGCTGGGGTGTAGCGGCAGCAAGGTCGGAGAAGCGTTGAAGCCGCGCTGGCGTGAGTCTGAGCATGGATGACGGCTACGGCTACGGCTACGGCTACGGCCACGGCCTCTGCGCCGCGCTGAGGCCTCGTGCGCGACGCAAGCGCGAGCGTCAGCATCGCGTGAATTCGGCATGGCCCGCATTGCGTATGGCGTCGCGCAGCGTGCGCCGCCACACGCTGTCACAGCGCGTCGCATCACATGCACGCGCATTTAATGTCATCCACACATTCCATTTGCGGCGTTCGTGGTCTTGTAGCGCGGCTGCATCGCATCGCGCGGACCGGGTGCGCCGGCGCCGTCGTCATCCCTGGAAGCGCGACCGCGTGCAGGCGCATCCCGTTCCGACGCCCTTGCCATGCGACGGCGCAGTCCGCGCTGCCGGCAACGGCGCGCAGAGGCGACGTGTCCTTCTCATTCGTCGAACGGGATCTTCCGAATGCATGTCTGCCTGCTGTCCCTCTTTCCTCCTCACGATGCGGCCGCGCTGGACACGGCCATGGCGGCGGCACAGGCACAGGGCTGCGATCACATCGTCTTGCCCAATCCGTTCGCACAGGATGCGCAGGGCCGTCTGCACGACCCCGCAGCCGACGACGCGGCGGGCCAGACACAGTTGCGCCACTGGCTGCAGCGGGCCGAGCAGCATGGGCTGCGCGTGCTGCTGGACCTGCGCATCGACGAGATCGGCGGCGGCAGCCGCCTGCTGCAGGAACACCCGCACTGGTTCCGCGCACGCAGCTCGGCGCTGCCGGATCCGCGCGCCGAACGCGCCGCGCCGGACATCGCGGTGGGCCGCTTCGCCTCCGCGGAAGAAGGGGTTGGACTGGCACAGTGGTGGAGCGCGCGGCTGCTCGACTGGGTGCATAGCGGCGTGGCCGGCTTCCGCGTATTGCAGCCGCAGCGCGTGCCGGCGTCGCTGTGGCGCACGCTGATCGACGGGGTCCACGCACATGCGCCGCAGGCGCGGCTGCTGGCGTGGACGCCCGGCTTGGGCCTGGACGCCTTGCGCGGCCTGGCCGGTGCCGGCTTCGATGCCGCGTTCTCCTCGCTGGCCTGGTGGGACGGTCGTGGCGACTGGTTCTTCGACGAGGACAGCGCCCTGCGTGCGCTGGCGCGTTGCGTGGTCGGCACCGTCGATGCCGAGACGGCCTCGGATACGCCGCTGCCCTTGCCGCGCGCACAGCGGCAACGCCTGGCCGCGGCGTTCGGTGGGGCCTGGGCGATCGCCGCGCAGGACACATCGACGGAACACGGGCAGCCCACGCCTACGCAGCACGGATCCTCCGAGAGCGATGCGTCCACGCCGGTCGCATCGCTGCCCGACGCCAACGCGTCGCTGCGCCTGCGCCCACTGCTGCGCGACGGCGCGCTCACCGCGGTGGCGGTGGAGCCGCTGGATGCCGCGCCATGGCTGGTGCTGCTCAACAGCGACCGCGACCACCTACTGCCCGTGCCCGGGCCGGCGCTGCTGCGCCTGCTCGGCGACAGCGAGGGCCTGCTCAGCGACCATGGCGAGCCGATCCATGGCGAGCAGGGCGGCACCCTGGAAGCGGGCGAGGTGCGCATCTATCGCAGCCTGCCGGCGCGCCCGGTACTGACCGCCGCGCGCGCACGCACACCGGCCGAGATCGCCGCCGGCGAGGCGCGGGTGTGCATCGAGGCGGTGACGCCGTCGGTGGATGACGGCCGCTTCCCGGTCAAGCGCACGGTCGGCGATCGCGTGTGCGTGGAAGCCGATGCGTTCTGCGACGGCCACGACCGCATCGCCGTTGCCTTGCTGTGGCGCGCCGCCGATGCGCGGACCTGGTCGAGCGCGCCGATGCGTGCCCTAGGCAACGACCGCTGGCGCGGCGAATTCCCGCTGCAGCGCCTGGGCCGCTACGAGTTCCGCATCGAAGCCTGGCGCGATGTGTACGCCACCACCCATGCCGACCTGGAAAAAAAGCGCGCCGCCGGCACGCTGCTGCCGGTGGACGTGCAGGAGGCGCTGGCCCAGGTCGAGGCGGCGCGTGGGCGCAGCCGCGGCGCGCTGGCGACGCGGCTGAAGGCCATCGCCACCCGTATCGCCCGCACCGACGACCTGGCCGAGAAGGCGCAACTGCTGCTCGAACCCGACACCGCCGAAGCGATGGCGCGCGCCGATGCCAAGCCGTTCCGCGCCGAATACCCGATGACCTTCCGGGTCGAGGCCGAACGCCGCGCGGCGCACTTCGCCAGTTGGTACGAACTGTTCCCGCGCTCGCAGAGCGGCGATCCGCAGCGCCACGGCACCTTCGACGACGTGATCGCGCGGCTGCCGCACATCCAGGCCATGGGCTTCGACGTGCTGTACATGCCGCCGATCCACCCCATCGGCGAGAAGAACCGCAAGGGCCGCAACAACGCCGTGACCGCCGAGCCGGGCGAACCCGGCAGCCCGTATGCGATCGGCTCGGCCGAGGGCGGACATACCGAGGTGCATCCGGAGCTGGGCGGGCTCGAAGGATTCCGCCGCCTGCGCGCAGCCGTGGCTGCGCACGGCCTGGAACTGGCCCTGGACTTCGCCATCCAGTGCGCGCCGGATCATCCGTGGCTGCGCGACCATCCCGACTGGTTCACCTGGCGCGCCGACGGCTCCATCCCGTACGCGGAGAACCCGCCGAAGAAATACCAGGACATCGTCAACGTCGACTTCTACGCCAGCGGCGCGGTGCCGGCGCTGTGGAACGCGCTGCGCGATGCGGTGCTGTTCTGGGTCAACGAAGGCGTCACGCTGTTCCGCGTCGACAACCCGCATACCAAGCCGTTCCCGTTCTGGGAATGGCTGATCGCCGAGGTGCGCGGGCGCCATCCGCAGGTGGTGTTCCTGTCTGAGGCCTTCACCCGGCCCAAGCCGATGTACCGGCTGGCCAAGGTCGGCTTCTCGCAGTCCTACACCTACTTCACCTGGCGCCAGCACAAGGCCGAGCTGCAGGCCTATATCGAGGAACTCAACAGCGGCGCGCCCAGCGAGTGCTTCCGCCCGCACTTCTTCGTCAACACGCCGGACATCAATCCGCTGTTCCTGCAGCACAGCGGGCGCAGCGGGCACTTGATCCGCGCCGCGCTGGCGACCACGCTGTCCGGGTTGTGGGGCATGTACCAGGGCTTCGAGCTGTGCGAGGCCACGCCGCTGCCGGGCAAGGAGGAATACCTCGACTCGGAGAAGTACCAGTTGCGCGTGTGGCCGGAGCGCGCACCGGGCGACATCGTCGAGGAGATCACCCGCTTCAATCTGCTGCGCCGCCAGCATCCGGAGCTGCAGTCGCACCTGGGCACGCGCTTCTACGTCGCGCACAACGAGCAGGTGCTGTACTTCGGCAAGTTCCTCGACGCCGCACACCTGGCGCGCGGACGCAGCCTGGTGCTGGTGGCGGTGAGCCTGGACCCGCATGCGGCGCAGAACGCGCAGATCGAAGTGCCGCTGTGGGAGCTGGGCCTGCCCGACCACGCCAGCGTCGCCGTGCGCGACCTGTGGGACGGCCACGACTTCGCCTGGTACGGCAAGACCCAACACATCCGCCTCGATCCGTCGCGGCCGTTCTCCCTGTGGCGCATCCGCGCCGGAGTTCTTGCATGAATGTCGCCGCGCCGTCGTCCCCCCAACTCGAGCCGCGCGCACCGGCCGGCGATGCGCGCTGGTACAAGGACGCGATCATCTACCAGGTGCACGTCAAGTCGTTCTTCGATTCCAACGACGACGGTATCGGCGACTTCCCCGGCCTGATCTCCAAGCTCGACTACATCGCCGACCTCGGCGTGGACACGATCTGGCTGCTGCCGTTCTATCCCAGCCCGCGCCGCGACGACGGCTACGACATCGCCGAGTACATGGCGGTGCATCCGGACTACGGCAGCATCGCCGACTTCCAGCGCTTCGTGGAGCAGGCGCACGCGCGCGGCATCCGCATCGTCACCGAGCTGGTGATCAACCACACTTCCGACCAGCATCCCTGGTTCCAGCGTGCGCGCATGGCCCCGGCCGGCTCGCCGGAGCGTGCGTTCTACGTGTGGTCGGACAGCGACCAGGACTACGCCGGCACCCGCATCATCTTCTGCGACACCGAGAAGTCCAACTGGACCTGGGACCCGGAAGCCGGCCAATACTTCTGGCACCGCTTCTACTCGCACCAGCCGGACCTGAACTTCGACAACCCTGCCGTGCTGGAAGCGGTGCTGGAAGTGATGCGCTTCTGGCTGGACCTGGGCGTGGACGGACTGCGCCTGGACGCGGTGCCGTACCTGATCGAACGCGACGGTACTTCCAACGAGAACCTGCCCGAGACCCACGCCATCCTGCGCCGCATCCGCGCCACGCTCGATGCCGAATACCCCGACCGCATGCTGCTGGCCGAGGCCAACATGTGGCCGGAAGACACCCAGCAGTACTTCGGCGAGAACGCCGACGAATGCCACATGGCGTTCCACTTCCCGCTGATGCCGCGCATGTACATGGCGATCGCGCGCGAGGACCGCTTCCCGATCACCGACATCATGCGCCAGACCCCGGAGATCCCGGAGAGCTGCCAGTGGGCGATCTTCCTGCGTAACCACGACGAGCTGACCCTGGAGATGGTCACCGACTCCGAGCGCGACTACCTGTGGCAGACCTATGCCGCCGACCGTCGCGCGCGCATCAACCTGGGCATCCGCCGGCGCCTGGCGCCGCTGCTGGAGCGCGACCGCCGCCGCATCGAACTGATGACCTCGCTGCTGCTGACCATGCCCGGCACGCCGGTGCTGTACTACGGCGACGAGATCGGCATGGGCGACAACATCCATCTCGGCGACCGCGACGGCGTGCGCACGCCGATGCAATGGTCGATCGACCGCAACGGCGGCTTCTCGCGCGCCGATCCCGCCGCGCTGGTGCTGCCGCCGATCATGGACCCGCTGTACGGCTTCCAGGCAGTCAACGTGGAAGCGCAGCAGCGCGACCAGTACTCGCTGCTGACCTGGACCCGCCGCGTGCTGTCGGTGCGCAAGCGCTACCGCGCCTTCGGCCGCGGTGCGCTGCGGTTCCTCTACCCGGGCAACCGCCGCCTGCTCGCCTACCTGCGCTGTCACGAGGACGAGACCGTGCTGTGCGTGGCCAACCTCTCGCACACGCTGCAGGCGGTGGAGCTGGACCTGTCCGAGTTCGAGGGCCGGGTGCCGGTGGACATCCTCGGCGGCGGCAGCTTCCCGCCGATCGGGCGCCTGACCTACCTGCTGACCGTGCCGGCGTTCGGCTTCTACGCCTTCCAACTGGTCGGCAACGCCACGCTGCCGGACTGGCATGTGCCGGCGCCGGTGCCGCTCCCGGACTACCAGACCCTGGTGCTGCGCAGTGGAACCGACAGCGCCGGCCTGCAGCCGCACCTGGCGACGCTGGAGCGCGACATCCTGCCGACGTGGCTGTCCACGCGGCGCTGGTTCGCAGCCAAGGACCGCGCGCTGCGCAGCGTGTGCATCGCCCGGCGCACGCCGCTGTCCGGCGGCGACGGCCTGACCCTGCTGGAGATCGAGGCGGAACTGGACGATGGCGCCCACGAGCGCTACATCCTGCCGCTGGGCATCGTCTGGGAGCGCGAGCAGCCGAGCGTGCTGGCCGAGCAACTGGCGCTGGCGCGCGTGCGCCACGGTCGCGAGGTCGGCTACCTCACCGACGCCTTCGCGCTGAAGCCCTTCACCCTGAGCATGCTGGCCGCGCTGCGCGACAAGGCGGAGCTGCGCGTGGATGGCGAGGCCGGCGCCGAGGCGACGGCAGAGCGCATCCGCTTCTGCCCGACACCGGCGCTGCAGCGCGTGGACATCCCCGCCGATCCGGAAATCCGCTGGCTGTCGGCGGAGCAGAGCAACAGCTCGCTGATCGTCGGCGACGCGGCGGTGTTCAAGCTGCTGCGGCGCGTGTCGGCCGGCATCAATCCGGAGATCGAGATCGGCGAGCGCCTCACCGCGCTGGGCTATGCCAACGCCGCGCCGCTGCTGGGCCATGTCGCGCGCGTCGAGGCCGACGGCAGCGAGACCACGCTGGCGCTGCTGCAGGGCTTCGTGCGCAACCAGGGCGACGCTTGGCGCTGGACCCTGGATCACCTCGCACGCGGCGCCGAGGAATACGATGCCGCCCAGGACGATGCGGCGCGGCTGGAGAGTGTGGCTGGCTACGACGCCTTCGCCGCCCTGGTCGGCCGGCGCTTGGCCGAACTGCACGCGGTGCTGGCGCAACCCACCGACGCGCCCGCCTTCGCGCCGCAGCCGGTGGACGCGGCCGCCGCGCAGCAGGTGGTGGACGGCGTGGTGCACGAGGTGCAGGCGATGTGGGACACCCTGCTGGCGCATCGCGACGCCAACGACGACCCGGCCGAACACGCCGCGGTGGACAGCCTGCTGGCCGAGCGTGCGCGTTTGGATGCCTGGCTGCAGCAGGCGCCGTCGCTGTTGTCGGGTGCGCTGCTGACCCGCGTGCATGGCGATTTCCACCTCGGCCAGATCCTGGTCGCGTTCGACGACGTGGTGCTGATCGACTTCGAAGGCGAGCCAGCCAAGTCGCTGGACGAACGCCGCGCCAAGGCCAGCCCGCTCCATGACGTGGCCGGTTTCCTGCGCTCGCTCGACTATGCCAGCGAAGTCTCCGCGCGCGGCGAAGAAGGCACCGCGGCGCGTGTGGGCGCGGGTTTGGACACCGCGCAGGAGGCCTACCTGGCCGCGTTCCGCAGCCGCGCCAGCGCCGCGTTCCTGTCGGCCTACCGTGCCGTGCTCGATGCGAGCCCGCATCCGTGGGTGGCGCCGGCTGCGTTCGAGGCCACCACTTTGCTCTTCCTGATCGAGAAGGCCTGCTATGAAATTCGCTACGAGGCCGCCAACCGCCCGGCATGGATCATGGTGCCCATACAGGGACTGTTGCGCATACTCGACCGCTTTCCCGCGCCCCAGGAGTCGATTCGATGAGTGATGCCGTCCACGTCTGGGACGACGCGACGCAACGCGCCTTCGCCACCGCCCGCCACGGCGACCCGTTCGCCGTGCTGGGCGCGCATCGCCTCGGCGAGGCGCGGGTGCTGCGCAGCTACCAGCCGGGCGCCGATGCGGTGCTGGCGGTGCTGGAGGACGGCAGCGAGGTGCCGCTGCAGCAGGGACCGGAAGGCTTCTTCCACGCCGAATTGCCGGGCGAGGGGCGCTACCGCCTGCACATCCGCTGGCCCGGCGGCGAGCAGGACACCGCCGACGCCTACGCCTTCGGCCCACAACTGAGCGACTTCGACCTGCACCTGATCGCCGAAGGCCATCACCTGCACCTGGCCGACGCGCTGGGCGCCAACGTGGTCGAGGTCGACGGCGAACGCGGCACCCGCTTCGCGGTGTGGGCACCGAACGCCTCGCGCGTGGCGGTGATCGGCGACTTCAACAGCTGGGACGCGCGCCGCCACCCGATGCGCCTGCGCCACCAGGCCGGCGTGTGGGAGCTGTTCGTGCCTGGCGTCGACCCCGGCGCCCGCTACAAGTTCGCCCTGCGCGGCCCGCGCGGCGAAGAACTGCCGGCCAAGGCCGACCCGGTCGCGCGCCAGGCGGAACTGGCGCCCGGCACCGCCTCCATCGTCGCCGACCCCACGCCGTTCCAGTGGCGCGACGACGCCTGGATGGACACGCGCGCGCGCCGCCACGCCCCGCAGGCGCCGATCAGCGTGTACGAAGTGCACGCCGGCTCGTGGATGCACGCCGCCGACGGCAGCCTGCTCGATTGGGACGCGCTGGCCGAGCGGCTGATTCCCTACGTCGCCGACATGGGCTTCACCCACATCGAACTGCTGCCGGTCACCGAGCATCCGTTCGGCGGCTCCTGGGGCTACCAGCCGCTGGGCCTGTTCGCGCCCACCGCACGCTTCGGCAGCCCGGACGGCTTCGCCCGCTTCGTCGACCGCTGCCACCGCGAGGACATCGGCGTCATCGTCGACTGGGTGCCGGCGCATTTCCCCACCGACGCGCACGGCCTGGCCCACTTCGACGGCACCGCCCTGTACGAACACGCCGACCCGCGCGAAGGTTTCCACCGCGACTGGAACACCCTCATCTACAACCACGGCCGTCGCGAAGTCTCCGGCTTCCTGATCGCCAGCGCGCTGGAGTTCCTGCAGCGCTACCACGTCGACGGCCTGCGCGTGGACGCCGTCGCCTCCATGCTCTACCGCGACTACAGCCGCAACGCCGGCGAGTGGGTGCCCAACATCCACGGCGGCCGCGAGAACTACGAGAGCATCGCCTTCCTGCGCCGGCTCAACCAGGTGGTGGCCGAGCAGGCGCCCGGCGCCATGACCATCGCCGAAGAATCCACCGCCTGGCCCGGCGTCACCGCCGACCTCGCCCACGGCGGCCTGGGCTTCGACTACAAATGGAACATGGGCTGGATGCACGACAGCCTGCACTACATCGAACTGGACCCGATCTACCGCCGCTACCACCACGGCGAGATGACCTTCAGCATGGTCTACGCGTATTCCGAGCGATTCATGCTGCCCATCTCCCACGACGAAGTGGTGCACGGCAAGCGCTCCCTGCTTGGGCGCATGCCCGGCGACGACTGGCAGCGCTTCGCCAACCTGCGCGCCTACCTCGGCTACATGTACACCCACCCCGGGCGCAAACTGCTGTTCATGGGTTGCGAGATCGCCCAGCCCACCGAGTGGAACCACGACGCCGCACTGCCCTGGCACCTGCTCGACCAACCCAACCACCGCGGCATCCAGCGCCTGGTTCGCGACCTCAACCGCCTCTACGCCGAGCACCCCGCGCTGCACGCCCGCGACGACGAACCCGAAGGTTTCGCCTGGGTCATCGGCGACGACGCCGGCAACAGCCTGTTCGCCTACCTGCGCAAGGCCCGCAGCGGCGACACCCCGCTGCTGGTGGTGGCCAACCTCACCCCGCAGGTGCACCACGGCTACCGCATCGGCGTCCCCCGCGCCGGCCGCTGGCGCGAACTGCTCAACTCCGACAGCGAGATCTACGGCGGCAGCAACACCGGCAACGGCGGCAGCGTGCGCGCCGAGAACGTCGGCGCGCATGGCCATCCGGCGTCGCTGGCGTTGACCATCCCGCCGCTGGCGGTGCTGGTGCTGGGAGTGGAGGACTAGGAGTCGCAGTTGATCGTATGCGGTACGGCGTGGACGTGCGCGGCCATGGTGTCGCGGGCACACGCTATCCTGGTGCCGGCCCGCACCACTTGGCGGGGCAGGGGACGCATGGGAGGGCGCGTGGATGACATCCTGAAGTCGCTGCGAGCAGACGTCGACAACCAGGAAAGCGACGACGGCTACTTTTCGCTGGGCTTCCTGATCGACCAAGAGCATGCCGGCCAGCCGTACAACATCGGGCTCTGCCGGGACGAGATCGAGGATCCCGGGTGCCTCTACATCGAGGCGGACGACCAGATCCATGGATTCGCGACCAGGCGGGCGAGATACGCGTTCAACGGGAACGTACTCGCCATCGAACTGCTGGATGACCACGTGTTCCACTGGACCGGCAGTAAAGTCGTGAAGATCATTGTGCCGGAGGGGCAGGCGCGGCAGGTCGCTGCTTGCGTCGCGAGCATGTTCTCTGGCATTGGGGGCCAGTAGCGGCGCTCGCTGTTTGTGGCTGGCGGAAGGTTGCGGCCCCTGCTGATGGGTGTCAGCACGGCCCGCTACCGTTTTCACGCGTAGGGGTAAGCTGCGTGGGAGCCCCGACGCTCCCGTCCCGGGAAGACAGCGCGCCACGTCGAACTGTAAACTCACGCTGCTTCGGCGCCTCCCCAGCGAGTACGCCAGAGGCGCCAAGCCGGCGGCCGGCGCATCGCCCGCCCGCTCCGGACGCATCCGGGCCTATAGCTCAACGGTTAGAGCAGAGGACTCATAATCCTTTGGTTCCAGGTTCGAATCCTGGTGGGCCCACCATCAGCATGCAAAGGCAATCGCATGCTGTCTGCTCTTCAAGATGAGCGGACGTTGGAAGTGAGCCTGATCTCATTCTTGTAGTGTTGGTGAGGCCGTCGTCTTAGAAGCGCGCGATGTACATGTTTGCCTCGAGATGGCAATGCGAAGCTATGGCGCCGGGTAGATCGAATAGGCGTGGTTTTGCACGGAAGTCGAAGAGACGATAAAGGCGATATTTGTCAGCATCGACTTCCGAGCGCGCCAGTTCGTTGCGGCTGACATGGAATGGAGTCAGGATGCCGAACGCGGTGGTCTTTACCTCGATGAGTCGTTCTCGGCCATCGGTCTCGTAGGAGAGTATGTCGTAGCCTAGGCCATCGCCTTGAGAAGCGGCTATGTGTTCGACCCGATTGGCCAGGCGTTTCTGGCCAGCTGCATGAAGGCGGCGGGTTTCCAACTCTATTACGAATAATTCGCCGGCCCGCCCCAGCGATTGATTCCGCGCTTCTTGTGCCAGGTAGTCGCGTTGGATAGGCGAGAATCTGGGCAGGTAGATAGGTGGTGTCTCTCGTACCCGTGCCGCTGTCGGTGCCGGAACCCATACGGCATCCGTATCCTCTGGGGCGATCATGACGGCAGGCCGCAGCACCGCGGATTGAGCAGCAGCCTGTAGTGCATCGTTCGACTGCGCCTGACCTCCCGCCACGTCGAACAACAGGGTCTGGTAGTTGCCGCGCGGCTTGTAGCCATCGATGTACGGGTAGCCGAGTGCGAGAAGGACTGCGCTGATGTTGCAGTGCTTGAAATCGATGGCGGCTCGATTGCGCCCGTCAAGCCGCTCGGCCAGCGCACGTGCATGGACGGTCTTGCTATACCGCTGGCCGTTCAGTTCGAGCGTGAGCATGTGCAAGTAGTCGGCGACGCAGGCCTCCACTTCTTCATGCGACCAGTCTGTGCCTCGTGCCATATAGCTCCTCTCGCGTGTCACCAGGTTAACTAGCAGAAGTGTGGGGGGGCTAGTCCTGGCAGCGATAGCTCTGTGGGGCGATGTGATGCGGGCAGTAGCGATTGCTAATGGTCTACCAGCAGCATGCAACGGCGACTGCATGTTGTCCGCTCTTGAAAATAGCGGATGTTAGGAGAGAACCCGGCCCGTTCTCGACAGGAGCGGCTGCCTGGCTGAGGCGCTTGTCGCCGTGTTGATCCGTCATTTGCCCCTCAAACGCCTTTGTAGTAACGTAACTACATTCAGCGGATCTAGGAGGTGCCTTATGACCATCACAACGCTATCAAGTCGGGAACTGAATCAGGACGTGACGCGGGCAAAGAAGGCCACCAAGAGCGGCCCGGTGTTCATCACGGACCGCGGCAAGCCTGCGCACGTGCTGTTGAGCTTCGAAGACTATCAACGGCTGACCAGGCAGCGGCGCAACATTGCCGATGCGCTGGCGATGCCGGGCATTGCAGACGTCGAGTTTGAGCCGCCGTGCGTGACGATTGGAGCCCGGCCGGCTGATCTTTCGTGATGTTCGTGCTCGACACCAACGTGCTGTCGGAGTTGCGCAAGGTGCGGCTCGGCAAAGCGGATGCGAATGTGGCGGCGTGGGCGGAAAGCGTCGATGCCGCCGATCTCTTCATCTCGGCCATCACCGTCATGGAGCTGGAGCTGGGCGTTCTTTCGATTGAACGCAAGGACGCTAACCAGGGCGCCATGCTGCGCTCGTGGCTAGAGCAGCACGTACTGCCCGAGTTTTCAGGGCGAACATTGCCGATCGACACCGCTGTGGCGCAACGCTGCGCTCGGTTGCATGTACCCGACAAGCGCGGCGAGCGCGATGCGCTCATCGCGGCGACGGCGTTGGTGCATGGTATGGCGGTGGTTACGCGCAACGTCTCTGATTTCGAGCCTACGGGAGTTTCCATCGTCAATGCGTGGGAGCCGTTGTTGCCATGACCGCTTGTGGATTCATGCGCAAAGGCAATTGGGAAGTTGCCTGCTATGAAGAGACGCGACGGTTAGAAGTAAACCTGACCCCGTTTATTCCTGTCATTTGATGAGGGGGCGTAGCATGGGCTAAGCCCCCCGGTAACTACTTCGCCTTCACGGTTCGATGGTGGTCCACTGGCTTTCAATGTGCTGCGCCATGTCGTCAAGCATCTTCAGGGTCTCGGGCCTCATGGGCTGACCTTGGAAGTACTTTCCGGAAAAAAGGTCAATCAGTTCGAACTGATGCGGCTTGGCTTCAATGCCGTTCTGCGTTAAAACCCAATAGCCGAACTCCAGCGTAAGGCGAGCTTCTTCCGAGTCGCACTGCACGCCCTTCTCATGGAAGTAGATGTAGCGAACCTCGTTACCGTCCATCGCCACAACGTGCGGCGAGAAGCGGACCTCAAGAGTGCGCACATAAGCTTGGTAGCGATGCCCTGTAATAATTTTCAGTCGGCGCTTCGCATGCGGTGAAGCGATGAAGGCTTCCAGCACCCGCAACGAGTTGTTACGGCGTGTTTCCTGGGCAATGCCTTGCAGCTTCCCACGCGCATCGATGATGCCGGGAAAGCCGCGTTTCATTACGTCACGGATACCCGCAAGAGCCTTGGCGTAGTACGGCTGCATGAAAACTTGCGGCGTGCCCTTGGGATATTTCTGGTCGTGCAAGAACCGCATTTGCCGACTTGCGGACATGCGCACGAAACGCGCGAGGTTGCGATCAGAGAGACGGGGTTTCGGTACAACGGGAGAGAGCTTATGGATAGTACTCATGTTGTATGTAGGTCCTTAGCAATCTACGAATGAAAAGAGGTACGACCTAACGGCCGCCCTTCGTTTCCTCATTTCCCGCGCGACTTCGACGGCTTGCGAACAGTACGTTCGGTGACTGTCGTGGTCTTGTGCGCCTTGGCGTATTCCGGCGTGACGTATTTTCCGGTGATCGCGCTGCGGTTCTGAGTGGTCTTCTTGCTAGCCATAACAAGTTCCTCTTAGGTTGTTTGATGAACAGTTGGTATGACTGCCCAACGAAACACCGCCCCCCTGCAAGAGGCGCTAGTGGTCCGTGTCCGGAGAGGTGGGAGACCTACGTAGGTGCTTTACGAAAGTGGGCTATTGCGCCTATACTTCCGCGTCTGCCAGGACGAGCAGCTTGTTGGTGCTCCACCGTCCGAATAGTTGGACAGTTGTTCAGCTTTCTCGATTTCGGTTGTTATCACCTCCATTCTTGCTAGTTGGACCAAACGCCCCGCCACAAGCGGGGCGTTTGTTTTTGGCATTTCGTTGGACTCTAGTCCCATTTTAACAATTTGGCAAGGGACTTAAATTTGGCGGCCACAACATGTTGTGGTGTCTCATCTGGTGAGACTAGATGTTGTGGTTTTGCAAGAACCGCTTGCACGCAAGATGAACGCAAAACCTAGTTTCGCAGGCTAAATTCTTACATTCGGCACAAAATAAGTGTGTTCTGCAGCATCTATCGCGGGTGATTCGAGTTTTAGAGGGTGACTGACCGGCCGGCTTCCCCTCCTCTGACGGCGTTTGTAAGCGGGGTTCTCATGCGCAGCGAGACCCAGGGTCAGGCTGACCTATCCCGTGCCGAAATCCTACAGATGTCTACAGGCATCCTGTTTTTTGCGTTGACAGCTTCTTTTGGGTCGAGCAACTATCTACTCGCTGCGGCAAATTCCGCAGCCGGGTTTGGTCTCCCGAAATCACTTGGCGACTCCCACTCCAATGGAGGACGTCATGTCCGGTAGTGCTGCCGTTCGTTCAAAGACCAAATCCCCTCGCCGCGCCGCCAAGGCACCACCCTGCTGGCTCAAGCTCGAATCCCCCGACCCCTTGGATGCGATTGCCGCCGAACCGCTGCCTGGCGCGTCGGCGCCGCCGTTGTGTTCCGATGCTGACAAGGACCCAGTGCCCAGGCGCTCGGTCCCGCGCCGGCCCACGCAATGCACCATCGGCTATCGCTACTACGATGTGGACCGCAATGGCATGCGGGTCGGGCGGCAGGTGCCCAGCCTGCGCTTGCATGGCCTGTGGCTGGAAGGCCTGGGCTTCGCGGTGGGCGGCAAGGTGCGCATCACGATGGCCAATGGCGCCCTGCTGATCACGGCTGTGCAGGTGGCGCCGCCGCCCGCGGCGAAGGCGCGACGCACGTCCAGGGTGACACCGTAGCCGCTCGGTTCTGGCAGTGGCATTGCTGGGGTGGCCGGCTCTTGCCGAATCGCTCGAGGGGCGGCGGCGGCGCGGTGCTGGCCGCGTCGTCACTACACGCCGTCCCCTTTGACGGAGTAGCCTCCTCGTACGGCGTACATCGCCGTCCCCTGCGGGCAATGCGGATGTTATGTGGCGATTGGCTGCCCTAATCACCGCAGAAGGTGCCGGCGATTGTGCCTCGGCGAATTGGGCAATCGGCACCGCTTCATGCGGTGCGAAAAAGCCGTATTCACCAGCGCTAGGACTAGCCGGCAGCGAACGGCTCTACCTGGATATCAGCTATGTGAGCTTTATTCGTTTTGCGGGTATCTTGCGATTAGCGGGATAACGGGTATTACTGCAATGTCGACACGCCACGTTCTGGTCACCGCAACGCAACTAGGCGCGACGCTGCAGGCCGCACGCAAGGCCAAGGGGCTGACTCAGGCTGCACTGGCCGGCCGTCTCGGCCTGAGCCAGTCGCGGGTTTCTCATCTGGAGTTGAATGCTCATGCGTTGAGCGTCGAACAACTCCTGGCCTGGTGCGCGGCGCTGGGGTTGGAGTTGACCATCGGCACCCGCGACGACTCCACCGCCGCCGCCAAGCAAGTGGAGTGGTGAGATGGGGCGTCGATCGCACAGTCGCAGCCTCTCCATCTGGACCAATGGCGTTCGCGTGGCGCGATGTACGCTGCCTGCGCGCGGGGAGATGGAACTGCACTACGACGCGGACTGGGAGCGCTGCTCACAGGCGGCAGGGGTAAGCCGGTAGTTGGACCAAGCGACATTTGTGGATGGTGACGGCCGTGGGAAAGCGCGCTCAGTCGCGCTCGAAGCGCTGCAATTCGTCCAGTTGCGCCAGCGCCTTGCGCAGGCTGCCGCCGCTCAAGGAATCGTCCATCTTCCGGCCGAGCTCGGCGCGTTGCGGCCGGCGCGCCCAGCGGTGGAACCACCAGGTGCCGAGCAGGCCGGCGATGCCGATGCCGTAGCCGCTCCACACCAGCGCGGGGGCCTTGGCCAGCAGATCGACATCGCCCAGACCAGCCAAGGTCTGCAAGACCGCGATCCACAGGAACCACCACGGTAGACCGGCGACCATGCCGCTGCGGATGTACAGCGTGCGTGCGCGCAGCAATTGCTTCTGGATGCCGAGCACCGGCTGCGCATAGTCGATGTTGCCGAGTCGCCCCAGCACCACACCGGCCGCGACGATCGTCAGCACCCCATACGCCTGCACCAACACGCCGGCGACGATGGACGAAGCATGTGCTGGCTGCCTCATCCACAGCAGCGACGCGAGCAGGACGAACGCAATGCCGAACAGGATCTGCATCACCTGGCCCCAGTACAGCGGGCGCAGGCTGCCGCGCGTCCGGTCCAGTTTGCGCTCGCGCAGTTCGTGCAGCTTCAACGTGTTGTCCAGTTGCAGTCGGCGGTCCAGCGATTGCCAGGCCGATTTGAAGTCGTCGAGTTCCATCGTGGTCTCCATGGCGTGTCTTAGCGAAATTCGTCGCGGATGCGCTGTTTCAGGCGTCCGATCTTGGTGGAGACGTTGCTTTCGGTGATGCCGAGGATCTGGGCGATCTCGCGTTGCGGGCGGTCTTCGAGGTAGAGCAGCAACAGCGCGCGGTCCAGCGGCGGCTGGCGGGCGATGACGTCCTGCAGCAGGCGAAGCCGCTGTTCGTTCTCCGGGTCCGCGGCGTTGCCGTCGGCCACGTCGTGCAGGGTTTCGTCCAGCGGCATCGCGTCGTGCCGCTGCCGCAGTTCGCGGTTGCGCAGGTGGCTGATCGCCACGTTCAGCGCGATCCGGTACATCCAGGTGCTGACGCTGCGCGCTGGGTCGTACGTCGGCCAGGCGTGCCAGAGCTGTGCCGCGATTTCCTGGGCCAGATCGGCGCGGTCCTCGGCACCGCGCGCATAGCTGCCGGCGACCTTGAACACGATGCCGGAATGGCGCTGCAGCAGCGCGCTGAAGGCATCTCTGGCGTCGTTCGCGGTCATGGCGGTTGCGATGGTATCCATTGGTTCACCGGCGCGGCCTTCGCGCCCCTCGACACCATGATTCGCGCCAGCGCACGGAATCTCACACCGCGCCAGCAAGAATCTTCAACTGGTCATTGCGCGGAAGGACGTTGCTGGATCAAGCCGCGCGGCAGCGCGGCGTCGGCTTGAATGCAGCGTCAGGCTGTTTGTCGGCAAGTGGCAATGCCAAAGCTGACGGTGCTGCAGCGCGTTACGCTGCCCTTGTCGTCGCGACACGTCGTGTTGCCGAAAACAGTGCGTTGCGCCGCGAACCGCGTTGCGCTAATCGCTACGGGTCGTGGTATTGCCATATGAGTCCGTGCTGCTGCGCGTCACGCTTCCGTCGTCGCCCCGGCAGGTCTTGTTGCCGTACGAGTCCGAGGAGCAGCGAATCGTGTTGCCCCGGTCGTCACGGGTCGTGGTATTGCCGTAGGAGTCCGTGCTGCTGCGCGTCACGCTTCCGTCGTCGCCGCGGCAGCTCTTGTTGCCGTACGAGTCCGAGGAGCAGCGAATCACGTTGCCCTGGTCGTCACGGGTTGTGGTATTGCCGTAGGAGCCTTTGCTGGTGCGCGTCACGCTTCCGTCGTCGCCGCGACACGTGGTGTTGCCGTACGAGTCCGTCGAGCAGCGTGTTGTGTCGGCAAGTGCGCTCGACGTTGCCAGCAGTCCAGCCAAAATTGCGAGTGTGGCCATTTTCATTTTGAAACCCCCTGTGTGTGGAGCGATTCAGCGCTTCCCAGTGTAGGCGTTGATCGTCAGTCAGGCAGGGCGCTCTATCGCCTTCGATCGCTCCTCGTCGCGGGACGGTTCAGCGTCACCCGCTTCGTATTCAACGCAACGCGATCGATGCTGGATCGCGTTTCGATACGGAGACGAACTGTTGCGCAGCAGCATGCAACTCATCAAAAGGCGTGTTACTTCTAGCTCAGTTGGATCGATCCAAAGCCGTTGATGCAGCGCATCCGGGGAAGACGGCGGGTAGGGGTCGCGTGCTACGCGTTTGCTGAGGCCTGCTCTTCTGTCCGCATGCAGCTGCGGTCGTGAAACGGTGCCGGATGCCGACTTGAGCGCCGATCCCTCGGGTCGATCCGGTCCACGTTGCGTGCCTTAGCTGCGCGCCGTAGCCACCGAGGTGCGTGACGCCACACGTCGCGGCACAACCGACCGAGAGAGTTTGGGGAGTCTGCCATGCCAATCCGTCCGTGCTTCGCGCACATGCCTGAGTCTTCACGCCGGTGGTTGGCGGCCGTCGCGGCATCGGCGCTGTGGTGCGCGGGCAGCGGCGCGGCATGCGCGGCCGATCCCGGCTTCGCGTCTTCGTTCGAGCGGGGCGAACCTGCGCCTGCATCGGCCATGCAGTCCGAAAAAGCAGGCGTCCGAGTCACCATCGGCAATGGCCCGGAACTGCCCTACGCGGCCCAGGCCGGCATGGGCTACACCGGGCTGCATGCGCTGCACTATCGCGCCAATGCGGCCGGGCGCGCACAACTGTTCGCGGTCGATCTGCCGGTGGAGCCGGACACGGTGCTGTCGTGGATGGTGCTGCCGGAGATTGTCGACGGCGACACGGTGGCGTCGACGGGCGTAACGGTGGATCTGCTGTTCGACGATGGGCGCCGCTTGTCCGAGTTTGGCGTGGAGGATCAGCACGGTGCGCTGGTCGGTGCGGCGGGGCAGGCGGCGTCGAAGACGCTGTATCCGCAGCAGTGGGCGCTCAAGCAGGTGCGGTTGGGTGAGGTGGCGGCCTTGCGCGGCAAGCGCATCCGTGCCATCGAGTTGCAGGTCCAGCCTGGCGCCGGCAAGGTGGCATCGGGCTGGATCGATGATGTCGTGGTGCGCCGTGAAGCGGCGCTGCAGGCGGCGCGGCGGCCCAGCGACGAGGTAGTGACCACGCGCGGCACGCAGTCCAACGGCACGTTCTCGCGCGGCAACAACATCCCGGCCACGGCGATGCCGCATGGCTTCAATTTCTGGGTGCCGGCGACCGATGCGGGGACGCTGAGCTGGCTGTACCGCTGGAACGAGCAGAATGACGACGACAACCGGCCGCGGTTGCAGGCGCTGTCGATCAGTCACGAGCCTAGTCCGTGGATGGGCGATCGCCAGACCTTCCAGGTGATGCCCTCGTCCACGCGTGGGGTGCCGGAGGCGGACCGTGCGAAGCGTGCGTTGTCGTTCGGCCACGACCGCGAGGAGGCACGCCCGCATCTGTACCGGGTGGACTTCGACAACGGCATCCGCGCCGAGTTGGCGCCGAGCGAGCGGGCGGCGATCTTCCGCTTTCGCTTTCCCGAGGGTGGCGATGCCAATCTGTTGTTCGACAACGTCGATGCACGCGGCGGGCTGACTCTGGATGCGGCGACGCAGACCCTGCGTGGCTATTCCGACACGCGAAGCGGCCTATCCAATGGCGCCACGCGCCTGTTCGTGTATGCGCGCTTCGACCGTCCGTGGACGGCCAGCGGCAAGATCGCCACCGGGCGCCCGACTGGCTACGTCAAGTTCGCGCCGGGCGCGGATCGCACGGTGGTGATGCGCATCGCCACCTCGCTGATCTCGGTGGAGCAGGCGCAGCGCAATCTGCAGCAGGAGATCGGCGACGCCGGGTTCGAGCTGGTGCAGTCGCGTGCGCAGGACGCGTGGGACGCGGTGCTGGGCCGGGTGCAGGTGCAGGGCGCCAGCCACGACCAGCGGGTCACGGTCTACTCCAATCTGTACCGGCTGTTCCTGTATCCGAACATCGCCCACGAGAACGTCGGCGACGCGGCGCATCCGGATTGGCGGCATGCGGATCAGAACCGCTGGTCCAACGACAACACCGGCGGCGATGCCGAGCGCACCGCGGCGCCGATCGTGCCCGGCAAGGTCTACGTCAACAACGGCTTCTGGGACACCTTCCGCACCAGTTGGCCGGCCTATGCGCTGTTCGCGCCGGAACAGGCCGGGGCGATGATCGACGGATTCCTGCAGCAATACCGCGACGGCGGCTGGGTGGCGCGCTGGTCCTCGCCGGGCTATGCGGACCTGATGGTCGGCACCAGTTCCGACGTGGCGTTCGCCGATGCCTGGTTGAAGGGCGTGCGCGGGTTCGATCCGCACGAGGCGTATGCGGCGGCGCTACGCAACGCGACGGTGGTGCCGCCGGTGTCGAATGTCGGCCGCAAGGGCCTGGCCCGCTCGATGTACCGCGGCTACGCGGCCAACGACGTACACGAAGGGCTGTCGTGGACGCTGGAGGGCGCGCTCAACGACTTTGGCCTGGCGCAGATGGCGCAGGCGCTGGCGGAACAGGAACAGGAACAGGAACAGGATCCGCAGCAGGCGCAGCGCTACCGCGAGGAAGCCGAATACTTCCAGGCGCGGGCCACCGATTATGTGTCTCTGTTCGATCCCGCGACCCGCTTCTTCCGCGGGCGCACGCCCGCCGGCCAGTGGGACGTGCCGGCGGCGCGCTTCGATCCGCGCGTGTGGGGCGGCGACTACACCGAGGCCAATGCCTGGACCTTCGCCTTCACCACGCAGCACGACGCCGCGGGCCTGGCCGGGCTGCTCGGCGGCGAGGACGCCATGGCGGCGCGATTGGACGAGCTCTTCGCTACGTCGGAGACGGCCGACAAGCGCTTTGCCGGCAGCTACCGCGGCGTCATCCACGAGATGACCGAGGCGCGCGACGTGCGCATGGGCATGTACGCGCACAGCAACCAGCCCTCGCACCATCTGCCTTGGATGTACGTGGCGGCGGGGCAGCCGTGGAAGACCCAGCGCCTCACCCGCGAGGTGCTGCGCCGGCTGTACCTGGGCAGCGAGATCGGCCAGGGCTATCCGGGCGACGAGGACAACGGCGAGATGTCGGCGTGGTACCTGTTCGCCATGCTCGGGCTGTATCCGCTGCGGATGGGCGCGCCGGAGTACGTGATCGGCTCGCCGGCGTTTCCGCGTGCCGAGGTCGAGCTCGGCAACGGTCGCAAGCTGGTGGTGATCGCGCGCAACAACAGTGCGCGCAACGTGTACGTGCAGTCGCTCACGCTCAACGGCAAGCCGTGGAAGAAGGCCTGGCTGCGCCACCAGGACATCGCTGACGGCGCCACGCTGGAGTTCGTGATGGGGGCGACGCCGTCGCGCTGGGGCAGCGGCGCGGACGCGTTGCCGCCATCGCTGACGCCGCCGGGCAGTGCGCCGCGCGGGCTGGAGGATGTGGCGTCGCAGGCCGTGGCGGTGTCATTGGAAGGGCAACCCAAGGCCGCGGCCCTGATCGACGACGATGCGACCACGGCGCTGCCGCTGTCGGCTGGTGCCAGCGTCGAGTTGCGTTTCGCTGCGCCACAGCGCGCCACCCACTACACGCTGACCAGCGGCGATGCCGCGGTGTCCGGCCTGGCATGGACGCTGGAAGGCCGCAACGGAGACGGCGCGTGGACCACGCTGGACCAGCGAAGCGCGCAGACATTCGCCTGGGCGCGGCAATTGCGGCCGTTCCGCATCGCCAAGCCCGGCGTGTACAGCGCCTACCGCCTGCGCCTGGATGCGGGCAAGGACGTGGCGCTGGCCGAGATCGAACTGCTGCAGCCGGTGACGCGGCAGGCCATGCCGTGACCGCGTGCGAACGCGGTGAGCGCGGCCTGCCTGCCGCGCCTGGCGGACGTAGTACGCCGTACTAGGCCTGTTGCGCGGCAGCATGCGCTGCTGCATGGGCTGTGATACTTAGTTTTCCACTGCATTAGAACGATCCAATCGCAGCTGCGCAGAAGGGGGAGGGAGACGTAGGGAAGCCGGCTTGCCGCAAGGGCGCCGGAGAGTTTTCGTGTCACATCGCGCGGGGTTCTCGCCCGATCCTTGGATCGATAGAAACCCGCCGCAGCCGATCAATCTTTGGGAGAGGATGATTGAAATGAACTGCATGCCATCCGCACGCAACCGCAGCACGCTGTCTGCCGGCATCGCCATCGCCTTGTTCGCGACGGCCGCCTCCACCACCGCCTTCGCCCAGCAGGCCGACGGCACGCCGGCCCCCACGGGGCAGGCCGAGGTCAAGGCCACCGACCTGGACGCGGTGACGGTCACCGGCTACCGCTACGCGATCGAGAAGAGCCTGGAGCAGAAGCGCAACGCCAATGCCGTGGTCGATGTGATCACCGCCGAGGACGTGGGCAAGTTCCCCGACAAGAACGTGGCCGATGCGCTGCAGCGCGTGCCCGGCGTGGTCATCACCCGCGACGGCGGCGAGGGCAAGAACGTCAGCGTGCGCGGCCTGTCCTCGGAGCTGGTGCTGACCGAATTGAACGGCAACTACATCGCCACCGCCGAGTCCAACGGCGACCCGACGCGCTCGTTCAACTACACCCTGCTGCCGTCGAACCTGCTCGGCAGCGCCGAGCTGTACAAGACACCGGAAGCGCGCATCGACGAAGGTGGCATCGGCGGCACGGTGATCCTGCAGACGCGGCGCCCGCTGGAGCTGGAGCCCAACTCCGGCTTCCTCTCCGCCGAGGGCGTGTGGTCGGACAGCAGCAAGAAGACCGACGGCCAGTTCTCCGGCTCGTACTCGTGGCACGACCAGGACAACCGCTTCGGCGTGTTCGTCGGCTACACGCAGCAGAAGCGCACCGCGCGCACGCTCAACGCCAGTACCGAGAGCTGGCAGTGGTACGGCCGCGACGAAGGCGGCCCGGCGGTCGACGTCAACGGCAATCCGTCGGACTTCAACGCCAACTGGTGGGGCGGCACCGGCTTCTGGGACCAGAACGGCAAGTACTACACCCGCTTCATGATGCCCACGGCGGTCAGCCTGGACGTCAAGCAGGAGGAACGCGAGCGCAAGGGCGGTCAGCTGACCTTCCAGTTCAAGCCCACCGACGACCTGACCCTGACCGCGAACTACTTCCGCTTCGATCTGTCGCAGAACTCGCAGACCAACACGGTCAAGATCCCCGAGTGGAACATCGCCCGCTACTACGGCGACGGCAACTGGCGTGGCGGCCGCCTGCTCGACGGGCTGCAGTTCGATCACAGCGGCACCATCGTCACCGGCGCCAACTACAGCCTGCATCCGGGCAAGGCCTACTACTGCAGCGAGGCGCAGGCCGCCGCGGCCGGCCTGCCGCCGGGCGGTTGGGGCTCGGACGACTGCACGGTGCCCACGCCGCAGATCACCGGCAGCTACAACATCGAGAAGTCGCTGTCGCAGACGGTGGACCTGGGCGGCGAGTGGCGCGGCGAGAAGGTGGACGTGTCGTTCAAGGCCGGCCGCACCTGGGCCAAGGGCGGGCCGGAACTGCAGTTCTCGCTGCCGATCAAGCCGCGCCGGCAGAACGCCGACGGCAGCTGGAGCAACGGCAACTTCGCCAGCGCCTGGGACCTGACCGGCACGCCAACCATGACCTTCTCGCCGGAGCTGATGCAGAACCTGCGCGACGGCATCCTGCAGGTCGACCTGGGTTCGACCGGTTCGTCCTGGACCCGCAACACCAACCAGCAGCAGTACGCGCAGATCGATACCACCTGGCACATGGACGGCGCCTTCTTCGAATCGCTGCAGTTCGGCCTCAAGCGCCGCGACGGCGGTATCCACCGCAACACCGGCAACAACTACTGGGTGTGCCCGGGCACCGACCCGAGCGACTACAACAACCGCTACTGGAACGGGCGCTGCAACGCGCTGGCCACGCAGTTCTCGCCGGACCTGCTGTTCCCGCTGGACAACCTGGCCGGCGGGGTGAAGTCCAGCGCGTTCCCGGCGATCAACTTCCCCGGCTACATCGGCTACTTGAACCAGACCTACGGCGCGATGCAGACCCGCAACGAAGACAACTTCGTCTACAACGTCGACGAGAAGATCTATTCGACCTACCTGCAGCTCAACTTCCACACCGAGCGCCTGCGCGGCAACGTCGGCGTGCGGGTGGCGCGCACCGGCCAGCATGCCGATTCCACCGACAAGGTGACCGCCTACAACGATTATTTCTTCGATGGTGCCGACGGCAATCCGCTGGCCTGTCAGCAGGGCGCGGCCATGCCCGCGGGCGCGCCAGCCGATACCTACTGCGGCACCGAAGGCTATTGGCGGCTGTCCGACACCGAGCAGCGCACCGAGTCGTTCGTGGTCAGCGCGCTGGACCGCAAGTACACCGACGTGCTGCCGAGCTTCAACCTGGCCTACGACCTGACCGAGAACCTGCTGCTGCGCGCGGCGGCGTCGAAGGTGATCGCCCGGCCCAGCTACAACGCCATTGCCGCGCCCGGCAGCCTGGAGTACTACAGCCCGGAATACGTGGCCGACCGACGCCTGACCGGCGGTGCCAGCGAGCAGGGCTGGTACGGTTCGGGCAGCAACAAGAAGCTGGAGCCGTACAAGGCCAACCAGTTCGACCTGGGGCTGGAGTGGTACTTCCAGCCGGGCTCGGTGGCGGGCGTGGGGCTGTTCCGCAAGAACGTGGAGAACTTCTCGGTCGATGTGATCAGCGACGTCAACATGCTGATCAACGGCCAGACCGTCACGGTGCAGAACTACAGCACCAAGGCCGGCGGCCAGGACGCGGTGTCGCAGGGCGTGGAGCTGTACGCGCAGCACACGCTGCCCTCCGGCCTTGGCGTGCAGTTCAACTACACCTACAACGATGCCAGCAAGGCCGCGGTGCGGCTGGAGGATGGCACCGAGGTCGGCAAGACCTCGATGCCGGGCAGCGCCAAGAACCAGACCAACCTCACCGTGTTCTACGAGACCGACCGGCTGCTGCTGCGCGCCTCGTACAACCGTCGCGGCGAGCTGGTGCAGGGCCTGGTCAACGGCTTGAACGTGTACGAGGAGCCGTACTACCAGATCGATCTGAACGCGGCGTACAACATCACCCCGGCGCTCAGCCTCACTGCGTCGGTGCTGAACCTGACCAAGCAGGAGTCGCGCCAGCACCTGGGCGACGACACCCGGGCGCGCTTCTACACCGGCGGCTACGCCGGGCGGCTGGCGTACCTGGGGCTGACCTACAAGTTCTAAGCTACCGCGTGTCGTGCCCATGCCTGCCGCGCGGCGGACGGCATGGGCGCGACGGCCCGGCGATGGCCGGGCCACCGTTTTCGCCGTCCACGACCGCGCCGTCGCGCCGGTCGCGGTCGTTCACCACAGGACCCATCGCATGACGTGTTCCCCGTTGCCTTCCCTGCTGCGCACGCTCGCCCTGTCCTTGTTGCTGGTGACGCCGGCACTGGCCGCCGCGCCGCGGCTCAGTGCCGAGGTCAACACCTTCATCGGCAGCAAGGATGACGGCAACACCTTCCCGGGTGCGTCGGCCCCGTTCGGGATGATCCAGGTCAGCCCGATCGGCGCGCACTACGCCGGCTGGCGCTACGACGATCCGCAGATCCGCGGCTTCGGCCATTCCTTCCTGTCCGGCGCCGGCTGCTGGGAGCAGGGCGGCCAGGTCTCGGTGCTGCCGGTGACCGGGCGCATCGGTCCGGGCGGCGCGTTCGATGCGGGCGACCCGAAGGCGTTCGACCACACCCGCTATGGCGCGCGCTACCAGCACGACGGCGAGCGCGGCCAGGCCGGCTACTACAAGGTGCGGCTGACCGATTACGGCGGCATCGACGCCGAAGCCACCGCACTGACCCGCGCTGCGGCCGAGCGCTACACCTTTTCCACCTCGGGCGAGGGCCACGTACTGGTCAACATCGGCCAGGCCAACGCCCGCCATACGGTCACCGGCAGCACCCTGAACGTGGTCGGCGACCGCGTCGTGGAAGGCAAGCTGGTGACGCAGAGCTTCTGTGGCGGCCACCAGTACACCACCTGGTTCCGCCTGGAGTTCGATCGCCCGTTCAAGGCCTTCGGCACCTGGGGCGAGGCCGGCGGCGTGCCCGGATCGCGTCATGGCATGGAGGGCGAGGGCAAGCCCAGCGGCGCCTGGCTGACCTTCGACCTGAGCAAGGGCCGCGCGGTGACCGCCATCTCGGCGATCTCGCACGTGGACGCCGAGGGCGCGCGCAACAACCTGCGCCGCGAGGGCATGGCCAATGGCCGCCTGCTCGGCTTCGATGCGATGCGCGCCCGCGCGCAGCAGGCCTGGGACAAGGAACTGGCCAGCGTGCGCGTGCAGGGCGCCAGCGGCGACGACCGCGTGGTGTTCTACACCGCGCTCTACCACGCGCTGCTGCAGCCGCTGACCGGCAGCGACGCCGATGGCCGTTACCGCGGCTACGACGACGGCATCCACCACGCCGACGGCTGGACCTACCACGAGTTCTTCTCGCTGTGGGACACCTATCGTGCGCAGAACCAGTTGCTGGCGTTGCTGCGGCCGCAGCGCGCCGCCGACATCGGCCGCTCGATCCTGGCGATCAATGCACAAGGCGGTTGGCTGCCGCGCTGGGGCTATGCCAACTTCGAGACCAACGTGATGACCGGCGACCCGGTCACGCCGTTCCTGGTCGACCTGTGGCGCTTCGGCGCGTTGCAGGGGCGCGAGGCCGAGGCCTACACCGCGCTGCGCCGCAATGCGTTCGAGATGCCGCCGTTGAATTCGCGACACGCCGGGCGTTCGG
Source organism: uncultured Xanthomonas sp. (assembly GCF_964278005.1). Classification (NCBI taxonomy): domain Bacteria; kingdom Pseudomonadati; phylum Pseudomonadota; class Gammaproteobacteria; order Lysobacterales; family Lysobacteraceae; genus Xanthomonas; species uncultured Xanthomonas sp. The sequence continues at coordinate 256,364 of NZ_CAXYKF010000023.1, forward strand.
GCAATGCCAACTACCTGGCGCAGGGCTTCGTGCAGTACGACCGCGCGTTTCCGTCCAAGGGCATGGATGTCGACCCGCACCACGGCGGCTCGGCGACGCTGGAGTACGCGCTGGCCGATTGCGCGCTGTCGACCATGGCCGGTGCGCTGGGGCATGCCGAGGACGCGGCGGTGCTGAATCGGCGTGGGCGCAACTGGCGTTCGATCTGGGATCCATCGGTGCGCGATACGCAGACCGGCTTCACCGGTTTCCCGCGGCCGCGCACCGAGGATGGGGCGTGGTACACGCCGCCGGACGGTCACTACGATCCGCGTTCGCAACACGGCTTCCACGAGGGCACGGCCTGGCAGTACCAGTGGCTGGCGCAGCAGGACGTGCCGGGCCTGGTGGAGGCGATGCACGGGCCGGAGCAGACCGCGCGGCGACTGGATACCTTCTTCGCCTACGACGCGCTGCTGGCCGACCCGGCCGGCGCGGCGCGCAAGGAATGGGTGATGGGGCCGTACAGCTACTACAGCCAGTTCCGCTACAACCCCAACAACGAACCGGACCTGCATGCGCCGTGGATGTACACGCTGATCGGCCAGCCGTGGAAGACCAGCACCGTGCTGCATGCGGCGCAGACGCTGTTCACCAATGCGCCCAACGGCGTGACCGGCAACGACGACCTGGGCACGATGTCGGCGTGGTACCTCTTCAGCGTGATGGGCCTGTACCCGGCGGTGCCCGGCACCGGGCAGTTCCTGCTGCACGCGCCGCGCTTCTCGCGCATCGAACTGGACGTGGGGCCGGGCCGCACGCTGCGCATCGACGCGCCGCAGGCCGGGGATGGCAAGCTGCGCTACGTCGGTGGCGTGTCGCTGGATGGCCGTGCGCACGCGCCGGTGTGGCTGGATTGGGCGCAGTTGCACCAGGGCGGACGTCTGCGTTTCGACCTGCGTGACGCGCCGCAGCCGCAGGGCTGGGGCACGCAGCCGCAGGACCTGCCGGTGTCGCCGTGCGCGGCGCCGCCGTCCGCCGCCAGCCTGGGCTGGCGCTGAGTCCGTGCCGTCGCGCGGCAGCGGCGCGCAGCCGATGGTTTAGGCTGCGCGTCTCGTCCGAAAGGAATCGATCCGATGCGCCAGAAGCGTCCATCCCGTTCCGGATCCGCAGGCTCCACGCCGACCAAGGCAGCCAAGGCTGCGTCGCGCAGGGTGGCGCCGGCTGCGGCGGAGCGTGCGGACAAGGCGAACAAGGCCGCGAAGACCGCACCGGCCGCCGCCGCACGCGACCGCCAGCGGGTGGTGACCGTCACCGACATCGCCGATGCGGTCGGCGTGTCGCGCGCGACCGTGTCGCTGGTGCTGCGCGGCAGTCCGCTGGTGCATGCCGACACCCGTGCGCGGGTGGAAGCGGAGCTGAAGCGGCAACGCTACGTCTACAACCGCGGTGCCGCCAATCTGCGCCGGCGCACATCGACCTGCGTGGCCCTGGTCATCAACGACCTGGCCAATCCGTTCTTCGCCGAGTTCGCCGCCGGCGTGGACGAGGCGCTGGGCGAGCAGGGCTACGTGACCCTGCTCGGCAGCACCGGCGAATCGCCCGCACGGCAGCAGGCCGTACTGGCCTCGCTGATGGAACACACCCCGGCCGGCGTGATCCTGTCGCCGGCCGAGGGCAGCGACGCCGCCGAACTGCACACGGTGCTGGACGCACGCGCGAACGTGCTGCTGTTCAACCGCGAACTTGCCGGCGCCGACGACTGGGGTTTCCTCGGCCTGGACAACCAGCGCGGCGCGCAACTGGCCACCGAACACCTGATCGCGCTCGGCCACCGCCGCATCGCCTTCTACGGCGGCCATGCCGATTCCAGTTCCTGCCGGCAGCGTCGCGCCGGCCACGCGCAGGCGATGCGGCAGGCCAGGCTGCCGGTCGATCCGGCCTGGCTGATCGAGTCCGCGCCCAATCGCCTGGAAGCGGCGGCGCGCCACGGTGAACTGTTCGCCCACGACGCACCGCCCACCGCGGCGGTCTGCTACAACGATACGGTCGCGCTCGGCCTGATGCTGGGCCTGCTCGCGCGCGGCATCCGTCCGGGCCAGGACTTCGCGATCACCGGCTTCGACGACATCCCCGAGGCCGCGGTGAGCACGCCCGCGCTGACCACGCTCGCCGCGCAACCGCGCGCCCGCGGCCGCCAGGCGGCGCAACTGGTGCTGGAGCGGCTGGATGCGGCCGCGCCGCCGCGCAGGACGATCGTGCCGGTGAGCCTGTCGGTGCGCGAGAGCAGCGGCGCGCCGGTCGCGCGCAAGCGCACCTAGCACGGCGAACGCGGCGGCGGCCGCCGCGACGATGCGCGATGGCACTCGGTGCGCGCAGTGCCATCGCGACGCCCTCTAGACAGAGGCGGGCAGATAGTGGGTTGCACCCTCACAGCGGCGCGTCCCGCGGGTTCGTGCTGAGCGAGCGCTTCGCCCCCTTCTTCCTTTCGTCGAGAGCCGTCTCATGCATCTGCAGACTGCACCGCGCCGTTCCGTGGTGGCCAACGCCTTCTACGGCCTGCTCAATCCCATTCCGTTCGGCTGCTTCGTCGCCGCGCTGATCTTCGATATCGTCTATGCCCGCAGCGGCGTGATCCTGTGGACCAAGGCGGCGGCCTGGCTGATCGCGATCGGGCTGGTCATCGCCATCGTGCCGCGCCTGATCAACCTGGTGCAGGTCTGGATCACTGCGCGGCGCTCCACGCTGCCGGTGGAGCGGCTCGACTTCTGGCTGAACCTGCTCGCCATCGTCGCCGCCATCTTCAATTCCTTCGTGCACAGCCGCGACGCGTATGCGGTGGTCCCGGCAGGGCTCTGGCTCTCGATCCTCACGGTCGCGTTGTTGGCGATCGGGCATGTGCTCATCGCCATCCGCACCACGCCACGCGAGGGTTACGTCCATGGCTAAGCGCCTGTGCCTGTCCGTTTTCGCGCTGAGCGGCGCAGTGGCCCTGGCCGCCTGCGGCGGCAAGGCCTCGCTCGAGCCCACCCAGCAGGCGGGCAACGCGCCGCCGCTGCCGCAGCCGCGCAACTTCCTGCTGCCGCCGATGCAGGTTCCCGAGGGAGTGGGCTGGAAGGAGGGGCAGGCGCCCACGGTGGCGGCTGGCCTGAAGATCGAGAAGATCGCTGGTGGCCTGAAGCATCCGCGCCAGCTGTACGTGCTGCCCAACGACGACGTGCTGGTGGTGGAGGCCAATTCGCCAGGGATGGAACCCGTCACCACGCCCAAGCAACTGATCGCGGGGCTGGTCCAGAGCCGCTCCGGCAAGAGCGCCAAGGGCGGCAACCGCATCACCCTGCTGCGCAGGGCCGCGGACGGCAAGTGGGAACAGCATGCGTTCCTGAAAGGGCTGCACTCGCCGTTCGGGGTGCAACTGATCGGCGATGCGCTGTACGTCGCCAACACCGATAACATCATGAAGTTCCCCTACGTCGCCGGCCAGACCGAGATCACCGCGCCCGGCACGCTGTTCGCCGATCTCCCCGGCACGATCGAACACCATTGGACCAAGGCACTGCTGGCCAGCCCCGACGGACGCAAGCTGTACGTCGGCGTGGGTTCCAACAGCAACATCGGCGAGAACGGGCTGGACGTGGAATACCGCCGCGCGGCCGTCCTGGAAGTGGACGTGGCCTCGGCAAGCAGCCGCATCTTCGCCTCGGGCATCCGCAATCCGACCGGACTGCAGTGGGAGCCGCGCACCGGCAAGCTGTGGGCGATCGCCAACGAGCGCGACGAGATCGGCGCCGACCTGGTGCCCGACTACCTGACCTCGGTGCAGGACGGCGGCTTCTACGGCTGGCCGTACAGCTACTACGGACAGAACGTGGATGTGCGGGTCAAGGACCAGCGCCCGGACCTGGTGGCCAAGGCGATCAAGCCGGACTACGCGTTGGGCTCGCATGTGGCCGCGCTGGGCCTGTGGTTCTCCCGCGGCGATGCGCTGCCCGCCAAGTACCGCGAGGGTGCGTTCGTGGCCGAGCACGGCAGCTGGAACCGTTCGCCGCTTAGCGGCTACCAGGTGGTGTACGTGCCGTTCCAGCAGGGCCGGCCGGTCGGCCCGCCGCAGACCGTGGTCAGCGGCTTCCACTCGCAGGACGAGTCGCAGCTATATGGCGCCCCGGTCGGCCTGGCGCAGGACAAGGACGGCGCGCTGCTGATCGCCGACGATGTCGGCAACAGCGTCTGGCGTGTGCGCTTCTGACCGGTTGCAGGTTGTGCCGAGCACTGGCGAGCGGGTGGAGTGGTTCTGCGTGACGCTGGACCCATCGCTGTCTCCGGCCGCTGCCGAAGTGCGGCGGCACACTCGGGACTCTGCGCGGCCGGAACGCAGAGACCATGTGGAACGAAAAAGCGATCTGCCCGACTTCGACTCGGCAGCACGTTGATTCCACACACTTGGCACACCTTCAGTTCAGGCGTATCCAGTCCAGCGCCACCAGCATGCGGACCGCTTCGACGAGCGCTTGCTGCGTCTGTTCGGAATCGGCCGTGGTCCTGGAAGCGAGTAGATGCGCATGCAGTTGATGCGGGGGGAGCGCCTGCCCGGGATGCGCCACCTGCAGCCGGCGCGCGGCCTGGAACACCGTCATGATGTCCTCGGCCTGGTCGATGTTCCTGATCTGTGCGAACAGGTCCACGGCTTTCGCGATCTCGGTGTCGTAGGGCGCATACGCCGCGGCGAATCGCGCACGCTCCTTGTCGTACTGCGGCGAGGCCCGCAGTGCCATGGTCCGCCCCTGCGGCTGCTCCTGCAGCCAGTTGCGGTTGGCCAGGTCTGTCAGGATCGGCCGGACGTCGCCCTGGCGCGGGCCGCGGCCGGCAGTGCCGAAGGTCAGCCCGGTCGGTACGCCCAGTTCGGTCATGGCCCAGCAGAGCGTCTGGAACAGGGTGCGCCCGATCGGCCGCGCTTCCGGCCGGGCCTGCAACCGCCGCAGCACTTCCATGATCGCGATCCAGCCCGGCTGGGGTGCCGTACGTTTGCCAACGCCCTCGGTCGAGGTGTTGGCCGGCCGCGACGGGAAGGCGGTTTCGAGTTGCGCCAGCGGCGTGCCGTACGGCGCATAGACCTCGATGTCGACCGGCAGGTGCGCCAGCGTGCGGTAGATCAACGGGCCGACCTCCTCCCAGGCCAGGCCGCCGTTGCCGCAGCCCAGCGGCGGCAGGGCAAGACTGCGCACGCCCCATTCGCGCAGATGCGCGGCGAGGTGGTCCAGCCCTGCCGCGATGTCCTCCAGCCACAATGGCAGCGACAGCGCCGGTCTAGCTCTCGGCAGACGCACCACCGCCGCGTCGCGCACGCCAGCGCGCCACCCGCTCCTGCAGCCCCACCACGCAGACGAAGAATGCCGGCACGAAGAAGATCGCCAGCACGGTGCCGCTGACCATGCCGCCGAACACGCCGGTGCCGATGGCGTGCTGGGTCTCGGCGCTGGCGCCGCTGGCCAGCATCAGCGGCACCACGCCCAGGGCGAAGGCCAGCGAGGTCATCAGGATCGGGCGCAGGCGCAGGCGCGCGGCGTTGGTCGCCGCCTCGAGCAGGCCCTGGCCGTCGCGGTGCAGTTGCCGGGCGAACTCGACGATGAGGATGGCGTTCTTCGCCGACAGGCCGATGATGGTGATCAGGCCGACCTTGAAGAACACGTCGTTGGGCAGGCCGCGCAGCATCACCGCGGCCACCGCACCGAGCAGGCCCAGCGGCACCACCAGCATCACCGACAGCGGGATCGTCCAGCTCTCGTACAGCGCCGCCAGCACCAGGAACACCACCAGTGCCGACAGCAGCATCAGCAGCGGCGCCTGCGCGGCCGACTGCCGCTCCTGCAGCGATTGCCCGGTCCAGGCCACGGCGAAGCCCTGCGGCAGCTGCGCGGCCAGCCGTTCCATCTCGGCCATGGCCGCGCCGCTGGACACGCCAGGCGCGGCGCCGCCGGTGATGCGCACGGCCGGGAAGCCCTGGAAGCGCGCCAGCTGCTGCGGCGCGTCGGTCCAGGTGGCGGTCACCACTTCGCGCAGTGGCACCATGCCGCCCTCGGTGCTGCGCACGCGCAGGCCCAGCACGTCGTCCAGTTGCATGCGCGACGCGGCGTCGGCCTGCAGGATCACCTGCTGCATGCGCCCGGCGTTGGGGAAGTCGTTGACGTACAGCGAGCCCATCGCCGCCGACAAGGTGTTGCTGATCGCGGAGAACGGCAGGCCCATGGCTTCGGCATGCTGGCGGTCGATCTCCAGGCGGATGCTCTTGCCCGGCGGCAGCCCGTCCTGATACACGCCGCTGACCACCTTGCTGCCCGCGGCCAGTTGCAGCAGCTTCGCCTGCGCCGCCATCAGCGCGGCCTCGCCGCGGTTGCCGCGGTCCTGCAGGTACAGGGTGAAGCCGGAAGAGGTGCCGAGCTCGTCGATGGCCGGCGGCAGCAGGCTCATCACCGTGCCCTCGGGCAGGTCGGCCATGGCCTGCTGCACGCGGTCGGCTTCGTCGCTGGAGGTGGCGCCGTCGCGCTGGTCCCAGTCCTTGAGCATGGTGAAGGCCATGGCCGCGTTGGTGCCCGAGCCGGAGAAGCTGAAACCCAGGATCACCAGGTTGGAGGCCAGCGCCGGGCGCGTGGCGACGTGCCGCTCGAACGCCTCGACCACCGCCAGCGTGCGCTCGCTGGTGGCATCGGTGGGCAACTGGATCGAGGTCATGAAGTAGCCCTGGTCCTCTTCCGGCAGGAACGCCGAGGGCAGCACGCGCATGGCGAAGACCAACGCCACGCACAGGACCGCGAACACCGCCAGCACCCGCGCGCTGCGCCGCAGCAGCCGCGCCACGCGTGCGGCATAGCTGCCGGTCAGGCGCTCGAAGCCGCGGTTGAACGCGCCGAAGAATCCGCGCTTGGCATGATGGCCGGGCGCGATCGGGCGCAGCAGGGTGGCGCACAGCGCCGGGGTCAGGGTCAGCGCCAGGAACGCCGAGAACAGGATCGACACCGCCATCGCCAGGGTGAACTGCTGGTAGATCACGCCCACCGAGCCGCTGGCGAAGGCCATGGGGATGAACACCGCGGTCAGCACCAGGGTGATGCCGACCACCGCGCCGGTGATCTCGCGCATCGCCTTGGTCGTGGCCTGCCGCGGCGGCAGGCCTTCGCTGGCCATGATCCGCTCGACGTTCTCCACCACCACGATGGCGTCGTCGACGATGATGCCGATCGCCAGCACCATGCCGAACATCGTCAGCACGTTGATCGAGAAACCGGCCAGCAGCATCACCGCGAAGGTGCCCAGCAGTGCGATCGGCGCGACGATGGCCGGGATCAGCGTGTAGCGCACGTTCTGCAGAAACAGGTACATCACCAGGAACACCAGCACCATCGCTTCGAGCAGGGTCTTGACCACCTGCTTGATCGAGAGCTTCACGAACGGCGCGGTGTCGAACGGGATCGAATAGCGCATGCCGGTCGGCATGCTCGCGGCCAGTTCCGCCAGCCGCGCCTTCACCGCCTGCGCGGTGCGCACCGCATTGGCGCCGGGGGAGAGCTGGATCGCCGCGCTGGTGGCGGGAGCGCCGTCCTCGCGGTTGGAGAAGCCATAGGACTGTGCGCCCAGCTCCACCCGCGCCACGTCGCCCAGGGTCACCCGCGCGCCGCCGCTGTCGGCACGCAGCACGATGGCGGCGAACTGCGCGGGCGTGGTCAGTTGCCCGGCCACGGTCAGCGGCACGGTCAGGCGTTGTCCGCGCACGGTCGGCTCGTCGCCGAGGCGGCCGGGCGCGATCTGCGCGTTCTGCTGTTCGATCGCCTGCGCCAGTTCGGTCATGGTCATGCCGTAGGCGACGAGCTTGTCCGGGTCCACCCACACGCGCATGGCCTGCTCGGCGCCGAACAGCTGCACACGGCCGACGCCGTCGATGCGCCGCAGTTCCTGCACGATGTTGCGGGCCAGGTAGTCGTTGAGCGCCACCTCGTCGTAGCGGCCGTCCGGCGAGGTCAGGCCGACCAGCATCAGGAAGCCGGACGCGGCCGATTCCACCTGCAGGCCGTTCTGCCGCACCGCCTGCGGCAGGCGCGGCTCCACCGCCTTGATGCGGTTCTGCACGTCCACCTGCGCCAGCTCCGCATTGGTGCCGGGCTTGAAGGTGGCGGTGATCTGCGCGCTGCCCGAGGTGTCCACCGTGGACTCGAAGTAAAGCAGGTTCTTGACCCCCGACAGCTCGCGTTCGACCAGGCTCACCACCGAGTCGTTGAGGGTCTGCGGCGTGGCGCCGGGGTAGGACGCGATCAGCGACACCGAGGGCGGCGCCACCGAGGGATAGCGCGCCACCGGCAGCTGGCCGATGGCCAGGGTGCCGAACAGCACGATGAACAGCGCGATCACCCAGGCGAAGACCGGGCGTTCGATGAAGAACTGGGGCATGGCGGCGTTCCCGGTTCAGTCCGCGGCGGCGGTGGCGACCACCGGCGGCTGCCACGCACGCGCCTTCACCCGGGCGCCGGTGCTGAGCCGGTCGATGCCTTCGACCACCACCTGCTGCCCGGGTTGCAGGCCGGCGACGACACGGTAGTGCCCCTGCACCAGTTCGCCCAGCTGCACCGTCGCGCTGTGCGCCTGCGCATTGGCGTCCAGCACCCACACCTGCGCGCGCTTGCCGACATGGGTGATCGCCTGCTGCGGCACGCGCAGCGCCTGCGCGTAGTGGGCGCGCGGCACCCGCGCCCGCACGTACATGCCTGGCAACAGGCGCCGTTGCGGGTTGTCGACGAGGATGCGCAGCAGCACATCGCCGGTGCCGGCATCGACGGTGATGCCGGAGAACAGCACGCGCCCGCTCAGTCCCGAGGGCGTGCCGCTGCGGTCGAGGATCTGCGCCGGCAGGCCGTCGTCGCCGGTGGCCTGCGCGCGCGCGGCCGGATCCAGCGGGTCCAGGTCGCTGGCGGACTGGCGCACGTCGACGTAGACCTGGTCGATCTGCTGGATCACCGCCATCGGCGCGCTGTCGCTGGGCGAGACCAGCGCACCCTCGGTGAGCAGTGCCTGGTCGATGCGGCCGTCGATCGGTGCGTCGACGGTGGCGAAGGCCAGGTCCAGGCGCCGCCGCGACAGCGTCGCCTTGGCCTCGGCGACCGCCGCGGCGGCCTGGCTGCGCTGCGAGGCGGCGTCGTCGTACATCTGCCGGCTGACCATGCCGGATTCGACCAGCCGCTGTAGCCGGGCATGCTGCACGTCGGCCAGTACCTGCGCGGCCTCGGCACGGTGCAGTGCGGCTGCGGCGGTGTCCATGTCGGCCTTGAACGGTGCCGGGTTGATCTGGAACAGCGCATCGCCGCGCCGCACATCGGCGCCCTGCTCGAAGAAGCGACGCTGCACGATGCCGCCGACCTGTGGGCGGATCTGTGCGCTGCGCAGCGCGGCCACGCGGCCGGGCAGGTCCACGCTCACCGTCATCGGCGCAGGGTGCAGGGTCACCGCGGTGACCTGTACCGGCGCGGCAACCGCTTGCGGCTGCGCGCCGCCGCCGCAGCCCGCCAGGGCCAACGCCAGCGCGCCGCCGAGTCCCAGAGTCCGTACCTGTTGCCGCATGCCCATGCCTCGTGCCTCGTCGCTGCCGCCGCGGATGCGGCGGACGCCAAAGCCGCGCATGGTCGCGGCCGCGGGTTGCGCGGCGTTCGATGCGATGTGGAGATATGATGGAGATCCGCCCGTCCGGGCCGATGCGCCTTCGCTGCCTCCATGTCCGTTTCCTCTCCGGGTGCCGCCGTGCCCGCGTCCGCGCCGCTGGTCCTGATCGCCGAAGACGAGAGCGAGATCGCCGAGATCCTCAGCGCCTACCTGGCGCGCAGCGGGCTGCGCAGCGCCCACGCCGCCGATGGCCGCGCCGCGCTGGAACTGCACCTGGCGCTGGATCCGGATCTGATCCTGCTGGACGTGCAACTGCCGGCGGCGGACGGCTGGAAGGTGCTGTCCGAACTGCGCCACCGCGGCGAGACCCCGGTGATCATGCTCACCGCGCTGGACCAGGACATCGACAAGCTGATGGGCCTGCGCCTGGGCGCCGACGACTACGTGGTCAAGCCGTTCAACCCGGCCGAGGTGGTGGCGCGGGTGCAGGCGGTGCTGCGGCGCATCCGCGGCAACGGCGCCGAGGAGGCGCGCAGCCTGCGCGTGGGCGCCTTCCATGTCGATCTGGACCAGCACGAGGCCAGCGTGCGCGTGGGCGAGCAGCGGCACACGCTGGACCTCACGCTCACCGAGTTCAAGCTGCTGGTGCGGCTGATGCGCGCGCCGAAGCGGGTGTTCAGCCGCGCCGAACTGCTCGACGCCTGCCTGCCGGAAGGCGACACCCAGGAGCGCACCATCGACAGCCACATCAGCAAACTGCGCAAGAAGCTGGAGGCGCTGGGCGTGCAGGGCACGCCGGCCAGCGTGCGCGGCGTCGGCTACCGGTTCGGATCCGGCGCATGAGTCGCGCCCCCGGGCTGCGCCGCCAGGTCATCCTGTCGCTGGGCGCGCTGGCGCTGTGGATCATCCTGCTGTCGGTGGTCGGCTCCTACGTGTTCTACGCGCTGGCGGCGGCCTACCAGCCCAACAGCATCTCCGACACCTGGGTGCCGTCGCGGGTGGAGATGATGTGGATCGGCGCCACCGCCGCACTGGCCGTGGCGATCGCGGTGGCGGTGGCGGTGCGGCTGTCGCGGCGCATCCTCACCCCGCTGAACTCGGTGGCGCACAGCCTGCGCGAAGTCGCCCAGGGCAACTTGCACGCACGCGCGAGCATGGATGCGCATGCGCTGGGCGAGACCGCGCAACTGGTGCGCGACTTCAACGCCATGGCCGACCGCCTGCAGGCGATGACCCGCGAGCGCGCATTCTGGAATGCCGCCGTCGCCCACGAACTGCGCACGCCGGTGACGATCCTGCGCGGGCGCCTGCAGGGCCTGGCCGAGGGCGTGTTCGCGCCGGACGTGGCGGCGTTCGAGAGCCTGCTGCGGCAGGTGGAAGGCCTGAACCGGCTGATCGAGGACCTGCGCGTGCTCAGCCTCACCGACAGCGGGCACCTGGAGTTGCAGACGGCGCCGGCCGACCTGGCGCGGGAAGTGGAGGCCGTGCTGCATGCCTTCGGCGCCAGCCTGGACGCGCGCGGGCTGGTGCTGGAACCCGTGCTGGCGCTGCGCACGCCGGTGCTGTGCGATGCGGTGCGCATCCGCCAGGCGCTGATGGCCTTGCTCGAAAACGCGCAGCACTATGCCGAGCCGGGCCCGCTGCGGGTGGGCGTGCAGGCGGACGCGGGCCAATGCGTGCTGTTCGTGGAAGACACCGGCCCCGGCATCGCGCCCGAGATCGCCGCGCGGGTGTTCGATGCGTTCCGCCGCGGCGATCCGTCGCGTTCGCGCAAGAGCGGCGGCAGCGGCCTGGGCCTGGCGGTGGTCAAGGCCATTGCCGTGGCGCATGGCGGCGATGCGCTGTGCCTGCCGGCCTGCAGCGGGACACGATTCGAAGTGCGCTGGCCGCTGGTCTCGTTGGAGGCCAGCGGTACTTCCCAGTCGCGAACATCGCCGAGCCGGCACGCTATGTGAGTTACCAGGGGCGTGTGCTAGCTGTTGTTGTCGCTCGTTGGTGGCACACGGAGGTTTGTCGACGCGTGGCTCGCCCTCAATAGTCGGTGTAAAGATAGATCCCGGCGAACCGGCTCGTATACCAGCCGGCGCCGCCCTGGGCTTTGGGGGTGCTGAGATTCGCGATCTCGGAAGACAGTTGCACTGCCGTGACCTGGTAGCCAGTGGTATCGGCATCCAGCTGCGTTTGTGAATCGCTGTTTTTTGCGTTCATGTCCGCGATCGCGAGGGCGAGTTGCTCTTTCGAGATGCACATGCCATACCATCTCAGATTCTCGCCCTTGGCACCGGTCACGGCATGGCTGAATGGCATTAGCGAAAGATATTTTCTGCCTTCGGTATAAGCGCTTCCCACGTAATAGCTGGAGAGCCCAGCGTCATAGTAGGCACCTTCGCTGATTCCGATGTCGGGCCAGCGGCTATCCCAGGTCTTGATGCTGTAGCTGAAGGGCCTCCCATTCTTGTCCGTGAGCCACAAGACGACACCGTTGTAGAAGACGGCTCCTTCGCTATAGCTGTCGATGACGGTCTCCGAGTGCTCCAGACACATTTTCGGATCGGAACCGAATTGGTTGGAATCCCAGGGGCGTCGGTTTACTTGGTGGTTCCAGCCTACGTAATACCACCCCATCGGGGATGGATTGGGCAGACTGTAGGAATGCAAGTGAATGGTCGCCTGGGCTCCCTGCTTTTGCACCGATGTCGAGCCGTATCCATTTGGATCGATCGACGCCTGAAAATCTGACCAGGGGGTGGGCGTGTTCAGATGCGAAAAATCGCCGACATTCCAGCTTGCGTGACGCTGCATGGCTTTCCCGAAGCTGTAAGTGTAGAAGCCATCGGCGCCTCCTCCTTCGTCGTTGGCAACGACGACGTCTTTCAGGCCTTTGCCATCGGGTTGGACCCAGAAATGCTGGGATGCCTGGGCTTGCTCGAGGAAGAGAAGGGCTCCCGCGAAAAGAACGAGGTCTAAGATTCTTCCCATTGGCGTTTGGCGTCCTGCAACGCAATATGCTTGAGTCAGATTGACGAACCCTCGTCGCCGGTTGCCATGCGGCGGCAGCGACGTGTCTTGCCTGTTCTACCGCATGCGGAGTGAGCATGGCAACGCTTTGCTGCCTCCCAGGGAAGGCCTGCGCTCCTGCTGGGAGTGCATAGTTGGCATGGGATGCTGTCGCGCACGGTTCGCTATCGATAGACTGTCTTGTGAACGAGCCAAGTTGCGGTCATTCAACACCGCCACAACCACGTCAAGGACGATCTCGCAGCGCGGCGTGCAGTTCGCCATGTTGCTCTGCAATCATGGAGATGGCATACGCCCCGGCAGCATGCGGGTCAGCACCTCGTCGCGCCGGACCCAGTGATGGAACAGCGCGGCGGCCACGTGCAGCAGTACGACGACCCATGCGATCCATTTGCCGATGAAGTGGTGCACCACGTCGATCGGCGCTTCGAACGCCTCCCAGCTCAGATGCCAGGTGCGGCTGATCCAGGCGAACAGCGCGGTCTCGTTGAAGCCGGGAATGCGGAACAGGCCGAAGTCGGTCGGCGCGCCGGTGCCGATGTAGCCGGTCAGCGGCATCACGATCAGCAGCGCGTACAGGCCCCAATGCGCCAGATGCGCGAGCCGGTGTTCCAGCGCCGAGCCCGGCGGATCGTCCGGTTGCACGTCCAGCCAGCGCCACAACAGCCGCGGCAGCACCAGGAACCCGACCAGCAGGCCCAGCACCCAGTGCAGGTTGAGCACCGGCAGCGAGGCGTCGGAGGTGTCGTCCATGAACCAGATGACGTAGTACACCACCGCATAGGCGCCGATGAAGGCGGCGGCGGTGGTCCAGTGGAACAGCTTGGCGAGGGCGCCGAAGCGCTGTGCGGTATTGCGCCAGTGCATGTGCGTGATCCTGGTCGAGTGGCGAGGCGGGGAGTGCTGCGGAATCAGGGCGTGCGCAGGCTGTCGAGCAGCCGGTCCAGGGCGTCCAGTGCGTCGGCCAGCCGTGCGTGCAGGTCGGCGTCCGGCTCGGCGATCCAGAACGCCGCCTCGGTGATCGCGCCGTAGAGCATGCGTGCCATCACCCCGGCATGCAGCGGCGCCACCGTGCCGGCGGCGATCAGGGCTGCCAGCGCCGCCTGCAGCGCGGCGATGCCCACCGACTGCGCCGCCGGCGGCACGTCGCCGAACACGGCGCGCGCGTCCTGCAGGATGATCCGGCGGATCTCCGGTTCCAGCGCCAGTTCCAGGTAGGTGCGGCAGCGGCGGCGGAAACCGTCCCACGGCGTGGGCGCGGCGTCGGACACCGCCTGCAGGCGCAGGCCCACCTCGGCCTCGATCTGCTCGATGACCGCGATCAGCAGGCCGTCCTTGCTGCCGAAGTGGTGATACAGCGCGCCACGGGTAAGACCGGCCTCGGCGGTCAACACGTCCATCGAGGTGTGCGCGAAGCCGTGCGTGGCGAACGCCTGCCGCGCCGCAGCCAGCAGGCTGGCGCGGGTGGTCTCGATCATCTCGCGGCGGCTGCGGCGCTGGTGCATGGGCGGGCCTTCATTCACATACGTGGCGTACGTTATTTGCGTACAGTGCGTATGTCAATGTGTCCCGGTCGATTCGGTGTGCGCTGGGCAGCTTGGGCAGCGCGGCGGCCGGTGCGCTCCGAAGGCCTGAGATTCGAGTGGCTTGCCCGTCCTGCGAACGCCTCGGCCAGGGCCTCTCAGGCATCGACAGCGCGATCGCGGCGGCGTGTGGAATGCGCCTGGTCGCAAACCCAATAGATGCTGGTGCCTGTCGCGAAGGCCGTCGTAAAGGGCGCCGTCGCGGCGGCTCAGGACTGCGCGACGGAACCGCCCATCGTGCGCATGCGATGCACCGGCATGACGCCGACGCACCGTCGCACTAGCCAAGGCCTTCACTGCGGGTGTGGTCTGGTGACCGCTGTGCAACCGAATTGGAGTGTCGAATGGACACCACGCTGATGCCCTGGGTCGCCGGACTGTTCGTCCTGCTCATCGCCGCGATGCTGTATCTGGTCACGCGCGCCAAGAAGAACCGCAACCGCCCGGCACAGGATCACGCCGCGACCAAGAGCGACGTGGACAGCGCGGCCAAGCGCTAGCGCGTCGGGCGCGGCGCGGTCGCCTGCGCCGTGCTCAGGCGTCCGCGTCGATCGGCGCGAAGCGCGGGCGGCGTACGCCATCGATCTCCACCTGCTCGATGAACATCGGATACGGCCGCACCCACAGCGTGCCTTCGCCGTACAGCGGCCGGTACAGCACCAGCGGTTCCAGCGTCTCGCTGCTGCGGACCACGCCCAGCACCTCGTACTCGCCGCCCTTGAAGTGGCGGTAGCGGCCGAGGGCGATGGAAGGCAGCGGGCTGAGGTCGCGCATGACGGTGTCCTGGTTGGCGGGAGCGCGAGTGTAGCCGTCTGCACCTGCGCTCTTTGCGTTGCGAGGGCGAATTGCGCGACCGCGGCGGTTCGCCGCGTCGTGACGACGGAACGCTCCTGCGGGGGAAACTCAGGCAACCGGCCTTAAGAAGCAGCGTCCATTGTCGCCCGCAGGCTTCACTTCTGCGCACGTCAAGGCGCCAAATCGGCGAAGTCGAACGCCTGCCCCGGCTCGGCGGCGACGAAGTCCGTTGCGGCGATGCCGGCCAGGTGCAGTGCGGCGGCCAGCGCTTCGCGCGGCTCATCACGCCCTTCGTCGGTGAGCTGGAAGGTGCCCCAGTGGATGCCGAGCGCGCGCCGCGCGCCGGTGTCGCGGAAGATCCGCACCGCTTCGGTGGGGTCGATGTGCTGTGGCGCCATGAACCAGCGCGGCGCGTAGGCGCCGATCGGGATCAACGCCACGTCGGGCGCGCCGTGCCGGTCGCGGATCTCGCGGAAGATGGCGCCATCGCCGTAGCCGGTGTCTCCCGCGAACCACACCGATCCCCGCGCGGTCTCGACGAAGAAGCCGGACCACAGCGCCATCCTGCGGTCGGCGATGCCGCGGCTGGACCAATGGTTGGCGCGGGTCAGCGTCGCCGTCGCGGTGTCGCCGATCGGCAGCCGGTCGTGCCAGTCGCCGGTGGCGATGCGCGCATCGGGCACGCGCTTGCGCAGCAGGACGTCGTTGCCCAGCGGCATCACGAACAGCGGCTGGTGCGCGTCGTGCAGCGTGCGCAAGGTCGCCAGGTCGAAGTGGTCGTAGTGGTTGTGGCTCAGCAGCACCGCATCGATGGGCGGCAGGTCCGCGAAGCGGATGCCCGGTGCCGTTACCCGCTTGGGCCCTGCGATCTGCGAAGGGCTGGCGCGCTGCGACCACACCGGGTCGGTGAGCAGGTTGAGGCCGGCGGCCTGGATCAACAGCGTGGCGTGGCCGACCATGGTGATGCGCAGGCCGTCGTGCCGCGGTGCAGGCATGGCCGGCGTCACCGGGACCTGCGCAGGCCAGCGCACCGCGCCCATGGCGGCCTTCCAGCGCAGGACCTTGCTCAGCGCATTGTCGATCGTGGGCTGGCCGGGGTTGAAGAAGCGCACGCCATCGAAATGGTCGCTGACGGGGCCACGGTAGTAGGGGTTGGCCATTGAGGCGCGATCCGGATGACGCAAGGGGAGGGAAGGTTAACCGCCAGCGGCGCAAGCGTGCGTGCGCGCCTGCCTCGGCTGCCGCGATATCGGTCCCCGGCCGGTGCCAAGTGCGGCCTCACTTCGGCGTGCCCAGCCCACCCATGTTGAGCATCACCCGCAAGCCGATCACCAGCGCATCGTCGGGCGCACGGCGCGCCGCGGGATTGCCCAGGATGTCGGGATGGACGATGTACTGCACGTTCGGCACCAGGAACAGCGGCGTCTGCGCGATGCGGTAGCTGTAGTTGAGTTCGAACATGAGTTCGTTGCGCGCGATGTCCGCGGCCGCGCCGCGCCTGCGCAGCAGGTCGTTCATGTAGCCCTGCTGGTCCGCACTGAAGCGGTAGTAGTGCGCGATCGCGCCCATGCCGTCGCCGGGCCGCGCCGCGAACGGGCCGCTGTAGTACAGGCCGGCGGTGACCTGCAGGTCGTAGACCTGGTGCTTGTCGAACGGTGCGGCGACGTTGCCGAAGGCGACCAGCATGCGCTTGCTTGCCATGCCCTGCGGCCGGTACAGCGCGCGTTCGCCGAGCGCGTAGGCGCCCCAGCGCCCGCCGTCGTACAGGCGCGCGGGGCCGCCGACCAGCCCGCGCAAGCCGCCGGCCTGGTTGTAGCGCAGGTCGCTGTAGTCGGCCGAGTTGTACCAGAGGCCGGCGAGGTAGCGCGGTGCGCCCTTGCCCCGTGCGGGATCGGGTTCGTAGCCGACCTCGAGCGTGCCCAGCACGCCGGTGCTGTCGGCGGTGCTCCAGTCCAGGCCGTGGTTGTTCTTGCGCTGCGGGTTCAGTTCGAATGCGCCCACCGAGACATAGGTGGCGTCGGGCTTGTAGCGCAGCTTCGCGCCCCAGTTCACGTAGGGAAAACCGACGAAGCCGCCATCGGCCTGGCTCAGCTGGAACGGGCAGTCCGAGGCGCTGACGAAGCGGCAGCCGTAGCGGCTGCGCGCGAATTGCCAGGTGGTGTTCATGCGCCCGGCGACCAGTTGCCAGCGCCCGTCGGCGAAGCTCTGTTCCCAGGTCAGCTGCGCCAGTTGCGTCTGCTGCTGCGGGTACCAATAGCCCTGCACCTTGACGCCGTTGCCGATCTGCCGCTGCGAGAGGCTGTCGCCGTAGTACCAGGCGCCGGTGGCGTGCAGCGTGGCGCCGGGAATGCCGAACAGGCGTTGCAGATCCAGGTCCGCGCCGGCGACCACGCCGCCGGCGTTGCGGTCGCCGCGCGACAGGCCGCCGTCGACGTTGCGCGCATAGTCGTTGGACCAGACCAGGCGCGGCGCGATGCCGTGGTCGTCGAGCCATTGCGTGGTGTCGGCGGCAATGGCGGAGGCCGGCAGGGCGGCCGCAGCCGCCAGCAACGAGACGCAGGAAAGAGAACGGGACATGGGACGCTCCACGGACGAGACGAAGCACTCGCCGGACGTGCGCGGTGGGTGCGCGGCGACGCGGCAGTGCGCGAAGGGAAGACACCTTCCGGTCGTGGAGCCGCAGCACGGCGTCGCGTCCGTCGGCGACGGGCACGCCTGTGTGCAGACCTGTGGGGGACCGGCAAAGAAACGCGAGGGCAGACCGGAACGCGTTGCGCGGCGCCGAGGCGCACGCCATCGCCGCAGCGGATGGGCCGCGCAACTGCGCGGCCCATCGAGCTGGAGGCAACCCGTGCGGGTCAGCCCACCTTGCCGAGGCCGGCGGCGGCCATCGCCGCAGCGATCTCCTTGTCGGCGCCCTCGGCCAGCGGCAGCAGCGGCGAACGCACCGTGGCGTGGTCGAGCAGGCCGCGCGCGACCAGCGCCCACTTCAGCGCCACCGAGCCTTCCATGTGCGAGCCGCGGTGATAGACGCTCTTGGTCACCGGCAGCAGACGGTCGTGCAGTGCGCGCGCCTTGGCGTAGTCCTTGGCCTTGCCCGCGGCGATCATCTCCAGCAGCGGCTCCGGGGCGATGCAGCCGTAGCCCACCAGCGCGCCATCCACGTCGAACATGGTGTGCAGCAGATACTCGTCGTGGCAGGTCAGCACCGGCACGTGCGGGCGCTCCTTGCGGAACACCGGGATCTCGGTGTCCCAGCGCTTCATGTTGCGCACGCCGTTCTTCATCGCGACCACGCCCGGCAGCGCGGCGATCTCCAGCAACGTCTCCAGGTCGTAGGTGGCCTTGGTCGCGTCCGGGTACTGGAACAGGATCATCGGCAGCCCGCTGGCCTCGTGGATGGCCTTGTAGCGGTCCTGCGGCGCGCCCTTCTGGTAGCCGAAGCGCAGCCAGCCGTGCGACGGATAGATCAGGCCGGCGGAGGCGCCGGCGGCGACCGCGCGCTTGGCTTCGTCGGCGGCGACGCGGGTGCCTTCCAGGGTGATGCCGGCGATGATCGGGATGCGGCCGTCGACGGCGTCGCGGAAGGCGGTGATCACCTTGGCCTGTTCGTCGCGCTCCAGGAACGTGCCTTCGCCGGCGTGGCCGAGCACGGTCAGGCCCTTGACCCCGTCGATGCCGCCGAGCCAGGCGCCGATGCGCTTGATCGCGGGATAGTCGACGGCGCCGTCGCGGGTGAACGGGGTGACCGGGGCGGGGACCAGGCCTTTCAGGTCGATGGTGCTCATGCTCATTTCCTCTTCTTTGGATCAACGGGGGATGGAATCGAACGCGGGGTCCGACGGGGGTGGTGCGGAGGTGTTGTGCGATGCGCCGGCGGCAGTGCCGGCGATACGCTCAGGGCGACAGCTGCTCCAGCGATTTGCCCTTGGTTTCCAGGGCGAAGCGCCAGGTCACGACGGCGCCGGCCAGCAGCACGGCGGCGAAGGCGGCGAACACGTAGCGGATGCCGAGTCCGGCGATGACCGCGCCGACCAGCAGCGGCCCGCAGGCCGAGCCCAGGCGCAGCCAGGCGCTGCCCAGTCCGGTGCCGATGGCGCGGATGCGGGTGGGGTAGAGCTCGGCCGAATACAGGTACAGCGAGAAGGTGATGGTCTGCACCGCGGCGTAGCCGAGCGCCGCGAACACCAGCACCTGCGGCGCCGAGGTGCCGCCGAGCGCCGCCAGCGCCAGCAGCGGCACGCCGCCGGCCACGAACGCCAGCCCATACCAGCGCTTGCGTCCGACCTTGTCGATCGACAGCGCGCACACCACCGCGGCGGCGACACCGGCCAGCGAGGTGAAGAAGCCATAGGCGATGCTCTGCTGCAGCGACAGCCCGAAGTGCGTGCGGTACAGCGTCGGCAGCCAGGTGATGATGCCGTTGGCCACCAGGTAGGAGCAGAACCACAGGCTCCAGATCACCAGGGTGCGCTTGCGATAGACGCTGCCGAACAGCTCGCGCCAGTCCGAGCGCTGCGCCTTGGGCAGCGCGCTGCGGTCGAACACCGGCGCCGGCAACGGGCCATGGCGGCGCTCGGCGCTGCGCTCCAGTTCGGCGACGATGGCGTCGGCCTTGGCGTAGCGGCCCTTGGAGGCCAGCCAGCGCGGCGATTCGAACATGAAGAAGCGCAGCGGAATCATGATCGCCGCCGGGATCAGCCCGACCATGAACATCGCCTTCCAGCCGTAGGCCGGCACCAGGAAGTAGCCGATGCCGCCGGCGGCGACCAGGCCGAGCAGGAACATCACCTCGTACAGCAGGAAGAAGCGCCCGCGCTTCTTCGAACCGATCAGTTCGTTGATGTAGGCGCTGGCCACCGGCACCTCGCCGCCGGTGCCGATACCCTGGACGAAGCGGAACGCGATCATCGCCGCGGCGCTGCCGGCGAACAGGCAGGCCACGTCCATCGACACGAACAGCAGGATGGTGAACAGCAGCACGTGCAGGCGGCCGATGCGCTCGGCCAGCCAGCCGAAGAGCACCGAGCCCAGCAGTTGGCCCAGGTAGCCGGCCGACAGGATCGTGCCGATCTGCGCCGGCGACAGCTGCCATTCCTTGGTCAGCACCGGCATCGCGTAGGCGATGGCGATCACCGTGTAGCCGTCGAAGAACGTGGCGGCGCCGACGATGTTGCGCGCCCACCACACGTTGCGGGTGATCGGCAGGCGTTCGAGGCGTGCGCCGATCTCCGCCTGCGCCTCGGCGATGGACGGGGTGCGGGCGGTGGCGTTGGCGGTGGGGGCAGGGGCTGTGGTGGGCATGAGCATCGTGGCTGCCTTTCGCAGGACAAGGGGACCCCGACGCGGGCGCCGAAGCGTCCACGCAGCGAGACCGACAGGGAGGGCCCGGCGGTGGCCCGGGCGGATCAGGTGCTGGGGGCGGTCACGGCAACACTCCCGCTGGCCTGGATCGCGAAGGCGATGTCCTTGGCGGCCAGCAACGTCGGCTGCAGGGCGGTCTCCAGCAGTTCGGCGTGGCTGGTGCGCACCGACGGCGCGGCGACACTGATCGCGCCGAGCGGATAGTCGTCCGCATCCAGCACCGGGACCGCCAGCACGCGCAGGCCCTCCGTCAGCATCGACTCCAGGATCACGTAGCGGTCGCGGCGGATGCTGTCGAAGGTGCGCCGGATCGTGGCGATCTCCGGCGTCTGCGCACCCTGCACGTCGACCCCGGTCACCCGCGTCACTTCCGCCGGCGCCAGGTGCGCCAGCATCGCCAGGCCGATCGCCGTACGGGTGCTGGGCACGGTGGTGCCGATGCGGATGTCCACGCCCAGGCGGGTGATGCCGGCGCGCACGCGCTCGATGTAGAGCACGTCGGGGCCTTGCAGCACCGCGAAGCTGGCCGCTTCGTTGACGTCGCTGACCAGCGTGCGCAGCAGCGGCCGCACCACGCTGCGCAGATCGCGGCGGGCGATGGCGTGGAAGCCGAGGTCGAGCACCTTCAGGGTCAGGCGGAAGCGGCGGCTCTCCGGCACGCGGTGCACGTAGCCCAGCTCGACCAGGGTGTTGAGCATGCGGAAGGTGGTGCCGGGATCGAGCCGGGCCAGGGCCGCGATCTGGCTCAGCGACAGTTCCTCGTGCTCGGACGAGAACGCCTCGAGCACGCGAAAGCCCTTGGCCAGTGACTGCACGGTGCTGCGCAGCTTCTTGTCCCCGGCCTCGTCGCCGTCGTCGGGCGCGGCGCCGGCCGCGCGCTGGGAAGTCGTCTTGATCATCTGCAGTTCCTGGAGGACCCGGGGGAATCGCCAGCTTGCTCGACCCGCCCGGTGATGTCGCTTGACAAGTGAATTTCGGATTGCGAAAATAATTTCGAAATTTCATGCCAAGACTCCGCCCGGGCGCTCGATGCGTCAAGTTGCGGCGCAACATGCGTGGGCGGTTCTCCCTGCGCGTCGACGATCCGTGGTTTCGAAACCTCCGAAAGACGCGTCATCGCCTGCTGGGAGTTGCATGGGCGCGAGGCCATGCCGCGCCATCGCGCGATGTCCGTGCTTGGGGCGGCGCTTATCGCGAGGCACGTGGCGTCGCGTCTGTATCGCCAGGTAGACGAACGCGGCCGTGCGCGGCGATGTCAGCCGTGCTGGCAGACAGCGGCATGGCGGCATCGATACCGTGATGCATGGCTCGAACGACCCGACAGACGCCGCCCCCGCCGGCGCAGACATGGTGGCAAGCACTCTCGTTCAAGCGCACCGCCGCCGAGGTCTCGGCGGTGCTGGTGGTGATCGGCGCGACCTACGGCTTCGTGCAGTACGTGGAGGTCAAGCCGCTGCAGCGGCAGCTGGCCGAGGCGCAGGCCGGTGCCTGCGACGCCAAGGCCGCGGCGATGTCGCTGATGCTGAGTCTGTTGCCGGGCGAGAGCCGCACCCTCTTCGATGGCGCGCTGACCATCGCCAATCTCACGCCAGCGCAGGACGATGCCAAGGTGCGGCTGCGGATCGCGCCGCTGGGTGCGGCCGCGGTCGACAAGCTCCAGCCGGTGCCGGGAGACCGCTTTCTGGTGCAAGTGCCGGGCCGTGGCCGCTATGCGGTCTACCTGCGTTCCAGCAGCGCGCAGTTCGTGGAGCTGTCGATCCTGCGGCAACCGTGAGCCGGTCGCTGGCGCCGGCACGCCATTCAAGAAATCCAGCGCATGGCCGCCATTGCGGATAGCGGAGCCGTTTCGCCGAAGCGGCCGTCCCTCGGGGGAACGCGCATGCTGTCCTTGCCACGTTTGCTGGGCCGCCACCTGGCCAAGTTCCTGTCCAAGCCGCGCCGCCATGGCTCGCAACTGCCGACCAGCCCGCCGCAGCTGTTGCGTGCCACGCTGCGCAAGGGCGACGTGTTGCTGGTCGAGGGCAACAGCCGCTTCTCCACCGCCATCAAGTACCTGAGCCAGTCCACCTGGTCGCACGCGGCGCTGTACATCGGCGACCACGTGGCCGCGCTTCCCGGCGAGGAAGCGCCGCTGTTCTGCGATGTCGACATCAACGTCGGCGTGCGCCTGGTGGGATTGAGCGAGTTCGCCGGCCTGCACACGCGCATCTGCCGTCCGGTCGGGTTGAGCGCGCAGGAGATCGAGACCGTGGTGGAGTACATGGTCTCGCGGGTCGGCAACAGCTACGACCTGAAGAACATCTTCGACCTGGCGCGCTACCTGATCCGCACGCCGCCGCTGCCGTCGTCGGTGAAGCGGCGCTTCCTGGAGCTGGGCAGCGGCGAGCCGACGCGGGCGATCTGCTCGACGTTGCTGGCGCAGGCGTTCGGCGCGATTCGCTATCCCATCCTGCCGGAAATCGATCAGGCGCCGCCGACGGGAAGCGATGCCGGAGAAGACGCGGAGATCCTGCATCCGCGCCATCACAGCCTGACGCTGCCGCGCGATTTCGACGTCTCGCCGTACTTCAACGTGGTCAAGCCGCGCTTGCAGCAGGGCTTCGATTTCCATCGCCTGGTGTGGGAGCCGCACGCCGCCGGCGTGCCGTCCGCGAGCGCGCCGATGGATACCGCACTGGCCTGACGGAAGCCGGCTGCAGCGTGAAACTGTGGTGCGCGTTGCTCTGGCGAAGCACTTCGCAGTTCAAGTTCGAGCGCGCGCTGGCCGATACAAAATTCCGTTCTCTGCTTTCTACGCCATGAATCCCATCCAATTTCTGCGCCGCCATATCGCCAATCTGCCCATGGCGCGCAAGTTCATCGTGCTGTGCACGCTGATCGCGCTCGGCGTGATCCTGCTCGCCGTTGCCGCGGCGCGCCTGCAATATCTCAACCTGATCGATGCGCGCAAGCAAAGCGTCAAGACCCAGGTCGACATGGGCCTGAGCGTGATGCAGCACTACGCCGATCTGGCCAAGCGCGGCGAGATGACCGAGGCGCAGGCGCAGGCAGCGGCCAAGGGCGCGCTGGCCGACATGAAGACCAACGGCGGCGTGGACTACTTCTTCATCGTCGACCCGCAGATGCGCATCGTCATGCATCCCAAGCGCGCGGTCGGCACCGACATGAGCGGCTACAGGAGCGATGCCGGCGAGTACGTGTACCGCGACATCCAGACGGCGGTGCGCAGCGGCGACGGTTTCAGCTACTACACCGCGCCCAAGCCCGGCAAGTCGGTGCAGCTGCCGAAGATCAGCTACGCCGCGCTGTACCCGCAGTGGAACTGGGTGCTGGCGATGGGCGTGTATGCCGAGGACATCCAGGCCCAGGCGATGGGCTTCACCAGGATCCTCACCGTGATCGGTGGTGGCCTGGTGGCGCTGGTGGTGGGCCTGTGCTGGCTGATCGCCGGCGCCATCGTCGCGCCGCTGCGCGGCGCCACGCGGACCGCCGAAGCGATCGCCTCGGGCCGCTTCGACAATCCGATCAAGGTCGAGTCGCGCGACGAGACCGGGCAGTTGATGACCAGCATGCAGCAGATGCAGACCCAGCTGCAGCGCTTCAACGGCGAGATGCAGACCCTGGTGCGGCTGCAGCAGGGCGAGGACATCAGCCACCGCATGCCGGAGGACTTCCCCGGCGACTACGGCACGCTCGCGCACGGCATGAACACGGCGCTGTTCGAGCACCTGGACGCGATCGTCGAGGCGATGGCGATCATGGACGAGTACGGCCGCGGCGACCTGCGCCGCGACATGCGTCGGCTGCCGGGACAGCGCGCCGCGCTGCACGAGGCGCTGGACGTGGTCAAGGCCAACCTGTCGGCGGTCAACGGCGACATCGCGCGGCTGGCCGACGCGGCCGCCCGCGGCGACTTCACTGCGCGTGGCGACGAGGCGCGCTACGCGTTCGCGTTCAAGGAAATGGTGGAAGCGCTCAACCGGCTGATGCGTCAGGCCGACAGCGGCCTGGCCGACGTCGGCCGGATCATGGGGGCGATCGCTGATGGCGACCTGTCGCAGCGCGTGGACGCGCGCTACGAAGGCGCGTTCGGCACCCTCGCCGACGCCGCCAACCGCACCGCCGAGCAACTGACCGGCATCGTGCAGGGCATCCAGCGCGCGGTCGGCTCGATCAACACCGCCGCCAGCGAGATCGCCAGCGGCAACAGCGACCTGTCGGTGCGCACCGAGCAGCAGGCGGCCAGCCTGGAAGAAACCGCCGCCTCGATGGAGGAGCTGACGTCCACCGTGAAGCAGAACGCCGACAGCGCGCGCCAGGCCAACCAGCTGGTGCTCAGCACCGGCGAGGTGGCCGAGCACGGCGGCCGCGCCGTGGAGGAAGTGGTGGCGACCATGGCCTCGATCAGCGCCGCGTCCGCGCGCATCGCCGACATCATCGGCGTGATCGACGGCATCGCCTTCCAGACCAACATCCTCGCGCTCAATGCGGCGGTGGAAGCGGCGCGCGCCGGCGAACAGGGCCGCGGCTTCGCCGTGGTGGCCTCGGAAGTGCGCACGCTGGCGCAGCGCTCGGCGGCGGCGGCCAAGGAGATCAAGGCCCTGATCTCCGACTCGGTGCAGGAAGTGGAGCAGGGCTCGACCCTGGTCAACCGCGCCGGCACCACCATGACCGAGGTGGTCGCCTCGGTGAAGCGGGTCACCGACATCATGGCCGAGATCTCCGCGGCCAGCGCCGAGCAGAGCGCGGGCATCGACCAGGTCAGCAAGACGGTGATGCAGCTGGACGAGGGCACCCAGCAGAACGCGGCATTGGTGGAAGAAGCCAGCGCGGCGGCCAAGAGCATGGAAGACCAGGCGGCGGAACTGGCACGCGCGGTGGCGGTGTTCCGCCTCGCCGGCGGTGCCGCCATCAGCGTGGCACCGGCCCCCGCGGCCAGGCCGCAGCCGGCCAGGTCGGCAGTGCGGGCTGTCGCCGTCGCCACCAAGCCCAAGCCGACGGTCCCGGTGCGGCAAGTGGCGGCCAAGCCACGCCCGATCCAGGGCGTGCCGGCGGACAGCGCGGAGTGGGAAGAGTTCTGAGCCAGTGCGGCGTGGTGGCGCCTGCTGCCACGCCGTGGCCGCTCCTGCAGGTGATGGCATCGCCTGGCATCCGAGGCGTATCGCCCCAGCTTCTTCATCCACTTTTTGCCTGTGGCTGCCTATGGTCGCAGCGACGGCGTGCCGGCAGTGCGGCGGTGGAGGAGGAGCCGAGTCGATGTTCTGGAAACGCAACAGCCTGTCGATCGTGTTGCTGGCGCTGAGCCTGCTGTTCATGGCCGCTCAGGCGCTGAGTGGCCACCAAGCCTACAACGAGGAACTGCGCCAGCAGGGGCTGGCGGCGCTGCCGATGTGGCAGTACCTGCACAGCGGGCACTTCATCGGCGCGCTGTTCGAGAACTGGGAGAGCGAGTTCCTGCAGATGGGCATGTACGTGGTGCTGACGGTGAAGCTGCGCCAGTGGGGCTCGGCCGAGTCGCGGCCGCTGTCGCCAGGGCAGGAGGACGACGCCGTCGCGCCGGGCCCGGCGCCTTGGCCGGTGCGCGCCGGCGGCATCTGGCTGGCGCTGTACGAGCGCTCGCTGGCACTGGCCTTCGGTGCGCTGTTCCTGCTCAGCTTCGTCCTGCATGCACTGGGCAGTTGGCGCCACGAGGTGGCCGAGCAGGCCATGCAGCATCGGCCGCTGCCGTCCTTCTGGGAACACGCCAGCGGCGCGCAGTTCTGGTTCGAATCGATGCAGAACTGGCAGAGCGAGTTCCTGGCGGTGTTCGCGCTGGTGGTGTTGAGCATCTGGCTGCGGCAGAAGGATTCCCCGCAATCCAAGCCGGTGCACGCGCCGCATCGGCAGACCGGCGATTGATCGCGGCGCCGAGGGCGGTGTCGACCACGGGCAATGGCCCAGACATGCGAACGCCGCGGTGCTTGTGCATCGCGGCGTCGGCGTCGTTGCGGTGGACCTGCAGTGAAGCGCTAGCGCGCCACGCTGCCCTTGGTCGAACCGGCACCCGGGCCGGCACCCAGGTCGGCACCGGTGGTCGGGTCGCTGTCCGGCTGCGACAGCGTACGCGCCGCCAGCGCCTGCACTGCGCTCTGTTCCAGTTCGCTCAGGCCCACGCTGGGCATCCCGCTGCCGCCATCCACCGCCACCTGGCGATTGCGGTTGGCAATGGACTCCCACTGGCTGCCGCTGTTCCAGGGCCCCTGCATGTCGCCGTCGCCCTGCGACATGTCGTAGTAGCGGTCGGTGAAGGCCGGATCGCCCGGCAGCTTGCCCGGCGGGAAGTTCGGCTCGATCGCGTACAGCGCCTTCTCGAAGGATTTCTGGTGCGCCACCTCGCGGGTCATCAGGAAGGTCAGCGCATCGACGATGCCCGGATCGTCGGTGACGTTGATCAGGCGCTCATACACGATCTTGGCACGCGCTTCGGCGGCGATGTTGGAGCGCAGGTCGGCCGTCGGCTCGCCGATGCTGTCCACGTAGGCCGCGCTCCACGGCACGCCACTGGAATTGACCAGCGCCGGGCCGCCGCCGTAGAGAATCTGCTGGGTCTGGCTGGTGTTGTTGTTGCGGGTGAGGTTGCGCATGTCCTCGGCTTCGGCCATGCCTTCGGACAGCACCGCCTTCGGCCCCTGGTTGAGCATGGCGATGATCGAGCCGATGATTTCCAGGTGGCTGAGCTCCTCGGTGGCGATGTCGTAGAGCAGATCCTTGCGGCCGGGATCGACCTCGCCGATGGCCTGGGTGAAGTAGCGCATCGCCGCGGCGAGCTCGCCTTGCGGGCCGCCGAACTGTTCCAGCATCAGCGAGGCCAGCGCCGGATCGGGTTGTGCCACGCGGACCGTGTACATCAGCCGCTTGTTGTGCATGAACATGGGTTCTCCTGGAGTGCCGCCCGAACGTCGTGACGACGCAATGGCGCGACCGAGGGCCGCGCGTGGGGGATAGGCGTCTGGGACGCCGCGACCCGCGCTGGCGGGCCGCGGCCGGGGCGGTCAGGCCGCCTTGCGCTTGCGTGCCGCTTCTTCGTTGCCCCACTGCTCGGCCAGCAGGGTCAGCTTCTCGTCGGTGGACTTCTCTTCATTGAGCGTTTCCAGCAGCAGGCTCAACGCATCGTCCATGCCCAGCTGCTTGGCCATGGCGGCAAGTGTGCCGTAGGACGCGATCTCGTAATGCTCGACCTTCTGCGCGCCGCCGATCAACGCGGCATCGCGCACCGGGCCGGCTTCGATCGACTCGATCACTTCCTTGCCTTCTTCCACCAGGCCTTCCATGGCGGCGCACTTGATCCGCTTCAGGCGCAGGTTGCCTTTCTCGACGATCTGGTCGATGCGTTCGATCTGGCCCTGGGTTTCTTCCAGGTGCGCTTCGAACGCCGCGCGCAGCGCCGGGTTGGTGGAGGCGCGCGCCAGCCGCGGCAGGGCCTTGGTGAGCTGCTTCTCGGCGCTGTAGATGTCCGACAGCTCGTGGATGAACAGTTCGTCGATGGTCTTGACGGCCATGGGGAGTCTCCGGTCGATGATGGTGGGTGCTGCTGGGGAATGCGCACGCGTCGTGCGGTGCACGACGACGCTCAGTGCTTGGCGGTTTCGCCTTCGGTGCGTTCGCGCTTCAGGAATGCCAGGATCGTGGCTTCCTGGTGCTCGATCAGCCACTCGGCCATGGCGATTTCCTGGTCGAGGATGGCGGCGCAGATGTCGGCGATCTCGGTCTGCCCGGCTTCCTTGGCGGCGATCACCAGGGAACGGTAGCTGGCGATCTCCATATGCTCGAACGCGTAGCTCACGCCCAGGCTCTTGGCCACCTCGTCGCTCATCATCGAATTGCCGGCGGCGTGCACCGAGGCCATCACGCTCGCCACCGTGCCCTTGATCGTCGGGACCGAGCCGTCGAGGATCTGGATGCAGCGCTTGACCTGCTCGGACTGATCGCGGGTTTCGTCGACGTGCTGCTGGATGCGCGCCTTCAGCTGCGGGTAGTGCTCCAGGCGGCCGGCGGTGGCAGTGAGCATGGTGTTGGCCTCCTGCTCCATGGCGTAGGCGTCCTGCAGCCACTTCAACAAGCGTTCGGTGTTGCTTCGGGTCATGGATATCGCTCCAGATGGTGTGCGCGACGCACCTGCATCGCATCGCGCGTCCGTGTGTTTTTCCCCTGTGCGATCAACCTAGAATTGCCGCCGTTAGAGCAGTTGCAGCGCAGAGTGAATGCCGTGCGAGATGCCGTGTGAGGAGATGTACACGGTGGTGATACGCGTGATGCGTGGTGCTGCATGTCTTTTGCGCTCGCGCTCTTAGGAGCGGCTTCAGCCGCGACAGGTATTCCCATGAAGGCCTGTCGCGGCTAAAGCCGCTCCTAAAGAGGGGAGTGCGCTGGATCTGTGGCCTGCTAACGAGACAGCAGCAGGCGCGATGCGTGTGCTTGCGTGAGGAATCACAGCGACAACATCAGGGGAAAGCCTCTCGCGGCCAGAGTCGCACCTACAGCGCCGCCAGCCCGCAGCGCTTTTCCCATTGCCGATTCCCCACTTACGATTCCCGGCCTTACAGCGTCACCGCGCCACCCGAGATGGTCAGCAACGTGCCCGAGGTATAGCTCGAGGTGTCCGCAGCCAACAGCACATAGGCCGAGGCCAGTTCCGCTGGCTGGCCAGGACGGCCGAACGGCGTCTGCTCCCCGAAGGTGCGCACCGATTCCTCATCCATGCCGGTGGGAATGAACGGAGTCCAGATCGGGCCCGGCAGCACCGCGTTGACGCGGATCTTCTTCTCGGCGAGCAGGCCGGCCAGGCCGATGGTCAGGTTGGCCAGCGCGCCCTTGGTCGCAGAGTACGGAAGGATGTTGGGCGTGGGCTTCTTCGAGTTCACCGAGGCGGTGTTGATGATCGAGCCGCCCTCGGGCATGTGCGGCAGCGCCAGCCGCACCAGGTGGAACGGCGCATGCACGTTGGTGGCGAAGGTCTTTTCCCACTCGTCGAGGGTGATCTCGTCGAAGCTGTGGAAATAGCGCTGGTAGGCCGCGTTGTTGACCAGTACGTCGAGGCCGCCGAAGGCGTCGGTCACGGTCTTGATCAACGTCTCGGCCTGCGCGCGGTCGCTGATGTCGCAGGGATGCAGCAGCACGCGCACACCGGCATCCTCAACCAGCTTGCCGATGCGCTCGGCGTCGTCCTGCTCGTCGGGCAGATAGGCGATGGCAACGTCGGCGCCTTCGCGCGCATAGGCGATCGCCACCGCCGCGCCGATGCCGCTGTCGCCGCCGGTGATCAGCGTGCGCTTGCCCTGCAGCAGGCCGTGGCCGACATAGCTGTCTTCGCCATGATCCGGTTTCGGATCCATGGCCTGGGTCTTGCCGGGAAAGGATTGCTGCTGCGCCTTGAACGGCGGCGAGGGATAGTTCGGAACGGCCATGTGCATGCCTCGTTGGGGGAGTGTCCGACGAGGGTGGGCAGGCGCAGGTAAAGCCGGGGCCAAGGCCATGTCGGCGGCATGTCACGATGCGGGCAAGCGCCCGTGCCAATGGCTGTCTGCGGTGGCGACGCCGCTGCGCCGCGAACTCAGCCGGCGGCGAGCGTGCGCGCGCCGACGATGATCATGCGCAGCATCGCGGTGATCTGCCGGATCAGTTCAGGATCCTTCTCCGGCGGCAGGTCCATCGCGGTGGCGCCCATCGCGAACACCAGCCGGGTGATCGCCTTGGACACCAGTGCCGGCTCGTGCAGTGGCGCGCCCTCCAGCGCGGCCAGGCGGATCAGGTCCACCCGCAGTTCGTCCTCGAAATAGTTCAGCTCGCGGTCCACCGCATGCTTGAACGCGTCCGAGCCGACCGTGCCCTCGCGTAACAGGACGTGCAGCAGCTTGTCGTCGGCGCGCAACTGTTCCATGAAAGTCTCAACGGAACTGAGGATGATGCTGCGGCGGTTGCCGGCGGCACGCTGCCGTGCCTGGCCGATGATGGTGCGCAGCGAGCTGCCGGCCAGGTCGATCAGCGCCACCGCCAGCTCGTCCATGTCGCGGAACTGGCGGTAGAAGCTGTTGGGGGCGATGCCGGCCTCGCGGGTCACCTCGCGCAGGCTCAGTGTGGACACGCTGCGGTGCGGCCCGATCAGCTTCAGCGCCGCGGCCAGCAGGTCCTCGCGCGAGATCGCGCCCTTGCGGGCGTTCGGCGTGTCCGCGGACGGGGGAGGGGAGAGCGTCGTCATGGGCAGACCGGGCCAGGCAATGGGGGATGATAACGCCATTGCTGAATGCACAACTGTATAGACATCTGTATCTTCATCTGTATAGTGGACCCCATGAATGCTGCCCGCCGTCCCGCCAAGCTCCGCCCTGCCGCCCGCGCCCTGCGCGCCTGGGTCAAGCCGGACGTGTT
The DNA here is from genome assembly GCF_964278005.1 of uncultured Xanthomonas sp. Classification (NCBI taxonomy): domain Bacteria; kingdom Pseudomonadati; phylum Pseudomonadota; class Gammaproteobacteria; order Lysobacterales; family Lysobacteraceae; genus Xanthomonas; species uncultured Xanthomonas sp. The sequence continues at coordinate 287,146 of NZ_CAXYKF010000023.1, forward strand.
CGATTTCTGGTCCACCCGCCTGCACCCGCTGTGGACCTGGCAGCGCCCACGTGCGCGCCTGGTGCAGCGTGAGGCCGCCAGCAGCGATGCGGTGACCCTGGTGCTGCAGCCCAACCGCCACTGGCGCGGCCTGCGTGCCGGCCAGCACGTGGAACTGGGCGTGGAGATCGACGGCCGCCGGCTGCTGCGCAGCTACAGCCCCACGCCGTTGCCGGGCGGGCGCCTGGCGATCACGGTCAAGACCGTCGACGGCGGCCGGGTCAGCCAGTACCTGGCCGGCGCGGCGCGCATCGGCGAGGTGTTCGAACTCGGCCAGGCCTACGGCGAGATGGTGCTGCCGACCGCGCCGCACGGCCGCTGGCTGCTGCTGGCCGCCGGCAGCGGCATCACCCCGATGCGCGCGCTGCTGCGGCAACTGGCCGATGCCGGCATGCCGGCCGATGTCGACCTGCTGTACTGGGCGCGGCGCCACGACCAGGTCTGCTTCCGCGACGAACTGCAGGCGCTGGCCGCGGCGCATCCGCGCTTCCGCCTGCACCTGGCCATCACCGGCGAGGGCGACGCCCCGGCTCCGCGCGTGGACACGCTGCCGCTGGACGCCCTGGGCAGCCTGGAGCAGGCACAGGTGCTGGCCTGCGGCCCCGGCGGCTTCGTGCAGGCCGCGCGTGCGCGCCTGCAGCACCGCGTGGCGCGTTTCCAGGCCGAGGCATTCAGCGCGCCGCCGGCGCCTGCCGATGTCGAGCAGGGCACCGTGGCGGTGACCCTGGCGCGCAGCGGCCGCGTGCTGCAGCTGCCGCGCGGCCAGTCGCTGCTCACCGCGCTGGAAGCCGAAGGCCTGCGGCCCAAGCACGGCTGCCGCATGGGCATCTGCAACAGCTGCGCCTGCGGCAAGCAGGCCGGCGTCACCCGTGATCTGCTCAGCGGCGCCCACGCCGCCGAACCCGGTTCGCTGAAGCTGTGCGTCAACAGCGCCAGTAGCGACCTGACCCTGGACCTCTGAAGGACTTCCCCATGGCGGCTCCCCGCAACCGCGCACTCACCCCGGCCGAACTGCAGGCCTTCGGCGACGAACTGGACGCGCTGCGCATGCGCACCCTGGCCGACCTGGGCGCGCGCGATGCGCGCTACATCCGCCGCATCGTCGCCGCGGTGCGCTACACCGGCGTGGCCGGCCGTGGGTTGCTGTTCCTCGGCGCCTTCGTGCACAGCGTGCTGGTGCCGGCGTGGATCGCCGGCGTGCTGCTGCTGACCCTGTCCAAGATCCTGGAGAACATGGAGCTGGGCCACAACGTGATGCACGGCCAGTACGACTGGATGGGCGATGCGCACCTGAACGGCAACACCTACGAGTGGGACATCGTCGCCACCGGCGACAACTGGCGCAAGACGCACAACTTCAAGCACCACACCTACACCAACGTGCGCGGCATGGACGACGACATCGGCTATGGCCTGCTGCGCATCTTCCCCGAGCAGCGCTGGCGCCCGTTCTACCTGGCGCAGCCGTTCATCGCGGTGGTGTTCGCGCTGCTGTTCGAATGGGGCGTGGCGATTCAGGACCTGCGCCTGGGCCGCTGGCTGGCCGGCAAGATGAAGCGCGGCGAATTGAAGCGGACGTTCCTGCCGGTCGGGCGCAAGATGGGCCGGCAGATCTTCAAGGACTACATCCTGTTCCCGGCGCTGGCCGGCCCGTTCTTCCTGCCGGTGCTGCTGGGCAACCTGGCCGCCAACGTGCTGCGCAGCATCTGGACCTTCGTGATCATCTTCTGCGGCCACTTCACCGCCGATGCCGAGACCTTCCCCAAGGAGTCGATCAAGAACGAGTCGCGCGGGCACTGGTACCTGCGGCAACTGCGCGGTTCGTCCAACCTGGCCGGCGGCAAGCTGCTGAACGTGCTGTCGGGCAACCTCAGCCACCAGATCGAGCACCATTTCTTCCCGGACGTGCCGGCCAACCGCTATGCGGCGCTGGCGGTGCAGGTGCGCGAGATCTGCGCGCGCTACGGCCAGCACTACAACACCGGTTCGCTGCCCAAGCAGTTCGGCCAGGTGGTGTGGCGGATTCTGCGCCACGCCTTCCCGAGCCGGCCGCGCCCGGTGCGGGCGCTGCAGCCGGCGACGCAACAGGCCGGCTGAGCCTCGCGCACAGGTCAAGCAAAAAGGCGGGGGCGACCCCGCCTTTTTCATTGGCCCGGCGCTGGCGCGATATGCACGCCTCGCTCACGGGAGGCTGTCGATCATCCTTGACCGCCTGCAGACGCTGGCGGCGGTGCAGGCGTCTCCCGTCGAGCGAGGGCCTGCGATGAAACCTGCTAAGCTGTTCAACGTCGTCGCCAAGAAGGCGTCGTATGCCGCCGGCACGCCCTGGACCTTCTGCATCGCGCTATGCATCGTGCTGGTGTGGGGCCTCAGCGGCCCGGTGTTCGGCTTCAACGACACCTGGCAACTGGTCATCAACACCGGCACCACCATCATCACTTTCCTGATGGTGTTCCTGATCCAGCACACCCAGAACGCCGACACCGCGGCGATGCAGATCAAGCTCGACGAACTGATCCGGGTCAGCGCCAAGGCCAACAACGAGCTGCTGGACCTGGAAGAGCTGGACGAGAAGCGGCTGGAAGAGATCCGCCGCCAGTACGAGGAACTGGCGCGCAAGGCCAGCGAGGAACTGCGTGCGCGCAATGCGCGCCACGGCGATGGCCGCGAAACCCACGATCGCCCCAAAGGTTGAGCTGACGCCCGCGCCCTGCGGACGGCGGAAGCAGCGTGTCGGCGGTGAGCGCGCGACACGCCGCTGCGCGTTGCAGGGATCAGGCCGGCACGGCGCCGTCGGGATCGTCTGTGACCGCAGTCGTCGAGGCGCGCTCGGCGCCCTGCAGGGTGTCGCCATGCGGCGGCGTGGCCAGGCCGTCATCCAGTTCGGCTGGTGGCATGGACGAGGCCCCGTCGGCCATGGTGGTGTGGGTGTTGCGGCGATAGGCGCGGATGGCGGCGTAAGCCGTGCCGGCCAGCGCAAGTTTCCAGAGTAGACCGGACATCGCAGGGCTCCAATGCGGAAGGAACGGCCAGCGTCGGCCAGCGCGGGTGGCGCAGGCGTGCAGGTCACGTGCGTGCGGCGTGGTGGTGCGGATTCGCAGCGTAGTGCTTGCTCGCGTGCTCTTCATGGCGCCTTGCGGGTTGGCTAACACCTTCCGGCCTAGCGTGATGCGGTCCCAGGCTTCTGCAGGAGATCGTCATGGCGCAGCGCACTTCACCTCCCACCGGCACGCACGACGTACGCCAGGCCGCCTACCGCGGCAAGCAGGGCGATGTGTCCGCCGGCAGCGGCGTGCCGCGCGGCCGCGACCGCGACGTGCCGTCGCAGCCCATACCGCCGCAGCAGCAGGCGCCTACGCCGCAGAATCACGGCGAGGACCGTAGCGGGCGCAGCCAGCCCAACCTGGGCCAGGCCGGAACGTATGGCGCCACCGGCGCACATGCCGGCGGCGCGCATGGCAAGGCCGCCACGCCGGGTGGCTACCACGAGGATGATGCGGACAATGCGGCGCACGATGCCGCCGCTGCACGCGGCGAAGACTAGCCGCACCGTGCGCTGAACATGGGGGCGGCAGGCGCGGGCTGCATCTGCTGCGCCACGCGTCGGTAACGCACGCGGTGCGACCATGCTGCTCCCCACCCGGAGATCAGCACGTATGTCCAAGCAGACCATGGCTCGCCTGCTCGCCGAAACCCTGCACAGCGCGGGCGTGGAGCGGATCTGGGGCGTGACCGGCGACAGCCTCAACGGCTTGACCGACGCGCTGCGGCAGATGGACAGCATCGAGTGGATGCACGTGCGCCACGAGGAAGTGGCCGCCTTCGCCGCCGGCGCCGAAGCCGCGGTCAGCGGCAAGCTGGCGGTGTGCGCCGGCAGTTGCGGCCCGGGCAACCTGCATCTGATCAACGGCCTGTTCGATTGTCACCGCAGCCACCAGCCGGTGTTGGCGATCGCCGCGCACATTCCGTCCTCGGAGATCGGCCTGAGCTATTTCCAGGAGACGCATCCGCAGGAACTGTTCCGCGAGTGCAGCCACTACGTTGAACTGGTGACCAACCCGGCGCAGATGCCGGAAGTGCTGCAGCGGGCGATGCGCACGGCGATCCTGCGCCGCGGCGTGGCGGTAGTGGTCATTCCAGGCGACGTGGCGCTGCAGGAAATGCCCAAGGGCACGCCGACGACGTGGCCGGCGCTGGCCGCGCCGCGCATCCTGCCGGCCGACGCCGACGTGGCGAAGCTGGCCGATCTGCTGCAGGCGAGCAAGGCCACCACCTTGCTGTGCGGCAGCGGCTGTGCCGGCGCGCACGACGAGGTGGTGGCGCTGGCCGACGCGCTCGGCGCACCGATCGTGCACGCGCTGCGTGGCAAGGAACATGTGGAGTGGGACAACCCGTTCGACGTCGGCATGACCGGCCTGATCGGCTTCAGTTCCGGCTACCAGGCCATACTCAACTGCGACACGCTGCTGATGCTCGGCACCGATTTCCCGTACCGGCAGTTCTATCCCAAGGACGCCACCATCGTGCAGGTCGATAACGACCCGGCCGCGCTGGGGCGGCGCACGCCGCTGCAACTGGGCATCGCCGCCGACGTGCGCGAGACCATCGCCGCGCTGCTGCCGCGCCTGCAGCGTCGCGAGGACCGCGGCTTCTTGGAGAAGTCGCTGGCTCACTACCGCAAGGCGCGCGAGGGCCTGGACGACCTGGCCGTGGCCTCGGCCCCCGGCGAGCCGTCGCATCCGCAGTTCGTCACGCGCATGGTCGATGCGCTGGCCGACGCCGATGCGATCTTCACCTGCGACGTCGGCACGCCGACGGTGTGGGCGGCGCGCTACCTGACCATGAACGGCCAGCGCCGCCTGCTCGGCTCGTTCAACCACGGCTCGATGGCCAATGCGATGCCGCAGGCGCTCGGCGCGCAGGCGCAGTTCCCGCGCCGGCAGGTGATCTCGCTGTCCGGCGATGGCGGCTTCACCATGCTGATGGGCGATTTCATCACCCTGGCCCAACTCGGCCTGCCGGTGAAGGTGGTGGTCTACAACAACGGCTCGCTCGGCTTCGTGGCGATGGAAATGAAGTCGGCCGGCTACCTGGATACCGGCACCGACCTGAGCAATCCGGACTTCGCGGCGATGAGCAACGCCATGGGCATCCTGGGTCTGCGCGTGGACGAGTCGGCGCAACTGGAGCCGGCCCTGCGCGAGGCGTTCGCGCATCCCGGCCCGGCGCTGGTGGACGTGCGCGTGGCCAGCCAGGAACTGGCGATCCCGCCGGCGGTCAAGCTGGAACAGGCCAAGGGCATGGGCCTGTACCTGCTGCGCGCGGTGATGAGCGGACGCGGCGACGAGGTGCTGGAACTGGTCAAGACCAACCTGCGCTGAGTCGCCGCAGGCACCGCGGCGCGGTTACGATCGCCGCGGTTCGCCCCGCCTCTTCCGTTGCGCCCAAGGACGTCCATGCCCCGTTCGCTGTTGCGGCAACTGCTGCTGATCTGGATCGTCATCGTCGCCGCCTGCGTGGGCATGGCGGTGGTGCTGGTCGGGCTGTACCGACACAGCGAGGGCGTGCGCAGCGAACGCGCGCAGGCCGGGTTGCGCGAGGTGTGCACGCGCATGGTGCAGCGCTACAACGGCGCCAGCGCCGCTGCCCACGGCAGCGACGGCACCGGCTTGGCGGCGGTGGTGTCGCAGCTGGTGCTGGCCGATGCCGCCGGCGTGGAAGGCGGCTTCTGGGACCGCCAGCGCGGCTTCGTCGCCTATGCCTATCCGACCTACGACGGGACCGAGCACAAGACCGACGTGCCCTCGGCCGAGCGCAACGTCATCGTGTCCACCGCGCAGCGCGGAGTGGAGGCGCAGCACCCGGTGGACTATCGCCGCGACGGGCAACGCGAGAGCCTGCTGATCGCGGCCTGCCCGCTGGACCGCAATGCCGCGGCCTGGGCCATGACCCGCGTGGCCTCCAGCGACGCCGCCGCCAGTCTGCCGCTGGCGTTGGGGATGGCGCTGATCCTGGCGCTGGTGGTGGTGTCGGCGCTGGCGCTGGGCTGGGTGGTGCGGCGCTGGAGCCAGCGCCTGCAGGGCATCCAGCAGGCCTTGGCGACGCCGGCCGAGGTACCGCAGATCCCCAAGACCGGCGCGCCGGAGCTGGACCGGCTCGGCGCCGCGGTCACCGACTATGCGCAACGCAGCGCGCGGGCCCTGGCCGAGACCCGCCGGCTCGGCGAGGAGCTGTCGCGGCACGAACGCCTGGCCGCGCTGGGGCGCATGACCGCGACCGTGGCGCACGAAATCCGCAACCCGATCGCGACCCTGCGCCTGGCGCTGGAAAACCAGATCGCCGCGCACGCGGACGGCGCCGACGACGCCCAGGCGCAACTGATGCTGGCGCAGATCCAGCGCCTGGACGGCGTGGTGGAAAGCCTGCTCGGCATGGTTCAGCCGATCCGCCTGCACCGGCAGACGGTGGCGCTGCAACCGTGGCTGCAGGCGCTGCTGGACCCGGCCGACTGGGACGGGCAGACGCCGCCGATCGCGCTGCGCCTGCAAGCGGCGCCAGCGCAGTGGATGCTGGATCCGCAGCAGGCCGGGCGCGCCCTGCACAACCTGCTGCGCAATGCGCTGCAGCACGCCGCTCCCGGCACCGAGGTCACGTTGGCGGCGCAGGCCGAGAACGACCTGCTGCACCTGCGCGTGCGCAACCAGGGCGATCCGGTGCCGGCGCCGGTGGCCGCGCATCTGTTCGAACCGTTCGCCAGCGGCCGCAGCGACGGCAACGGCCTGGGCCTGGCGCTGGTGCGCGAGATCGCCCGCGCCCATGGCGGCGAGGCGCACTACGCGCATCGCGACGGCATCACCGAGTTCAGCCTGGAGCTGCCATGGCGCGCATCCTGATCATCGACGACGACCTGGCCTTCCTCAGCACCCTGCAGGCCACGCTGCGCTCGTTCGGCCACGACGTCGTGGCCGTGGCCGATCCGCGCGAGGGCCTGGCGCGCCTGGGCGAGGGTGGGCTCGACCTGGCCTTCGTCGACTTCCGAATGCCCGGCATGGACGGCATCGCACTGATGCGTGCGCGCCAGGACGATGCGCTGGCCATGCGCGTGCCGCTGGTGATGCTCACCGCGCATGCCTCCAGCGGCAACACCATCGAGGCGATGAAGCTCGGCGCCTTCGATCACTTGGTCAAGCCGGTGGGCCGCGCCGATATCGCCGAGGTGGTCGAGCGCGCCCTGCGCAGCCGCGGCGACGCCATGCCGGAGGCCGCACCGGCCATGCCCGCCGAGGAGGACGACGCGCTGCTCGGCCACAGCGCGGCGATGCGCACCGTGCACAAGCGCATCGGCCTTGCCGCCGCGTCCGACCTGCCGGTGCTGATCACCGGCGAAACCGGCACCGGCAAGGAACTGGCGGCGCGCGCGCTGCACCGTGCCAGCGCCCGTGCCGCGCAGCCGTTCGTGGCGATCAATTGCGCGGCGATTCCCGCCGAGCTGATGGAGAGCGAGCTGTTCGGCTACCGCAAGGGCGCGTTCTCCGGCGCGGTGAGCGACCGCAACGGCCTGATCCGCGACGCCGATGGCGGCACCCTGTTTCTCGACGAGATCGGCGACATGCCCTTGCCGATGCAGGCCAAGCTGCTGCGTTTCCTGCAGGAAGGCGAGGTCTCGCCGCTGGGCGGGCGCGGCGCGCAGAAGGTGGATGTGCGGGTGATCGCCGCCACCCACCGCGATCTGCTGCAGGCGGTGGACGCCGGGCGCTTCCGCAGCGACCTGCGCTATCGGCTCAACGTGGTGCCGATCGAACTGCCGCCGCTGCGCGAGCGCGGCGACGACATCCTGCTGCTCGCCCAGCACTTCCTCGCCGCCGGTGCCAGCGCCCCGCAGACGCTGTCGACGGCAGCGCAGGCGCGCCTGCGCGCCTATCCCTGGCCGGGCAACGTGCGCGAGTTGCGCAACGCCATGCAGCGCTGCCAGGTGCTGGTGCGTGCGCCGGTGGTCGAGGCGCACGACCTGGACGAACTGCTGGCCCAGCCCGCCGAGACGCCCACGGCGCTCGATACCGACGCGCTGACCCTGCCCCAGGCGATCGCGCAACTGGAACGGCAGATGATCCAGGCGGCGCTGACCCAGGCCCACGGCAACCGCGCCGAGGCCGCGCGCCGGCTCGGCATCCATCGCCAACTTCTGTACCGCAAGCTCGACGAGTATGGGTTGTAGGCGGCGCGCTGGCGCGCGCCGCCGGGATTGGGGATTTGGGATTCGTGAAAGCGCCTGACATCAGGCCGCGGCACCCGCTTTTACGAATCCCCAATCCCCAATCTCCAATCCCCTTCCATCCACACCTGTCCGCAAAGCGGACAGATGTGGATGGAATGGAGACGCTGCCAAAGCCAGATCGGCACTCGATTCATTTAAAGATCAATGACTTAAAAGTTGGCACGGCCTCTGCATTATTTCTCCTGCGAGCGGCGCCCCCTTGCCGCTCAGGAGGAACTCCCATGATCCGTCGTAGCGCACTCGCTCTGTCCCTGGTGCTGGCCACCGCTGCCGCTGCCGCCACCGCGCAGGTGCCGGCGCCGCCCGCACCTCCCGCCCCGCCGGCGCCCGGCAGCGTCCCGGCACCGCCGCCGCCGCCCGCGGCCCCCGTCGCTGCCACGCCGGTGCGCGTGGACGGCACTGTCGAGCGTTTCATGCTCAACCCCAACGGCGACGTCGATGGCCTGTGGCTGATGGACGGCACCCAGGTCAGCTTCCCGCCGCACCTGTCGGCCGATCTGCAGGCCGCCGTACGTCGTGGCGATGCGATCTCGGTGCAGGGCTATCGCCTGGGCAGCCTGCCGCTGCTGCAGGCCAACACCATCACCGCGCGCCGCAGTGGCAAGCAGGTGGTCGACCGCCCGCCGAACCCGATGACGCCGCCGCCGGCGCCCCCGGCACCGCCGGCCCTGACCCCGCTGCAGGCCGATGGCCGCATCGAGCGGCTGGTCTATGGCCCGCGCGGCGACACCGCCGGCGTGCTGCTCAGCGACGGCACCGTGGTGCGCATGCCACCGCACGCCGCCGTGCAGTACAGCGAGTTGCTGCGGCCCGGCGCGCGCCTGAGCGTCAACGGCTTCGGCGTGTTGACCCAGGTGGGTCGCTCGGTGGAAGCCACCCAGGTCGGCCGCGACCGCAACTCGCTGCAGGCGGTGTTCGCGCCCCCGGCCCCGCCTGCGCCGCCGGCTGCTCCGCCGCCGCCGGGCGCGCCGGGTGCGCCGGCCGCCCCGCCGCCGCCGCCGGCCCCGCGTTGATCCGGGCGCGGTTCCATCGCGCCTGACCCCTGCGCCCGCCGTTCGCGGCGGGCGCTGCCGGCCCCCGCCGGCATCCCTTGTTCGTCTGGAGAATGCAATGCATTGGGTCGATCCCGATTCCCTGCCGGAAACCCGTGGCACGCTCGCGCGCTTCCTGCTCAACCCCAAGGCCGACGTCGACGGTCTGCTGTTCGACGACGGCACCGAAGTGCACACCCCGCCGCACCTGTCGGCGCAACTGCTGAAGGCGCTGCGTCCGGGCGCCGGCCTCGGCGTACGCGGACTCAAGCCGCGCGGCGCCGATGTGCTGGTGGCGTTGGCGGTGGACCCGGATGGGTCCGCGCGCATCGTCGATGAAGGTCCGCATGCCGGTCCGCACACACCCAAGCCCAAGTCGCCGGCCAAGCACAAGCCTGCGCAGGACGCGGTGCGTCACGCCGGCACCATCGCACGGCTGCTGCACGGCCCGCACGGGCAGGTGCATGGCGCGCTGCTGGAGGACGGGCTGATCGTGCGCTTCCCGCCGCACGCGGTGCCGGAATCGGCGCGCTGGCTCGCCGCCGGCAAGCCGCTGACGGCGCAGGGCGAATTGCTGGAGTCCGCGCATGGCCAGGTGCTGCATGCGCAGGCGCTGGGCGCCAGCGACGCGACGCTGCAGCCGCTGAAGCCGAAGCCGAAGCCGCCCAAGCCTCATCACAAGCCGTTGCACGCGCATGCGGATGATGCTGCGCCGAAGGACGGGCCCAAGCCGAAACCGAAGCCCAAGCCCCACTAAGTTCCGAGTCGTGGGGGCGGGGTGGCCCCGGCCCCCGCCCCCCCCCCGCGCCTGTGTTTCAGCTGGCCATCCAGGACACCGTCATGCCGCCCGTCGCGCCTGCGCAGCACCACGCTCTCCTGTCCTTGTCGACGCGCTCGTCGGCGGTGCGCGCATGAGCGGCGCTGGCAAGCGCCCGCGCGGCACGCGCGCGCTGGAAGCGCTCAACTTCACCATGGCCGACGTGCAGGACGGGCTCGGCCCGTTCCTGAGCGTGTTCCTGCAATCCAAGGGCTGGTCGCTCGGCGCGATCGGCTCGGTAATGACCGCCGGCGGCATCGTCGGCATGCTCGCCACCACGCCGGGCGGCGCGCTGGTCGATGCGACCAAGCGCAAGCGCAGCATCGTGGTGGTCGGCTGCAGCATGATCCTGCTGGCCTCAGCGCTGCTGTGGTGGTCGCCGACGCTGCCCGGCGTCATCGCCGCGCAGGTGATGACCGCGCTCGCCGCCGCCGCGCTGGGGCCGGCGCTGTCCGGCATCACCTTGGGCCTGGTGCGCCAGGCCGGCTTCGATCACCAGATCGCGCGCAACCAGGTCGGCAGCCATGCCGGCAACGTGGTGGCCGCGGCGCTGGCGGGCTTGCTCGGTTGGAAATTCGGTTTCGGCGCGGTGTTCGTGCTGACCGGCTGCTTCGGCGTGCTGGCGATCATCTCGGTGTTGATGATTCCGCGCGACGCCATCGATCACCGTGCGGCGCGCGGCATGGCCGAGGCCGAGGACGACCACGGTACGCAGGTCAGCGGCTGGTCGGTACTGCTGACCTGCAAGCCCTTGCTGGTCCTGGCCGCGGCGCTGGCGCTGTTCCACCTCGGCAATGCGGCGATGCTGCCGCTGTACGGCATGGCCGTGGTGGCCGCGCATCAGGGCGACCCGAACGCGCTGACCGCCACCACCATCATCGTCGCCCAGTCCACGATGGTGCTCGCCTCGCTGCTGGCGATGCGCCTGATCCGCGTGCGCGGGCACTGGTGGGTGCTGCTGCTGACCTTCCTGGCGCTGCCGCTGCGCGGGCTGATCGCCGCCAGCGTCATCCACACCTGGGGCGTGTTCCCGGTGCAGATCCTCGATGGCGTCGGCGCCGGCCTGCAGAGCGTGGCGGTGCCGGCGCTGGTGGCGCACCTGCTGCAGGGCACCGGCCGGGTCAACGTGGGGCAGGGCGCGGTGATGACGATGCAGGGCGTCGGCGCGGCGCTGAGTCCCGCACTGGGCGGCTGGATCGCACAGGGGTTCGGCTATCGCGCCGCATTCCTGCTGCTGGGCGGCATCTCGCTGCTGTCGCTGGCGTTGTGGGTGGGGATGCGCAAGCACTTGGTGACGGCGAAGCGGGACGGCGCAGCCGACGAACCGGTGCCGCCGCTGCCGGCCTAATCCACGTTACTTGGCCTCGTCGATGGCGCTGCCGCACACGCCGCGGTTACGCGACACTGGCCCCGGTTGCTGACGGCGCGATGCGCAGGATGGACCACGCCGTGGCAAACGAGGTGTCGATTGACCTGAAAGCAGAAGATCACCGACTACGCTCAGGATCTAGAGCGAGGCAAGATCCTGCTCTGCGAGCTTCCCGATGGCGAGTTGGTGGAACTGATGCTCATGCATCTCGCGCACTAGGAAGGGAAGATGTATGCGCTGCTGAACGTTAGCGGATACAAGGCCGGCTTGATCTATTCGATTCTTCCGGACGGCTCGCGGCCGCGCGAGACTGGGTGTGCAGTCGATTGCGAATGGCTGATCGCGAACTGGAACAAATGGTGCTACTTCGAGTGCCCGCTGGAGTGGGTGTATGTGGTGGACGCGCGCGAGAGCTGAGGGTGGGTTTGTTCCGGGAGCGATGCCTCCGCGATGAGGCTGTCGATGGAGACTGTACAGTGCTTTGTGCACTGTAACGGCCTTCGCTCGCTTGTTATGGAGAACAGTGCCGCATGATCGACCTGTCAATCCGCGCCGCGAAGCCACGCCAGCTTTGACGAATTCTTAGCTGGCACCAGCGACCTCGCGCAGGGCCAGCGTAAGCGCTCGCAGCTCTTCAGGATGGTAGCGGAAGTCAGCCTCCGTGTTGGTGGCGCCACGAGCGATCCAGTCTTCTCCGACCCGCCGGTACTGCTCGTTGGAAAGACAGCTGTGCTTTTCGTAGGGGTAGCGCAGCTTCACGAAATTGTTGCCGAGGTCGGTAAACACGCTTTCGTGGCAGTCGGTAAGCCCGGACGGGCCCGCCCATTCTCCGGCGAGCCGCAGCACGGTGTCTTGGATTTCCCGCGAGAGCTGATTGAACAGCCTCAAGTAATCGTGGCCGTGAGCGTCTTCGCCCGTGGCGCGCTCTACGACAACCTTGAGTAGCAACTCGAAGCCGACAAGCTGTAGTAGGTACGCTGAATCTGACTCGTCGCCTGCCGCCCGCAGCAGTTCAGCCGATGCGAAGCGGTTCTCGCTTTCCCGAAGCATCAACGAGTGCCGAACTGTCTCCATACTATCTAACACCATAATTAGGAAGGGCCGCGAAGCGGATTCGGCTTCAACGTAGCGCTAGCACCAGAATTAAGCGTCAGGCCCGTAAGATGAGACCAGTGCGTCGAACTGCATTGCTAGGAACGCCGCGATGCTGCCGCCACGGTGTGCAGAGTCTGCGCCGCGCAACCGTCTTCGCCAAGTGCGCCGGCTATGCTGCCACGCCTCAACCCAGTGCCACTCCGGGCACCACCTCGCAGGCGATGCCGGCGTCGGCCAATTGCGCTGCCAGCGCCGCGTGTGGCTGCTCCCTGAACGCATCGCCCGGCAGCAGGCTGACCACGCGCTGCCCGGCCTGCGCCTGTTCGATCAGCAGCGCCAGGTGCGCTGCCGGATCGTCCGGCAGCGGCTGGCGGCTGGCATCGCGGCGCGCCAGGCTCAGCACCGCCGCGCTCACCTGCGCACCGACCAGCAGCAGGTCGGCCTGGTTGAGCGTACGCAGCGCCTTCAGCGTCAGCGCGCCGGGGTCGCCGCTGCCGGTGCCGACCAGCCACACGCTGCCTTGCCGCGGTACCGCGTCGCTGCGCTGCAGGCTGTCGGCGAAGGCCTGCTCGGCGGCATCGCGTTGGCCGCTCTGCAGCAGGGTCTGCACCGGTCCCTCCAGTACCTGTTCGAACCAGCGGCGGCGCTGCGGCAGGTCCGGCAGGCGCGCGCGGATGGCGGCGCGGTGGCGCGCGAACAGTTGCGCCAGTTCGGCGTAGGAATGGTCCAGTTCGGTTTCCCAGCGCTCGCGCAGGCGCCGCGCCAGCATCGGTGCCGCGCCGCTGGAGGAGATCGCGATCAACAGCGGGTCGCGGTCGATGATCGCCGGCACCTGGAACGTCGACAGCGCGGCGTCGTCGACCACGTTGACCCACTTGCGTCGCGCTCCGGCCTGTTCGGCCAGTTGCCGGTTGAACGCGTCGTCGTCGGTGGCGGCCACCACCAGCCAGGCGGCGTCCAGCCACTGCGGGTCGAAGGCGCCGTCGGCGCGTTGCAGGCGGCCCTGCGCCAGCCACTGCGCCACGGTGGGGTTGAGCGCGTGCGCGTACACCAGCACGTCGGCGCCAGCGTGCAGCAGCGCCTCGATCTTGCGCATCGCCACCTCGCCGCCGCCGACGACCAGCACGCGGCGTCCGGCCAGGTCGGCGAACAGGGGATACAGCGGCATGCGGACTCCTGGCTGGGGCGAGGTGCGTCAGGTCGCGGGCAGGCATGTGGCGGGGCCGCACGCGGCTGCGCAGCGTTCTGTCGGTCAACGATACCGAAAGGACGGCCTGGTGGAGCTGTCCGCAGCGGATGTCATTCTCCCCCGTCATCCCAACGGCCCGCGGCGGGGGCAAACGCCGGACCATGCCCGGCAACGCCTGGCCGCGCAGCCAACGCGCAGGCGCTGGCGTATGATCCGCGCTCGTCGCCCTCCCGAACCGGCATCATGGATCGAGCCCGTCCGTCCCTTTCGTGGCCACGCGTGTCGGCGTGGTGTGTCCTTTTCGCGCTGCTGTGGCCGGTGGCGCCCACGCTGGCGCAGACCGCGCGCAAGCCGTCGGCCTACGAGCAACGCCCTGGCAGCAATGCCATCGTGCAGCCGGCGACGGGACCGGATTCCCTGCCGCGCCTGGACAGCCGTGCGCAGTTCCTGCAGCTCGCGCGGGTCTACAACGCCGGCACCGCGCTGGAGCTGCCGCATCTGCTGTTCGTGATCGACCGGCAGCAGGGTGGACGCGTCTACTACCTCAACACCCCGCGCTTCGCGCTGCACGAGCAATTCGTGCGCCAGCGTCTGGCGCCGGGCATGGGCAAGACGGCGCTGAAGGCGCAGTACCGCGATCCGCAGCGCCGCTTCCTGTTCGGGACCCTGAGCTGGCAGCAGGATCTGCCGGGCTACACCTACGAGTTCTGGGAGGGCGACGTCCTTACCGCGCCCTTGCTGCAGCAGACCGATGCCGCCCTGCGCGCGTCGTTCTTCGACACGCTGCGGTTCAAGACCAACTCCACGCTGCACGAACAGGTGGCCAAGTCCGCCGGGTTGGCCTTCGTGACACAGGAAGCGCTGCTGCGCGAGCAGCGCTTCCTGCCGTTGAACACCGGCCATGCCGAGGGACGGCTGCGCATCGTGCGTTCGGAGGCGCAGTTCCGTGCCCTGACGCCGCGCGACATCCCGGTACTGGACGAGGTGCCGATCGCATTGGCACCGGTCGCCGGCCTGATCACGCAACGCCCGTCCACGCTGTTGTCGCACGTCAACCTGCTGGCCAAGGGCTGGGGCATTCCCAACGTGTACGTGCGCGATGCGCAGGCGGCGTTGCGCCAGTACGACGGGCGCTGGGTGCAACTGGATGTCACCCACAACGACTACCGGGTGACAGCGCTGGCGGGTCCGCCGACGGCCGCACCCGCTGCCGCTCCCCGCACCGCGGCCCGCGCGCTGCCGCGTCCGGACCTGAGCGTGGCCGCGCTCCAACCGCTGGCGGCGCTGCGCGCCCGCGACAGCCGCGCCTGCGGGACCAAGGCCGCCAATCTCGGCACGCTGAAAGCGGTGCTGCCGCCGGCCGCGCGCGTGCCGGACGGCTTCTGCATCCCGTTCGCGTTCTATCAGGCGACGCTGCAGCGTCTGCAGGTCGACCAGCGCCTGCGCGACCTGCAGCGCCGCCCCGGCTTCGCCACCGATGCGGAGGTGCGTCGCGCCGCGCTGGCGGCGCTGCGTGCCGAGATCGCCGACGCCGCGCCCGATCCCGCCTTCGTGCGCGCGCTGGAGACGCAGTGGCAGGGGCAACTGCACGGCGCCGGCGTGTTCGTGCGCAGCTCGTCCAACTCCGAGGATCTGCCCGGCTTCAGCGGCGCCGGCCTGTACACCACCGTGCCCAACGTCACCCGTGCCGACGCCTTGGCCAAGGCGGTGCAGACGGTGTGGGCGTCGGTGTACAACTTCGAGGCCTACGAAGCGCGCGCCGCCGCCGGCTTGCCGCAGGACGCGGTGGCCATGGCGGTGCTGGTGCAGCTGGCCGCGCCGTCCGACAGCTCCGGGGTGATGATCACCCGCGATCCGTTCGATGCCGCGCGCCGCCACGTCACCTACATTTCGGCCAAGCGCGGCCTGGGCATCCGCGTGGTCGAGGGCAAGCGCCAGGCCGAACAGGTGATGTATTCGAGCTGGTCCAGGGCGGTGCAGGTGCTGAGCCGCTCGGCCGAGGACACCCAGCTCGTGGCCAACGCCGCCGGCGGCGTCCGCGAGGTGCCGATCGTCGGCACCCGCCAGGTACTGACCGACGCGCTCATCGCGCGGTTGGCCAAGGTCGGCGCGATGACCAAGCAGGCGTTGGGCGGCGCGGACCAGGACATCGAGTGGGCCGTGGTCGGCGACGAGGTGGTGATCCTGCAGGCGAGGCCGTATGTGGAGCGGGGTGGGCGCCAGTGAACCACCCTCACATTGCTGCCGGGGCGCTATCGGTGCAGCCGCTTGCGGTGGGCAGCCAGCGCGGCACGGTGGTATCTGAGTTCCATTGATGTCCGGTCGCGGCTGAAGCCGCTCCTATGGACGACAGTTCGCCACGTCCGCCTTCTGTAGGAGCGGCCTCAGCCGCGACCCGCAGCGCCCGACAACGCGTCGGACGCTCCCATCAGCTCACGCCGTCGGCGCATCCGCATTCTGGTGACGCGCCGCGGCGGTCTTGCTGTCGCGTTCGGCCGCCAGCAGGGTCAGCGAGCGGCCGATGCCGTGCCATTGCGAGCCGCCGGGCAGGCCGTGTTCGCCGTTGCGCTCGGCGGTGTCGATCAGCACGCGCCAGTGTTCGCCTTCGACCAGCGGCAGGGTGAACGGCACGTCCTCGACCGCGCCGTTGACGATCATCAGCAGGGTCACGTTGGACGCGGCCTGGCGCAGGCCGCTGGACGGGGCGCGGCCGTCCAGGCGCATCATCAGCGCGCGGGCGTGCGGATCGTGCCAGGAGGCCTCGGTCATTTCCTCGCCGTCCGGGGCAAGCCAGGTCACGTCCTTGATGCCCAGTTCCTCGTCGTAGACCCCGTCGAAGAAGCGTGCGCGGTGCAGTAGCGGGTAGTGCGCGCGCAGGTGGGTCAGGCGCGAGACGAAGGCGCTGAGCTGGTGCGCGCGCGGGCCGGCTTCCCAGTTCAGCCAGGTCAGTTCGTTGTCCTGGCAGTAGGTGTTGTTGTTGCCGCCCTTGCTGCGGCCGAACTCGTCGCCGGCCAGCAGCATCGGCGTGCCCTGCGACAGCAGCAGGGTGGCGAGCATGTTGCGCATCTGCCGCAGGCGCAGCGCGTTGATCTGCTCGTCGTCGGTCTCGCCTTCCACGCCATAGTTGGCGGAGATGTTGTTGTCCGAGCCGTCGCGGTTGTGCTCGCCGTTGGCCTCGTTGTGCTTGTGCGCGTAGCTGACCAGGTCGTGCAGGGTGAAGCCGTCGTGGGCGGTGACGAAGTTGACCGAGGCGGTGGGGCGGCGGCCGCGGTGGTGGAACAGGTCGGCCGAGCCGGTCAGGCGCGTGGCCAGTTCCGCCAGCTGGCCTTCGTCGCCGCGCCAGAACGCGCGCACGTTGTCGCGGAACTTGTCGTTCCACTCCGACCAGCCCGGCGGGAAGCCGCCGACCTGATAGCCGCCGGGGCCGACGTCCCACGGCTCGGCGATCAGCTTGACCTGGCTCAGCAGCGGGTCCTGGCGGCAGGCGTCGAGGAAGCCGCCCTTGGGGTCGAAGCCGTGGTGCTCGCGGCCGAGGATGGTGGCCAGGTCGAAGCGGAACCCGTCCACGTGCATCTCCGACACCCAGTAGCGCAGCGAGTCGTTGACCATGCGCAGCGCGCCGGCATTGGTCAGGTCGAAGGTGTTCCCGGTGCCGGTATCGTTGATGTAGAAGCGGCGGTCCTCGGCCAGGCGGTAGTAGCTGGCGTTGTCGATGCCCTTGAACGACAGCGTCGGCCCCAGTTCGTTGCCTTCGGCGGTGTGGTTGTAGACCACGTCCAGGATCACTTCCAGCCCGGCACTGTGCAGGCGCGCCACCATCTGCTTGAACTCGGACACCGTGCGCGTGGCCATGTAGCGCGGGTGCGGGGCGAAGAAGCCGATGGTGTTGTAGCCCCAGTAATTGCGCAGGCCCTGCTTGAGGAGGTATTCGTCGTCGACGAAGGCGTGCACCGGCAGCAGTTCCACCGCGGTCATGCCCAGGCGCTTGATGTGCTCGACCACCTCGTCCACCTTCAGCCCGGAGAAGGTGCCGCGCCAGGCCTCGGGGACCGAGGGGTGGCGCATGGTGGTGCCGCGCAGGTGGGTCTCGTAGATCACCGTGCTGTCCCACGGCGTCTGCGGGCGCTGGTCCTTGCCCCAGGTGAAGGCCGGATCGATCACCGCGCACTTGGGCATGTAGGCGGCGCTGTCGCGGCGGTCGAAGCTGAGGTCGGCATCCTTGTGGCCGATGGTGTAGCCGAACAGGGCCGGCGCCCATTTCAGTTCGCCGACCAGTTGCTTGGCGTAAGGATCGAGCAGCAGCTTGTTGGGATTGAAGCGGTGCCCGGCGTCGGGCGCGTACGGACCGTACACGCGGTAGCCATAGAGCTGGCCGGGGCGCGCGTCGGGCAGGTAGCCGTGCCAGATCTCGTCGGTGTACTCGGGCAGGGCGATGCGTTCGATCTCGCGGCCGCGATCGTCGAACAGGCACAGCTCCACCTTGGTGGCGTGCGCCGAGTACAGGGCGAAGTTCACTCCCAGGCCGTCCCATGTGGCGCCCAGCGGATACGGCAGGCCCTCGCGGATACGCGAACGGCGGGTGAGCTTGCGCACGGGCATGAAGGATCCTTAGGAAGAGGTGCTGCCGTTGCCGGCGCTGCGTCGCGGTTGCGACGGCGGCAGCGCCTCGGCATCGGCTTCGGCGGCCGCTTCCGCGGCCACCAGGCGTTCGGCCATGGCCCAATGGCGGGCGGCGTGGCCGTCGGGTCGCCCTTCGGCTTCCCAGATTTCGTGTGCGAGTTGGCGGATGCGGCGTTGGCGTGTTTCTGCGTCCATGGCTTCTTGCGAGATCAGGGGGAGGCGACCAGCACGGCCACCGGGAACTCGGCGAACAGCGCCGACACCGCAATGGCCGACGTCGCGTCGACGGTAGCACTGGCCAGCACCGGGCGATACTGTGCCTGCGGCAGTGTCAGAACCGTGTTACGCCAATCGAACTGCGCCCGCAGCGGCGCGTCCGGCCGCAGCGCCTGCGCGGCGGCGCCCAGCCGCGGTACCACCACCACCAGCGAGGCGCCCTCGTGTTCGCGCACGAAGCCGAGCACGTGTTGGGCCTGCGGGCCCTGCGCCTGCAGCGGCGTGTAGCGGCCGTGCGCGAACAGGTCCGGATGCGCGCGCCGCAGCTGCAGCAGCTGTGCGGTCAACCAGGCCTTGACGTGGCCGCTGTGCCAGTCCTGCAGCAGCGCGTCCGCTGCGGTGGCATCGCGCAGCCAGGCCTGGCGCAGCGCGTAGTCCACCGGGCGGCGGTTGTCCGGATCCACCAGCGAAAGATCCCAGCCCTCGCTGCCCTGGTACAGGTCGGGCACGCCGGGCAGGGTCAGGCGCAGGGTGGTCTGCACCAGGCTGTTGAGCGCGCCGGCCGGGGCCAGTGCCGCGGCCGCCTGCGCCAGCGCCTCGCGCAGTGCCGCGCCGGCTGGCTGCACCAGTGCCGCATCAAGCAGCGCGCGCGCATTGCGCTCGTAGTCCTCGTCCGGCCAGGTCCAGTGGGTGCGCAGCTTGGCTTCGCGCGCGGCCTTGAGCTGCCAGGCGCCGATGCGCTCGGCGTAGTCGCGCAGGCCATCGGCGTCGTCCACCGCCAGTTCCAGCGGCCACGCCGCCACCAGCATCTGCCACAGCATCAGCAGGTCGCCGGGCAGCGGCGCGGCGCTACCGGCCGGCAGCAGGTCCGCCGACAGCGCCTGGAACCGCGCCACCTGCGCCTCCCACCACGGCGCCTGCGCGCTGAGCGCGGCCAGGCGCATGCGCACGTCTTCGCCGCGCTTGTGGTCGTGGGTGGCGGTGGCCAGCAGCGCGCGCGGATAGCGCTGCGCGCGCAGGGCGTTGGCCGCGTGGAACGCCTCCGGCGTCAGCGCGAACACGTCCGGCTCGCTGCCGACTTCGTTGCGCGAGAGCAGCACGCCGTGGCGGTAGAAGGACGTGTCCTCCACCGACTTGGCGTTGAGCGGTGCCGACAGTTGTTCCAGGCGCCGGCGCACGATCCGCCGCAGCGCCACCTGCGCCTTGCCGGTGCCGCGGCCGTCGCGGCTCCAGCGCTCGATCGCATCGATCGCCGCGCACACCCGCGGCTCGGCGCCGACGCGCGCACGCTGCGCGGCCTGCGCCAGGCGCGCCGCGTCGTCGTCGTCCAGGCCATCGGGCCCGGCATAGGTGCGGTACACCTCGAAGTGCCGCAGCAAGGCCATCAGCCCGCGCGCCAGCATCTGCGGGCTGAACTCGCGGGTCAGCGGATCCAGGTGCGCGGCGGCGCCCAGCGCCTGCACGGTGCGCACGAACTCGGCCTGCAGCGAACCCTGCAGGATCTCGTCGCGCGCGGCGCGCTGCTCCTGGCCGAAGTCGCCGCTGCGGCCGCTCCAGCGCCGCCACAGCGCGGTCAGCGGTTCGGCGCCGGCCGGGTCGTGCAGCATCGCGGCGACCTGGTCCATGAAGTCGTAGCCGGTGGTGCCGTCGCAGGGCCAGTCGCTGCGCAACTGCTCGTGCGGCGCCAGGATCTTTTCCAGATACAGGACGATGCCGCCCGGGGCGATGCCGCGGCGGCGGCCGGCGCGGTCCAGTTGCGTGCGCAGCCGCTGCACGTAGCCGGTGGGATCGGCCAGGCCATCGACGTGGTCGACCCGCACGCCATCCAGATGGCCCTCGGCGACCAGCCGCAGCGGCAGCTCGTGGACCGCGGCGAACACGTCGTTCTGCTCCACCCGCAACGCCGCCAGCGAGGTGATGTCGAAAAAGCGGCGGTAGTTGAGCATGTCGTTGCCGACCCGCCACCAGGCCAGGCGATAGCACTGGCGTTCGATCAGCCGGTGCAGGGCGTCGTCGCCCAGCCGCGCGGCGTCGTTGAGCCGGGCGGCCCAGGCCGGGCGCGTGCTGGCCGCTTCCTGGGCGACGGCACCGTCCAGGCGGATCGGGAAGCGCTGGTCGTGGTGCAGCAGGACCACGCTGCCGTCCTCGGCGACCTGCAACTGCAGCGCGCCTTCGCTCAGCGCCTGCGCATACGGCCGGTCCAGCACCGGCAGCCACAGCTTGCCCTCGCGCCCGGGCGCGCGCCAGTCGATGTCGAACCAGCCGGCATGACGGCTGCGCCGGCCGTGCGTGAGCACATCCCACCACCATGGATTGCTCGGGTGGGTGGCCATGTGGTTGGGCACGATGTCCAGGATCAGGCCCATGCCGTGGCTGCGCGCGCGCTCGGACAGGTGCAGCAGCGCCGGTTCGCCGCCGAGTTCGGGATTGACCTGGCGCGGGTCGGTGACGTCGTAGCCGTGGGTGGAGCCGGGAACGGCGGTGCCGATCGGCGACAGATACAGGTGGCTGATGCCCAGCCCGGCGTAATACGGCACCCGTGCGGCGGCATCGAGCAGGGTGAAACCGGCATGCAGCTGCAGGCGGGCGGTGGCCCGCAGGGGAATCATGCGCATGCGTCGGCTCCTTGCGCGGCGGTGGCGGTGGATTGGCGGGTCTGGGCGAACGCGTCCAGGCGCGTGGCGAGTGTGGCCGCGGTCGCGGCGGCATCGGGCGCGGGCAGGCGCCGGCGCCAGTTCGGGTGGCCGTCGACGGTGCCGGGCAGGTTGGGTTGCTGGTCCAGGCCCAGCGCGTCCTCGGCCGGCAGCAGGGCCAGCGGCGAGGGCGTGGCGGCGACGAAGCGCAGCGCGCCCAGTTCCGGGTCGGCGGCCTGCGCGGGCGGCAGCGCCGCGGCGACCGCCTGGTCCATGCGCGCGACATCGTCGGTGCGTGCCTCATGGTCGGCATGTTGCTGCGCGGCGTCGCTCAGTTGCAGGCGCCGGCGCCAGTCGATGTCCTCGCCGCGGCGCCAGCCGCGCAGGGTCGGCAGGTCATGGGTGGTGGTGGTGGCGAGTGCGTCGGGGCGCCACTGCGCCGGCGGCAGGAACGCGCCGGCGCGGTCGCGGGTGAACAGCAGCACGTCGATGCCCATCACCCCGCGGCGCGACAGTTCCGCGCGGATGCCGTCCGGCACCACGCCCAGATCCTCGCCGATCACGATCGCGCGGTGCCGCCAGGATTCCAGCGCCAGCAGGCGCAGCAGGTCGTGCAGCGGATAGCGCAGGTACACGCCGGTGGAGGAGGGTGCGCCGCGCGGGATCACCCACAGCCGCAGCAGGCCGAGGATGTGGTCGATGCGCACGCCGCCGCGATCGCGCATCACCGCGCGCAGCAACTCGATGAACGGCGCGAAGCCGGTGGCGCGCAGCGCGGTCGGTGCATAGCCGCAGATGCCCCAGGCCTGGCCGTCGCCGTTGAACGCGTCCGGCGGCGCGCCCAGTTCCAGCCCCTGCAGCACCGCCTGCGGCCACGCCGCGGCCTCGGCGCCATGCGCGTCGAAGCCCACCGCCAGGTCGGCGATCAGGCCGATGCCCATGCCGTCGGCGCGTGCCTGCCGCTGCACGTCGGCCCAACTGCGCGCGGCCAGCCATTGCGCGAAGCGGTGCAGGCCCGGATCGGCATCGCCGAAGTCCTGCGCGGCGAACGCGGCATGCGCGTGCAGGGCGCTGCCGCCGTCGCGTTCGAACGCGGCCAGGTCGGCGTGCAGCGCGGCATCGGCCTGACCGAAGTCGGTATGCAGTTGCCGCAGCCACTGCCACTTCAAGGCAGCGGAGGCCGGCCAGTCGATCAGCGGGCGGGCCTGCGCCTCGGCGAAGGCCTGCGCCAGCCCGGCCGCCTCCAGCGCGCGCTGCGCGGCGGCGGCACCGAGCACGCGCGCCGGCGCTGCCTGCAACGGATCGAGGAAGCGGCGGTCGCTGGGCGAGTAGGGGCTGTAGTGCGCACTGATCGGTCGCGCCGCATGCACCGGGCTCAGCGCGATGGCATCGCCGCCGGCCGCGGCGATACGCGCGGCCCAGGCGGCGGTGCCGTCGGCGTCGCCGATGCCGGCGTCGTAGCCGCCCGGCGCCGAGTACACCTGCAACGACAGGCCCCAGCGCCGCGGCTGCGCCGCGCCCACCGCGTCGGCGACGCCGTAGCAGCGTGGCGGCGCCACCGCCAGGGTGGTGCTGCGGTCGCCGTGCTGCAGGGTCCAGTAGCCGGCGGTATCGGGTGCGACCAGGCGGCCTTGTGCGTCGCAGTGGGCGTGCAGCGTCTGCCCGTCCTCGCCGTCGAGCCGGTACGCCGCACCGGGCACGGCGCCGACCTCGACCGGCACGCCGGCGTCGGCGGTCAGCAGCGGCGGCAGTGCGGCATCGGCCTGCAGCCGGCGCAGGCTGTCGCGGCAGGCGGCCGCGTCGCGCGCGTCCAGGTCGAGCGCACCGAGCACATGGCGCAGGGTGTCGTCGGCAACCGTGCGCGGGGTGTCGCTGGCGTCGATCCAGTCGACCAGCAGGCCGGCGACGTCGGCCAGGGTGTGCAGGGAAGTGTCGGTCATGGGCAGGGCGAACCGGGCAGCAGGGCGGAGGAAGAGATATCCGCCGCGGTCCCGCCCACACGCGCCGGCGGCGCGTGCGCGGCGGTGGGCAGCGAACGAGGCGGCCAGCGTGCCGGGGACGCTGTCGCGATGGCGTCGCGACAGCGGGCGCTCATGCGGCGTTGCCGGGCCGGTAGCGCGCGACGAAGGCGTTGGGCGGCAACTGCGCGGCGTCGTCGCCGGCGTTCTCCGCGTGCACGGTGCTGCCGGGCAGGTCCAGCGCCACCGGCGCGTCGCCGAAGTTGGCGGCCACGTGCCATTCGCCGTCGCCCAGGCGCCAGCCCGCCGCGATCGCCTTCGGGCCGATCACCCGCGCCCCCAGCGCGCTGGCCTGGCTGAGCGCCGGCACCAGGTGCTGGCGGCGCAGCGCCATCAGCGCCGCGAACCAGTCGCGCCAGCGCGCACCGTCGCCATGGGTGGCGTCGCTGATGTCGGCGATGGACGCCTGGAAGGTGCCCGGTGCGTTGGGGTCTGGGATGGTGGCGCGCTGTTCCGGATCGGCGAAGGCGGCGAAGTGCGCGAACTCACGGCGGCGGCCCTCGCGCACCGCCTCGTCCAGCGGCGGCGCGAAATCGGTGAAGAACTGGAACGGGGTGCGGCTGCCCCACGGCTCGCCCATGAAGAACAGCGGGATCATCGGGGTCAGCGCGGTCAGCGCCAGCGCCGCGCGCAGTGCCGGGTCGCTCACCTGGGTGATCAGCCGGTCGCCACGCGCGCGGTTGCCGATCTGGTCGTGGTTCTGCGCGAAGATCACGAACTTGTGCGGCGGCAGGTGGCCGCTGGGCTCGCCGCGCGCGTGGCCGCGGTGGTCGGCCTGGCCCTGGAAGGCGAAGCCTTCGCCGAGCACACGTGCCAGGTGCTGCGCCGGCGCGTCGGCGAAGCCGGCGTAGTAGCCCTCGTGCTCGTCGGTCAGCAGCACGTGCAGGCTGTTGTGGAAGTCGTCGTCCCACTGCGCGCTGTAGCCGTGCTCCAGCACGTCGGCCTGGTTGGCCTCGTTCTCCAGCACCAGGTGCACGTGGCGCCCGTCGGCGACGCTGGTCATGATCGCCTCGCGCAGGGTGTCGAGGAAGGCGTTGGGCACGATCGCGTGCACCGCATCCAGGCGCAGGCCGTCGAAGCGGTATTCGTGCAGCCACATCAACGCGTTGTCGATGAAGTAGCGCTGCACCGGCGGCAGGCGGAAATCGATCGCCGCGCCCCACGGGGTCGGCGCGTCCTCGCGGAAGAAGGTCGAGGCGTATTGGCCCAGGTAATTGCCGTCCGGGCCGAAGTGGTTGTAGACCACGTCCAGGAACACGCTCAGGCCCAGGCCGTGGGCCTCGTCGATCAGTGCCTTGAGTTCGTCCGGATGGCCGTAGGCCGAGGCCGGCGCGTACGGCAGCACGCCGTCGTAGCCCCAGTTGTGGCGGCCGGGGAATTCGGCCAGCGGCATCAGTTCGATCGCGGTCACGCCGAGCGCGGCCAGCGTCGGCAACTGCGCACGCAGCCCGGCATAGCCGCCGCAGGTGCCCACGTGCAGTTCGTAGAACACCGTCTCGGCCCAGGGCCGGCCGCGCCAGTCGCCGTGGCGCCAGGCGTAACCGTCGGTGGCCAGCACCGCGCTGGCGCCGTGCACGCCGTCCGGCTGCCAGCGCGAGGCCGGGTCCGGCACCGGTCTGCCGCCGTCGATGGCGTAGCGGTAGCGGGTGCCGGGCGCGCACGCCAGGGTGGCGGCGAAATAGCCGTCGCCGATCGCCTGCAGCGGCTGCCGCCGATCGTCGCCGAATACCAGCTCCACGCGCTCGGCATCCGGCGCCCACAGCGCGAAGGCGACCTCGCCGTTGGCGCCTGGCCAGGCGCCGGGGCGCAGCGCCGCGCGCGGGGCGGCAGGGGAATCGGTCGAGACAGCGGTCGTGGCCATGGTCAAAGGTCCGGTTGCAGCCAAAGGGTGGACAGCGGCGGCAGGGTCAGCGCCAGCGATTGCGCATGCCCGTGCATCGGCTGCGGCAGGGTCGACAGCACACCGCCGTTGCCCTGGTTGGAACCGCCGTAATAGCCGCTGTCGCTGTTGAGAATCTCGCGCCAGCGTCCGCCACGCGGCACCCCCACGCGGTAATCGTGGTGGACGGTCGGCGTGAAGTTGCTCACCGCCAGCAGCGGCGGCGTATCGTCATCGCGGTCGTGGCGGACGAAGGCGAACACGCTGTTGTGGTGATCGTCGGCGATGCTCCATTCGAAGCCGTCGCTGCTGCGGTCGCTGCGGTACAGCGCCGGCAACGCACGCAACTGCCGGTTGAGGTCGGCGACCAGGCGCGCGACGCCGCGGTGCTCGGGCTGCTGCGCCTGCACCCAGTCCAGCGGCCGGTCGTGGTCCCAGTCCTGCCACTGCCCGAACTCGCAGCCCATGAACAGCAGTTTGCGTCCGGGATGCGCCCACATGAAGGCCAGGTAGGCGCGCAGGTTGGCGAAGCGCTGCCAGGCGTCGCCTGGCATGCGCGCCAGCACCGAGCCCTTGCCGCGCGCCACCTCGTCGTGCGACAGCGGCAGCACGAAATGCTCGGAGAACGCGTACACCAGGCCGAAGCTCATCTCGCTGTGGTGGTGCTGCCGGTGCAGCGGATCGCGCTGCAGGTAGCGCAGGGTGTCGTGCGCCCAGCCCATGTTCCACTTGTGGCTGAAGCCCAGGCCGCCCTGCGCCGTGGGCGCGGTCGCACCCGGCCACGCGGTGGATTCCTCTGCGATGGTGCGCACGCCCGGGAAGCGCTGCGCGATCTCGTCGTTGAGCCGGCGCAGGAAGGCGATCGCCTCCAGGTTCTCGCGGCCGCCGTGGGCGTTGGGAATCCACTCGCCGGCGTTGCGGCCGTAGTCGCGGTACAGCATCGCCGCCACCGCATCCACGCGCAGGCCGTCGACGTGGAAGCGCTCGATCCACTCCAGCGCGCTGCCGATCAGGTAAGCCACCACTTCCGGGCGGCCGTAGTTGTAGACCAGCGTATTCCACTCGCGGTGCACGCCTTCGCGCGGGTCGGCGTGTTCGTACAGGGCGCTGCCGTCGAAGCGCTGCAGGCCGTGCGCATCGTCGGGGAAGTGCGCACCGACCCAGTCCAGCAACACGCCGATGCCGGCCTGGTGACAGGCATCGACGAAGCGCGCGAAGCCGTCGGCGTCGCCATGGCGCGCGGTGGGCGCGTACAGGCCCAGCGGTTGGTAGCCCCAGGAGCCGCCGAACGGGTACTCGGCGATCGGCAGCAGCTCGATGTGAGTGAAGCCGAGCCCGCGCACGTAGGGGATCAGTTCGGCGGCCAGCGCATCCCAGTGCAGCGGCTGGCCGTTGCCGTCGTGGCGCCAGGAGCCGGCATGCAGCTCGTAGACGCTCAGCGGCTGTGCGCTGCCGGCCTGGGCCTCGCGCTGCGCAAGCCAGGCCGCATCGCCCCAGGCATGGCTGTCGGCGTACGGCACCACCGAGGCGGTGGACGGCGCCAGGGCGCTGCAGCGCGCCACCGGATCGGCCTTGCGCGGCAGCACGCTGCCGTCGGCAGCCTGCAATTCGTATTGATAGTGTTCGCCGCCGTGCAGCCCGGGCACGAACAGTTCCCAGACCCCGGCGTCCGGGTGAAAGCGCAATGGATGCCGGCGCGCGTCCCAATGGTTGAAGTCGCCGACCAGCGCCACCCGCCTGGCCTGCGGCGCCCACACCGCGAAGCGCACGCCCTCCACCTCGCCGACGCGGGCGTGATGCGCGCCGAGCGCGGTACGCAGGGCGGCGCCGTCGCCGGCGGCCAGATCCTGCAGCCAGGCCGGATCGAGCATCGGCTCGAAGGCATAGGGATCGTCGCATTCCTGCACCGCGTCCGGCCACACGATGCGCAGCCGGTAGGGCGTGGGCTGCTTCAGCTCGCCCTCGAACAGGCCATCGGCCTGCGGGTGGGTACGCATCCGCGCAATCAGCTTGCCCTGCGCATCGAGCAGGCCCAGCGCCTCGGCGCCGGGCGCCAGCACACGCACCTGCACCGTGCCGTCGGCCTGTGGATGCGGGCCAAGCCAGGCGAACGCATCGATCGCCTCGCCGCGTGCCAGTGCCTGCAGGGCAAGGCCGTCGCCGTCGTCCTCCGTGTCCGCCGCCGGGTCCCCGCCGGCGGCCGGGTCCACGGCGTGTTCCCGATCGCTCATGCGGCGGCCATGGCACTCGCGGTGGCCGACACCGTGGCGCTGGCCGCGGCCGGGATGTTGCCGGCGGTCGTGGCGGCGGTGCGCTCGTACAGCGCCATGTACTTGCGCCCGGCCAGCTCCCAGCCGCTGGGCCGCAGCATCGCCGCGCGACGCATCGCCTGCAGCAGACCCGGCAGGCGGAAGGTGCGGAACACCCGTTGCAGGCAGCGGCGCAGGCCGTCGGCCGAGGCTTCCTCGAACAGGAAGCCGGTGACGCCGTCGTCCACCGTGTCGATCAGGCCGCCGGTGGCGTGGGCGATCGGCAGGCTGCCGAAGCGCTGCGCGTACATCTGGCTCAGCCCGCAGGGCTCGAAGCGCGAGGGCATCAGCAGGAAGTCGGAGCCGGCGAACATGCGCCGCGCCAGCGGCTCTTCGAAGCCGATGTGCGCGCCGACATGGCCGGGGTAACGCCGCGCCAGCGCCGCCACCGCCTGCTCGATCTGCGGCTCGCCGCCGCCGATGATCACGATCTGGCCGCCGGCGGCGACGATCTGCGGCGCCACCTCGCAGATCAGGTCCAGGCCCTTCTGGTGCACCAGCCGCGAGACCACCGCGAACAGCGGACCGTCGCTGTCGAGCAGGCCGAACGCCTGGCGCACCTGCGCCGCGTTCTCGCGCTTGCCCTGGATCTGGCCGACACCGAAGTGCGCCGGCAGGTGCGCGTCGGTGCGCGGGTCCCAGCTGGCGTCGATGCCGTTGACGATGCCGCTGAGGCGGCCGCTGGCGGCGCGCCGCGCCAGCAGCGCGTCCAGGCCGCAGCCCTGCGCCGGGCCGGTGATCTGCGCCGCGTAGCTGACGCTGACCGTGTTCACATGGTCGGCGTGGACGATGCCGGCACGCAGGAACGACATCTGCCCGTAGAACTCCAGGTCCTGCAGGCCCTCGGCGGGGATGCCCAGGGCACCGGCCATCGCATACGGAAACAGTCCCTGGTAGGCGAGGTTGTGGATGGTCAGCAGGCAAGGCGTGCGGCCGCCGGACCAGCGCACGTAGGCCGCGGCCAGCGCACACGGCCAGTCGTTCAGGTGCAGCAGCTCCGGCGTCCAGTCCAGCCCGGCCTGACCGCCGGCGATCTGCGCGGCAGCGTGGGACAGGGTGGCGAAGCGCAGCGCGTTGTCTTCCCAGTCGCGACCTTCGCTGCAAACGTACGGCGAACCCTGTCGCTCGAACAACTGCGGGCACAGCAGCACGTAGACGCACAGACCATCCGGACGCTCGGCCCGGCCCAGCGCGCAATCCGGCAGCCCGGCATGTGCGGCGATACGGCCGACGATCTCCAGCGGCCCGGTCGTGCGCAGCACCGCCGGGTAGCCCGGGATCAGCACGCGGATGTCGCAGCTGCCGCGCAGCGCGCGCGGCAAGGCCGCGGCCACGTCGCCCAGGCCGCCGGCCTTGATGAAGTCGGCCATCTCGGAGGTCACGAACAGGCTGGTCCGGCGCGGCGCCGGGTGCAGCTTGACGGTCACCTCGGCATTGCGGACGAAGCGGCCGCGCGCATCGCGGTAGCGGCGGCGCGGCGCATGCAACACCGGATGGGTATCGCGTTGTCTGTCGGTCAGGTCGGCGGGAGTGGGGGGCGACATGGCGGTTCCGTCTGGGAAGGGGGAGGACGGGGCACACGAAAATCGGAAAGCGACTGCCGGCGCGCGTCCTGGCGGGCGCGCGACGTGAAGCGAAGGAAGAGGCACGGCAGCGTCGAAACGGAACGGCGATGTTGCAGTGCGATAATGCACGAGCAAAGTACAAATGGCGCGATAAAAGAGGCGTGAAGCGCGCGCTTGTCTACGGCGAAATGGAGAGTGCGGCGCATAGTGGATTTGCCGAACGTCAGACGCCGCAAGCATGGATCGCGTTGCACGTGCGAATGAATCGTTTAGCTTCCGTTGCCAACACGTGCCGCGCTCCCGTGCGACCGTGGTCGCCACCTCCGTTGTGCGAGCTTCATGCGGTCTATGGTGCAGTGTGCTCATGACAGTCTTGAAACCGCAGATGCGCCGCGAGCTGGACGGCTTCGTCCTCGACGGGCTGCTGCGTACGTGCCCGGATGGCGTGCTCAAGCCGCAGATCTGCATCAGTGGCCACGACGGTGCGGTGCTCGGCCGGCACGCGTTCGACGGCGTGTATTTCCGCGATGCCAACGCCGGCGCCTATTTCGTCGCCGAGCGCCTGGCAGCGATCCGTTCGGCACGGTACGGAAAGCTGGTCTTCGCCTGAATTCGCTGGCCGGTCGTCTGTCGGATGCGATTGCCGTGGGGAAGCGGTGTGGGGTGGCGCCCCGCTCAGGCTCCGGTCTGCAGACGATCCAGGGCCGCCAGCAGATCGGTGCGGCGGTAAGGTTTCGGCAGAAAGCCGGTGTGCTCCGGCAGCATCCATGGTTCCGGTGCGTGCATGCCGGAGGTCAGCAGGGCCGGGGTGACGATGCCGCGGCGGCGCAACTGGCGCACCATGCTCAAGCCGTCGCAGCGCGGCATCTGCACATCGCTGAAGATCAACGCCACGTCCGGATGCCGTTCCAGCACCGCCAGTGCTTCCTGCGCGGTCGCCGCCGACAGGACCCGGTATCCATCGGCGGCCAGCATGGCGGCGGCCAACTCCCGGATCGTCTGGTCGTCCTCCACCAGAAGAATGGTGGTGGAGGCGGAGGTGACGCGCATAATGCAGGGATCGCTTTAATAAATAATCCACTGCAGCTTCACGATTCGTCGGTGAAGCGCTGGTGACGTCCCGCAAATCCCGATATTCTCGACCTTACTTACTGCGAGACGCAGCTTGACCACGCACGCCCACTATCGGCAGATCGTCGAGCTCTCCCACGACTGCATCAAGGAAGTCGGCCGCGACGGCGTCGTGCGCTCGATCAATCCCCACGGGTTGGCCCTGCTCGGCGTGTCCGACCCCGCCGACGTCGTCGGCCACAACTGGGTCGAGCTGTGGCCCGAGGACATGCGCTCGCTGACCCAGGGCGCCTTTGCTGCGGCGTTGGGCAACGAGCAGCGTGAATTCTGGGCGGAGCGCCCCTCGCTGGATGGACGGCGGCGCTGGTGGCACGTGATGGTCAGTCCGCTGGCCAACGCCTCGGCGCGGGTGGAAAGCGTGCTGGTGATCAGCCGCGACGTCACCCAGCAACACCAGGTCGAACAGGCCCTGCGCGCGCTGGGTCACCTCGCCCCGATCGAGGGCCGGGGCGACACGATGGACGCCGACGATGCCGCTGCGCTGGGCCGTCGCTGGCAGACCGAGCAGTCGCAGCTGCGCGGGCAACTGGACATCGCCCTGGCCGCGCAGCGCGTGGCCGAGCGCGCGATGACCCAGGCGCAGAAGGGCGAGGCGGTGGGGCAGATGCTTGCCGGCGTGGTCCACGACTTCAACAACATGCTGCATACCGCGATCACCTCGGTGAGCATGGTCGCCGACCATCCGCAGCGCCTGCAGCCGGACCAGCAACGGCTGCTCGCCATCGCCAACGAGGCCTTGCAGCACGGCGCGGGCATGACCCGGCGCCTGCTCGGCTTCGCCCGCGCGCACCCGGTCAAGCCGATCTGGCTGGACCTGAACGCGCTGGTGACGCAGATGCAGCCGTTGTTGGCGCAGGCGCTGGGCGGCGAGATGCGCCTGCAATTGCTTGCATGCGCCGAGGTGGCGACGACCTATGCCGACCGCAACGCGGTCGAGCAGGCGGTACTGAATCTGGCGTTGAACGCGCGCGACGCCAGCCGCCCCGGCGATGCGGTGACGATCCGCTGCGGCGCGCTGGAGGTGCCGCCGTCGCGCGCGGCGGCGATGCGCCAGCCCGGCCGCTACGTGACCCTGGCGGTCAGCGACCAGGGCGAGGGCATGTCCGATGCGGTCAAGTCGCGCCTGTTCGAGGCGTACTTCACCACCAAACCCGAGGGCAAGGGCACCGGCCTGGGGCTGGCCCAGGTCTACGGTCTGGTGCGCCAGGCCGGCGGCTTCGTCGACGTGGAATCGGAACTGGGACGCGGCACCACCATCACCCTGGCGTTCCCGTTCGTGGCGCGGCCGCTCGGCGACGAGGGCGAGGGCGCCGACCCGATGCCGGTGCCGACGGCGGAGTAACCACGCTCATCCGCCTGCGCGCACCGGCAGCCGGTCGCTGATGCGCACCGCGAAGGCCTCGCGCAGCACCTGCAGCGCCCGTTGCTGGCGCCCGGCATCCAGCGCCGCGCAGCACGAGGGCGGCACCTGCACCTGGAAATCGCGCATGCGCGCATCGATCGCGGTCGCCAGCACGCAGGCGTCGGTGGCGATGCCGGTGACCAGCAGGCGGGTGGTCTGCAGTCGCGCCAGCAGCAGGGCCAGGGCCGAACCGAGGAAGGCGGAGTGCTTGGGCTTGAGCACGTAATAGTCCTGCGGGCGCGGCGCCAGGCAGGCGGCAATGCGTTCGCCGCGCTGCTTCGGGTCGGCGCACAGGGTCCACAGACCTTCGAAATCGGTCCGCCAGTCGGCGAAGTTGTCGTTGGCGAACAGCACCGGCCAGCCGCGGCGATGGAAGCGCGCGCGGAGCTGGGCGATGCGCTCGGCCACCGGGAGTGCGGCCTCCGCCAGCCGTGCGCCGTCCGGGAAGTCGAAACGGCTGATCATGTCCACGATCAGCAGCGCCGGCGCCCCGTGCGGCGTCGCGGGTTGCCGCTGGGTGCGTGTGCGTCGCCGGGCGGTCTGGCGCATGCGTCGATCCTCCATAGCCGGACTGGCTTCATGGTCGGCGCGACGGGTGAAACGCGGGTGAGCGCAGGTGACGGCGGCATGGCTGAACGGATCGGCCGGCGCCACCTCGGCGGCGCCGCTGGCCACCTTCGCGAAAGCTTACTATTTAGGGTTTACATTGACCGGCGTCCTTGCCCGTCGACAGGAGAGCACGTGGTACCAACTGGCGAACACAACCAGGCGCGCGTGGCCGCGGCGGCATCCGCCATGCCGTCCGCCCGCGGCACTTCCCGATGGCGCTGCGGCGCCGGACGCGGTCGGCGGATCGCATGAGCACGGTCGCCCCCACACCGGTCGTGCACGTCGATGCTCCCCTGGATGCCGGCCACGCGGTCCTGCCGCCCGAGGCGCCGCTGGCCATGCCGCTGCAGTCGCTGCAGGAAGGCAAACTGCGCAACACGCGCCTGCCCAGCACCCCGGTCGGGATCGGCTGGCGGCGCTTCTACGTGTTCGGCACCACCGCGGCGATGACCGCCTACGCCAGTTGGCTGATCGGCAAGGTCTTGGTGATCGGCGGCGTGAGCGTGCTCGAAGCCTGTCTGATGGTGCTGTTCATCCCGTTGTTCGCCTGGATCGCGCTGTCTTTCGTGAGCGCGCTGGCCGGCTTCTTCACTCTGGTGTTCGGCAAGGGTCGCAAGCTCGGCATCGATCCGGACGCGCTGCTGCCGCAGGTGCGCAACCGCACCGCGCTGCTGATGCCCACCTACAACGAGGATCCGCACCGGCTGATGGCCGGCCTGCAGGCGATCTACGAGTCGGTGGCGGCCACCGGCCAGATCGAGCGCTTCGATTTCTTCATCCTCAGCGACACCACGCGCCCGGCCATCGGCGCGGAAGAAGAGAAGGTGTACGCCGAGCTGGTGGAGCGGGTCGGCGGCCAAGGCCGCCTGTTCTACCGGCGCCGCGCCAGCAATGCCGGGCGCAAGGCCGGCAACATCGCCGATTGGGTACGCCGCTTCGGCGGCGCCTATCCGCAGATGCTGATCCTGGACGCCGACAGCCTGATGACCGGCGACAGCATCGTGCGCCTGGCTGCCGGCATGGAGGCCAACCCCGACGTCGGCCTGATCCAGACCCTGCCGGAAGTGGTCAACGGCAACACCCTGTTCGCGCGCATGCAGCAGTTCGGCGGCCGCGTCTACGGCCCGGTGATCGCCTTCGGCGTGGCCTGGTGGCACGGGGCGGAAAGCAACTACTGGGGCCACAACGCGATGATCCGCACCGAGGCCTTCGCCGCGCAGGCGGGCCTGCCGTCGCTGCCTGGGCGCAAGCCGTTCTGCGGCCACGTGCTCAGCCACGACTTCGTCGAAGCGGCACTGATGCGTCGTGGTGGCTGGGCCATGCACATGGTGCCGTACCTGCAGGGCAGCTACGAGGAAGGCCCGCCGACGCTGACCGACCTGCTGGTGCGCGACCGCCGCTGGTGCCAGGGCAACCTGCAGCACTCCAAGGTGGTGCGCGCGCGCGGCCTGCACTGGGTCAGCCGCATGCACATGCTGATCGGCATCGGCCATTACTTCACCGCGCCGATGTGGGGCATGCTGATGCTGATCGGCATCGCCATTCCGCTGCAGAACGGCGGTTTCGACCTGGTCGCCTCGGTGATCTCGCCGTTCTCGCCGGCGCGCTACTGGCACCAGCAGGACTCCACGCGGGTGGCCTGGGTATTCGCGGTGACCATGTTCGTGCTGCTGGCGCCCAAGGTGATGGGCTACTTCGCGATGCTGCTCAAGCCCGGCGAACGCCGCGGCTGCGGTGGCGGGCTGCGCGCTTTCGCCAGCATGCTGCTGGAGACCCTGCTGGCCGCGCTGATGGCGCCGGTGGTGATGTACGTGCAGTCGCGCGGCGTGGCCGAGGTGCTGGCCGGCAAGGACTCGGGCTGGGACGCGCAGCAGCGCGACGATGGGCGCATTTCGTGGTCGGCGCTGTTGCGCAGCTACGGCGGACTGAGTGCGTTCGGCCTGCTGATGGGCGGCATGGCCTATGCCGTGTCGCCGTCGCTGGCGGCATGGATGGCGCCGGTGGTGATCGGCATGGCGCTGGCGGTGCCGGTGGTGGCGATCAGTTCCTCACGCGCCGCCGGCCTGTGGCTGCGCAAGCTGCGCATCCTCGCCATTCCCGAGGAGTCGCAACCGCCGGCAGTGCTGCTGCGCGCCGCCGAACTGCGCCGCGAGGCCGCCGCACGCCGGGCCGAGGCCGAGGCGCAGGCCCAGGGCTGAGGCCGGCATACTATCCGGCCTCATTCATCGGGAACCGACATGCTGGAGACAGTGGAACACGAAACCGGCGCCGCGCCGCGCTGGACCGTCCTGTGGCTGCACGGCCTGGGCGCCGACGGCAACGACTTCGCGCCGCTGGTGCCGGAACTGGTGCGGCCGCACTGGCCGGCGCTGCGCTTCGTGTTCCCGCACGCGCCGGTGCGGCCGGTGACGGTCAACAACGGCGTGCGCATGCGCGCCTGGTACGACATCGTCAGCATGGACTTCTCCAACCGCGCCGACAGTGCCGGCGTCGCCGAATCGGTTGCCCAGGTCGAGGCCCTGATCGCGCGCGAGGACGCGCGCGGCGTGCCGGCCGAGCGCCTGCTGCTGGCCGGCTTTTCCCAGGGCGGCGCGATCACCCTGGCCGCCGGCCTGCGCCGCGAACGGCCGCTGGCCGGCCTGATCGGGCTGTCCACCTACCTGCCGGAACTGGAGAGCGTCGCCAACTGGCACGTCCCGGCGGCCCTGCGGCAACCGCTGTTCATGGCCCACGGCCAGGGCGACCCGGTGATCCCGCAGACCTACGCCGAGCGTACCGCGCAGACCCTGCAGGCGCTGGGCATGCCGGTGCAGTGGCGACGCTATCCGATGGCGCACCAGGTCTGCGCCGAGGAAATCGCCGACCTGCGCGACTGGATGGACGCCTGCCTCGCCGGCAGCTGATTGCAGCGGCCGCATGGCGGCATGGTGCGATGCCGATGGCGGGCGCCCGGAACCAGGGCTAGTATCGGCCGCAGCGCACGCCAGTCGAGTGAGGGAGACCTGGGTGAAGGTGCTGATCGCCGACGACGAACCCCTGGCGCGCGAACGCCTGCGCACGCTGCTGGCCGCGCATGCCGGCGTGGAAGTGGTGGCCGAAGCCGCCAACGGCATGGACGCGCTGCACGCCTGCGCCGCGGCGCAGCCGGACCTGGTGCTGCTGGACATCGCCATGCCCGGCCTCGACGGCCTGGAGGCCGCGCGCCATCTGGCCACCTTCGAACCGCGCCCGGCCGTGGTGTTCTGTACCGCCTACGACGCGCATGCGCTGTCCGCGTTCGAGGCGGCGGCGATCGACTACCTGATGAAGCCGGTGCGCGCCGAGCGCCTGGCCGCGGCCCTGCAGCGCGCCCGTACGTTCATGGCCGGACGCGGCAACGGCGACGCCGCGGCGCCGGCCCCGCAGCGCCGCACCCACCTGTGCGCGCGCCTGCGCGGCAGCCTGCGGCTGATCCCGGTCGACGACATCCACTACCTGCAGGCCGAGGAAAAGTACGTGGTCGTGCACCACGCGCGCGGCGAGGACCTGATCGAGGAATCGCTGCGCGCGCTGGAGGAGGAGTTCGCCGAGCGCTTCGTGCGCATCCACCGCAACTGCCTGGTCGCACGCCACGAACTGGTGGAACTGCGCCGGCTCGGCGAGGGCCAGGTGCAGGCGGTGCTGCGCCATGGCAAGCAGCCGCTGGAGGTCAGCCGGCGCTGCGTGGCGCAGCTGCGCAAGGAGATCCACCAGCGCTGACGCCGCCCGGGCCGCCCGCGTGCAGCGGCGGACGGCGGCTTTCCGCGATAATGCGCGCATGAAGATCCTGCGCATCGCTACCCGCAAGAGTCCGCTCGCCCTGTGGCAGAGCGAGCATGTCGCCGCCTGTTTGCGCCGCGCGCACCCGCATCTGGACGTGGTGCTGGTGCCGATGAGCACCCGCGGCGACGAGGTCCTGGACCGCTCGCTGGCGGCGATCGGCGGCAAGGGCCTGTTCCTGAAGGAACTGGAGCTGGCGATGCTGCGCGGCGAGGCCGATTGCGCGGTGCATTCGCTCAAGGACGTGCCGATGGAGCTGGATCCGCCGTTCGTGCTGCCGGCGATCCTGCCGCGCGCCGATCCGGCCGATGCGCTGATCTCCAACCTCTACGCCTCGCTGGACGCGCTGCCGCTCGGCGCGCGCGTCGGCACCTCCTCGCTGCGGCGGCAGGCGCAACTGCGCGCGCGGCGCCCGGACCTGGAACTGCTGGACCTGCGCGGCAACGTCAACACGCGCCTGGCCAAGCTCGACAACGGCGGCTACGACGGCATCGTGCTGGCCTGCGCCGGCCTGCAGCGGCTGGGCCTGGAGGGGCGCATCACCCAACGCCTGCAGGCGCCGGACTGGCTGCCGGCCCCGGCGCAGGGCGCCATCGCGGTGGAATGCCGCGAGGACGCCAGCGACGCGCTTGCATTGTTCGCCGCGCTCGACGACGCCCCGACCCGCATCTGCGTGGAGGCCGAGCGGGCGATGAACCGCGCTCTGCACGGCAGCTGCCACGTGCCGGTGGCGGCCTTCGCGCAATGGCGCGGCGAGGACCTGCTGTTGCAGGGCCTGGTCGGTGGCGTCGCCGACGGGCGCCTGGTGCGCGCCGACCTGCAGCGCAGTGCGCAGGATCCGCAGGCGCTGGGCCAGGCCGTGGCCGAGGCCCTGATCGGCGCCGGCGCGCGCGAACTGCTGGATGTCGATCTGCCGGCCTGAGGGCGTGCGCAGTCCGCGCCAGCGACGGTGGGGGTCACCTGTCATGCAGCCGCGACAAGCGAAGCCGAAAGCGGACTGACACCCTCCGTCGGCGGGACTGAAGTCCCTCCCACAGTGCAGATCCCGGCAGTGCCGGTTGCGCGCGTGGGGGAGCGGCTGCAGCCGCGATAGGCGTTACCGGGAAAGCCTGTCGCGGCTGACGCCGCTCCTGCAGGTGAGGTGCATTGGTCCCTGCGCGCCAACGCCATTGCGTGCCGTGCTGGCGGGGCGCGGCTGCAGCGGTTCCTGCGAGAAGCGAATCAACGGGTCAGCCCTGCGGCGTCGCGAGGCGACGCGCTGCCGTGCGCCAATCCCGAATCCCCACTCCCCAATCCCGGCTCACTTGAACTTGTAGACCAGGTTCATCGTGGTCAAGGTATCGGTCTTCTTCTTGTCGTCGCTGACGTCGCTGTTGTAGCGCGCCTGCCAGCCGGCCTTCAGCGCCAGGCGCTCGTTCATGCTCACCGAGATGCCCAGGTCGTTCTGCGCGAAGGTGTTGTACGCGCCGGACTCGACCAGCAGGGTGTTACCCAGCTCGGTATTGCTGGTCAGGCCGTACTTGAAGTCGACCAGGCCGCGGCCGATCAGGCCGGTTTCGGTGCGGTCCTCGACCACGTCGTGGGCGCGGCGCACGCCGGGACCGATCTGCACGTCGATGCTGCGGCGGTCGCCGTCCATGATCCGGGTGCCGTAGCCGATGCCGATCGTCGCCAGGCGGTCGTAGGTGGCGAAGTCGTCGCGCTCGTAGCGCAGCGAGGCGGTCAGCTGGCGGTGCTCGCCGAGCTGCAGCGCGCTGCCGGCGCTGCCGGTGTAGCGGTTGGAGGTGGTCTGGCGCTTGCGCGAGGTGGTGCCGTCCGGATTGGTGTCGGTGTACTCGGCGCTGGCGTGCAGGGCGAGCAGGTCCAGGCTGTGGATCCAGTCGCCGTCCACGTACTGGCCCTTGAGCCGGCCGTTGAGGCTTTCGTTGGTGCTGTTGCCGTGCGAGGAGGCGAAGCCCAGTTCGCCCGATCCGCTCCACGGCGAACTGGCCGGGTCCGTGGCTGTCGGTGAGGTGGCGACGTCGGCGGCCCAGGCCGGGGACGTGCTCAGCAGCAACAAAGCGATGGCGGATACGAGGGTGGCACGGCGGGACATGGCTTCTCCGGGAATGAGGACGCAGCCTTCGGCTAACGAAATGGAAACGATTTCATCATACCGGATCCACATGACACCCTGGCCGGCCCGGGGCGCCGGCTTCATCGGCGGTTCGGGCGCTGCACCGGCCGCCATGCCGGGCAGGCGTTTTCCGCCCGCGACTCAGACATAATCGGGACCATGGACCGCTACGAACGCATCAACGCACT
This sequence comes from uncultured Xanthomonas sp., assembly GCF_964278005.1. Lineage (NCBI taxonomy): Bacteria > Pseudomonadati > Pseudomonadota > Gammaproteobacteria > Lysobacterales > Lysobacteraceae > Xanthomonas > uncultured Xanthomonas sp. The sequence continues at coordinate 325,445 of NZ_CAXYKF010000023.1, forward strand.
GCACCGCCTGCTCAAGTCCGCGCGCTACCCGGTGACGGTGGCGCGGCTGCAGGACGAACTGGGCTGCTCCCGCGCCACCGTCTACCGCGATCTGGCCTTCCTGCGCGACGCGCTGATGGCGCCGGTGGAGGGCGACGGCGAGGCCGGCTTCCGCTACGAATCCGGCGAGAGCGACCGTTTCGAGCTGCCCGGGCTGTGGCTGAGTTCGGAGGAACTGCACGCGCTGCTGGCCTCGCAGCAATTGCTGGCGCGCACCGGCGGCGGGGTGCTGTCCTCGGTGCTGGCGCCGCTGCAGCAGCGCATCGAGAGCCTGCTCGCCGCCCAGGCCGGGGCGACCCATTGGCCGGTGGAGCGGGTGCGGGTGATCCCGCACCGCGGCCGCAAGCTCGACGAAGCCAGTTTCCGCACCGTCGCCTCGGCGGTGCTGGAGCGCAAGCGCCTGTCCTTCGACTACCGCGCCCGCTCCACCGACGAATCGACCAAGCGCACGGTGTCGCCGCAGCGCATCACCCACTACCGCGACAACTGGTACCTGGACGCCTGGGACCATGGTCGCGACGCGGTGCGCAGCTTCGCGGTGGACCGCATCAACCACGCGCGCCTGCTCGACCAGCCGGCGCAGGACGTGGCCGACGCCGAACTGGATTCGCAGCTGGCGGCCAGCTACGGCATCTTCTCCGGCGCGCCCAAGGGCTGGGCCACCATCGTGTTCAGCCCCAAGGCCGCGCGCTGGGTCGCCGACGAGCACTGGCATTCCAAGCAGCAGGGCCGGTTCCTGGCCGATGGCCGCTACGAACTGAAGGTGCCCTACAGCGTCTCGCGCGAACTGCTGATGGACGTGCTGCACTACGGCTCGGATGCGGAGATCGTCGAGCCGCGCTCGCTGCGCGAGCAGGCCAAGGCGCTGCTGTCGCTGGCGCTGAGCAACTACAGCGACGACTGAGGCGTCGCCGTGCGCGCTGCGATAGCCCGCGTCGGAGCGGCTCCAGCCGCGACCGCCGCTTTACCGCCAATGCGTGTCGCAGCCTGAAGGTCGACGCCTACGCCGCATCCAGCGGCGCGCCGCCGCCGAGGATCACGCCGATATTGCGCTCGATCCAGTCCACCAGCGCGTGCACATGCGCCGCGGCTTCCTCGCCGAGCGGGGTCAGGTCGTACTCCACGTGCGGCGGCACCACCGGGTAGGCGGTGCGCTGCACCAGGCCGTCCGCTTCCAGCGCCTGCAGGGTCTGCGACAGCATCTTCTCGCTGACCCCTTCCAGGCTGCGGCGCAGATCGCCGAAGCGATGGGTGCCCTTGCGCAGCGCCACCAGCACCAGCACGCCCCAGCGGCTGGTGACGTGGCTGAGCACGGCCCGGGACGGGCAGTTCTGCGCGAACACCTGGCCGCGCAGCTGGGTCGTGTCCGCGCAGCCGCGCGGTGCTTCGTCGAGAGGTTCGGAGAGGACGCTGGCCAAGCGGTGCACCTGTCTGTGGGGGAGGGCGCCCCGATCATACGGGTCGCGCCGGGTGCTTCGCTGAGCGAAGGATGATCGTGGTGCCGGTGCAGACCACGCGCGGTGCGGCGGCGTGGCGGCGTTGGATGGTCGCAGTAAGGGGCCTGATGTGGCCCGAACGGCACACGGGCGCGCGGCGCGCGCCGGCCCAGCGCAATGCGGATCGGGTCGTCCGCGTCGCAGCCGGCTGCGACGGGAACCGCTTCAGGGCTTGTTCGGCACTTCGAAGCCGAGCTTGCCGACCTGGTCGCGGCGCTGCGCCACGCGCTTGAGCTTGTCGATGTTGACCCCGTACTGGTGGTCCAGCTTGTCGACCAGTTCGCGGTACTGCTTGTGGCTCATGTTCGGTGAGCGCGCGAACACCCAGGCCAGATCGCGGCCCGGATAGTCGATCAGCGCCCAGGAATAGTCCGGCGCCACTTCCAGGATGCGGTACTTGGTGGGCACCATTCTGAAGAACCAGGTGGTCCAGCGGCGGTTGCCGGTGCCTTCCTTGACCGTGGCGCGCGAGTTGAGCTCCTTGACCGGCTCGTCGAAGCCGTTGCGGTACTCGTAGCGCACCGCGATCTTGCCGTCTTCCTTGAGGGTGTACTCGTCGCTGCTGGCGACGTGGCCGCGCTCGGCGAAGTACGGGATGTGGGCGATCACGTACCAGCGGCCCATGAAGCGCTGCAGGTCGATCGGCGGCTGCGCAGGCTCCTGCTCCGGGTCCGGCGCCTTGGCCCGGGCCGTCGGCAACGGGACGGCCATGCCCAGCAGCAGCACGGAAGCGAACAGGGAGAGCAGGCGCATAGGAGATTCCGGGGCGAAGGGCGAACGCCGGTGAAGTATGCGCGTGCGCCATGTCAATGGTGCGTCGCAGCCCCTGAGATGTCGCGGCGGCAACCTGCGCGCCTCGACTTCCAGGAGCTGCCGTCATGCCGATCGTTCCGTCCTCCCCGCGCACCCACGTCCCGCACCCGGGCCTGCGCCGCCTGCTGCGCCAGGCGATCCTGGCCGGGCTGGCCCTGGTCCTGGTATGGCCGGCCGCGCGCGGCCACAGCGAGTGGCTGGGCTGGCGGCCGCTGTGGTTGCTGGGCATGCCGCTGAGCGCCTGGTGGGCCTTGCACCGCTTCCCGCTGCCGCCGTTGCGGCGCCTGTGGGGACAGTGGCGGGCACGCCCGCGGGTGCAGGCGCGGCGGCGCCGGCCGGCGCTGCGGACCGCGCGCCCGGCCTGACCTTCGGCAGGGGAGGGCGGCGATGCTGCGTGCTACGGTGCGGCGCTGTCCTTCCACGGATCCGAACATGTCCTCACTCGCACACGCCTGCCTGATCGCCGGCCTGCTCGCCGCCGGCACCGCCGCGGCCAAGGAAACCGCGATGCCCCAAGACCCCTACGCCTGGCTCGAAGACGTCACCGGCACCAAGGCGCTGGACTGGGTCAAGGCGCAGAACGCCAAGACCGAGGCGCGGCTGGCCGAGACCCCCGCCTTCAAGGCCCGCGAGGCCGGCATCCGCGAGGTGCTGGATTCCGACGCCAAGATCCCGGCCGTGCAGAAGATCGGTCCGTACTACTACAACCTGTGGAAGGACCGCGCCCACGAGCGCGGCCTGTGGCGCCGCACCACGCTCGATGAGTACCGCAAGCCCGAGCCGAAGTGGGAGACGGTGCTGGACCTGGACGCGCTGAACAAGGCCGAGGGCGAGAACTGGGTGTGGCATGGCGCCAACTGCCTGCGCCCGGAGTACCGCCGCTGCCTGATCGCGCTGTCGCGCGGTGGCGCCGACGCCGACGTCACCCGCGAGTTCGACCTGAGCACCAAGCAGTGGATCAAGGACGGCTTCTTCCGTCCCGAGGCCAAGGGCGGGCTGAGCTGGATCGATGCCGACACCGTCTACCTGTACACCGACTTCGGCCCCGGCTCGCTGACCAGCTCCGGCTACCCGCGCATCGTCAAGCAGTGGAAGCGCGGCACCCCGATGACCAGCGCCACCCTGGTCTACGAGGGCAAGCCGGACGACATGTACATCGCCGCGATGCACGACGATACGCCCGGCTACGAGCGCGATTTCGTCAGTCGCACGCTGGCGTTCTACAACGACGAGATGTACCTGCGCGGCGCCGACGGCCGCCTGACCAAGATCGACGTGCCCAACTCGGCCAACAAGGGCGTGCACCGCCAGTGGCTGACCCTGGAACTGCGCGATCCGTGGACGGTGGGCGGCACGACCTACCCGGCCGGTGCGCTGCTGGTGACCAGGTTCGACGACTTCATGGCCGGCAAGCGCGACTTCCAGGTGCTGTTCACGCCCACCGAGACCGCGTCGCTGGCGTCCTTCGCCTGGACCAAGTCGCGGTTGGTGCTGAACGTGCTCGACGACGTCAAGAGCCGCCTGTGGGTGCTGACCCCGGGCGAGGGCGAATGGGCGCGTGCGGCGTTCCCGGTCGGCGACCTGGCCTTCGGCAGCACCAGCGTCGATGCGGTCGATGCCGACGAGAACGACCAGGTGTGGCTGACTTCCACCGACTTCCTGACCCCGACCACGCTGATGCTGGCCGACGTGCAGCGCGGGCCGAAGAGCATCGAGACGCTGAAGGCGATGCCGAGCTTCTTCGACGCGTCCAAGGACGAGATCGAGCAGCACTTCGCGGTGTCCAAGGACGGCACCAAGGTGCCGTACTTCCTGGTCCGGCCCAAGCAGCTCAAGGCCGACGGCAGCGCGCCGACCCTGCTGTACGCCTACGGCGGCTTCGAGATCTCGATGACCCCGTTCTACTCCGGCAGCCTGGGCCGCGCCTGGCTCGACCAGGGTGGCGTGTACGCGCTGGCCAACATCCGCGGCGGCGGCGAGTACGGTCCGCGCTGGCACCAGGCGGCGCTGAAGCAGAACCGGCACAAGGCCTACGAGGACATGGCGGCGGTGGCGCAGGACCTGGTCGCGCGCAAGATCACCTCGGCCAAGCACCTGGGCGTGCAGGGCGGCAGCAACGGCGGGCTGATGGCCGGCAACATGCTGATGCAGTATCCGCAGCTGTTCGGCGCGGTGGTGGTGCAGGTGCCGCTGCTGGACATGAAGCGCTACAGTCACCTGCTGGCCGGCGCCTCGTGGATGGCCGAGTACGGCAACCCGGACACCGACGACTGGAAGTTCATCCAGACCTTCTCGCCGTATCACCTGTTCGATCCGAAGAAGACCTATCCGCCGGTGATCTTCCTGACCTCGACCCGCGACGACCGCGTGCACCCGGGCCATGCGCGGAAGATGGCGGCGAAGATGATCGACGCCGGCAAGGACGTGACCTACTACGAGAACATCGAAGGCGGTCATGGCGGCGCGGCCAACAACGCGCAGGCGGCGCACATGCAGGCGCTGGCGTACAGCTTCCTGTGGGAGCGGCTCTCCAAGTGAGTGGTGTGGTCCGCGTCCCGGCTGGGGCGCGGACCATCTCCTGGCCTGGCGCGCCATCCAATGAGCGGTCGAGCCTGCGCGCAATGCGTCGCGTTGCGTCACGATCGCGCCGGCATTGTCCGCGTTCTCAAGGTGATCTCAGGTCGTCGCCGCAGCGGGTGTTCAGGCCCCGTCGGCCAACGACTTGACCAGAGTCAGCGAACGGACTTCATAACCCAGTTCTTCGTAAACGTGCAGTGCGTGGGTGTTGAAGGCCCAGACATTCAGGCGCATTTCGACACCGCCGCGCAGCGCCACCCACTCGTGCGCACGCTGCATCAGCGCCGGGCCGATCCCCTGGCCGCGATGGCGTTGGGTGATGCCCACGCTGCCCACCCGGCCGAAGCGCATGGGCTGCAGCAGTGAGTGCGATTCCGACACCATGCCGACCGTGACGAAACCGACGAGGACGCCTTGCGCTTCGGCGACGATGGTGGTGGCATTGTCCTGGCCGATGCTGCGCTTCCAGTGCGCCACGTCGCGGTCCGCCTCGCCCGGGCCGGCGAAGATGTGGGGAAACGCGTCATGGTGGACAGCGTTCACTTCCTCGCCGAGCGCGCAGATGGCAGTCAGATCGGATTCGATGGCTTCGCGATAGATGAGCAAGGCTGGCTTCACTCGCGTCTCCCCCGCCGCTGGTCGCCTCAGCGCGCCCAGCGCCCCAGCCCACGCGCGATCCGCGCCACCGCCTCCTGCAGTCGTGGCAGGCTCTGGGTATAGGCGATGCGCACATGCTGGCGGGCGCGATGGCGGCCGAAATCCACGCCCGGAGTGAACGCGACGTGCTCGCTCTCCAGGAAGTGCGCGCAGAACGCCTGCGCATCGTCGGTGAAATCGGACACGTCGGCGTACAGGTAGAACGCGCCCTCCGGCTCGACGTCGATGCGGAAGCCGAGCGCGCGCAGCGCCGGCAGCAGGTAGTCGCGGCGCTGCGCGAACTCGGCGCGGCGCGCTTCCAGGATCTGCAGCGTTTCCGGCAGGAAGCAGGCCAGCGCCGCGTGCTGGGCGATGCTGGGCGCGCTGATGTACAGGTTCTGCGCCAGCTTCTCCAGCGACGGCACTGCCGCGCGCGGCGCCACCAGCCAGCCGAGGCGCCAGCCGGTCATGCCGAAGTACTTGGAGAAACTGTTGAGCACGTAGGCGTCATCGTCGACTTCCAGCACGCTGGGCGCGTCGATGCCGTAGCTGAGGCCGTGGTAGATCTCGTCCACCACCAGGTGCCCGCCGCGGGCGTGCAGCGTCTGCGACAGCGCGGCCAGTTCGGCGCGCGACAGCACGGTGCCGGTGGGATTGGCCGGCGACGCCACCAGCGCGCCGACGCTGCCCGCGTTCCAGTGCCGCTGCAGCAGCTCCGGGGTCAGTTGGTAGCGGCTGTCCGGGCCGACCGGCACCAGCTGCGCGGCACCTTCGACCAGGCGCAGAAAGTGGCGGTTGCACGGGTAGCCGGGGTCGGCCATCAGCCAGTGGCGGCCCGGATCGACCAGCAGCGCGCTGGCCAGCAGCAGCGCGCCGGAGCCGCCGGGGGTGATCAGGATGCGCGCCGGGTCCAGGTCGACGTCGTGGCGCTGCCGGTAGAAGTCCGCCAGCGCCTGGCGCAGGGCCGGCAGGCCGCGCGCAGCGGTGTAGCGGGTATGGCCGGCAGCCAGCGCGGCCTGGCCGGCGGCGACGATCGGCGCGGCGGTGGTGAAATCCGGCTCGCCGATTTCCAGGTGGATCACGTCGTGGCCGGCCTGTTCCAGTTCGTTGGCGCGGGCCAGCAAGGCCATCACGTGGAAGGGTTCGATCTCGCGGCTGCGCCGGCTGTAGCCGGGGGCGGCGGGCGAGGCGCTGAGGGTGTCGCGAGGATGGGAAGCCATGCGGCCGATGATAGAGGAGCGTGTTCCCGAGCGTGTTAGCCGCGTCCAGTCGGCGAGGTCCGGCAGATTGCGCGGTGGCGGTGGCGGCGTGACCCGAGATGGGCGCTGGGCCTGGGCGAATCGGGCGTGGGTCGGGGCCGTGCACCCCCGTGCATCTGGCGTTGCTTTCCTGGTGATTGGTCGTGTGCGGTGCGATGCGGCGCCATTCGGCTTCGCTGGCCACGGCTGCCCGCCGCGATGCCATTGCGGCACCACGGCTCGCCGATTGCCCTGCGTCGCAGGCTGCACTGCCTCGGCACGCTTGCCACGGCGCAGCGTTGCAGGGAGACTCGGCCGGCACTGCGCGGCGCCCGCCCGCTGCCGCCGCCCGGCCAAGGCGGCGCGTCCCGTTGCGTTACCGCCGCCGGAGCCCCATTAGATGCCTCACCGCCCCTTGCTAGCGAGCCTTGTCCTGCTCATGACCGCCTCCTTCGCTTCCTCCGCCTCCGCCGCCGCGGCCACCCCGCCGCATCCGGCCAAGCAGCCGCACGCGGTCAAGGCGCCGTTCGGCGCCGTTCGCCAGGACGCCTACTACTGGCTGCGCGACGACGCGCGCAAGAACCCGCAGATGCTGGCCTATCTCAATGCCGAGAACGCCTACGCGGATCAGGTGCTGAAGCCGCTGCAGCCGCTGGAAGACCGGCTGTACGAGGAGATCGTCGGGCGCATCAAGCAGGACGACAGCAGCGTGCCGTACCGCGAGCGCGGCTACTGGTATTACACCCGCTACGAGAGCGGCAAGGACTACCCGATCCAGGCGCGCCGCAAGGGCAGCATGGAGGCACCGGAGGAGATCCTGCTCGATGTCAACGCCATGGCCGCCGGCAAGGGATATTTCAGCGTCGGCGACGCGGCGGTCAGTCAGGACAACCGCATTCTCGCCTGGACCGAGGACGACGTCGGTCGCCGCCAGTACGTGGTGCGCTTCAAGAACCTGGACACCGGCGAGGTCTATGCCGACCGCATTCCCGGCGTGTCGCCGGACGTGGTCTGGGCCGACGACAACAAGACCCTGTTCTACGTCGAGAACGACCCGGAGACGCTGCTGACCGTGCGGGTCAAGAAGCACGTGCTGGGCACTCCGGCGGCGCAGGACGCGCTGGTGTACGAGGAAAAGGACGACAGCTTCTACATGGGCGTGGGCCGCACCCGCGACGACAAGTACATCGTCATCGGCGTCGAAAGCACCGTGTCCTCCGAGCAGCGCTATGCGCCGGCTGCCGATCCGCAGCGCTTCACCGTGCTGGCGCCGCGCGAGCGCGACGTCGAGTACCACGCCGATCACTTCGACGGCCGCTGGGTGATCCGCACCAACTGGAAGGCCAAGAACTACGCGCTGATGACCGCGCCCGACGGCGCCACCTCGCGCGACCAGTGGCAGAGCTGGCTGCCCTACGACGAAAAGGTGTTCATCGACGGCTTCGAACTGTTCGACGGCTTCACCGCCATCGCCGAGCGCTCCGACGGCCTGGAGCGGATCCGTCTGCACTTCGCCGACGGCAAGGAGGAGTACGTCAAGGCCGACGAGCCGGCGTATTCGATGGGCCTGTCGATCAATGCCGAGCCGGACACGCCGTGGCTGCGCTACAGCTACACCTCGCTGACCACCCCGGCCACCACCTACGAACTCAACACCCGCACCGGCGAGCGCAAGCTGCTCAAGCAGCAGCCGGTGATCGGCTACGACGCCAGCAAGTACCAGACCGAACGCGTCTGGGTGACCGCGCGCGACGGGGTCAAGGTGCCGGTGTCGCTGGTCTACAAGAAGGGCTTCAAGAAGGACGGCAGCGCCGCGCTGTACCAGTACGCCTACGGCAGCTACGGCATGTCCACCGATCCGGCGTTCAACCTGCCGGTGGTGAGCCTGCTCGACCGTGGCGTGGTCTACGCCATCGCGCACATCCGCGGCGGCCAGGAAATGGGTCGCGACTGGTACGACCAGGGCAAGCTGCTGCACAAGAAGAACACCTTCAACGACTTCATCGACGTCACCCGCGGGCTGGTGCAGCAGGGCTACGCCGCCCCGGATCGGGTCGCCGCGGCCGGCGGCAGCGCCGGCGGCCTGCTGATGGGCGCGGTGGCGAACATGGCGCCCAAGGACTACCGCGTGCTGGTGGCGCAGGTGCCGTTCGTGGACGTGGTCACCACCATGCTCGACCCGAGCATCCCGCTGACCACCAACGAGTACGACGAGTGGGGCAATCCCGAGCAGAAGGCGTACTACGACTACATGCTCAGCTACTCGCCCTACGACAACGTCAGCCGCCAGGCCTACCCGGCGATGTACGTCGGCACCGGCCTGTGGGACTCGCAGGTGCAGTACTGGGAACCGGCCAAGTGGGTGGCCAAGCTGCGCGAGAACGACACCGGCAGCCAGCCGATCGTGTTCCGCGTCAACATGGATGCCGGCCACGGCGGCAAGTCCGGCCGCTTCCGTCGCTACCGCGAAATGGCCGAGTCCTATGCCTTCATGCTGGACCAGCTGGGCGTGGAGCAGCCGGCCAAGTGAGGGCCGTACGCATCGGCCGGCCTGCGGGCTGGCCGATGCGCAGGTGGGGCGGCTGGCGTGAGGCTGGCCCATCCCGATGTTTGGTTGGATGGCGGATGGCCCGTGGCTTCACGCGTCGCGGCTGAAGCCGCTCCCACAGTGAGCATGCCGGCCGAGTCGGACCTGAAGGGTCGATGGCCTTTGCGCCATGCCATGCAGCAGCGCTGACGGCTTGGCAATGCCTTGTGGGAGGGACTTGGGTCCCGACTGCAAAGAGTCGGACGCACCGGTGGCTTCTTCCATCGCGGCCGAAGCGGCTCCCACAGCCGCTGCCGCACGGCTACCTCGGTTGCGTCGACAGACGGTCGCCACCTGCCCGTGCCAGCGCAGGCTTATCATGCCTGCCATGCGCACGCACTCCCGTTTCCGCTGGGCCTGGTGGCTGCTGGCCTATGCCAGCCTGGCGACCGGCATCGTCGGCATCTTCGTGCCGGGCTTGCCGACCACGGTGTTCGTGCTGATCGCCGCTTACGCCGCCGCGCGCGGTTCGCCGCGGCTGCGCCGGCGTCTGCTGCGCGATCCGCGTTTCGGCCGCAGCATCCGCGACTGGGAACGGCATGGCGCGGTCAGCCGCCGCGGCAAGTGGATGGCGACGCTGACCATGGCCGCGTGCGCGCTGGTGCTGCTGCTGTTCGTGCACCGGCTGTGGGTGCAGGTGCTGGCGATCGGCTGCATGAGCGCGGTGGCGCTATGGTTGTGGTGGCGGCCGGAACCGCCGCGCGCGTGAGCGCGCCGCGTCACGCGACCGCGGCACAGCCGGTTCATGCCGGTGTGGCTATACTCGGCGCATGAGCACATCGTCCTCTTCTCCGATCCGTCTCGTTCTCTCCGCCGCTGCGTTGCTGGCCCTGGCCGGTTGCGGCAACAAGGGGCCGCTGGTGATGCCGCAGAAGCCGGTGCCGGTGGAAGCCGCGCCCGCCACGCCCGCGCCGGATGCGACGCCGCCGGCGACCACCGATCCCGCCGGGCAGGCGCAGCCGGTGGATGGGCAGCGCCCGCCGGCCAACGACACCACCATGCCCACCAATGGGAATGAGTGAGGCCCGCCACGACGCGCGCCTGCGTTTCAGCAAGATGCAGGGCGCGGGCAACGATTTCGTGGTGCTCGACCTGCGCGACGGCACCCCGCCGCCGGACGCCGCACTGGCGGTGCGCCTGGCCGACCGCCACTTCGGCGTCGGCTGCGATCAGATCCTGACCATCGAACCGCCGCGCGACGCCGCGGCGGTCGCCAGCTACCGCATCTGGAACACCGACGGCAGCGCCGCCGGGCAATGCGGCAACGGTGCACGCTGCGTCGCGGCCTGGCTGGTGCGCGACGGCAGTGCGCCGGCCGCGGACGATTTCGTCATCGAAAGCCCCGCCGGCAGTCACCACATCACCCGCAGCGCCACCGGCGAATTCGCCGTGGCGATGGGCGTGCCGCGCTTCGCGCCGGAGGACGTGCCGCTGGTCGGCTTCCCGCGTGCGCGCGACGAATACGTGCTGCCGCTGCAGGGCGGCAGCGTGCGCTTCGGCGCGGTGTCGATGGGCAACCCGCACGCGGTGCTGGAAGTGGGCCTGGTCGATGCGGCACCGGTGGAACGCCTGGGTCCGTTGCTGCAGCAGCACGCCTCGTTCCCGGATTCGGTCAACGTCGGCTTCGTGCAGGTGATCGACCGCGGCCACCTGCGCCTGCGCGTGTACGAGCGCGGCGTCGGCGAGACCCTGGCCTGCGGCAGCGGCGCCTGCGCGGCGGCCGCGGTGATGATGCAGCGCGGCCGGCTGGAGCGCGACGTGCGCGTCAGCCTGCCGGGCGGCGAACTGCGCGTGCAATGGCCGGAAGACACCGCATCGGTGGTGATGTCCGGGCCGGCGACGTTCGTCTTCGATGGAGAATGGATCCGATGAGCGACAGCCAGGACAAGATCGGTGCGCACGAGGTGGCGGCGTGGCTGCGGCGCCATCCCGGCTTCCTCAAACAGTTTCCCGATCTGGCGCTGACCCTGGTGGTACCGCGCGACGACGGTCCCACCGCGTCGCTGGCCAGCTACCAGCTGGAAGTGCTGCGCGACAAGAACCGCGAACTGTCGCGGCGGCTGGCCGACCTGGCCGCCAATGCGCAGGTCAACGAGCGGCTGGCGGTGCGTACCCACCAGTTGACCCTGGCGCTGATGCGCCAGCGCAGCGCCGCCGACAGCGTGCGCGCGATGGCCGCGTCGCTGCAGGAGGATTTCCAGGGCGACCTGGTCAGCATCGTGCTGCTGCAGCCCTTGCCCGGCCTGGAGCAGGCGCCGTGGCTGCAGGTGCTGGCGGCCGACGATCCGCGGCTGGCGCCGTTCCGCGATTGCCTGAAGGACGGCGAGCCGATCTGCGGCCGCCTGCAACCGGAAAAGCAGGCGCTGCTGTACGGCGAGCGCGTGGACGAAGTGCAATCCACCGCGCTGCTGCCGCTGCCCGGCCTGGGCCTGATCGCGGTCGGCAGCCGCGACCCGAACCGGTTCTATCCCGGCATGGGCACCTTGTTCCTGCGCATGATGGGCGAGGCGCTGGCGGTGGCGTTGCAGCGATGAGTGGGGCCGGGACTCGGGATCCGGGACCCGGGACCCGGGACAGCACCGGAACCGGCGCTGCCGATCACCAGGCCGGGCAGGGCACTGCTGTCATCGCGAGCGAGGCCACGTCTCCCGGGTCCCGGGTCCCGGGTCCCGCGTCCCGGTTCCTCGCCTACCTGCAGGTCGAGCGGCGCATGTCCGCGCATACCCTGGACGCGTACCGCCGCGACCTGGCGGCGCTGGAGGCGTGGGCGGCCGCCAACCTGCTTGGCGAACCGGCCGCGCTGGATGCCGCGCAATTGCGCAACTTCATCGCCGCCGAGCACCGCCGCGGGCTGTCGCCCAAGAGCCTGCAGCGGCGGTTGTCGGCGTGCCGCAGCTTCTATGCGTGGCTGCTCAAGCACGGCCACATCGCCACCAGCCCGGCCGCGTCACTGCGCGCGCCGAAGGCGCCGCGCAAGCTGCCGCAGGTGCTCGACGCCGACGAGGCGGTGCGCCTGGTCGAAGTGCCGACCGATGCGCCGCTGGGCCTGCGCGACCGCGCGCTGCTGGAGCTGTTCTATTCCTCCGGCCTGCGCCTGAGCGAACTGTGCGCGCTGCGCTGGCGCGATCTGGATTTCGTCGCCGGCATGGTCAGCGTGCTGGGCAAGGGCAACAAGCAGCGGCTGGTGCCGGTCGGCTCGCACGCGCGCGCCGCGTTGCTGGCGTGGCGCGAGGAAAGCCGGGGCGAGGCTGCCGCGCCGGTGTTCCCGGGCCGGGGCGGGGCGCCGATCGGCGCGCGCGCGGTGCAGATCCGCATCAAGCAACTGGCCGGGCGCCAGGGCCTGTTCAAGCATGTGCATCCGCACATGCTGCGGCACAGTTTCGCCAGCCACATCCTGGAATCCTCCGGCGACCTGCGCGGCGTGCAGGAACTGCTCGGCCATGCCGACATCGCCACCACGCAGATCTACACGCATCTGGACTTCCAGCACCTGGCCAAGGTCTACGACGCATCGCACCCGCGGGCCAAGCGCAAGTCCTGAGCGCTGCATCGCGACCGCACGGTTGCCATCGCACCCGCGCTTGTTCTGGATCAAGGCGAGTCGGCAAAGGCGGGAGGACACTGTCCTCCCACGTTGCGAGGGCTCACCGATGGCCAACCCCTTTCCGCTGGCGCCGCGCCGCCCCGAACGGCTGTGCTGGGGCTGCGACCGCGATTGCGCGGCACACGACCTGGCCTGCGGCAACGGCGCCGGGCGCACCCTGCATCCGATCGAAATCCAGGGCGGGGACTGGTACGCCGCGTGGGGTATCGCTGCCGATCCGGCACGGCCGGCGCATGCCCGGCTCGGCGACGCTTGAACCGCGCGCCGCCAGCCCCCACACCTGAGTCATCGCTCCGGAGGCCGCATGGATCCCAGTCAGAACCCCAATGTTTTCCACGCCACCACGATCCTGTCGGTGCGCCGCGATGGTCGCGTCGCCGTGGCCGGCGATGGCCAGGTGACCCTGGGTCACACCGTGATGAAGGGCAATGCGCGCAAGGTGCGCCGGCTCGGCCGCGAGGGCCAGGTGCTGGCCGGCTTCGCCGGCGCCGCCGCCGATGCGTTCACCCTGTTCGAACTGTTCGAGGCCAAGCTGGAGAAGCACGGCCAGCTGACCCGCGCCGCGGTGGAACTGGCCAAGGATTGGCGCACCGAGCGCCGCCTCGGCAAGCTCGAGGCGCTGCTGGCGGTCGCCGACAAGGAAACCTCGCTGATCATCAGCGGCACCGGCGATGTGATCGAACCGGAGGACGGCATCATCGCCATCGGCTCCGGCGGCTCCTATGCCCTGTCGGCGGCGCGCGCGCTGCTCGGCCACACCACGCTGGACGCACGCACCATCGCCGTCGAAGCGCTGAACATCGCCGGCGATATCTGCATCTACACCAATCGCAACGTGGTGGTGGAAGAGCTGTGAATCGGGAATGGGGACTGGGGAATCGCAACAGCGGTTCCCGTCTCCGTCACCGATGACGCCTGCTTTTCCCATTCCCGATTCTCCATTCCCGATTCCCTCTTCGATTTCCCGACCATGACCGATACCCATAGCACCATGACCCCGCGCGAGATCGTGCAGGAGCTGGACCGCCACATCGTCGGCCAGCACGAGGCCAAGCGCGCGGTGGCGATCGCGCTGCGCAACCGCTGGCGGCGCATGCAGTTGCCCGATGCGCTGCGCAACGAAGTGATGCCGAAGAACATCCTGATGATCGGCCCCACCGGCGTCGGCAAGACCGAGATCGCGCGGCGCCTGGCGACGCTGGCCAATGCGCCGTTCGTCAAGGTCGAGGCCACGCGCTTCACCGAGGTCGGCTACGTCGGCAAGGATGTGGAGCAGATCGTGCGCGACCTGGCCGACACCGCGGTCAAGCTGTACCGCGAGCAGGCCAAGACCCGCGTGCGCACGCAGGCCGAGGAGCGCGCCGAAGACCGCATCCTCGATGCGCTGCTGCCGCGGCGCAGCGCCGGCATCGGCTTCGATCCGGAAGCCGCACGCAACGAGCCCTCGGCGCAGGACAGCGACACCCGCAGCAAGTTCCGGCGCATGCTGCGTGCCGGCGAACTGGACGAGCGCGAGATCGAACTGGATGTCGCGGTCAACGTCAGCATGGACATCATGACCCCGCCGGGCATGGAGGAAATGGGCCAGCAGTTGCGGCAGATGTTCTCCAACCTCGGTGGCGGCAAGTCGCAGTCGCGCAAGCTGACCATCAAGGCGGCGCGGCCGCTGCTGATCGAGGAAGAGGCGGGCAAGCTGGTCAACGAGGACGATGTGCGCGCCGCGGCGATCGAGGCCTGCGAACAGCACGGCATCGTGTTCATCGACGAGATCGACAAGGTGGCCAAGCGCAGCGAGGCCGGCACCACCGGCGGCGACGTCTCGCGCGAAGGCGTGCAGCGCGATCTGCTGCCGCTGGTGGAAGGTTCCAACGTCAGCACCAAGTACGGCACGGTCAAGACCGACCACATCCTGTTCATCGCCTCCGGTGCGTTCCACCTCGCCAAGCCCAGCGACCTGATCCCGGAGCTGCAGGGCCGCTTCCCGATCCGCGTGGAACTGTCGGCGCTGTCGAAGGACGACTTCATCCGCATCCTCACCGAGCCGAAGGCGGCGCTGACCAAGCAGTACGAAGCGCTGTTGCTGACCGAGGGCGTGAGCCTGCGCTTCACCGACGAGGCCATCGCGCGCCTGGCGGAGATCGCGTTCCTGGTCAACGAGCGCCAGGAGAACATCGGCGCGCGGCGCCTGCACACCGTGCTCGAGCGCCTGCTCGACACGCTGAGCTACGAAGCCCCGGACCGCGACGGTCAGAGCGTCACCGTGGACGCGGCCTATGTCGATGCGCACCTGGGCGAGCTGGTGCAGGACCCGGATCTGAGCCGGTACATCCTGTAGTTCCGGGTCGACGCACGCCCGCGATGCGTTCCCCTTTGTGGGAGTCAACTGTCATGCAACCACGACGAACTGCGTAGGCGGACGATCTGGCCTCGGAAGCCGTCGTGCCTGATCCCACAAAAGGGGACGAAGGTCCCTCCCGCATCGCGCCCGGACAGCGATCACCACGAGTCCGTGTGGGAGTCGCGGTCGCTTGGCTTTGGCTCTTGCCCTTGCCCTTGCTTTTGACTTACTGGGTTCCCTTCCGAAGCGGCGGCCATCGCGGGGAAAAACCCGAAGGGCGGCGCACAGGGATGTGCGCCGTCCGCGGCAGGGGCAGGATGCCCCTTCCGCGGATCCGCGTGATGGACGCGGACCCGGAGCGCGTTAGCGCGGAGGGCGCGAGGCAGGGCGCGCTTTCTTTTGGTTACCTTTTCTTTGCGCGAGCAAAGAAAAGTAACTCGCCCGTATGGGCGAAAGCCTTTGCTTTCGCTTGAGATTTGCGTGTCGGACGAAAAGAAGAACCGTAGACATAACGCCATCAGGGCTCCATGTCCAGATACAAGGAGCGACTTCCGTCGTGACGGGACTTGCCGGTAAGGCCTCGTCGCGACTGGGATCCCACAAAAGGGGACGAGAATCGCTCCGACAGGAGAGCGTGCCGCAGGCCGGGGTATGTTTCCCGCAGCGCCAAGACGGCGTGGGCGATCCCGGCCACCCCCGCCGCGTTCAATACAGTGGCGTGCCCGCCTTGTACGCGGCCACGAACGACTGCCAGTCCAGTTGCACCTGCGCGGCGTAGTCGAACGCGAACTGGCGCAGTTCCGATTTCAGCCCGCTCTTGCTGCTGGCCGCCTGGTCGATCTGCTTGTCGATGCTGTAGGGCACCACGTTCGGGTCGTAGTCCTGGTCGGCCAGCGCATGCGCCGAGGCCAGGGCCTGACCCAGGTAGGTGGCGGCGGTGGCGAGCTTGCCGGCGCTGTCCAGCGCGGTCGGGTCCAGGTCCTGCTGGAACGGGGATTTCTCGTGCACGTAGAACGGGGTGCCGTCGACGCTGGCGTAGCCGACCAGCACGTCGGCGTCGATGGTCTGCGCCTTGGCGGTACGCGCCACCCGCGCGCCCTCGTTGTTGTCGTAGGTGGAGGCCGGCATCTGCGACGGCGCGGCCACGGCGACCACGCTGGCCGCTTCCTGCTTCCACTCCAGGATCACGTCGTCGCTGGTCGACGCGCTCGGGCCTTCGATCAGCACGTACAGGCGCAGGCGGCCGAGGCTGCCGGTGCCCGAGCCCAGCTTCTGGCGCACGTCCTTGATGCTGTAGTAGCTGGCCGCATAACGCTTGGACGCGGCGATCGAGCCGATGTAGCCGTTCATCGCCGCGGCCACCGCCGAGGCGGTGCCGGCGTCCACCGCGACCAGGTTGTCCAGGTTCTGGAACTGGCGCTTGCCGCCGTTGACCACCGTGTACTTGGACAGCAGGCTGCTGCGGCTCTTGCCGTCGGCGCTGTCGATGATCTTGGCCACCGCGCCGCTGGTGTTGCGCTTGCTCAGCTGGAAGCTTTCTTCGGCGTCGCTGCCGCGGAAATCGGCGATCTTGTCCAGGTAGGCGCTGACCATGGTGTCGATGGCGTCGCCGATGTCGCTGTCGGACAGGCCGTTGTCGCGCCCGGCCAGGACCATGCTCGCGGCCAGCCGGCGCAGGTCCCACACGTACTGGCCGAGGTGGCCTTCGTCGAAGTCGGCGACCTTGAACACCGCCTTGCCGCTGCTGTCGCGCGCCGCATCGAAGTTGCCGAGGTGGGTGTCGCCGCCGAGCCAGGTGTAGCCGGTCTGCGGTGAGGTCCACAGCGAACCCGGCAGGGTTTTCATGTCCTGGTAGAAAATGTGGTCGGTGCCGCGGTAGAAGGCGTAGGCGCCGGTGGCCATGGTCGCCATCTTGGTATCCAACTCGGCGCGCTGCGCGGCGTAGGGATGGTTGTAGTCATGGATCTGCTGCACCACCCAGGCGTCGCGCTTGCTCGCCGCGGTCGCGCATCCGGCGCAGGCGGCGAGGGTCAGGCCGATCAGCAGCAACTGCGGCAGGCGGGTGGACATCGCAGGTCTCCAGGCGCGGACGAAGGAACCGGCAGTCGACCACGCCTGCATTGCACGCGGATGAACCTAGAAGTAGCGCAGCCAGTCCAGGTCGCGGCGCCGCGCCTTCAGTCGCGCGAACGCGGCGGTGGGCCAGTACAGGGCCAGACCCAGCAAGGCGGCGATCGCCCACAGCGCGGCCACGCTGTCCACGCCGAACAGGTCGCCCTGGTTGGTGCCCCACAGCGCCAGCGCGGCCAGGTAGCCGAGCTTCAGCACGTACAGGTGCAGCAGGTAGAAGAACATCGGCGCCGCGCCGATCGTCGCCAGCGGCGCCAGGGTACGGGCCACGGCGGGGTGCTCGTACAGGCGCAACAACAGCAGGCCTACGCCCAAGGTCAGCAGCACGAACTGCAGCGACGGCGGGTACTTGGTGACGTTGAAGAAGCTCATTGCGGTATGCGCGAGGTCGTCCTGCGCCTGCCAGGGCGCATCGCCGTAGCCGTTGTGCCAACGCAGCAGGTGGAAGCCGGCCAGCGCGCCCAGCCCCCAGGCCAGCAGGCGCTGCTGGCGCTGCGCCGGCTCGGCGGCGGCGCCGTACCAGGGGCCGGCGGCGTAGCCGAGCGCGATCACCCCGATCCACGGCAGCACCGGGTAGGAGGTGCGCAGGCGCAGCTCGCCCAACTCCAGCCAGCGCCGGTCGTGCAGCACCGCCCAGACCGCCGCGAGCGGGCCGTCGCCCTGCACCTGCACATCGTCCAGCAGGTGGTGGCCGGCGACCAGCGCCGCGCCGAGCAGGGCCAGCGCCGGCCGCGGCAGCCACAGCAGTGCGGCCAGGGCGAGCATGCTCAGGCCGATCGCCCAGATCACCTGCAGGTACAGCGCCTGCGGCGGGAAGGCGCCGCTCCAGGCCAGGTTGACCAGGGTCAGCTCCAGCGCGATCAGGAACAGGCCGCGCTTGAGCAGGAAGCGGGCGGCGGCCGCGCGCCCGTCGGCCTGCCGGGACGCATACAGCCAGGCCGACAGGCCGGTGAGGAACACGAACACCGGCGCGCACAGGTGGGCGAGGGTGCGCGCGACGAACAGCGCCGGCGCCGTGCCCTCCACCTCCATCGGGTCGCCGACCGGGTGGTGCAGGTAGAAGGTCTCGCGCACGTGGTCGAGCAGCATCAGCAGCATCACCGTGCCGCGCAGCAGGTCGATCGGGGCCAGTCGCGCGGCGGGCGTCGCGGGAACGGCGAGGGAGGCGGGCGAAGCGAGGGCAACAGACGGCATGCGGTGCGATCGGTGTTAATTTTGAAACAATATAACACTTGGGCGGTAGAGCCCTTCCCGCCGCTGCTGGCGCTGGGGTACTCAGGCTTGGCCGCGCCGGGGTGCTGGCGCGGCGGCGGCGAGGCTCGGGCGGGGCAAGCCGGCGCGCCAGGTCGGCGTCGCTCGGCATGGCTTGGTGTCGGCCCGTGGGCGCGTCGGCGGGCGTCCTGCCTGGTGCGCCGAGCGCGGCGCCCGCGGCGGGCCTCTCAGTCCTCGCCGATGTCCTCGTTCCACACGTCCGGGTGCGCGGCGATGAAGCCGCCGAGCAGGTCGATGCACTCCTGGCTGTGCAGGTCGATGACCTCCACGCCGCTCTCGCGCAGCCAGTCGATGCCGCCCTGGAAGGTCACCGATTCGCCGACCACCACGGTGCCGATGTTGAACTGCCGCACCAGGCCGCTGCAGTACCAGCAGGGCGCCAGGGTGGTGACCATGATGGTGTCCTTGTAACGGCGCTGGCGCCCGGCCTTGCGGAAGGCGTCGGTCTCGCCATGCACGGACGGGTCGCCTTCCTGCACGCGGCGGTTGTGGCCGCAGCCGAGCAGGCGGCCGTCGCGGTGGTACAGGGCGGCGCCGATCGGGATGCCGCCCTCGGCCAGGCCCTGGCGGGCTTCGGCGATGGCGGTGTCGAGCAGGGCGCGGTAGTCGGGGGTGGTCAGCATGGGATGGCCCGGGGAAAAGGGAGTCGGCCGGCAGTCTGGCGCAGGCAGCCGGCGGCTGTCATCCCGGGCGGCGCTTCACCGGCACGGAGCGTCCGGCAGTGCGATAATCCCGGCATGAGCGAATCCCCCTACAAATCCGGCACCACCCATTTCGGCTTCCGCGACGTCGCCGCCAAGGACAAGCAGAAGCTGGTCGGCGAGGTCTTCACCTCGGTCGCCGGCAACTACGACCTGATGAACGACCTGATGAGCATGGGCATCCATCGGGTCTGGAAGCGCTATTTCGTCGCCACCGCGCAGGTCAAGCCGGGCGACCGCGTGCTCGACCTGGCCGGCGGCACCGGCGACATCGCCGCGCTGCTGAAGGACCGGGTCGGTGCCGATGGCGAGATCGTGCTGGGCGACATCAACGCCGGCATGCTCTCGGTGGGCCGCGACCGCCTCACCAACCGCGGCCTGGTCGCGGGCCTGGACTACGTGCAGTGCAATGCCGAGGCGCTGCCGTTCCCGGACCAGAGCTTCGACCTGGTGACCATCGCCTTCGGCCTGCGCAACGTCACCGACAAGGACGCCGCACTGCGCGAGATGTACCGCGTGCTCAAGGTCGGCGGCCAGGCGCGGGTGCTGGAGTTCTCCGAAGTCACCGCCGATTGGTTCAAGCCGCTGTACGACTTCCATTCGTTCAAGGTGCTGCCGCGCCTGGGCCAACTGTTCGCCAAGGACGCCGACAGCTACCAGTACCTGGCCGAAAGCATTCGCAAGCATCCGCCGCAGGACGCGCTGAAGGCGATGATGGAAGAGGCCGGCTTCGCCCGCAGCCACTACAAGAACCTGACCGGCGGCATCGTGGCGATCCACTCGGGCTACAAGATCTGAGAAGCCGGGAATCGGGAGTGGGGATTCGGGAATCGTAAGAGCAGGCGATCGGTGCTGACCGATCGCGGGCCCTGTGCCGTCTTTGTGGGAGGGACTTCAGTCCCGACGCGCGGTCCGGCGGTGCCGGCGCAAGCATTCGCCGCAGGA
This sequence comes from uncultured Xanthomonas sp., assembly GCF_964278005.1. Taxonomy (NCBI): domain Bacteria; kingdom Pseudomonadati; phylum Pseudomonadota; class Gammaproteobacteria; order Lysobacterales; family Lysobacteraceae; genus Xanthomonas; species uncultured Xanthomonas sp. The sequence goes on from NZ_CAXYKF010000023.1 coordinate 345,821, forward strand.
CGTGAAGGCAAGGATGGAAGCAACCGGCTTCGCCCGCAACCACTACAGGAACCTTGCGGGCGGCATCGTGGCGATCCACTCGGCGACAAGATCTGAGTGGAGCCGGGATGGGAATTGAAGATTCGGGATTCGTCAGCGCGCGCCGCACTCCCGTTGCGAATCCCCACCCCCGAATCCCGAATCCCGGCCTTCCGGTAGACTGCGAGTTTTCCTCGAACCGGTTACTGCCATGCGTTCCCCGTTCCTGTTGTTGTCCCTGGCCGCGGTGATCGCGTCCGGGTGTTCCCGTGAAGCGTCCGCGCCCGATGCGGCCGCCACTGCCGCCAAGCCGGCACCCGCCGCGGCCAAGCCGGCCGACCGCAGCCATGACGAGACCTCCTACGCCGAGCCGTCCAAGGTCGTGATCAAGGATCTGGCGCTGGATCTGAAGCTGGATTTCGACAGCAAGCAGATCGGCGGCACCGCCACCTACACGCTGGACTGGAAGGACAAGAGCGCCAAGCAACTGGTGCTGGATACGCGCGACCTGACCATCGAGAAGGTGCAGGCCGACGACGGCAAGGGCCAGCAGGCGCCGCTGCAGTACGCGCTGGCGCCGGCCGACAAGATCTACGGCAGCAAGCTGACCATCGAGGCGCCGACGCAGCCGCAGACGATCAGCATCACCTACCACACCGCGCCGACCGCCTCGGGCCTGCAGTGGCTGGAGCCGTCGATGACCGAGGGCAAGAAGCTGCCCTTCATGTTCAGTCAGTCGCAGGCGATCCACGCACGTTCGTGGGTGCCGCTGCAGGACACGCCGAGCGTGCGTTTCACCTACAGCGCGCACGTGGTCTCGCGTCCGGACGTGATGGTGCTGATGAGCGCCGACAACGATCCCAAGGCGGTGCGCAACGGCGACTACCGCTTCAAGATGCCGCAGCCGATCCCGTCCTACCTGCTGGCGATCGCCGCCGGCGATCTGGTGTTCAAGCCGATCTCGGCGCGTTCGGGCGTGTGGGCCGAGCCGGCGATGGTCGACAAGGCGGCCAAGGAGTTCGAGGACACCGAGAAGATGATCGTGGCCGCCGAGACGCTGTACGGTCCGTACCGCTGGGGCCGCTACGACATGCTGGTGCTGCCGCCGTCGTTCCCGTTCGGCGGCATGGAGAATCCGCGCCTGACCTTCGCCACGCCGACGGTGATCGTCGGCGACAAGTCGCTGGTGTCGCTGATCGCGCACGAACTGGCGCATAGCTGGTCCGGCAACCTGGTGACCAACGCCAGCTGGAAGGACATCTGGCTCAACGAAGGCTTCACCACCTACGTGCAGGCGCGCATCACCGAGGCGCTGTACGGCCCCGAAGCGGCGGAGATGGAGCGCGAGATCGACCAGACCGACCTGCTCGCCGAACTGAAGGGCATGAGCCCGGCCGACCAGGCGCTGGCGCTGCCGGCGCTGACCGAGCGCGATCCGGACGAGGCGCTGAGCCAGGTCGCCTACGTCAAGGGCGCATGGTTCCTGCAGTTCCTGGAGCAGCGCTTCGGTCGCGACACCTTCGATCCGTTCCTGCGCGGCTGGTTCGACGACCACGCGTTCCAGAGCGCCAACACCGATCAGTTCGTCGAGTACCTGAAGACCCACCTGCTGCCCAAGAAGCCGAACGCGGTGACCGCGCAGGAACTGCATGCGTGGCTGGACGAGCCGGGCATTCCGGCGTTCGCGCAGAAGGCGCGTTCGCGCAACTTCGCCATGGTCGACACCGCGCGCATCGCCTGGACCGGCAGCGGCACGTTGCCGGGCAAGCAGGTGACCGATGCCTGGAGCACCCAGGAGTGGACGCGCTTCCTCAGCGGCCTGGGCGAGAAGCTGACCCCGGCGCAGCTCAAGCAACTCGACGACGCCTACCACTTCACCGGCACCGCCAACGGCGAGATCGCCATGCGCTGGTATCCGCTGGCGATCCGCAGCGGCTACGTGGACGCGCGCCCGGCCGCCGGCGAGTTCATCGCCCGCGTCGGCCGCCGCAAGCTGATCCTGCCGATCTACGCCGAACTGGTGAAGACGCCGGACGGGCTCGCCTTCGCCGAAGAGGTGTTCGCCAAGGCCAAGCCCGGCTACCACCCGATCACCACGGTGTCGGTGCAGGACATGCTGGACAAGGCCAAGGCCGGCAGCACCGCGCACTGACGCAAGTCGCCCGCGAAAGACCGCGCACACGGCGCCGGGAGCACTCCCGGCGCCGTGTGCGTGTGTGCGGCCGGCGTGTTGCGACCATCGCGTCGCGCGTGGAGAGTGCGATGGTGGTGGCATGGCCGCGCCTGCGTTGCAGGACGTCGTCATCTGCGGCGTCGCATGCGCCGCCGGCATGAGGCGCGTGCCTGTGCAGTGCCGCCTTAACGGATTCCACACGCAACGCCGTCGATCAGCACGACCTGCTGCCACGCATTCGCGATATCCTCGGCAGTCCCGATGGTCCTCGGTCCATGCGCGCATGACATCGTTCGCCACCGCCGCCCCGGTCTCCGCTGCAAGCGCCAGTGCCATGGCAGGTCGTTGCCGGCGCCGATGCGCGCGGGCCTGCATGCGCCTCCCGAGGGGCTGCTGAGATGACCGACGCGCCCGTGCTGTCCGGTTCCTTGCTGGACGCATTGCCCGATGCCCACGGTGGCGAAATCTTCACCGAACTGCTCCGGCGCTCCGGTTGCCGCGTCGAGCGCATCGTCTCGCACGGGCAGACCACGCCGCAGGAGTCGCCGTACCTGCAGGCGCACGACGAATGGGTGCTGGTGCTGCGCGGTCGCGCGCGGGTGGCGCTGTGCGATCGCGAGGTCGCGCTGGCGCCGGGCGACCATCTGTTCATCCCGGCCGATACGCCGCATTGGGTGACTTTCACCGATCCCGGGCAGCCGACCGTGTGGCTGGCCCTCCATCTCGGCGAAGCCGACGTGGTGGCGTGAGCGCATGAGCGACCTGCGCGCTCCGGTGTCCCCATGGTGATGGCGACCCTGGTCTTGATGATGCTGCTGCTGCTGGCTGGCGCCCTGGCGTTGCTGGTGTCGCTGCTGTGCGTGGCGCTCGTGGCGATGCCGATCGGGGCGCTGCTGGTGGCGCGCGATCCCTTCCTGCTGGTGCGCCTGGAGAGCCTGCGCCAGCGCCGCGGCAGCGGGCTGCGGCGGCGCCAGTCGCAGGTCGCCGGGCACACCTGGACCTATCTGGTGCGCGCCGCGGCCGATCCCGCCGCGCCGACCCTGCTGCTGGTGCATGGCTTCACCGGCAGCAAGGAGAACTGGCTGCCGCTGGCGCGCGCGCTGGGCACGCGCTATCACCTGGTGATCCCGGATCTGCCCGGCTGGGCCGAGAGCCAGCGCATCGCCGGGCAGGACTACGGCTTTGTGGCGCAGGCCGAGCGCGTGGCCGCGTTCGCCATGCAGTGCGCGCGCCGTGCGGGCAGCGAATGCGTGCTGCTCGGGCATTCGATGGGAGGCGGCATCGCGGCGCTGGCCGCGGCGCGCCATCCGGCGGTGTTCGACCGGGTCGGCCTGTTCAACGCCGCCGGCGTGCGCTTCGCCGACAACGTCTTCGGCCAGGCGGTGCTGGACGGGCACAATCCGTTCGCGGTGCACGATGCCGCATCGCTGCAGCGCTACATCGACACCGTGTTCCTGCTCGAGCGCGCCAAGCCGCGCATCCCGCGCTGGGCGGTGCCGTCGGTGGTGGCCTGGCGTCGCCGCGAGGCCGATTTCGAGCAGCAGGTGCTGGCGCGCATCGGCCGCGGCGAGGAGGCGTTCCTGCCGTTCGAGGAGGCCGCGCGCATTCGCCAGCCGGCGCTGCTGCTGAATTGCGTGCAGGACGCGGTGATCGACGCCAGCGCGCTGGCGCTGTACGCGCAACGCCTGCCGCAGGCGATCCAGGTACTGCTGGACGGCAGCGGCCACATGTCCATCGTCGAGAAGCCCGCCGAGGTCGCGCAGGCCATCGACACCCTGATCCAACGAGGAACCCCACGATGAAACGCATCCTGCTCGGCGCGCTGTGCGCCGTCGCCCTGGCCGCTTGCGGCGATCACGAGGCCGAGCGCAAGGCGCAGGCCGCGGCCGAAGCGCAGGCCAAGGCGCAGGCGGCCGACGACCTGGCCAAGCAGTACGACGCCGCGGTGAAGTCGGGCAACTGGGACCTGGCCCGGATCCACGGCGCGGCGCTGCTGCAGCAGTACCCCGGCTCGGACGCGGCCGAACGCATCCAGCCCGGCTACGCAGAGGTCAAGGCCAAGGGCGAAGCGGCGCGCGAGCTGCGGCGCATGCAGGCGGCCTGGCAGTACTCGCAGGTGCCGGCCGGCAAGGGCGTGCAGCGCTCGGCGATGCTGTACAGCCGCGACAAGGTCGATGTGGACGGCAGCGGGCCCAAGCCGGTGCAACTGGTGTTCCGCGACCATCCGGAATGGAAGCGCAGCGCCTACCTCGTGCTGCAGTCCGGCGATTTCCGCTGCGCCGGCGGCTGCAAGGTGGAACTGAAGGCCGACGACGCGCCGCCGCACGCGGCCGCGGCCTGGCGGCCCAAGACCGACGAGGCCATCGCCATGTTCATCAGCGACGACAAGGCGCTGTGGAAGCTGGCGCGCAAGACCACGGTGCTGCAGATCACCTTCCCGGTGAAGGCCGGCGGCACCCGCACCGCGGTGTTCGAGACCGGCGGCCTGGACGGCGCGCAGATGCCCGGCTGGGATTGAGCGCGATGCATGCCGCCATGCCACCGCCGGCCGAGGCGCTGTGCCAGGTGCGCCACTGGGTGTTCGACATGGACGGCACCCTGACCCGTGCCGTGCACGATTTCGCGCTGATCCGCCGCGAACTGCAGATCCCGCCGCAGGCCGACATCCTGCAGCACCTGGCGGCGCTGCCGGATGCGCAGCGCGCCAGCAAGCACGCCTGGCTGCTGGAGCACGAGCGCGTGCTTGCCCAGGAGGCCACCGCGGCCAACGGCGCGCCGGCGCTGCTGCGCACCCTGCACGCGGCCGATTGCCGGCTGGCGGTGCTCACCCGCAACGCGCGCGAGCTGGCGCAGCTGACCCTGGAAGAGATCGAGGTCGACGACCTGTTCGAGGACGTCACCATCCTCGGCCGCGACGAGGCGCCGCCCAAGCCGCATCCCGGCGGCCTGCTGCAGTTGGCCGAGCACTGGGGCGTGGCGCCGCAGGCACTGGCGATGGTCGGCGACCACGCCTACGACCTGCAGTGCGGGCGCCATGCCGGCGCCACCACCGTGCTGCTGCATCCGGACAATCCCTGGCCGGCGCTGGCCGACCTGCATTTCGCCGATTGCGCCGCGCTGCTGGCGTGGTGGCAGGACCGCGTCGGGCCGCAGTCGCACTGACTGCTGCGCGGCGGCTGACCGCCGCCGCGCGCCGGACCCTCCTTGGCGAGATCGGTGCAGGCGTGCCGGATGCGCACTCCCCGTCGCGCGCCCCGCCGTGCGCATCCGTGTGCGCCAGTGTGGCAAGCGCAGCGATGGCGCAGGGTGTGCCACCGGCACATGTGCTCACACTGCGCCACGTCCGATGCAACCGTGTGGCGCAAAGTGTCACGTTTCCGAGACACCCTCGACCGCGCTGGTGGGCGTCTCCGCGACGACAACCGGCGTCGTGATCCGCACGTCAAGGGATGTTGCATCGCAGCGCCGCGATGGCATGGACGTTGCTCGTATACATCCACGCTTCAGGTTCCGTGGCACACGCCGATAGGTGAAGTGACGCGGCTCTTCAACGAGGGGAGTAGAACGATGCACAGTCATTCACGTCGTACCCAGGCTTGTACGCTGCTCGCGCTGGCCACTGCGCTGGCATTGGCGGGTTGCAAGAAGCAGGAAGAGGCTCCGGCGCCGGCCGCACCGGCCGCCGCACAGCAGCCGCCGGCCGCCGCGCCGGCCGCGGTTGCCGATACCGACAGCGAGTTCGCCAGCAATGCCGCCAACCCTGACAACTGGGGTGGCATCGGTCGCGACTTCGGCCTGAACCGGCACAGCCCGCTGGCCGAGATCAATCGCGACAACGTCAAGAACCTGAAGATGTCGTGGGAGATGAAGACCGACGCCACCCGCGGCCACGAAGGCCAGCCGCTGGTGATCGGCAGCACCATGTACATGGTCAGCGCCTATCCGAACAACGTGTTCGCGATCGACCTGTCGCAGGAAGACAACGGCAAGGTGCTGTGGAAGTACACCCCGCAGCAGGACGAGCGCGCGGTGGCGGTGGCCTGCTGCGATACGGTCAACCGCGGTGCGTCCTACGCCGACGGCAAGGTGGTGTTCGGCAGCCTCAGCGGCGACGTGATCGCGCTCGATGCCAAGACCGGCAAGGAAGTGTGGAAGCAGAAGCTCGCCTATCCCGAGAAGGGCGAGACCATCACCATGGCCCCGATCATCGCCGACGGCAAGGTCGTGGCCGGCATCAGCGGCAACGAGTTCGGCGTGCGCGGGCGCGTGGCCGCGTACGCGCTGGCCGACGGCAAGCAGGCCTGGTCCTGCGAAGCCACCGGCACCGACAAGGACATCTGCCTCGGCCCGGACTTCAACAAGGCCAATCCGCAGCACGGCCAGCTCGGCGACCTCGGCCAGAAGACCTACCCCGACGAAGGCTGGAAGCGCGGCGGCGGCGCGGCCTGGGGCTGGTACAGCTACGACCCGAAACTCAAGCTGGTCTACTACGGCACCGGCAATCCCGGCCTGTGGAGCCCGTCGTACCGCTGCGGCAAGACCACGCAGAAGGAATGCGATACCGGCGAGTACGACAACAAGTGGTCCATGACCCTGTTCGCGCGCAAGATCGACACCGGCGAGGCGGTGTGGGGCTACCAGAAGACCCCGTTCGACCAGTGGGACTACGACGGCATCAACGAGCCGATCCTGGTCGACCTGACCATCGACGGCAAGCAGGTGCCGTCGGTGGTGCAGTTCGACCGCAACGGGTTCGCCTACGTGCTCGACCGCCGCGACGGCACGCTGCTGCGCGCCAACAAGTTCGTGCCGGCCAACTGGGCCGAGCGCATCGACATGAAGACCGGGCGCCCGGTCAAGGTCGCGGCGCATTCGCCGCTGGAACGCGGCCGCAAGGTCGAGGCGTTCCCGTCGGCGATGGGTGGCAAGGACCAGCAGCCGTGCTCGGTGGATCCGGCCAATTCGGCGGTGTTCTTCTGCGGCACCAACAACTGGCACATGGAGCTCGACCCGCAGGAGCGCGGCAACACCATGATGGGCCTGCCGTACGTGTTCGCCAACGTGCTGATGAAGCCCAACGAGCCGGGCGCACTGGGCATCGTCAAGGCGTTCGACGTGGTCGAAGGCAAGTCCAAGTGGGAGATCAAGGAGAAGTTCCCGGTGTGGAGCGGCACCCTGGTCACCGACGGCGGGCTGGTGTTCTACGGCACGCTGGACGGCTGGTTCCGCGCCGTGGACAAGGACACCGGCAAGAAACTGTGGGAGACCAAGCTGCCCTCCGGCGTCATCGGCAATCCGATCGCCTACAAGGCCAACGGCCACCAGTACGTGGCGGTGTTCTCGGGTATCGGTGGCTGGATCGGCCTGCCGGTCGCCGCCGGCCTGGATCCGGGCGATCCGTACGGCGCGCTGGGTGCCGCGGGCCTGGCCTTCAGCAACGGCTTCGACAAGATCCCGTTGGGCGGCATGGTGCACACCTTCCGCATCGACGGCGCCGGCAAGACCGTCACGCCCACCACGACCGCCACCGCGGCCGCCGGTGGCGGCAGCGCGGCGGTCGCCGCCAAGACGGTGCGATGAGCCGGCGGCGCCGCGTCCAGGGTGCGAGCGGGTGCCGGATGGCACCCGCCTCGCGGCGCCTGCCTGCGGGCGCGCGCGCCGTGTTGCTGTTGTGCAGCCTCGGACTCGTCGCCGCGGGCTGTACGCGCGAGCCGTCGTCCGCGACGGCTCGCGCTCCTGCTGCCCCGCCCGCCGTTGCGGCACCGGCATCCGCCGCGCCCGCCACGACGCTGTCGGCCGATGCGCCGGTGCTGCGGGTCTGTGCCGATCCCGGCAACATGCCGTTGTCCGATCGTGCAGGCGAGGGCTTCCAGAACAAGATCGCCCAGGTGGTGGCCGCGGAGATGGGCCGGCGCCTGGAGTACGAGTGGCGCAGCTACTACCAGCGCGGCCTGGCGCGCAGCACGATCAACGCCGGGCGCTGCGACGTGCTGATGGACATGAACAGCGATTTTGAAATGGGCCTGCCCACGCGCCCGTTGTATCGCTCCACCTATGTGCTGGTCACCCGCAAGGGCCTGGACCTGCGTCCTGCCTCGCTGGACGATCCGGCGCTGAAAAAGCTCAAGGTCGGCGTGTTCCAGAGCTCGCCGGCGCGGCAGGCGCTGTTCGACCATGGCGTGCAGGGTGAAGTGCAGTACCTGTTCTACGATTCGGCGAGTGCGCCGCAGGAACATCCCGGCAAGCTCGCCGAGCAGGTCGCCGCCGGCAAGCTCGATGCCGCCGAATCCTGGGGACCGGTGGCCGGCTACTACGCCGCGCGCGGCGGCCTCGGCTTGGTGCCGCTGAACGTCATCGACAACGAGGTGCTGGAATATTCGATGGCGTGGGCGGTGTCGCGCAAGAACGCGGCATTGCGCGATGCGCTGAACGCGGCGATGCAGCGCAGCGCCGGCAAGATCGACGCGATCCTGCGCGACTATCACGTGCCGCTGGTGGCCTGCGCCGATTGCATCGTCGCCGGCAACCTGCGCTCGCACGGACCTTATGCGGTGCCCGACGACCAGGACGACACGCCGAGCGCGCAGGCCTCGTCGGACATGCTGGCGCAATTGCAGCTGCGCATCGCCGGTGGCGCCGATCCCAACGAGGAGTTGGCGCACGCGCTGGATGCCGGCGATGGCGTGCGCGTGACGTGGCTGCTGCGGCATGGCGCCAGCGCCGACAAGCCCAACCTGCTCGGCGAGCCGCCGCTGCAGCAGGCGATCCGCAACCAGGCGCCGCTGCTGGTCGGCGAGCTGTTGGCCGCGGGCGCCAAGGTCGAAAACCGCGACAGCAATGGCTGGACGCCGTTGATGAAGGCGGCCTGGTCCAACGACGGCAAGAGCGCCGCGCAATTGCTGGCGCATGGCGCCAAGGTCGAGGCGGTGTCCGCCGACGGCTGGACGCCGCTGGACCTGGCCATCTCCTACGCCGACGCCGACCTGGTACAGGCATTGCTCACCGCGGGTGCCAGCGTGCGCCGTGCCAATCCGGCCGGCTTCACCCCGGTGATGTTCGCGGTGGCGCGCAACGACCCGAAGATCCTCGATCTGCTGCTCAAGCGCGGTGCCGAAGCCGACCGTGCCAACCGCGCCGGCGTCACGCCGTTGATGCTGGCCGCCGCTGCCGGCCGCGAGGACAGCGCCCGGCGCCTGCTCGCCGCCGGCGCCAGCGCCGATGCGCGCGACGCCGACGGCAAGACCCCGGCGGCGCTGGCCCAGCAACGCGGCAATGCCGAACTCGCCCACCTGCTGACGGAGGCCCAGCACCGACGCACGCAATGACCGCTTTCCGCCGTTCCGTACACGCCGCTCGCGCGGCCTGCTCCTCCCATCGTGCACTCCGCAAAGGTTCTGCTCCCATGCGCTCTGCTTCCGTCCGTCGTCGTGCCGTCTCCGTGCTGTTGCCCGTGTCCCTGTTCGCCTCGCTCCTGTTGCTGGCCGCCTGCGGCAAGCAGGAGACGCCCGCCGCGCCAGCGGCCACACCCGAGCCGGCTGCGGCGCCGGCGCCTGCACCGGCCTCTGCGCCGGCGGCGACCGCGCCCGCCGCCGCTGCTCCTGCCGCCGCACCGGCCCCCGCTGCGGCGGTGACGCCGATTCCGAAGGGACCGCCGGTCAAGGTCACCCCGGAGTTGGTCGCCGAAGGCAAGGCGCTGTTCAACTCCGCCGGCTGCACCGCCTGTCACGGCGGCACCGGTGGCGGCGGCATGTGTCCGCCGCTGACCAACGACATCTGGGTGTACGGCAGCGACGACGACACCTTGCGTACGCTGATCACCGAAGGGACGGCCGGCATGACCGCGCATGGCAAGACCCGGATCGGCCACGAGAAGGTGGTCGGGCAGATGCCGCCGTTCGGTCCCGTGCTCAAGCCGGGCGATACCGAGAAGCTGCTGGCCTTCATCCATTCCATCAACAAGACCGCAGGCGCCACGCAATGAGGAAAGCGTTGCGCCTGTCCGCCGTCGTCGCGCTGTCGCTGTTCGCTGCTGCGTGCCAGCGCACCGCCGCGCCGACGGCGGGAGCCGATGCGGCGGCGGCCGCGCCGGCGCCTGCGGCCGCGGCGCTGGCCTACGTGCCGAACCAGCGCAGCGGCACCATCTCGGTGATCGACACCGGCAGCGACCGCGTGGTGCGCACGCTGTCGGCGCAGGGCCAGCTCGGCAAGCGCCTGCAGCAGGTGGTGCCGGGGCCGCCCGGGCATCTGTACGTCATCGACGCGCAGGGCCATCGCCTGCTGGACCTGGATACCGTGCAGGACCGGGTGCTGCGCAGCGTCGACATCGGCGAGAACGCCGAAGGCGTCGCCGCGTCGCCGGACGGCCGCCAGCTGGCGGTGTGCGTGGAGGGGCAGAACCAGGTGATGCTGATCGACCCGGCCAGCTTCACCATCGGCGCGCACATCGCCACTCGCGGGCAGGCGCCGGAACACTGCGTCTACACGCCGGATGGCGCGCTGCTGCTGACCAGCAACGAAGGCTCCAACGACCTGGACGTGATCGACCTGAAGGCCGGCGCGTCCACCGGCGTCATCGCCACCAGCGGGCATCCGCGCGGCATGGCGTTCGCGCCGGACGGCAAGACGGCGTACGTGGCGCAGGAAGCGGCCAACGTGGTCGACGTGATCGACCTGGCGGCGCGCACGCGCGTGGCCAGCATTCCGGCCGGGCAGCGTACCGCCGGCATCGCCATCGCCCGCGACGGCAGCCGCGTGTACGCGTCCAATGGCGCCGGCACGGTCAGCGTGATCGATCCGGCCGCGCGCCGTGCGTTGGCGGAGATCCCGGTGGGGCAGCGGCCCTGGAACCCGGCGCTGAGCCCGGACGGCAAAAAGTTGTACGTGGCCAATGGCCGTTCCAACAGCGTCAGTGTCATCGACACGGCGGCGATGAAGGAGATCAAGCAGATCGCGGTGGGCGAGATGCCATGGGGTGTGATCGTGGCGCAGTGAGGTGAGGCGAGCGGCGCTCTTGGGCGCCGCGACGGGAGGCGGGGAGAGCCGGAATGAAGACGCGAGCCGCGGTCGCCTGGGCGGCGAACCAGCCGCTGGCCATCGAAGAGGTGGATCTGCAGCCGCCCAAGGCCGGCGAAGTGCTGGTGCGCATGGTCGCCAGCGGCATCTGCCACGGCGACGACATCGCCCTGTCCGGTGCCGATGCCGATGCGGCATTCCCGGTGATCCTGGGCCAGGAAGGCGCCGGCGTGGTTGAGGAGGTCGGCGTCGGCGTCACCAGCGTGCGCCCGGGCGATCACGTGATCCCGCTGTACATGCCCGAGTGCGGCGTGTGCAAGTACTGCCGTTCCAACCGCACCAACCTGTGTCAGGCGATCCGAAGCACCCAGGACCGCGGGCTGATGCCCGACGGCAGCAGCCGCTTCTCGCTGCATGGACGCCCGCTGCTGCACTACATGGGCACCAGCACCTTCGCCGAGTACACCGTGCTGCCGGAGATCGCGGTGGCCCGGATCCATCCGGCCGCGCCGCTGGACAAGGCCTGCCTGCTCGGCTGCACGGTCACCACCGGCATCGGCGCCGTGCTCAACACCGCGCGGGTGCGTCCGGGCGAGAGCGTGGCGGTGTTCGGGCTCGGCGGCATCGGCCTGTCGGTGGTGCAGGGCGCGGTGATGGCGCGCGCCGAACGCATCATCGTGGTCGACATCAACCGCGACAAGTTCCCGCTGGCGCGCGCGCTGGGCGCCACCGACTGCCTGGATCCGAAGGATTTCGGCGCACCGGTGCAGCAGGTCATCGTCGACCTCACCGACGGCGGCGCCGACCACAGTTTCGCCTGCGTCGGCGACGTGCGCGCGATGCGCGCGGCGCTGGAGTGCTGCCACAAGGGCTGGGGCGAAAGCATCATCCTCGGCGTGGCGCCGAGCGCGCAGGAGATCAGCACGCGGCCGCTGCAATTGGTCACCGGCCGCGCCTGGCGCGGCAGCGCGTTCGGCGGGGTCAAGGGCCGCAGCGAGCTGCCGGCCTATGCCGAGCGCTACCTGGCCGGGGAGATCCGCATCGACGAACTCATCAGCGAAACCCTGCCGCTGGACCACATCAACCGCGGCTTCGAGGCGATGCGCGCCGGCCGCGGCATCAAATCGATCGTTCTCTACTGAGCCCTCAAGGAACCGGCATGACCCACACCCCAGGACCGCATACTCCGCCGCCGAGCCTGCTCGCGCTGGCCGTCGCCACCGCCATCGGCCTGCTCGCCGCACCGGCGCACGCGCAGACCACGGTCAACGCCGACGACGCGCAGATCACCGCGCTGGACCGGGTCGAGGTCACCGCCACGCCGATCCCCGGCACGCTGATCGATGCCGACCTGCTGCCGTACACGGTGCAGACCGCCAATGCCGACGACATCGCACGCAGCCAGGCCGGCAACCTCACCGACTTCCTGCTGCGCGAAATGAACGGCGTGGACACCAACGAGGTGCAGGGCAGCCCGTTCCAGACCGACCTGACCTTCCGCGGTTTCCGTGCCTCGGCCTTGCCGGGCGCCTCGCAGGGCGTGTCGGTGTACCTGGACGGTGTGCGCATGAACGAGCCGTTCGCCGACATCGTCAGCTGGGACATGATGCCGGAGGCGGCGATCCGCAGCGTCGCGCTGATGCCGGGCTCCAACCCGCTGTTCGGTCCCAACACGCTGGGTGGCGCGCTGGCCTTCACCACCCAGTCCGGCCTGACCGCGCCTGGCCTGCGCGCCGACCTGTCGGTGGGCAGCGGCGCGCGCAAGCGCCTGGATGCGTCCTACGGCTACGCCGGTGCCGACGGCCTGCATGCCTTCGTCGCGGCCACCGGTTTCGACGAGAACGGCTGGCGCGACGCCTCCGCCGGCCGCCTGGGCACCGTATTCGGCAAGTTTGGGCGGCAGGGCGAGCGCACCGACTGGGACGTGTCGCTGCTGCACGGGCGCAGCCGCCTGGTCGGCAATGGCCTGCTGCCGAGCTATCGCTACACCGACGAGGGCACCGAGCCGGGGCTGTACGAGGCCGATCGCGCCGCGGTCTACACCTCGCCGGACCTGACCCGCAACCGCAACACGCTGCTCACCGGACAGTTCGACCATCGCTTCGACGAGCGCACCGCACTGCATCTGCTCGCCTACTACCGCCAGGGGCAGCGCGACACCGTCAACGGCGACATCAACGACGACTACGAAGAGTTCGTCGACGATTGCGCCGACGGCTACGCCGCCGACGGCACGCCGCTGGACGCCGGCTGCACGGTGTCGCGCGCCGATGCCGACGCGCTGCACAGCGGCGTGCTCAACACCACGCAGATGCGCCAGCACGCCGAGGGCGTGGCACTGAACCTCAGCCACCAGGCCGGCGCTCACGCGCTGAGCATCGGCGCCACCTACGACCGCAACCGCGTGCGCTACCGGCAGTACGAGCAGGAGGCGTTCGTGCAGGACGATCGCTCGGTGGTCGCCGATCCGGACGAGGATCGGGAGTTCTTCTCCGGCGTCGACGGGCGCAGCAGCACCCTGGGCCTGTTCGCCGCCGATACCTGGGAGCTGAGCGAGGCCACCCACCTCAATGCCGCGCTGCGCTGGAACCGCGTCGCCGTCGCCAACACCCTGTCCACCGCCGACGACGGCGTGCTGCCGCGCGAGCGCTTCGTGTTCGCCAAGGCCAATCCCTCGCTGGGCATCACCCAGCGCCTGGGCGACGGCTTCACCGCGTTCGCCTCGGCCTCGCAGAACAGCCGCGCGCCGACCGCGATCGAACTCGGCTGCGCCGACCCGGAACAGCCGTGCCGGTTGCCGACCGGGCTGCAGGCCGACCCGCGCCTGGAGCAGATCGTCTCGCGCACCTACGAGCTCGGCCTGCGCTGGAACCCGACGCCGGCGCAGACGCTGAACGCCTCGCTGTACCGCGCCGACAACCGCGACGACATCCTGTTCCTGCGCGCACCCAATTCCCAGCAGGGCTATTTCGACAACGTCGACCGCACCCGCTATCAGGGAGCCGACCTCAGCTACCGCGGCAGCCACGGCGCGCTGCGCTGGTTCGCCGGCTACAGCTACCTGGACGCCACCTACCGCAGCGCCGGCGAACTGCTCTCCGGCGAGCGCACGGTGACCTTGCGGCCGGGCACGCGCATCGCCGGCCTGCCGCGCAACACGCTGAAGCTGGGCGTGGACTGGCAGGTGCTGGCGCAACTGACGCTGGGGGCCGACTTGCGCGCGGTGTCGCGGCGCGTGGCCAGCGGCAACGAGGACGGCCTGGTCGAGGACCCCGAGGAAGGCGAGGCGCCGGCGCGCCACGACCTGTCCACCGGCGGCTATGCCTTGCTCGACCTGCACGGCACCTGGGAACTCGCCGAAGGCCTGTCGTTGTACCTGCGGGTCAACAACGTGTTCGACCGCCGCTACGAGACGTATGCGGCGATCGCCGAGGACCTGTTCCCGGGCGGCGCCCTGGCGCGCCCGCAGGACGCTGCGGTCGAGGACGGCCCCTCGCGCTTCGTCGCCCCCGGCGCCCCGCGGCAATACCAGGTCGGTTTGCGCTGGCGCTTCTAGCGGGCGCTTTGCGGTTCGTGTGGTGGCACCGCTCGGCGCGTGCCATCCGCCGTGTCCACCCGGCTGCACGCCAGCCGGCGCGGGCGACTGGCGCGGCTGACGCCGCTCCTGCCTGGGTTCGCGCTTGGCCACCGGCGCAGGGCTTCCTGCAGGAGCGGCGTCAGCCGCGACCTCGGACGAAACTATCCGGCTCCGTCCGCAGTCGGGACTGAAGTCCCTTCCGCAGTGTGCGATCTCAGCGACCCGCAAGCTGTTGTCGTAAAAACGGTTGTCGTAGGAAGCGGCTTCAGCCGCGACATCGAAGCCCGGCATCCTCCAGCCGCCTCAACGGTTGGGACGCCAATACCCCACAGCACTCACGCCGCTACCGAATGGCAAGACGCGACAGGCGGGGCTTCATTCGCGACACGCAGCAAACCCCTTGAATCGCGATGCCGCCGCCACTCAAGCCGTCGCCAACCCGTGCTTGCGCAGCTTGCGATACAAGGTATTGCGGCTGATGCCCAGCGCATCGGCGGTGCGGCTGACGTTCCATCGGTGACGCTCGAGCTGCTGCTGCAGCACGCTGCGCTCGGCACTGTCCAGGGCGACGCGGCCGGGCATGCCGTCGCCGGCATGCGCATCGTCGCCGAGCAGGCATGGGCCGCTGTCGGCGTCGACGATTTCCTGCGGCAGGTTGGGGATGCGGATGACGCCATCGGCGCACAGCACCGCCGCGGTACGCAGCACGTTGCGCAGCTGCCGCAGGTTGCCGGGCCAGGCATAGCTGAGCAGCTTGTGCAGGGCGTCCTCGCTGATGCGCACCGTCTGCTCGCCGCTCTCCTCGCGCAGCAGGGTGCGGATCAGTTCGGCCTTGTCGCTGCGCTCGCGCAGCGGCGGCAGGTGCAGCACCACGCCGTTGAGGCGGTAGTACAGGTCCTCGCGGAAGCCGCCGCTGCCGACCATCTGCGCCAGGTCGCGGTGGCTGGCGCTGATCACGTGCAGTTCCAGCGGCACGGCGCGGTCGCTGCCCAGCGGGGTCACGCTCTGTTCCTCCAGCACCCGCAGCAGGCGCGTCTGCAGCGGCAGCGGCATGTCGCCGATCTCGTCCAGGAACAGGGTGCCGCCGCTGGCCTGCAACAGCTTGCCGTGGCGTCCTTCGCGCGCGGCATCGGTGAAGGCGCCGCGCGCATAGCCGAACAGCTCGCTCTCGATCAGCGCTTCCGGGATCGCCGCACAGTTCACCGCCACGAACGGGCGGTCGGCCCAGGGCGAGCTGCGGTGCACCGCCTTGGCGAACTCTTCCTTGCCGGTGCCGGTGGCGCCGCACAGCAGGATCGACACGCGGTGCTTGGCCAGCTTCAGCGCATTGTCCAGGTTGTGCAGCATGCGCGGATCGGAACCGACATGATCGTTGGCGCGCGCGGCCTGGCCGTCCTCGCCCGCGGCGCGCGTTCGGCCGGCAGCGCTGCGCGCACGCGGTGGCTGCGCCAGGGCGAAGAAGCGGCGGCCGTGGCAGGCGCAACGGATCGACCACAACGTACTGGCGTCTTTGCGCGCGCGCTGCTCCAGCGTGTCGAAATCCAGCTGCATCACCTGGGCGATGTCGCGCCCGACCAGCGGCGAACGGTCGGGCTTGCCGAGCTGTTCCAGCGTGGCCTCGTTGACCGCCAGCACGCGGCCGTCGCCGCCGACCGCGATCAGCGCCTCGTGCAGCAGGCCGGCGAACTCGGGGCGGCTGTGGAAGCGCAGGATCCACGCATGCCGGTACTGCTCCAGGAAGTACGCGCGGGCGATCTGCGCCGCCGACATGCGCACCAGCGCGCCGGTATGCCGCTGCACCAGCTTGGTGTCGCGTGCGTCGGGCGTGGAGGCGTCCAGCACCGCCAGCAGATGGCCTTGCGGGTCCAGGATCGGCGCGCCGCTGCAGGACAACGGCAGGTGCCGCTCCAGATAGTGTTCGCCGCGGTGCACGCTCAGCGCACTGCCCTCCACCGCACAGGTGCCGATGCCGTTGGTGCCCTGGTAGCGTTCGGCCCAACTGGCGCCACAGAACAGCCCGGTCTCGCGGAACGCACGCAGCAGCGCCGGATCCTGCACGCTGTGCAGGACCGTGGCCTCGGTGTCGGCGAACACCACCGCGTAGCTGCCGCCGGCGATCTGTTCGTAGAGATTTTCCATCTCCACCTTGGCGATGCGCAGCAGCGCCTCCAGCCGCTGCTGGCGCTCGCGCAACTCACCGTCGTCATGGACCATCGGCGAGGGGTGGGTGTCCGGGGCCAGGCCGTACTCGTCGAGGCAGCGCCGCCACGAGCGTGCCAGCGCCGGCGGCAAGGACTCGATCTGGCGGAAATGGCGCATGCGCGCCAGCGGCGCGCAGTCGGCCTCGGCGGCGGATGGTGCGACGACCTTGGCTTGCGCGAGGCTGGCGACAGTCGACTCGGACATGGGCGCGCTCTCGTCCCCCCCAGGGGCCCTTGCGCAAGTGACGCACAAACCAGGCCTGGGCTCAACCCGCAGTGCAGCAAAGCGATGGCGTCGCCCGCCGTCGATCCCCCGGTCGCGCTGGGATCCTCGCTCCATCATGACTGTCGGTGGGCGTGCAGGACACGCCGCGCTCCGACAGCGCCCTGTCGTAGTGCATCCGCATCCACCGTCGCGCGGGGGGAACGGCGACGGTGCGAATCGAATCGAGTGCCGCACCGCACCGCCTGCTACACAGACGGCGCGCTGCGCGCTGCCGCATGCGCCCCGCCGAAGTCGGGTTATGCCAGTGCCGGGCCGTTGCGGCTCGGTGCGTCCCGCTCGCGCGCCAATTCCTGCTGTTGCGTGAGTTGCCGTTCGCGGTCGATCGCCTGGTTCGCGGCCTGCAGTCGCTGGTCGGACTGCTCGACCGGAGTGGCGAGCGCCACTTGCACATCCACGCTGGCGCGCTTTTGCGCCGGGTCGCGCTGTTCACCTTCGACCACCACCAGATGGCCCTTCTCGGTGAGCGCCACGCGATCGGCGCGTTCCAGTGCGTTCGACGCCAGCGGCGCGTTGCCGGGGCCGCCATTGTCCCGGCAAGCGGCCAACGCAGCACGGCTCAGGCGTTCGCTGGCCGCATCGTACGGTTTGCCCAGATCCTGGTCGATCCTTCTGACGCCCTCGCGGATCTGCTCGAGCAGCGCATGATTCGGGTGGCTGGCGTCGTTCGGGCCGGGCGCCGACGCCGGGGTGCGATCCGGCGCAGGCGTTTGCGGTTGCTGCTGCTCGCTGCGTTCGCGCAACTGCGCCGGGGTCGGTACGTGCAGCAGCGTTTCGCTCTTGCCGTCCTTGCGCAGTTGAAGATCCACGCTCTGATCGGCATTGCCGACGCGCTTGACCTCGTCGCGCTGCACCGCGCTCCACTTGCCGCCGACGAAGGCGGTACCGTGACCGTTCCCATCGAAGACGACCACATCGTTGTCCGCGCCGAACAGACTCGACGACTGCGCGACCGTCTTGCCGTTCCGGCCTTTGAGGTTGTAGCCGAACGCACTGTCCTGGTCGAGGGCGCTGATCAGTTTTGGCGACTGGCCGTTCTGCAGGAACAGGGTCTTGGTCGCGTTGTACTGATGCAGCGCATCCGCGTGGGCAGTATCGCCCTTCAGGTCGACGGGGCTGCGCAATGGGTCGGCGGAGACCGCCGCAAAAGCGTCATGCAGGGGATTCCCGGGCTGCGCCGCACGGAGCTTGTTGAACACCTCGGTACCTGCGAGCGCGTGGTGGACGCCGCTCTCGATGTAGTCGGGCACCACCTCGCCTTTCTTGTTGGTCTTGTTCGGCAGCAGCGCGTCGACCTTGTTCACTACGTCCTCGACGCTGCCGAGGCTGCCGTCGTTGATGCCCTTGAGGATCTTCGGATACTGACTCTTACCGGCCTGGTTCTCCAGCTTCATCAGCACGGTGGCGTACTTGGCCTGGTCGTCCAGGCTCGCGTTCCTGTACAACTCCGTCTGGCGCAATTGGTGCAGCGCGCCGCCATGGTCCTTCTTGCCGTCGCCTTCGCGCATCAGATGGTCGATCTGCGTGCGGTCGCGATCGTGCACGAATTGCACGCCTGCATCGGAGGCCAGGAAGGTATTGAGGTTCTTGAGCACGGTTGCATCGGGTGCGCGGCCGTTGTCCGCGCGGATGGCATCGCCATTGCGCTGCAGATCGGAGATCGTCTGTGTTCTTTGGTTTTCCGACAGCGCCAGACTCGGAGTCTGCCGGGCGGCCCATGTCTGGTAGGCATCCACCAGCGTCGGGACGACGTCCGGATGTGCGCCCAGGTCGGTCTGCAGCGTGCCGATGCTGAAGCCACTGTTGGCCACCGGCTTGAGCGTGTTGCCCTCGACCGATCCGGCGAACGACAGGTGATAGGCCACATTCTTGGGGCCCAGGCTGCCTTCCGAGGCCACGCCGATGGCGAAGTAGCCCAAGGTCTTGAGTTGCGCGTCGGTGAGTTGCGGCGTTGCCGCGGTGGGGGCGGTGTTTGGATCGGACATGTCGCTGTTCCCCGATGGTGTGTTGTCCCTGTAGACGCTCGCGTTAGCCTCTGCCTTCTCCGCAGAGCTTGAGGTTGGTGCGTGCGGCGCGGATCACGCGGAGGTAATCGTCGACGAGGGCGGGCGTCATGCCCTCGCTGATGGCGTCGTCGCTGCGCTTGGCGTCGTCCTGGTAGGGCGCCAGTGTCTGCCGGCATCCGGCATCGTCGCCGAGTTTATGCTGGGTCAGCGCGTAGTCATTGCGGATGGCGCCGGCGTTGCTGAAGCTGAGGGCCGCCACGCAGTCGCGATAGAGCGGCGCGAGCGCCGCTTCGGCACCCGCATAGTCCTTGCGATCGTAGGATGCCTGGAAGGCCTTGCGCGTTCGCTGCATGGCTTCAGGCGTGCAGGTCGCAGCCTGTTTCAGATAGTCGCCTGCGAAGCTGCCGTTGCCGCCGCAGTACTCCCGGCACGCGCTCTCGGCGCCGGCCGTGGCGGACACCGCCACGCCGTCTGCCTTGGGTGCGAACTGCAGCGTGCAGGTGCCGTCGTCGACCGCGGCCTGGGTCCCGTGCAGCGTGCCGCTGAAGCTGCAACCGGCATCGACATTCTGCGTTTCGAGGGTGAAGCGTGCATCGGGCTGCACGGTCAGCTGGCCCCAGCCGGGCTGGGTGGCATAGTGGCCGGGGGGCACTTGCGCGGCCGCCGCATCGTGCGTCGCAGCAGGCGCCGTCGGGCCGTTCGCGGCAGGCGCGGGGGCGGTCGGGGGCACGGAGGGAGTGGCGCTCGCGGGTGCCTGGGCGGCGTTGCCGCAGGCGCACAGGGTCGCCGCGCAGCACAGGGAGAGCAGCAGTCCACGCGGGATCGGTGCGGCGGCCAGGATCCTGGCGGTCCAGCGAGGCGCGGTGTCCATCCGATCATTCCATCGACGCGGGCGGCCGAGTCTAGCCCCGCCCGGATCGGCGCCGCAAGCCTGGATGCCGCGTCGCAATCGGTCGTGGAACGGCGGCCCGCCGGGTACGCGGCCGGCAAGCGCGATGGCCAGGTGTCGACGCTGCCGTTCCGCCGGTAGTGCCCCAGCCTTACAACGCGTAACCGAACTGCTGCTTGAACTGGTCGTTGAATTCGTCGAAGTCGAAGCGCTGGTTCTGCGTGCCCGGGTGCTCGACCTTCAGGGCGCCCATCAGGTTGCCCATGCGGCCGATGGTCAGCCAGTCGCAGCCGCGCTGGATGCCGAAGATCAGGCCGGCGCGGAAGGCGTCGCCGCAGCCGGTGGGGTCGACCACGCGGCGCTCGTGCGCCGGCGGGATGTCGTAGGTCTTATCGGGGGTGTGGACCAGGGCGCCCTTGGGGCCCTGGGTGGTGATGTAGGCCTGCACGCGCGAGACGATGTCCTTCTCGTTCCAGCCGGTGCGCTCCTGCAGCAGGTTGGACTCGTAGTCGTTGACCACCACGTAGTCGGCCTGCTCGATGAACTGGCGCAGCTCCGGGCCGTTGAACAGCGGCATCGCCTGGCCGGGGTCGAAGATGAACGGCACGCCGCCGGCGCTGAACTCCTCGGCGTTCTGGATCATGCCCTCGCGCCCGTCCGGGCCGACCAGGCCCAGGGTCACGCCCGGCACGTCCTTCACGTGGTTCTCGTAGCTGCGCATCATCGCGCCCGGATGGAAGGCGGTGATCTGGTTGTTGTCGTGGTCGGTGGTGATGAACGCCTGCGGGGTGAACAGCTCCTCGATCACCTTGACCCGCGACAGGTCGATGCCCAGCGCCTGGAAATGCTCGCGGTACGGGCCGAAGTCCTGGCCCACGGTGCCCATCGGGATCGGGTGGCCGCCCAGCAGGTGCAGGTTGTAGGCGATGTTGCCGGCGCAGCCGCCGAACTCGCGGCGCATCCGCGGCACCAGGAACGACACGTTCAGGATGTGCACCTTGTCCGGCAGGATGTGGTTCTTGAACTGGTCCGGGAACACCATGATGGTGTCGTAAGCGAGAGAACCACAGATCAGTGCAGACATCGGGCAGGCCTTGGCGGAGGAATGAGCCCGCATTCAGGCGGGCGAGGGGCGGGGTCGCCGCGGCGCAAAGGGTAACGGCTGCGGCCCGGCAGGGCCAGAACCACGATCCATCGCGGTCCCGCCGATACCACGCAACGCGTGGTTTTAGCGAGAATTTTCCTTGCCCGCTCCCAGGCGGGTTGTTAGGCTAGCGGACTTCGTTTTCTGCCCATTTTTTCGCCATTCTGGCGACGGCGCGCGCCCCAGGACCCAATCCCCCGATGTTCAAGAAACTCCGCGGCATGTTCTCCAACGACCTGTCCATCGATCTGGGCACGGCCAACACCCTCATCTACGTGCGTGGCCAGGGCATCGTGCTGAACGAACCGTCGGTGGTGGCGGTGCGCCAGGACCGGGCGATCGGCGGCACCCGCTCGGTGGCCGCGGTCGGCGCCGAGGCCAAGCAGATGCTCGGCCGTACGCCGGGCCACATCACCACCATCCGCCCGATGAAGGACGGCGTCATCGCCGACTTCACCTACACCGAGGCGATGCTGAAGCATTTCATCAAGAAGGTGCACAAGTCGCGCTTCCTGCGCCCCAGCCCGCGCGTGCTGGTGTGCGTGCCGGCCGGCTCCACCCAGGTCGAGCGCCGCGCGATCAAGGAATCGGCCGAGGAGGCCGGCGCCCGCGACGTGTACCTGATCGAGGAACCGATGGCCGCGGCGATCGGCGCCGGCATGCCGGTCACCGAGGCGCGCGGCTCGATGGTCATCGACATCGGCGGCGGCACCACCGAGGTCGCGGTCATTTCGCTGAACGGCATCGTCTATTCGCAGTCGGTGCGCATCGGCGGCGACCGCTTCGACGAGTCGATCACCAATTATGTGCGCCGCAACCACGGCATGCTGATCGGCGAGGCCACCGCCGAGCGGATCAAGCTGGAAATCGGCTGCGCCTACCCGCAGGCGGTGGTGCAGGAGATGGAGATCTCCGGCCGCAACCTCGCCGAGGGCGTGCCGAAGATGATCAAGATCAACTCCAACGAAGTGCTGGAAGCGCTGCACGAGCCGCTGTCGGGCATCGTCTCGGCGGTCAAGCTGGCCCTGGAGCAGACCCCGCCGGAACTGTGCGCCGACGTCGCCGAGCGCGGCATCGTGCTGACCGGCGGCGGTGCGTTGCTGCGCGACCTGGACCGGCTGATCTCCGAGGAAACCGGCCTGCACGTGCAGGTCGCCGACGATCCGCTGACCTGCGTGGCCCGCGGCGGCGGCCGGGCGCTGGAACTGGTGGACATGCACGGCAACGAGTTCTTCGCGCCGGAGTGATGGTGAGGCTGGGAATCGGGAATGGGGAATGGGCAATCGAATGCCCCATCCGCACCGATGCCCCAGTACCCGCGTTCACCGCCGTATCCGCGCCCCGGCCCGATCGAGCCGGGAGCGCGCCGTTGTTGTTCGATTCCCCACTCCCGATTCCCCATTCCCGGCTTTAGCCCGTGCCTCCTTACGCCGGTCCTCCCGTCACCGCCCGCCCCGGCGAATCCGCCAGCACGCCGCGCCTGCTGGCCTACCTGGCGTTGGCGCTGGTGCTGATCGTGCTCGACGCGCAGGCCGACTGGCTGGCCCGCCTGCGCAGCCAGGCCACGGTGCTGGTGCAGCCGATCTGGGCGCTGGCCGGCCTGCCAGGACGGCTGGGGTCGCAGGTGCAGGAGAACGCGGCCAGCCACGCGCAGCTGGTCAAGGAAAACCGCGCGTTGCGCAACGAACTGCTGATCGCCAAGGCGCGCCTGACCCGGCTGCAGACCGCGGCGCTGGACAACGCGCAGCTGCGCGAACTGCTGGGCGTGGCCGAGCGCCGCGGCCTGGACGTGCAACTGGCGCCGATCCTGGACATCGACCTGGACCCGACCCGGCAGCGCCTGGTGCTCGATGCCGGCAGCCGCGACGGCGTGCACGTCGGCCAGGCGGTGATCGACGCCGGCGGCCTGATGGGCCAAGTGATCGCGGTGACCCCGCTGCACTCCACCGTGCTGCTGCTGACCGACCCCGACCACGCGGTGCCGGTGACGGTGGCGCGCAACGGCGTGCGCCTGATCGTCTACGGCCGCGGCGGCAGCCTGGAACTGCGCGACATCCCGCTCAGCGCCGGGGTCGAGGTGGGCGACGAGATCGTCACCTCTGGCCTGGGCGGCCGCTTCCCGGCCGGCTTCCCGGTCGGCACCATCTCCGCCCTGCGCCCGGACGACACCCACGCCTTCCTGGTCGGCGAGCTGAAGCCGGCGGCGAAGCTGGACCGCGGGCGGGATGTGTTGTTGCTGAAGAGCCGGGAGTGGGGAATCGGGAATCGGGAATTGGCGAAGCCGGCGTCCGCGGCAGCGGAAGGGGCCTCGCCCGTGGTTGGCGCAGCGCAAGGCGGTGACAAGGCCGCGCAGCATTCGGCCCCGACCGTCGCAACTGGGACGACCGCACCGGCCGCACCGGCCTCGCACCCGTCCGCCACCGTGCCCACCCCGCCGCCGACCAAGCCGGCACGCGCGACATCCGATTCCCGATTCCCGAATCCCGATTCCCGCCCGGCTCCAAAGGAGACGGGCCAATGAGCCGCCTGCGCAGCAAAGGCTGGGTGCTCCCGGTCAGCGTGATCGTGGCGCTGTTGCTGGGGTTGATGCCGTTGCCGCTGGTGGTGCAGCCGCTGCGGCCGTACTGGCTGGCGCTGGTGGTGGCGTACTGGGTGATCGAGACCCCGGACAAGGTCGGGCTGGGCTTCGCCTTCGCGGTCGGGGTGCTCGCCGATCTGCTGTACGGCGGGGTGCTGGGCGAGCAGGCGCTGCGCCTGGTGATCCTGAGCTTCATCCTGCAGCGCTTCCGCGCGCGCATCCGCTTCTTCCCGATGTCGCAGCAGGCGCTGGCGATCGGCGGCCTGCTGGTCAACGACCGCATCGTCGCCGCGGCGGTGCACCTGGCCGTCGGCGAGCCGACCCTGCCGTGGAACTACTGGTGGGCGCCGCTGCTGGGCATGGCGCTGTGGCCGCCGCTGTTCGTGCTGCTGGACGCGCTGCGGCTGGGCCGGCGGAGCAAGTAGCATGGCCCTGCATCCGCGCCGCGCGCAGAAGAACCCGCACGCCGAGGCCGAGCAGTTCCGGCGCCGCGCGGCGCTGGGCTTCCTGTGCGTGCTGCTGGCGCTGCTGGGCCTGGGCGCCTGGTATTTCAAGCTGCAGGTGCTGGACCACGACATCTACGCCACCCGCTCGGACGCCAACCGCATCAAGCCACGGCCGGTGGTGCCCGGACGCGGCATGATCTACGACCGCAACGGCCGCCTGCTGGCCGAGAACGTCCCCGCGTTCCGGCTCGACGTGACCCCGGACAAGGTCGCCGACATGGACGCGCTGCTGGCCGAGCTGGGCAAGGTCATCGCGCTGTCGCCGGAAGACATCGAGCGTTTCCAGGCCGCGCGCAAGGCCAGCCGCAGCTTCCGCCCGATCACTCTGAAGCTGCGTGTCAGCGAGGAGGAGCGGGCGCGCTTCGCGGTTGACCGCTGGCGCTTCCCGGGCGTGGAACTGGAACCCTACCTGACCCGGCACTACCCCTACGGCGACCTGTTCGCGCACATCATCGGCTACGTCGGCCGCATCGACGAGAAGGACCTGGAGACGCTGGGCGAGGGCAACGCGGCGCTGACCCACATCGGCAAGTCCGGGCTGGAGCGCTATTACGAGGAGCAACTGCGCGGCAAGGTCGGCTACGAGCAGGTCGAGACCAACGTGCAGGGCCGCGCGATCCGCACCGTCGGCCGGGTGCCGGCGCAGTCCGGCGCCGACCTGCGCCTGTCCATCGACGCCGACCTGCAGCGCGCCATGGTCGCCGCGTTCGGCGACTACCAGGGCTCGGCCATCGCCATCGATCCGCGCACCGGCGAGATCCTGGCCATGGTCAGCCTGCCGTCCTACGACCCCAACCTGTTCGTCAACGGCATTTCCCACGCCGATTTCCAGGCGCTCAACAGCGACCCGTCGCGGCCGCAGTTCAACCGCCTGGTGCTGGGTGGCGTGGCGCCCGGCTCCACCATCAAGCCGTTCATGGGCCTGGCCGGCCTGGACAGCGGCACCCGCCGCCCGGAGGACAAGATCCTCTCCACCGGCATGTTCTACCTGCCCGGGGTCAGCCGCGGCTGGGGCGACTCGCACCGCGGCGGCCACGGCTGGACCGACCTGCGCAAGTCGATCGCGCAGTCGGTGAACACCTACTACTACAAGCTGGCCATCGACATGGGCATCACCAAGGTCGACCAGTACATGACCCGCTACGGCTTCGGCGTGCCCACCGGCATCGACCTGGTCGGCGAGACCGGCGGCATCGTGCCGTCGCCGGCGTACAAGGCCAAGAGCCGCAAGGAAGCCTGGTACCCCGGCGACACGGTCAACATCGCCATCGGCCAGGGCGACTGGAAGGTGACCCCGCTGCAACTGGTGCGCGGAGTCGCCGGCCTCGCCGATGGGCAACTGCGCACGCCGCACCTGGTGATGGCCACGCGCCAGGCCTTCGACCAGCCCTGGGCGCCGGTGCAGCCGGGCACGAGCAAGCCGATCAGCGACAACCCCAGCAATCTGCAGGCGGTGCGCGAAGGCATGATGGACACCATGCGCCCGGGCGGCAGCGGCTATTCGATCACCGTCGGCGCGCCCTACCAGATGGCTGGCAAGACCGGCACCGCGCAGGTGGTCAGCCGTAAGGGACTGGCGGCGGTCGATCCGCGCAGCCTGCCGATGCACCTGCGCCACCGTTCGCTGTTCGAGGGCTTCGCGCCGGCGGAGCGGCCGACCATCGCCCTGGCGATCGCGGTGGAAGGCGGCGGCTACGGCGCCAGCACCGCCGCACCGATCGCGCGCAAGATCTTCGATGCCTGGCTGCTCGGCCGACTGCCGCCCGGGGTCGAGCCGCTGGACAGCCTGCGCGGCGCCACCGCGTTCGGCAGCCACCTGTACTACGCAGAAGATCCCGGCTCGCGCGCCGCCGCCGACGCGGTCGCACTGGCCGCTGGCGAACGCCCGGTGCTGATCGGCCAGGCCGAGGTGGACGCCGCCGCGGTGCCGCTGCCGGCTGCGCCGCCGCCGATCCCCGACGAGATTCCGGACGAGCGATGAAGGATTTCCTGCGCTGGCTGGTCGACATCGGCGGCCGCTTCACCCGTACCCTGGACTGGCCGCTGTGCCTGGCCCTGGGCGCGCTGATGGCGATGGGGCTGGCGGTGCTCAAGAGCGCCGGCGGCATGCACCTGGTGATGGCGCAGGGCGCGCGGTTCGCCATCGGTGCGGCGGCGATGTGGAGCCTGTCGCGGGTGTCGGCGCTGCGCCTGCGCGCCTGGACCCCGCTGATCTACGCGCTGTCGATGCTGCCGCTGCTGGCGGTGTTCGTGCTGGGCACCGGCAAGTACGGGCGGCAGTGGCTGGACCTGAAGGTGTTCTACCTGCAGCCGGCCGAGCTGTTGAAGATCAGCATGCCGATGATGGTGGCCTGGTACCTGCACCGCATGCCGCTGCCGCCGCGCATCCCGACCGTGCTGGTCAGCGCGGTCATCATCGGCATTCCCACCGCCTTGATCATGCTGCAGCCGGACTTCGGGACCGGCGTGCTGATCGCCGCCAGCGGTGGCTTCGTGCTGCTGCTGGCCGGCCTGCCGTGGTGGTGGGTGGGCATCGCCGTCGGCGGCGTCGCCGCGGCCGCGCCGGTGGCCTGGCTGTGGCTGCTGCGGCCCTACCAGAAGGACCGCATCATGATGTTCCTCAACCCGGAGAACGACGCGCTCGGCGCCGGCTGGAACATCATCCAGTCCAAGATCGCGATCGGTTCCGGCGGCCTGCACGGCAAGGGCTGGGGCATGGGCTCGCAGTCGCACCTGAACTTCATTCCCGAGCAGACCACCGACTTCGCGTTCTCCGTGCTCAGCGAGGAGTTCGGCTGGATCGGCGTGGCCACGGTGATGACCCTGTACCTGATCGTGATCGGGCGCTGCCTGTGGATCGCCTCGCAGGCGCGCGACACCTTCTCGCGGCTGCTGGCCGGCGCCACCGGCCTGGCGTTCTTCGTCTACGTGCTGGTCAACGGCGGCATGATCTCCGGACTGCTGCCGGTGGTCGGCGTGCCGATGCCGCTGATGAGCTACGGCGGCACCTCGGCGGTGTCGTTGCTGGCCGGGCTGGGCCTGGTGATGGCGGTGAAGGCGCACCGTCCGGTGCACGGCTACTGAACCAGCGCACGGCGTTCGACGCGCGCTGGCTTAACCGCAACCTTGCAGGCAGGTGACGGCATTATTGCGGCGCATGTCGTGCATCCGCACAATGCGCGTCGATGCCACGTGACGCGCGCCGCTCCCCCCGGCCCACAGGTGTGCAGGAACTTCCGGGTAGGCAGGTGCGACCCCGCGCATCCATCCCAGCCCACATCGCCGAGGCATCCTCCGCAGCGCATCCGCCGATCCGGGCTCCGGCCCACCCGTCTGCGTCGTCCGCCGCTGCCTCGTCGTTCCCGTGGTTGTCCAGAGGCTCGGCGTTAGCCGGGATGGATGCGTGTCGATGAAATTCCTGCGCGTGTTGCTGTTGACGAGCGTGGTGCTGGGCCTGAGCGGCTATGCACTGCTGCGCTATTACTTTCCGCCGGGGGCGCTGCATGCCCGTGGCTATGGGCGCACGACCCTGGTGCATCCGCAGGGGGCGCCGCAGGGGCTGGTGATCCTGCTGGCCAGCGGCAGCCCGGCGCAGCGGCAGGACGCCGCGCGGCGCATCGCCGCCAGCGGCGCGCTGGTCGCGGTGGTCGACGGCCAGCGCTATCTGAAGCACTTGCGTCATGGCGGCCACGGCTGCGACAAGGCCTGGCACGATGCCGAACGGCTGAGCCGGCGGCTGCAGCGGCAGTTGCACGGCGACAGCTACTACCTGCCGGTGCTGGCCGGCACCGGCACCGCCGCGACCCTGGCCGCGCGCATCGTCGGCGCGGCGCCCTCCGCGACCCTGGGAGGCGCCATCGGCGTGGCGCCGGCACCCACCGAGGTCTGTGCCGGCACCGCCGCCGCGACCGCTGCGCAGGGCTTTGTCGACACCGTGGCCGCGCCGGCCGAAGGCGGCGTGGATGCCGCGCTGGCCGCGCGGGTCGCCGCGCACCTGCATGCGCGCGGCCGTGGCGGCGCGCTGGACGATCTGCCGCTGACCGAGCTGCCCTCGGCGACCCCGGGCGCACCGCTGGCCATCGTGCTGTCCGGCGACGGCGGCTGGCGCGACATCGACAAGGGCATGGCCGAAGCGCTGCAGCGCCGCGGCATCGCCGTGGTCGGCTGGGACAGCCTGCGCTACTTCTGGCGGGCCAAGCCGCCGGCGCGGGCCAGCGCCGACCTGAGCCGGGTCATCGCCTACTACCAGCAGCGCTGGCGTCCGCAGAAGATCCTGCTGGTCGGCTATTCCTTCGGCGCCACCACCCTGCCGTTCATGGTCAACCGGCTGCCGCCGGCGCAGCGCCAGCAGGTCGGCCTGGTCGCGTTGCTGGGCCTGGAGCACAAGGCCGATTTCCAGATCCGCGTGCGCGGCTGGCTCAACCTCGGCGACGACGACGACGCACTGCCGGTGCAGCCGGAACTGGCGCGCATTCCCGCGGCGCAGTTGCTGTGCGTGTACGGCGACAAGGAAAAAGATACGCTCTGCCCGCAATTGCGCGCGCGCGGAGCGGAGGTGGTGGTGTTGCACGGCGGTCACCATTTCGATCAACACCCGGCCGGGCTGGCGACGATCGTCGACGACCGCTGGCAGCAATTGTCCGCCGACGCGCGCCTGCCGGTCGCCGAGCTGCCGGAGCCGCATCCTGCGGCCGCCGCGGCGTCGCCCGCCGCCACGCTGCCGCCGTCGCACGCCGCGCTCCGGCAATGAGCAAGCCTGTGCGCGTCGCACTGGTGTCCGGCGGCGTACTCGCCGCCGCTGCGTTCGTCAGCGCTGCCGCGACCGGCGATTCCCGCCACGCGGTCGAACCGCACTTGCCGCCGGTGTGCGTGGCGCTGGATGCCACCCTGCAGGCGCAGCAGCGCCGCTTCGCCGACGCGCAGGAGCGCAGCGCGCCGGACACTGCGCGCATCCAGGCCGCGCTCGACCGCTGCGCCGCCGGTGCGCACGGCGCGGTGCTGCTGCGCGCCGGCAGCGGCAACGCCTTCCTCAGCGGACCGTTGACGATCCGCAGCGACACCACGCTGGCGATCGACAGCGGCGTGACCCTGTTCGCCTCGCGCCAGCCCGCCGACTACCAGGTGCCCGGCCGCAACGCCTGCGGCCAGGCCGCGGCCCGCAGCGGCGGCTGCCGGGCGCTGATCACCCTGCAGGGGCGCAGCCTGGGGGTGATGGGCGTGCGCGACGGCGCCGGCCACCAGGGCACTATCGACGGCCGCGGCGACCTGCCGATGCTCGGCGGCAGCGACAGCTGGTGGCAATTCGCGCGCGGCGCCAAGGCCGCCGGCCAGACCCAGAACGCGCCCGACCTGATCCGCGCGCAGGACGTCGCCGATCTGCAGCTCTACCACGTCAACTTGGTCAATGCGCCGTACTTCCACGTCTTCGTGCACGGCGGCGACGGCGTCACGGTGTGGGGCGTGCGGGTCAGGGCGCCGGCCAACAGCCCCAACACCGACGGCCTGGATCTGGACAGCGTGCGCAATGCGACCCTGGCCGACAACGACGTGATGGCCGGCGACGACGGCATCGCGATCAAGACCAGCGCCGCGCGCTCGGCCGACATCACCGTGCGCGACTCGCGCTTCTACGGCACCCACGGCATCTCCATCGGCAGCGAGGTGATGTATGGCGTCGGCAACGTGCTGGTGGACGGCAATCGCCTGGTCGGCCACGACGCCGACGGCATCGTCGCCACCGACAACAACGGCCTGCGCATCAAGACCGGCCTGGCCAAGGGCGGACCGGTGCGCGACGTGCTCTACCGCAACACCTGCCTGTTCGATGTGGCCAGGCCCCTGGTGATCACGCCGCTGTACGGCCACGACCACGGCGGCAGCCGCAGCGGCAGCGTGCCGACCTTCGCCGGGATCGTGGTCGACGGACTGCGCGCGCAGGACACGCCCGCCGGCAAGGGCAGTACGGTGCAGGGCTACAGCGCCGCGACACCGCTCGAGCTGGTGCTGGCGCACGTGGCCGCCGATGTCGCCACGCTGCATGCCAGCAATGCGCGCATCGGCGTGGACCAATCCGACCTGCGCTTGAGCGAGGACAGCAGCGCGGCCTCGACCTATGCGACCACGCTCGCCGGGTCGATTCCAGCCTGCAGCAGCGCGCCGGTGTTCCCGGCCCTGTAGCCCGCGCGCGCAACGCCGGCGGCCACTCGGCGCGCGCCCGCGTGGCGCGAGCGGTCGGTGCCCGCGTCTTGCGGCTTTGATGGCGTGCGCCGCCACGCACTGCAATCGTCCGCACGTGATGCCATCGCCCTGTTACACCGCAGCGTTCCGCCGCCTAGCTGCGGGCATCGCGCGCGCTCTTTTGCGCGTGATGCGGCAGCGCGCTTGATCCGGATCAATGCCCGCGCGTCGGCCGGCGCGCACAGTGCACGCGTCCTCCAAGCGAGCCGCGATCATGGCGTTCACTGTTGCAGTCCTGAGGGAAGAACAGGCCGAGGAGCGCCGCGTGGCGATGGTGCCCGCGGTGCTGCCGAAGCTGGCCAAGTTGGGCGCGCAATTGCGCCTGCAGGCCGGTGCCGGCGGCGGTTCGCGACTGCCGGATGCGGCCTATGCCGGCGCCACCGTGCTCGACGATGCGCAAGAGGTGGTGGCCGGTGCGGACCTGCTGTTGGCGGTGCAGGCACCATCGCTGCGCACGGTGGCGGCGCTGCGCCCGGGCAGCATGCTGATCGCGATGCTGTACCCGGCCAAGCTGCCCGGCCTGCTGGAGCTGCTGTGCGAACGCCGCATCACCGCCTTCGCGATGGAGACGGTGCCGCGCATCAGCCGCGCGCAGGCGCTGGACGTGCTGTCCAGTCAGGCCGCACTGGCCGGCTACTACGCGCCGCTGCTCGGCGCCGTGCATCTGCCGCGCATCCTGCCGATGATGACCACCGCGGTCGGTTCGCTGCGTGCCGCGCGCGTGCTGGTGATGGGCCTGGGCGTGGCCGGCCTGCAGGCGCTGGCCACCGCGCACCGGCTTGGCGCGATCACCGAAGGCTACGACGTGCGTCCGGAAACCCGCGAGCAGGCGCAGTCGGTCGGCGCGCGCTTCGTCGACACCGGCATCGACGCACGCGGCGAGGGCGGCTATGCGCGCGAACTCAGCGCCGAGGAGCGGGCCAAGGCCGCGGCGGTGCTGACCCAGCACATCCAGCAGGCCGATCTGATCATCACCACCGCCAATGTGCCCGGGCGCACCGCGCCGATCCTGATCGACCGCGAGCAGATCGCCGGCATGAAGCCCGGCGCGGTGATCGTGGATCTCGCCGCCGATAGCGGCGGCAACTGCGAAGGCAGCGTGCCGGGGCAGACCGTGGACGTCGGACCGGTCACCCTCGTCGCCCCGCGCAACGTGCCTTCGGCGTTGGCCCAGCACGCCAGCGAGCTGTACGCCAAGAACCTGCTGGGGCTGCTCGACCTGCTGGTGCGCGACGGCGCACTGGCGCCGGACTTCGACGATGCGGTGGTCGCCGGCACCGCGCTCACCCATGACGGCCGCCTCTGCCACCCACCGGTGCCGGCCGCCGCGCCCGTTTCCACCAAGGAGTCCTGAGTCATGTCCCTCGATCTGTCGATGAGCTGGCTGATCGCGTTGTACGTGTTCATGCTGGCCGCGTTCACCGGCTACGAAGTGATCGGCAAGGTGCCGTCGATCCTGCACACGCCGCTGATGTCCGGGTCCAACTTCGTCCACGGCATCGTCGTGGTCGGCGCGATGCACGCGCTGTTCAATGCCGACACCGTCGCCGGCCAGGCGATCGGTTTCGTCGGCGTGCTGCTGGGCGCCGGCAATGCCGCCGGCGGCTACGTGGTCACCGACCGCATGCTGGCGATGTTCAAGCCCAGCGCCGCGCCAGCCGCGAAGGAGTAGCGCCATGCTCTCGCTCCTGGTGGAATTGAGCGGGTTCGCCGCCGCGTTGCTGTTCATCCTCGGTCTCAAGCGCATGTCCTCGCCGGTGACCGCGCTGCGCGGCATCGTCCTGGCCGGGATCGGCATGCTGGTGGCGGTGGCCGCCGCCTTCGGCTATCTCGCCGACCTGCAGCCCGCGGCGCGTCCGCACGCGCTGACCAACCTGGCCCTGGCGCTGCTGGCGTTGCTGCTGGGCGGTGCCTGGGCCTGGCGCAGCGGCCGCCGTGTCGCGGTGACCGCGATGCCGCAGATGGTGGCGCTGTACAACGGCATGGGCGGCGGCGCCGCCGCGGCCGTGGCCGCGGTCGCGCTGACCGCGCGGCAGCCGCAGCAGGGCGGCCTGCATCTGGCGGTGACCGTGCTCGGTGCGCTGATCGGCGCGATCTCGTTGTCCGGCTCGGTGATCGCCTGGGCCAAGCTCGATGGCCGCATCGACACCGCGTGGCGGTTCAAGGGCCAGAGCGCCTTCAATGCTGCGGTGTTCCTGGCCGCGCTGGTGCTGGGCACGCTGGTGGTCACCGGCACGGGCGGCGCCTGGGCGGCGCCAGCGTTCTTCATCGCCGCGCTGGGCTTCGGCGTGCTGATGACGCTGCCGATCGGCGGCGCCGACATGCCGGTGGTGATCTCGCTGTACAACGCCTTCACCGGCCTGGCGGTGGGCCTGGAAGGCTTCGCCCTGCAGAACCCGGCGCTGATGATCGCCGGCATGGTGGTCGGCTCGGCCGGCACCCTGCTGACCGTGCTGATGGCCAAGGCGATGAACCGCTCGCTGGGCAACGTGCTGTTCAGCAATTTCGGCGACGGCGCCGCGGTCGTGCAGGGCGACGTGCAGGGCCGCATGACCGCGGTCGAGCCGGGCGATGCGGCGACGTCGATGCGCTACGCCTCCAGCGTGATCATCGTGCCCGGTTACGGCCTGGCCGTGGCGCAGGCGCAAGGGCGGCTGTACGAACTGGTGAAGCTGCTGCAGGCCGCCGGCGTCGACGTGAAGTTCGCCATCCATCCGGTCGCCGGGCGCATGCCCGGGCACATGAACGTGCTGCTGGCCGAAGCCGGGGTGCCCTACGACCTGATCTACGACATGGAGGACATCAACGACAGCTTCGCCAGCACCGACGTGGCGCTGGTGATCGGCGCCAACGACGTGGTCAACCCGGCGGCGCGCACCGACAAGGCGTCGCCGATCTACGGCATGCCGATCCTCAACGCCGACCAGGCGCATCAGGTCTACGTGATCAAGCGCGGCCAGGGCAAGGGCTACGCCGGCGTAGAGAACCTGCTGTTCTACGGCGACAACTGCGACATGGTCTACGGCGACGCCGCCGCGGTGCTCAACCGCATGGTGCAGGCGGTGAAGGAACTGGCCGCCTGACCCAACCGCTTCCCGCGCCGGCGCGAGGCGTCCGGCGCTTTCCGACCTTCCACGAGGACACCACCATGACCTATGCGACCCGCAATCCCTATACCGGCGAATTGCTCGCCACCTTCCCGGAGGCCACCGATGCGCAGGTACTGGCCGCGATCGATGCCGCCGACGCCGCGTTCCAGCAATGGAAGCAGGCCCCGTTCGCCGAACGCGCCAGGGTGATGCATGCCGCGGCGCGGCTGCTGCGCGCCAACACCCGCGAGTACGCATGCCTGCTGACGCTGGAAATGGGCAAGCTGATCGGCGAGGCCGAAGCCGAGGTGCGGTTGTCGGCGGACATCTTCGAGTACTACGCGGTCAACGCCGAGCGCTTGCTGGCGCCGGAGCATCTGCCGGTGGCCGATCCGGCCGAGGGCAGGGCGATGGTGGTGCACGAGCCGCTGGGCGTGCTGCTGGCGATCGAACCGTGGAATTTCCCGTACTACCAGATCGCGCGGATCATCGCGCCGCAACTGTCGGCCGGCAACACCGTGCTGCTCAAGCACGCCTCCAACGTCCCACAATGCGCGGCCAAGTTCGAAGCGCTGATGGCCGAAGCCGGTCTGCCGGCGGGGGCCTTCGCCAATCTCTACGCGACCCGCGGCCAGGTGGAGACCATCCTCAACGATCCGCGCGTGCACGGCGTGGCGCTCACCGGGTCGGAAGGCGCCGGCGCCATCGTCGCGGCCCAGGCGGCCAAGGCACTGAAGAAGTCGACCATGGAACTGGGCGGTGCCGACGCCTTCGTGGTGCTGGACGATGCGCCGCTGGAGAAGACGGTGAAGTGGGCGGTGTTCGGCCGCCACTGGAACGGCGGGCAGGTCTGCGTGTCGTCCAAGCGCATGATCGTGGTGCAGGAGGTGTACGACGAATTCCTGCAGCGCTACCGCGCCGGCGTGGCGGCGCTGCGGGCCGGCGATCCGATGGATCCGGCGACCACCCTGGCGCCGCTGTCTTCGCAGGGCGCCGCCGACGACCTGAAGCGGCAGATCGCCGAGGCGGTCAGGCATGGCGCCACCGCGACCGAGGTCGGGCCGCCGGTACCCGTGCATGGCGCGTTCGTGCAGCCGACCCTGCTCACCGACGTCGGCCCGGACAACCCGGCCTACCACCAGGAATTCTTCGGCCCGGTGTCGATGCTGTTCCGCGCCCGGGACGAGGACGACGCGGTACGCATCGCCAACGATTCGCCGTTCGGCCTGGGCGGCTCGGTGTTCACCGGCGACGATGCGCGCGGCGTGGCGGTGGCCAGGCGCATCTCCACCGGCATGGTGTTCGTCAACCACCCGACCATGGTCAAGGCCGACCTGCCGTTCGGCGGCGTGCGCCGTTCCGGCTACGGGCGCGAACTGATCGGGCTGGGCATCAAGGAATTCGTCAATCACAAGCTGATCGACGTGGTCGACATCGACGCGCCGTTCTGAGTGGGCGCCATGCGTCAGGCCAGGCCGCCGGGGGCAACCCCGGCGGCTTTTTTGTGCCGTCGCCACGCCCGGGCCGGGGCGCGTGCCCGGTGCATGCCGGCAGGTCATGCTGCGGGCGCACTTGACCTGGGGCAAAGTTCTTTTGTTTCATGGCGTTATTGGTAGAAATTCATCTTGAATCTGTTAGTCTGCCGGCATGATCCGACGCTCGCTGATTTGCCTGCTCACGCTTGGCCTGGTCGCATGCGCGACCCAGCCCAAGGCGCCTCCGTCGCCGCCGCAGGCCAGCGCGCCGCCGCCTGCGCCGCGTCCGGCTCCGCCGGCCGAGGCCGCGCCGGAAGTGGTGCAGGCGCCACCGGTGGACCTGACCCCGGTCCCGTTCGAGGTCGCCCGCGCCAACTTCGTCCGCGACACCGCGGCCAGGTACGGCATCGATCCGGCGCAGATCGAGGCGACCCTGGCGCAGGCGCAATTCAAGGATGCGATCGTCGCGGCGATGTCGCGCCCGGCCGAGCGGGTCAAGCCGTGGAGCGAGTACCGGCCGATGTTCATCAGCCAGGCGCGCATCGACGGCGGTCGCGCGTTCCTGGCCACGCACCGCGACGAATTGCAGCGGGTGCAGGCGCGCACCGGCGTGCCGGCCGAGGTCATCGTCGCGATCATCGGCGTGGAAACCAGCTACGGCAAGAACGCCGGCTCCTACCGCGTGCTGGATGCGCTGTACACGCTGGCGTTCCGCTATCCGCGCAGCGGCGACCCGGCCAAGCTCGAGCGCGAGGTGCGCCGCGAACTGTTCTTCCGCGATGAGCTCGGCCAGCTGTTCGCGCTGGCCCGCGAGGAGAACCTGGACATCACCGGCCTGATCGGCAGCTATGCCGGCGCGATGGGCCTGGGCCAGTTCATGCCGTCCAGCTACCGCCAGTTCGCGGTCGATGGCGACGGCGACGGCAAGCGCAACCTGTTCACCGACTACGATGACGCGTTCTCGTCCATCGCCAACTACTTCGTCAAGAAGGGCGGCTGGGTGCGCGACGGCGTGGTCGCGGTGCCGGCGACGCTGCGCCCGGGCGCCGAGGAATTCAATCCGACCGACTGGACGCCGACCTACACCCTGGCCGATCTGGCCGCGCGCGGCTACACGCCGACCGCGCCGGTGCCGGCAGCCGCTGGCGGCGCCACGCCGATCACGCTCGACGGCAGCGCCGGCAAGCAGTACTGGCTGGGCTTCCAGAACTACTACGCGATCACCCGCTACAACAATTCCAAGATGTACGCGATGGCCGTCTACCAACTGTCCCAGGCCATCGCCGGCAAGGAGTTACCCCCGGCATGAACCCGAACGCGCTGCTCCGGATCGCTCCCGTCGTCGCTGTGCTGGCGCTGGCCGCCTGCAGCAGCGCCCCGAAGAAGACCGCCGGCGGCGCCGGGCCCGGCATCCGGGTCGAGGGCAAGGGCCCGGCGCACGTCGCCACCGGTTGTCCGTCGACCTCGCCCTACGCGCCGGCCAAGGAAGATCCGTCCAAGCGCGGCAACTACACCGCCGGTGGCCTGTATGCGCCCGGCGTGCGCGACAGCACCCCGGACTACGTGCCCAACGTCGCCTGCATTCCCGAGCCGCTGGTCACCGACGAGCCGCGCTCGGCGATCGGCAACCGCTCCCCGTACATGGTGCTGGGCCGCGAGTACGTGGTCATCGACGATCCGCACAGCTACGTCGAGCGCGGCACCGCCTCGTACTACGGCAGCAAGTTTCATGGCCGGCTGACCTCCAACCGCGAGGTCTACGACATGTACGCGTTCACCGCCGCGCACAAGACCCTGCCGCTGCCCAGCTTCGCCCTGGTCACCAACCTGGACAACGGCGAGTCGGTGGTGGTGCGGATCAACGATCGCGGCCCGTTCCACGATGATCGGCTGATCGACCTCAGCTACGCGGCGGCGGTCAAGCTCGGCATCACCGGCAAGGGCACCGGCCGCGTGGAAGTGCGCGGCCTGACCCCGGCCGACAACGGCGACCTGCTGGCACGGCGCACTCCCGGCCGGCGCCCGGCGACGCTGCTGGCCAGCGCGTCCACCGCCACCGCCACCGCCACACGCGATCCCGCGGCGGTGCGGCGCGCGGCGGACATGGACAACCTGGTCAAGACCCTGCCGGCGAAGTCGGCCGGATCGGCCGGCGGCAGCGTGGCCGCCGCCGCGACCGTGCCGGCGCGCGCCGGCACGGTGGCGGCGGTCGTTGCGCCTACCGCCGCCGCGGCGACCGCCACGGCCGCGGCGCTGCCGGAAGGCGAGCGTTGGCGCTATCGCGTGCAGGACGCGCCGGGCCGGGTCGGCGATGCCGATCGTTTCGACGCCTGGATGAAGTCGCGCGGCGTGCGCGTGGCCACCGGCAAGCCGGCCACGCCCGCGCCCAGCGTGGCCGCAGCGAGCACCCCGGTGCGCGGATCCCGCGGCACCGCGACGACCAGGCCCGCTGCCGCGGCGACCGCCGTCGTGGCCGCCCCGGCCGTCGCAGTGGCGACGCCGGCAGCGCCGCCTCCCGCACCGGTCGCCAGCGCCGCGTCGCGCGCCGACGACGACAGCGCGCGCGGGCCGCTCGGCATCCTGCTGCAGGTGGCCAGCTTCGCCAGCCGCGAGAACGCCAACCGCGCGCTGTCGCAGTTGGCCTCGGCCGGCATCGTCGGCGCCAGCATCAGCGACATCGTCTCCGGTGGCCGCACCCTGTGGCGGCTGCGGGTGGCGGCCGAGGACCATGGCCGCGCCGCCGAGCTGGCCACGCGCATCGCCGGCCTCGGCTTCGGCCGGCCGCAGATCGTCAAGGATTGAGGCGGCGTGCCCGCCACGGCGGGCGGTCGGCGCGCCGATGGCTTAACGCCGGTTCGCGCGCGTGCCCGCGCCGCGCCTGCCCGGGCGCCGGCTCGGCCTACAATGTCGCGTTTTCCATCGGCCTTCGGGCCCGCCAGGAGTCGTTTTAGATGAAACTCCGCTTCGCCGTCGCTGCCGTGGCCACGTTCGCCGTCGGCCTGGTTTCCGCGCAGACGCCCGGTCCGGTTCCCGCGCCGCCGGCCGCCGCCGCCGCCGCTCCGGCCACCGTGGCGATCCCGCCCGCGCCCAAGCCGGCCGTGTCCAAGTCCTGGGTGCTGATGGATTACGCCACCGGCCAGGTGCTGGCCGGCGAGAACGAACACGAACGCGTGGCCCCGGCCAGCATCACCAAGGTGATGACCTCGTACGTGATCGCGGCCGAACTGAAGCTGGGCAAGATCACCCGCGACGACCAGGTCATGCTCAGCGAGCGCGCCTGGCGCGAGGGCGGCGCCGGCACCGACGGCAGCTACAGCGGCTTCCCGGTCAACAAGACCGCGCGCCTGGAAGACATGGAAAAGGGCATGGCGATCCAGTCCGGCAACGACGCGGCGATCGCGCTGGCCGAACACACCGCCGGCAGCGAGGAAGCCTTTGCGTCGCTGATGAACGAGTACGCGAAGAAGATCGGCATGACCGGCTCGCACTTCGTCAACGCCCACGGCCTGTCGGCCGACGGCCACTACACCACCGCCTACGATCTGGCGCTGCTTGGCCGGGCGATGGTGCGCGACTATCCGGAAACCTACGCGTACAACAAGATCAAGGAATTCCGCGTCGGCGACATCACCCAGCCCAACCGCAACCTGCTGCTGTGGCGCGACCCGAGCGTGGACGGCATCAAGACCGGCCACACCTCCGAAGCCGGCTACTGCCTGCTCAGCTCGGCCAAGCGCGGCGACCAGCGCCTGATCGCGGTGGTGATGGGCGACAGCTCCGAGAAGCAGCGTGCCGAGGACAGCCTGGCGCTGCTGAACTGGGGCTTCCGCTTCTTCGAGACCCACAGCCTGTACGAGCCGGGCAAGCAGGTCGCGCAGCAGCGCGTGTGGAAGGGCACCGAGAAGCAGGTGCTGCTGGGCGTGGCGCAGCCGCTGCTGGTCAGCGTACCGCGCGGCCGCTACAACGAACTGAAGCCGTCGATCGAAGTGCCCAAGACCCTCGAGGCGCCGATCAAGCAGGGCCAGCAGATCGGCATGGTCAAGGTGAGCCTGGACGGCAAGGTGGTGGCGCAGGCCCCGCTGGTGGCGCTGAAGGCGGTCGACGAGGCCGGTTTCTTCAAGCGCCTGTGGGACAGCTTCTGGATGTGGTGGGAATCGGAATGAGTGTTTGAAAAAAGCCGGCTGATGCCGGCTTTTTTCTTGGGAATGGAGAATGGGGAATCGGGAATTGGTAAAGCGGTGTCCCGCGACCTGGCGGATTGGTTGGCGGATGGGAAGCCCGCTTTTGCCATTCCCTATTCCCCATTCCCGATTCCCTGCCTCACAGCTTCCGACTCACCGTAAAACTCCCGAACACCGGCGTCTGCCGCTGCAGGTCGAACTCGCGGGTGCGCCAGTAGCGGGCGAGGGCGAACTTCCATTTGCCGCGCATCACCGCCAGGCCGATGCCGGCGTCGCCGACGAAGGGGCGCTTCTTCACGCTGTGGCTGTCGCGGAAGGTGTTGCCGTCCAGAGTGATGTCGCGCAAGACCCAGCGTCCATCGCTGGTCACGAACAGATGCGCCGACCAGCCGCTGCCGACGCTGTCGGCCGGCGGGGCGACGTTCTCGCCGGCGGGACGCAGCGGCGAACTGCCGAAATCGTCCGGCAGCTTCCAGCCCAGACGCAGTTCCATGCCGGCATTGGCGTGCGTGTCCAGCGTACCCAGCGCGCCGCCCCAGTGGCTGATCGCGTCCCACCCCCAGCCGTCGCGGCTGCCGTCGCCTGACCAGCGGCGCAGCCGTTCGTGCAGCACGCGGAACACCGGTTCGTCGTGCAACTGGTTGTCCCAGCCCTGGAACTTGGCGTCGCCGAGCAGGGCGTGCACCGCATCCTGCACCTGCTTGCCCTGCGCCGACGGGCCGATCAGGCCCAGGGTGAGTTGGGTGGTACGCAGGCGGTCGTCGTTGCGCGCGTTGTAGCCGATGTTCATCAGCAACAGGCCGGCGTAGGGGCGGTCGTCCTCGATCAGGTCGCGGCGGGTCTTGTCGGTGGGGGTGAACAGCGCTTGCCCGACCGCGAAGGTCATGTTGCGCTGGGTGAAGTCGCTGTTCGGCTGCAGCCAGGTCAGGGCGCGGTTCGCCGCCCGCGCCAGCCGCGGCAGGCAGGGGTCGTCGGTGTAGTCGCGCAGGTTCGGCGAGACGATGATCAGGCCGAACCCATTGGTATAGCCCTGGTCCTGGCCGGCGCCGCCGAACAGGTCGTTGTCGACGCGGACGTTGACCGTGGGCGCGGTCGCTTCCAGGGTGTCGCGTGGGCATTGCGCGGTGGCGACGGCGGGCGCAGCCGCGGCGGCGAGGGCGACAGCCAGCGGAAGCAACGGGCGGGATGACGGCATGAGCGGCGTCTCTGATCGGAAAGGGAGTGAGCGGCGATGTACGCCTGCAGGCAGTCGGTGCCGGCGCCACCCCGGACCATGAACGCAGCCCGTGCAGTGAAGGATAGGCAAAAGCGCCGTAGCGGACAAATTCGTCCGTTTGGGTTTGTCTGTCCCATTCGCCCTCTTGCCGCGTGAAGGCGATGGTGCGCAATGACCCGCGCAGGAGGGGGGCACCCCCGCGGCGCGCGGCCGCGCCGCACTGGTGTCTTGCGCGCGGTCGGATCTCCGTGCTGCGCGGCTCCGGGATCCCTGGGCGCTGTCTGCGCACCGCGGCCGGCCTTGGGTTTGCCCGGCGCCGGCCCGATAATGCGGACATGGACATCACTTCCGATAACCCCGATCACGGTTTCCAGTTCCCCGGCGTGTTCGAACTCAGCGCCATGGGCACCGCCAACACCGGCCTGGAGGCCGAACTGCCGCGCCTGCTCGCCGCGGCCGGCGTGGAGGTGATGGAGGAGCGCATCAGCTGGAAGCATTCGTCCAACGGCAAGTACGTGTCGGTGCGCATCGCCTTCCGTGCCGTGGACCGCGCCCAGTACGACGCCGCGCATCAGGCGCTGCGCGAACACCCGGAAGTGAAGTGGACGCTGTAGCCGGGGACGCGCCAGTGGCGCCGGCACTGACGCTGCCGCCGTGCGGCGTCCGCCAGCTCGGCCGCCAGCCCTACGAGCCGGTGTGGCGGGCGATGCAGCGCTTCACCGATGCGCGCGACGAGGCCACCCCCGACGAACTGTGGGTGGTCGAACACGAGCCGGTGTTCACCCTCGGCCAGGCCGGCAAGTCGGAACACGTGCTGGCGCCCGGCGACATCCCGGTGCTGCAGGTCGATCGCGGCGGCCAGGTCACCTATCACGGCCCCGGCCAGCTGGTGGTGTACCCGCTGCTGGACCTGCGCCGGCTGCACATCGGCGTGCGTGACTACGTGTGCCGGATCGAGCAGGCGATCATCGACACCCTCGACGAATGGAACATCCTCGGCGAACGCCGCGACGGCGCGCCGGGCGTCTACGTCGGCGGCGCCAAGGTCGCCGCGCTCGGCATCCGCGTGCGCCGCGGCTGCACCTTCCACGGCCTGTCGTTCAACGTGGCGATGGACCTGGAGCCGTTCCACCGGATCAATCCCTGCGGCTACCAGGGCCTGCAGGTGACCGCGGTGCTAGACTTGGGCGGTCCCTCCGGCATGCAGGCGGTCACTCCGGTCCTGCTGGCCCAACTGGCGCGCCAGTTCGGGCTGACCCTGCAGCCGCTCGACGCCTTGCCCGATCTTTCGCTCACGCACGCGGCTTGACCGCCTGCCCGCCGACCACGCCATGACCCAGCCCAGCGCACGCTCCATTCCCTTGCAGGTCCTTTCCGGCGACAGCGCGCCCGCGCCGCTGCAGACCGGCGTCAAGCAGTTGGGCGGCGACAAGATCGCGCGCTCGCCGGTGCAGTTCGCCGACGCGCCGGTGCTGCGCAAACCGTCGTGGATCCGCGTGCGCATTCCCTCCGGCAATGCGGTGCAGAATCTCAAGGCCAAGCTGCGCGAGAACCGCCTGGTCACCGTCTGCGAAGAGGCCAGCTGCCCGAACATCCACGAGTGCTTCGGCCACGGCACCGCCACCTTCATGATCCTCGGCGAGGTCTGCACCCGCCGCTGTTCGTTCTGCGATGTCGCGCACGGCCGGCCCAAGCCGCCGGACGCCGGCGAGCCGGCCAGCCTGGCGCAGACCGTGGCCGACATGGGCCTGAAGTACGTGGTGGTGACCAGCGTCGACCGCGACGATCTGCGTGATGGCGGTGCCCAGCATTTCGCCGACTGCATCGGTGCGATCCGCGTCGCCGCGCCGACCACCCGCATCGAGATCCTGACCCCGGACTTCCGCGGCAAGGGCCGCATGGACCGCGCGCTGGAGATCCTGGCGACCAATCCGCCGGACGTGTTCAACCACAACATCGAGACCGTGCCGGACCTGTACCCGAACGTGCGTCCCGGCGCCGACTACCAGTGGTCGCTGACCCTGCTGAAGAAGTTCAAGGCGCAGCATCCGGCGATCGCCACCAAGTCCGGCATCATGCTCGGCCTGGGCGAGACCCTGGAGCAGGTGCAGGCGACCCTGCGCGACCTGCGTGCGCACGACGTGGACATGGTCACCATCGGCCAGTACCTGCAGCCGACCGCCCATCACCACCCGGTGATGCGCTACTGGACGCCGGACGAATACAAGGCGCTGGAGGAGTACGGCAACGCGCTGGGCTTCAGCCACGTCGCCTCCGGGCCGATGGTGCGCTCGTCCTACCACGCCGATCGCCAGGCGGCCGGCGCCGGCGTCGCCGCCTGAATCGCGTCCTCCTGAGCCGCGTCGTTGATCGCGCCTGTGCGCGGCGACGACGCGCGTTCGTCGTCGCAGGACGACCGTCCGCGCGGCTCCCACCGGCAGCGTTCACATTTCTGCGCAAGCCGGCAGCTAGTCTGCTTCATGAACAGGTGACACGGCCTGCAACTTGCGTCACTGTCGTGTTGTCTCACGCGATGTGCTGCCCCCCTGACGGCCTGGTGCCGAGAGTCCCCAGATGAAATTCAAAGCTTCCGCCTTCCTGCTGGCGTTTGCGCTGACCGCACCGCTGGCGCTGTTCGCCCGTACCGATGCGCCCGCCCTGCCGGCCGCTGCCACCGCCGACCAGGCCACCACCGCCAAGCTGGTGTACGGCCTGCTCTCCGACAGCCGCTACGCCTACCGGCCGCGCGCCCTCGACGAGGCGACCTCCAAGGAGGTCTTCAAGAAGTATCTGGAGACCCTGGACGGCAGCAAGCAGTTCTTCACCCAGGCCGACGTCGACAAGTTCGCCAGCTTCCAGAACAACCTTGGCGCCAACATCGCCTCCGGCCAGCTGGAACCGGCATTCCAGATCTTCGCCGTGTACCGGCAGCGGGTTGACGAGCGCATCGCCTACGCGCGCAAGCTGCTCAAGCAGGACTTCAACTTCGACGGCGACGAGAAGTTCGAGTACGACCGCAAGAATGCGCCGTGGGCCAAGGACGACCAGGAACTGGATGCGCTGTGGCGCAAGTCGGTGATGAACGACTGGCTGCGGCTCAAGCTCGCCGGCAAGAAGCCGGAGGACATCCGCAAGACCCTGGACAAGCGCTACGCCAACCTCGACGACTCGGTGAAGGAACTGAAGAGCGAGGACGTGTTCCAGTTCTTCATGAACGCCTACACCAACACGGTCGATCCGCACACCGACTACTTCACCCCGCGCACCGCCGAGAACTTCAACCAGCAGATGTCGCTGTCGCTGGAAGGCATCGGCGCGCAGCTGCAGAAGCAGGACGACCTGGTGGTGATCCGCGAGGTGATCCCGGGCGGCCCGGCCGCGCTGGACGGCACGCTCAAGCCGGGCGATCGCATCGTCGGCGTCGGCCAGGGCAAGAGCGGTCCGGTCGAGGACGTGATCGGCTGGCGCATCGACGACGTGGTCGCCAAGATCCGCGGCGACAAGGACACCCAGGTGCGCCTGGAGTACATCCCCGCCGAAGCCGGCGTGGACGGCAAGCATCGCCAGGTGCTGCTGACCCGGCAGAAGGTGCGCCTGGCCGAACAGGCCGCCAAGGGCGAGACCATCGAGCTGCCGGCCAAGGACGGCGAGCCGG
This sequence comes from uncultured Xanthomonas sp., assembly GCF_964278005.1. Lineage (NCBI taxonomy): Bacteria > Pseudomonadati > Pseudomonadota > Gammaproteobacteria > Lysobacterales > Lysobacteraceae > Xanthomonas > uncultured Xanthomonas sp. The sequence continues at coordinate 390,061 of NZ_CAXYKF010000023.1, forward strand.
CCCGGCGCATCGGCGTGATCAAGCTGCCGGCGTTCTACCAGGACTTCGAAGGCCGCCGCCGCAACGCCAAGGACTATGCCTCGGCGACCCGCGACGTGGCCAAGCTGCTGGCCGGGTTCAAGACCGACAAGGTCGACGGCGTGGTGCTGGACCTGCGCAACAACGGCGGCGGTTCGCTGGACGAGGCGATCGAGCTGACCGGCCTGTTCATCGAGCAGGGCCCGGTGGTGCAGGTGCGCGAATCCGGCGGCCGCGTCACCGTCAACAGCGACCAGAACCCGGCCGTGGCCTGGGACGGCCCGCTGGCGGTGCTGATCAACCGCGGCTCGGCCTCGGCGTCGGAGATCTTCGCCGGCGCCATCCAGGATTACGGCCGCGGCCTGATCATCGGCGAGACCAGCTTCGGCAAGGGCACGGTGCAGAACATCGTCGACCTGGACCGCTGGCCGGCCAACGAGACCGACCGCTTCGGCCAGGTCAAGCTGACCATCGCCCAGTTCTTCCGCGTCAGCGGCAGCAGCACCCAGCACAAGGGCGTGGTGCCGGACATCGCCTTCCCGGCCAGCGTCGATGCCACCGAGTTCGGTGAAAGCACCTACGACAACGCCCTGCCGTGGAGCCGCATCGCCGCGGTGCCGCACACCCAGTACGGCAATTTCGCGCCGCTGCTGCCCAAGCTGGAGGCGCTGCACACCACGCGCATCGCCAACGACAAGGAATTCCAGTGGTGGGAAGAGGACGTGCGCCAGTTCCGCACCGAGGCGGCGAAGAAGTACGTGGTGCTAAACGAGGCCGAGCGCCGCGCCGAGCGTGAGAAGCAGGACGCGCAGCGCAAGCAGCGCCAGGAGATCCGCAAGCAGCTCGGCCTGCCGCTGGATCCGCTGGCCGACGACAGCAGCGACGACGGCCTGACCGGCAACGAGCGCGACATCGTCAAGGACGCCGCGCGCGAGAAGCTGGTCGACAAGCGCCCGGATCCGCTGCTGCGCGAATCGGCCTCGATCCTGAGCGATGCGGTCAACCTGCTGGAGAAGGACCGTCCGCTGTCGGTGCAGGTGCTGCCGCAGTCCACCGGCCCGGGGCGCTGGGCCGACTGAGCCCGCGCGCTAGCGTCGCAAAAGCCAACGCGCCATCGCCCAGCGGTGGCGCGTTTTTTTGTGGGAGCGGCGTCAGGCCATCTCTCGCAATCTGTTCCGCCACGCGCAGGCGGATTCTGCTTGTCCGGTAGGAGGGTAATTTCGCGATCAGGTTGCTCCCACATCCCGCGTCGTCGCGACGACGCGGCCATGGGCGCGCGCAATCGCGGCCCTTCGGGTTGGGCCTGGCAGGCGCGCGGCCGGCGCCGCGCTGCTTGACCTAACGGCCAGTCAGGCGCTGCGCCACGCAACGCCGGCCGCGCGCCTGCCAGACCCAACGCGGCATACTCGGGAATTGATGACACGCCCTAGCCCAGCGCCTGCCACACCTGGTGCAGGCCCAGTGCCAGCAAGGTCAGGAAGAACACGCGGCGAAACGCGCTGGCGGAGATGCGTTGGCGCAGCCGCGTGCCCAGCCACATGCCCACGGCAGTGGGCAGCAGCGCCAGCAACGACGGACCCAACGCCTGGGTGGGGAAGGCCCCGTGCGCGACGAGGGCTGCGGCCAGCGCAAGCGTGGCCGCGGCGAAGCAACTGCCGAGCGCGCGCATCAGCGCCTCCCGCGGCAGATCCAGCGCCACCAGATAGGGCAGCACCGGCAACACGAACACACCGGTGGCGCCAGTCAGCAGCCCGGTCGCCAGGCCCACGGGCGCCGCCGCCCAGCGCGCCTGCGATGACGACAGGCGTGCCTGCCACTGACTCAGCCCAAGCACGGCATACAGCGCCAGCAACGCGCCCAGACCGGCGCGCGTCAGCCGCGGGTCCGCGTCGGCGAGGACGCCGGCGCTGCCCCAGGTGCCGGCGACGATGCACGCCAGCAGCGGCCACAGTCGCCGCAGCAGCGCGCCGATGCCTGCGCCCCAGGCTTGTTGCAGGTTGGTCAGTAGCGACGGTAGCGCCAGCAGCGCCGCGGCCTCGGTCGGCGTCAGCCAGAGTCCCAGCAGGCCCATCGCCACCGTCGGCAGGCCCATGCCGGCCACGCCCTTGACGCCGCCGGCGAGCAGGAAGACCAGGGCGATCGGCAGCAGGTGCGGTGCGAGGGTGTCCATGGCATCCAGCATCGGCGCGCCGCGGCGGCCGGACAATGCGCGAATGCTTCAGGCAGACTTCGGCAACGACGAAGGCGGGAGCGCCGATGCACCTGGATTTCACCGATCTGCGGCTGTTCCTGGCGGTGGCCGAAGCCGGCAGCATCACCGCCGGCGCCGACCGCGCAGCATTGTCGCTGGCCGCCGCCAGTGCACGCATCCGCGCGTTGGAGACGCAGCTTGGCGTCGCGCTGTTCGCGCGCGGCCCGCGCGGCGTCGGCCTCACCGCGGCCGGCACTGCGCTGTTGCGGCACGCGCGGCAGTTGCTGCGGCAGGCCGAGGCGATGCGCAGCGAACTGGGCGAGTACGCCGGCGGCCACCCGACCAGCGTGCGCCTGCTGGCCAATACCGCGGCGCTGTCGGAATGGTTGCCGGAACTGCTGGCCGAGTTCCTGGTGGCGCACCCGCGCATCGATCTGGCGCTGCGCGAGCAGGGCAGCGTCGCCGCGGCCGACGCGCTGCGCGAGCAACGCGCCGACCTGGCGGTGATCGCCGATCACGCCGATCTGCAGGGCCTGCAGGCGCGCCCGTTTCGGCAGGATCGGCTGGTGCTGGTGGCCGCGGCCACGCATCCGCTGGCGCAGGCGCCGCAGTTGCGGTTCTCGGAGGTATGGCAGGCGCAGTTGCTCGGCCTGGCCGAGGACAGCGCACTGCAGCAGCATCTGCGGATCCATGCCACGCGTGCCGGTGGCCAGCTGCGCATCCGCGCGCAGGTGCACGGCATCGAACCGCTGTGCCGCATGCTGGCGCGCGGCGCCGGCGTGGCGATCCTGCCGCAGGCGGCGCTGGAGCGGGTCAGCGTGCGCGCGCAACTGGTCGCGGTGCCGCTGCAGGAGCCGTGGGCGCTGCGCCAGTTGTCGATCGTGTGGCGAGCGACACCTGCGCCGTCGCCGCCGGTGCAGCAGGTATTGGACTGGCTGTGTGCGCATGCCGCGCCGGCGGCCTGAGGATCCGTCGGCTGGCGCACGACTGACGCCTCTGACGATGCGCTTGCGCAATGGTGCAGCGAGGCATCGTTAACTGGCGGGCGCGGGCCTTGTTACGCTGTTCGGGATGGCTTGCGACGGCTGTTCCCCGGTGACGCGTGTCGCGGCTGAAGTTGCTCCTGCGGACGCACGGCCCCCTGTCAGCGCAGTTGCTTGCTGTGGGAGGGACTTCAGTCCCGACTGCTGCCGGAGCCGGATGCTTTCCGGTGCGAGATTGCGACGGAAGAACTGCGCGGATCACGCGCTTCTGCGTTGGCTCTGCCGGAAGTGTTGCCTGTCTTGCAGCGCTCGATGCGGCCTTGGTCAGCCACGCCAAGGCCTTTCGCGTCATGCGCGTCGCGGCTGATACCGAACAGATAGGAACCGCTCCCGTTCGTGGGCCTGCGGTCCATGCCGCAGGCCCACGCGCCTCACTGCGGCCAGGCGAACGTGGCGATCACCGGGAAATGGTCGGACGGCCAGTGGCCCTGCGGCCGCGCGTCGAGCGTGGCGTAGTCGGTGGCCTTCAACCCGCGCGAGAGGATCCAGTCGATGCGCCGGTCGGGATGGCCGGTGAAATCGTGGAAGGTCGCTTCCGGGCCGCGCGGCTGCGCCACCTGCGTGCGCGCATCGGCCAGGCTGGCGGTGAGGGTGCGGTAGGTCGGCGAGTCCGGCACCGTGTTGAAGTCGCCGGTCAGCACCACCGGCACGTCCGCCGGCAGCGCCTTCAGCCGCGACACGATCAGCGCCGCGCCCTTGGCGCGCGCCGCTTCGTCCTCGTCGCGATAGGGCAGATGGGTGTCGAACAGGTAGAAGCGGCGGCCATCGCCGATGCGCTCGAACAGGCCCCAGTTGACCATACGCGGCAGCGGATGGCCCCAGCTGATGCTGCCCATCACCTCCGGCGTGTCCGACAGCCAGAAGTGTCCCGAGTCCACCAGCTTCAGCGTGTGGCTGTCGTAGAACACGCCCATGCGTTCGCCGTCGTCCTTGCCGTCACGGCTGGGGCCGAACCAGCGGTACTCCGGCAGTTGCGCGGCCAGGTAGTCGGCCTGGCGCTGGACCAGTTCCTGTGTGCCGAACACATCCGGGTGCTGCGCGCGGATCAGCGCGGCCATCGCGCTGCGGCGCACGTCCCAGCGCTTGTCGCCGTCGGTATCGACCGGCACGCGGACGTTGAAGCTCATCACCTTGAGCGGGGCCGGCGCGGCGGGCGTTGCGGGCGTGCGCGCCTGCGCTGGCGCGATGCACGCGCTCAGCACCAGCAGCAGAGGAAGCGCGAGCTTGCGCGCGGACGACAGCGACAGCGACATGGCAGATCTCGACAGGAGCGGAGCACGCGATGGTGGCACGGCGGTGGTGTCGGTGACCACCGCGTGGCGCGCCTGCCGCGAGGTGCTCAGTTGAACGCCGACAGCGCCTGGGTCAGTTTCCCGTTGTTGTCGACCGCGCCCATCGTGTAGCCCTGCCAGCCCGGATACGCGTCGGGTTCCCAATAGAACACGCCCAGGCCGCGGCTGCCGAGCGCGCGGGTCTTGCTCAGCAGATCGGCCAACATCGCGCGGGTGGTCGCGGCCTGCTGCCAGTCCATGCCGACCTCGCTGACGATCACGTCCGACCCGTAGCGCGCCACCATGTCCTGCATGTTGCTGGCGATCTGGGTGTTGGCGCTCTGCCAGGCATTGGGGGACGGGTAGTGCGACATGCCGACCACGTCCCACTTGCCGCCGGCCGACTTGAGGCTGTCGAAGAACCAGCGGAAGGTCGCGTTGTCGTGGCCGTTGGCCAGGTGCACGATCACCTTGGCGTTGGGATAGACCGACTTGCTGGCGTTGTAGCCGCTGTTGATCAGTTGCGCGAGGTTGCCGAAGTTGGGCGTCTTGCCGTCCGGCCACAGCATGCCGCTGTTGATTTCGTTGCCCACTTGCACCCAGCTCACGTCGATGCCGTTGGACTTGAGATAGGACAGGATGCCGTTGGTGTGCGAATACACGTCCTTCACCAGGGTGGCGAAGTCGTGGTTGCTCCAGGCCGCCGGCTTGGTCTGCTTGCCGGGATCGGCCCAGCTGTCGCTGTAGTGGAAGTCGATCATGATGCGCATGCCCTGCGCCTTGGCCCGCTTGGCCATATTCAGCGTGTCGGCGCCGTCGTTCCAGCCGCCCTGCGGATTGACCCACACGCGCAGCCGGATCGCGTTGACCCCGGTGCCCTTGAGCAGCGCGAAGAAATCGGTGGTGGCGCCGGAGGCGTTGCGGAATACGCGACCGCTGCTCTCCTGCTGGTCGATCCAACTGACATCGGCGCCCTTGGCGAAGGTCTGCGCCATGGCCGGCGCACACAGACAGGCGAGCAACAACACCAGCAGCCAGGCGGACACGCGCTTGCTCGATCGGTTCATGCGATTCTCGCGATGATGGGAGGAGGGAAGGGGGGCGTCATGCGGCCCCGAGGAGTGGGCGCAGCGACGTGCCGGGCCGTCCCCCGCGGCCGCGGCGCGCACGAGGCTAGCGCGATCGTCACGGCGACGCGCGCTGCACTGCAGCGGTGCTGTCGCGACGTCCGCAAGCGCTGTCTGGATGGCCGATGAATCTGCGCGGTGCGTCACTTGACGCGATGCGGCATCGGCGTAGCATTCCGCTCACGCCAAGGGACAGACCCGCGGCGATCCACCCAACCGTGAGGGATGCTCATGGAGTTCGACTATCTGGTGTTCATCGGGCGCTTCGAGCCCTTCCACAACGGCCACGCCGCCGTTGCCCGCCACGCCCTGGCGCGTGGTCAGAAACTCATCTTCCTGATCGGCTCTGCCGAGACTCCCCGCACCATCCGCAATCCCTGGACCGTTGCCGAGCGCAGCGTGATGATCCAGGCCGCGCTGGAAGGCGCCGGCGAGCGGCTGATCCTGCGGCCGTTGCGCGACCATCTGTACAACGAAAGCCAGTGGATCGCCGCGGTGCAGTCCACGGTGGCCGAGGCGGTGCGCAGCGACGGCGGCAGCGCCGAGGCGCGGATCGGCCTGATCGGCATGGACAAGGACGCCAGCAGCTATTACCTGCGCGAATTTCCGCAGTGGCCGCTGGTCGATGTGCAGCACACCGAGACGCTGTCGGCGACCGAGCTGCGCCGTTACCTGTTCGAGGCCGGCAGCATAGATTTCCACGGCGCGCTGCTGATGCTGCGCGGCAACGTGCCGACGCCGGTGTTCGACATGCTCGAGGCGTTTCGCAAGAACTCGCCCTCGTATGCCGAACTGCTCGCCGAGTACCAGTTCATCGAGCAGTACCGCGCCGCCTGGAAGGAGGCGCCGTATCCGCCGACCTTCGTCACCGCCGATGCGGTAGTGGTGCATTCCGGGCACGTGCTGCTGGTGCGCCGCCGCGCGGCGCCGGGCAAGGGCCTGTGGGCGCTGCCCGGCGGCTTCGTCGGCCAGCACGAGAGCATCCTCGACGCCTGCCTGCGCGAACTGCGCGAGGAGACCCGGCTGAAGATTCCGGTGCCGGTGCTCAAGGGCTCGCTGAAGAACCGCCAAGTGTTCGACCACCCCGAGCGCAGCCTGCGCGGGCGCACCATCACCCACGCCTTCCACTTCGAGTTCGTGTTCGGCGAACTGCCCGAGGTGCGCGGCGGCGACGACGCCGACAAGGCGCGCTGGGTGCCGGTCAGCGAAGTGCTGGGCATGGGTCCGAAACTGTTCGAAGACCATCTGCACCTGCTCGAATTCTTCCTCGGCCGCGGCTGACGCGGCCTTCCCGGCCGGCGGACAGACCGCCGGCTTTCCCAGACGCGAAGGAGCTTCCGTCATGCAATGCCTGAACAACCTGCTGCTCAACACCGACAGCTACAAGGCCAGCCACTGGCTGCAGTACCCGCCCGGCACCGATGCCACGTTCTTCTACGTGGAATCGCGCGGCGGCGTCTACGACCGCACCGTGTTCTTCGGTCTGCAGTCGATCCTCAAGGAGGCGCTGGGCCGCCCCGTCACCCATGCCGACATCGACGAGGCGCGCGACCTGTTCGCCGCGCACGGCGAGCCGTTCAACGAAGCGGGCTGGCGCGACATCGTCGACCGCCTCGGCGGCCAGTTGCCGATCCGCATCCGCGCCGTGCCCGAGGGCAGCGTGGTGCCGACCCACAACGCGCTGATGACCATCGAGTCCACCGACGCGCAGGCCTACTGGGTACCGTCGTACCTGGAGACGCTGCTGCTGCGCATCTGGTATCCGGTGACCGTGGCCACAGTGAGCTGGCACGCCAAGCAGACCATCCGCCAGTTCCTGGAGCGCACCAGCGACGATCCGGACGGGCAGTTGCCGTTCAAGCTGCACGACTTCGGCGCGCGCGGCGTGTCCAGCCTGGAATCGGCGGCGATCGGTGGCGCGTCGCACTTGGTCAACTTTCTCGGCACCGACACCGTGTCCGGGCTGTTGCTGGCGCGCGCGCACTACCACGAGCCGATGGCCGGCTATTCGATCCCCGCCGCCGAGCACAGCACGATCACCAGCTGGGGCCGCGAGCGCGAGGTCGAGGCCTACCGCAACATGCTCAAGCAGTTCGGCAAGCCCGGCGGCGTGGTCGCGGTGGTGTCGGACAGTTACGACATCTTCCACGCGATCCGCGAGCACTGGGGCACCACGCTGCGCGAGGAGGTGATCGCCTCCGGCGCCACCGTGGTGATCCGCCCGGACTCCGGCGATCCGGTGGCGGTGGTGCACCAGTGCCTGGAACTACTCGACGAGGCCTTCGGCCACAGCGTCAACGGCAAGGGCTACAAGGTGCTCAACCACGTGCGGGTGATCCAGGGCGACGGGGTCAACCCGACCAGCATCCGCGCGATCCTGGAGCGCATCACCAGCGCCGGCTACGCCACCGACAATCTGGCCTTCGGCATGGGCGGTGCCTTGCTGCAACGGCTCGACCGCGATACCCAGAAGTTCGCGTTGAAGTGCTCGGCCGCCCGCGTCGACGGCCGCTGGATCGACGTGTACAAGGATCCGGTCACCGACAAGGGCAAGCTCAGCAAGCGCGGGCGCATGCGTCTGCTGCGGCACCGCGAGTACGGCAGCTACCGCACCGAGTCGATGGCGCCAGACGCGGTGTCGGCCGAAGCGGTCGCCGGCCCGGCCGGTTACGACGATGCGATGGTCACCGTGTGGGAGAACGGCCGCCTGCTGCACGACTGGACCTTCGCCGAGGTGCGCGAGCGCGCGAACGCGGCGCGCCTGTAGGAGGCGACCATGGACGCGTCCCTGCCGAGTCCGCCGCCATTGAGCGGCGGTTCGCCGCTGTTCGCCGCGCTGCGCGCCAGCACTCCGCATCTGGAATGGCGGGTGCCGGCCGCGGCGGATGCCTCGCGCTGGCGCCAGCAGCGCATCGGCGCACGCGACTACCGCGTCGCGCAGCCGGTGACCTTCACTCCCTACGCATCGGTGCGGCCGTGTTCGGCGCGCTGCCGCTTCTGCTCGGAAACCCTGCGGCCGCTGGCCGGCGGCACCGCCGCGGCCAGCCTGCGGCCGCCGCCGGACTACTTCGCGCAACTGCGTCAGGCATTGGCGCAGTTGCGCGGACTGCCGCTGTCGCACTCGCTGTCGGGGCTGGAGATGACCGACGACGAAGCCTGGTTCGTGGAGCTGCTGCGGACCCTGGATGCGGCCGAGCGCGAGGGTTTGCTGGTCGAGCAGCGGGTGCTGTACAGCAACGGCGCAGGTTTCGCCCGCGGCCACGGCGATGCGCTGCTGCATGCACTGCAGCGCTTCGGCCTGTCGTGGATCGAACTGTCGCGGCACCATCCGCAGCAGGCGCGCAACGACGCGATCATGCGTTTCCGCCCCGGCGAGGCGATCGCCGATGCGGAGGTGTTCGTCGCCACTGCGCAACGCATCGCCGAAGCGCTGCCGTTGCGCCTGGTGTGCATCCTGCAGCACGGCGGCATCGCCGATGCCGACGGCGTCGCGGCCTACCTGGACTGGGCGCGCGCCTGCGGGGCACGTACGGTGATCTTCCGCGAATTCTCCCGGCTCGGCGACGGCTACCGCGATGGCGGCACCGCACGCTATCTCACTCAGGCGCGGGTCGCGGTGGAGCAGGTGCTCGGCGCCTGCATGGCCGCGCCGTGGTGGCGCGAATTGCAGCCGCTGCAGATCACCGAGGGCTACTACTTCTGGAACCTGCGCCTGGCCACCGCCGACGGCATGGAGGTGGTGTTCGAGACCTCCGACTACGGGGCGATGCACGCGCGCCACGACAGCGGCGACATCTACAAGCTGGTGTTCTTCGCCGACGGCCGGCTGTGCGCCGGCTGGCAGCCGGACCGCGATCTGCTATGGCGGGCGTCGCATGGATAGCCGCAGCTGGTGGACGCCGTTGCCGGATCCGCCCGAGCATCGCCTGCCGGAGGACCTGCGCCAGCGCGATCCGCTGGGCGCGCGCGACTGCGGCTGGGTCGGGCAGATGCGTCCGTTCGTGCGCCACTTCAGCGCGCCCGGCGAGCGCGTGCTGGATCCGTTCTGCGGCTTCGGCAGCACCTTGCTCGCGGCGGAACTGGAAGGGCGCCACAGCATCGGCCTGGAGATCGACGCGGCGCGTGCGCGGCTGGCGCGCGAACGGCTGCAGCGGCTGGGCCTGCACGCCGAGGTGCTGGACGGCAGCTTGCCGCACCGCGCGCCATCCGCGCCGGTGGACCTGTGCCTGACCAACGTGCCGTACTTCGGCTGTGCCTGGCCGGCTGAGGCGGGGCCCGACCAGCTCTACGCCAGTGCCGACTACGCCGCCTACCTGCACGGCCTGCGCGCGGTGTTCCATGGAGTCCGCCGCCACCTGCGCGAGGACGGCTTCTGCATCGCGATGGTGGAGAACGTGCAGCTCGGCGCGACCACGGTGCCGCAGGCCTGGGACCTGGCGCGGATCCTCGGCAGCCTGTTCGCGCCCTGTCCAGAGCGCGTGTTGTGCTACCCACGCGAGACCGCGCAGCCGCTGGCGCCCGGCGACACCCGCAGCGACCGCAGCCACGAGTACGCGCTGATCTTCCAGCACCGACGCCAGCCCATCGACCTGGCGGGTGCGGCGCAGTTGCTGGAGGCGCTGCGCGCCGACGGTTTCGCCTTCGCGTTGCACGGCAGCTATCCGCGCTGGCTGGCCGATCCGGCGGCGGCGCCGCGCCTGCCCGGCGATGTCGATCTGTTGCTGCCGCGCGACCTGGACGGGTTGCTGCGGCTGCTCGACTGGCTGCGCGCGCGTAGCTTCCTGCTGAGCCTGTGGGGCGAGCCGCTGGCGGTGCCGCCGACCCTGGAACTGCTCGACGCCTATCATTACCTGCGCGCCGAACGTCGCGATCGCCACGGCGGCCTGCTGCGCGTGGACCTGGCGCTGGAACCCGCCGCCGCCTGACGCGGCGGCGGCGCAGACCGCCCATCTCGCTAACCGCGGGATGAGCGGCCGCGGTGGCGTCAAGGCCGCGCCCACGCGCTTGCGGCTATCCTTTGCCGCGGTTCCCTCTCTCCGGTCAACGGCCTATGTCCGCTCCCTCCAAGGTTCTCGCCATTCCCGCGCTCGCGCTGATCGCGATCGGCCTGAGCGGCTGTTTCGCGCGCAAGCAGGACGGCCTGGTGAAAGAGACCTTCAATTCCGACAACACCTATTCGCGCAACTACCCGGTGCAGCCGGCGCAGGCCTGCGAATCGGCGCGGCGCGCGCTGCTGAGCCAGGGCTACGTGGTCTCCAAGGCCACCGCCGATGCGGTGGAAGGCACCAAGAACTTCCAGCCCAGCGACGAGTTGCACGAGCAACTGGAACTGCGCGTGTCCTGCGTCGCGCATGGGCAGGACGAATCCTGGGTGTTCGTCAGTGCCTTGCAGGACCGCTATGCGCTGAAGAAGAGCCCGACCTCGGCCAGCGTCGGCGTCGGCGTGCTCGGCTCGGTGTCCTTGCCGATCGGCAGCAGCGACGATTCGATGGTGCGGGTCGCCAGCAGCACGGTGCAGGACGGCGACTTCTACAAGCGCTTCTTCCAGCTGATGAGCGAATACCTGCCCAAGAGCAAGCCGGCACCGGAGCCGTCTGCGCATCCGTCCGCGGCGGTGACGGCGCCGGCGCCGGCAGCGCCCGCACCTGTACCTGCAGCGTCGACGGTGCCGACTCCGCCGCCCGCCGCAGCGCCCACGCCGCCGCCGGCACCCGCGGCCGCCACTGCGGCGCAGCCGCCCGTCGCGACCGCGCCTCCGAGCGGCGAGCCCGGCGGCGCCGACTGATTCAGGCGTTGCTACACAAGCTGAATGCGGCCGATTTCGCTTCACGAACCATTCGCGAATCCGGTGAGAAGGTGGCGCCCGTCGAGAGCGCGGTGCTTGTGCATCGGCTCCGCCACCCAGGAGCAATCAGCATGAACACTCTCAAATCCGCCTTGTGTCTTTCCGTCCTCGCCATCGCCACGGCCGCCGCGCCGCTGGCCGAGGCGCAGCGTCACTACGGTCCCGAGGACGCCGGCCGCCGCTTCAGCGACGGCACCCGCGTGCACTGCAAGAAGGTCGCGGTGCGCAAGAACAGCACCGATCCGGACCGCATCGGCGGCACCCTGGCGGGCGCGGCGATCGGCGGCTTGCTGGGCAACCAGATCGGCAAGGGCGATGGCCGCAAGCTGGCCACGGTCGGCGGCGCGGTCGCCGGTGGCGCCACGGGCCGTTACATCCAGGGCCAGCGTCAGCAGGCCAATGGCAATCGCGTGGTCGAGACCGTCTGCAAGCGTTATTGAGTCGCGCGACCGCATCGTGTTGGTCGGTGCCTGACGCCGACCTGGCAGCCTGATGCAGCACGCCCCGGCGGAGGCCTCCGCCGGGGCGTTTTTTGGGGGTGCCGGTTGCGACGTTGCGCGATTCGGCGCCGCGGCGGCTCAATCGGCGAGCAGATCGCGCAGTGCCGCGTCCAACTGCGGATACCGGAACACATAACCCTCGCGTTGCGCACGTGTCGGCAGCACGCGCTGGCTGCCCAGCAACAGCTCGGCCATCTCGCCGAAGCCGAGGCGTAATGCCGCCGCCGGCATCGGCAGCAGCGCCGGACGATGCAGGGTCGCGGCGAGTTGCTGCGCGAACGTGGCATTGGTCGCCGGCGCCGGCGCGGTGGCGTCGTAGGCGCCTTCGCCGCCTTGCTGCAGCAGCCACAGCAGCAACCCGACCTGATCGTCGCGGTGGATCCAGCTCATCCACTGCCGGCCATCGCCCATGCGCCCGCCCATGCCGAAGCGGAACGGCAGCAGCATCCGCGCCAGCGCGCCGCCGTCGCGGCCCAGCACCACGCCGGTGCGGACCAGGCTGGTGCGCACGCCCAGGTCCTGCGCGCGCAGCGCTTCCGCCTCCCAGTCGCGGCAGAGCTGGGCGGCGAAGTCGTCGCCCGGCGTGCTGGTTTCGTCCAGGACCTCGTCGCCGCGGTCGCCGTAGTAGCCGATCGCCGAGCCGGAGATCAGGCAGCCCGGGCGCTGCGCAGCGTCGAGTCCGCTCATCCAGTCGATCAGGGCGCGGGTGGTACCGATGCGCGAGGTGCGGAAGCGACGCTTGCGGGTGGCGCTCCAGCGGCCTTCGGTCAGCGGTTCGCCGGCGAGATTGATCACCGCATCGGCCGGTGCGGCGCGCTGCAGATCGTCCAGCACCTGCACCGCCGGCAACAGGCGCGCCGCGCGTGCGGGGTCGCGGGTCAGCACGCTGACCCGGTGCCCGGCGTCGAGCAGGGCCGGGCACAGCGCGCGGCCGATGAATCCGGTGCCTCCGGTAACGAGCACGTGCATGCAGGGGATCGCTTGCGCCAAGGGAGCCGCAGTGTAGGTGCGCCGGGCATGGCGGAAGAGTGAACGCCGGGGGTGTCGGTGCCGCGGCGGTGGGTTTCGCGACGCCTGCACGGGTGAGGCGGCACGCTGCGCGGGCGCCGCCGCCACGTGGCCAACGGAAGCTCCTGTTCGTGATGTCCGCTCCATGATCCGACCATCGAGGTTCGCTTGCCCGCCGCGGCTTCGCCGCGGCGTCGGTCTGCTGCTGGCCGCGCTGCTGGCCAGTGCCGCGGCCACGGCCGCACCGGCGCCGGCCGACCAGGCCAGCGCGGCTTGCCTGGCCGCACTGCTGGAGCGGCTCGGTTGGCGCATCGGCACGACCAGCGCGGCGCAGCCGCAGATCGCCGCCGGCGCACCCTGCGAACGCGGTTCGCTGGCCGAGGCGCAGGCGCACGGCGATCTGCAGGCGGCCTTGCCCGCGGCCTGGAACGACGCGCAACGGCAGCAGGGCATGCGTGCCTTGCTGGACACGCCGGCCACGCAGTGCGGCTACTTCCTGCAACTTGGGGCTGCCACCACGCGCGCGGTCGCACGCCTGCAGGACAATCCCGGCTACCGTTTCTCGGCGCTGCAACTGGGCTGGATCGGCTTCGGTCTGCGCGGCGCGCACGCGCAGGGCTGGGAGCGCTTCCGCAGCTTCGGTCGCGGCTATCGCCCGGCCGGCGGCAATGCGCAGGCGATCGAGGCGTTCTACAGCGGGCACGTGCGCTCGGAATGCGGCGTCGGCCGGCAGATCGCGCAACTGGCCACACAGCGCGAACTGTATGGCGACGCGGCGTTCGATCGTGCGTTCAGCGCCGACGAGCTGTCGATCGGCACCTTCCTGACCCTGCACGACACCGACAGCATCCTGCTCGGCGCGCATGCCGGCGAGTTCTTCGCCGACGGCAAGGCGGCCAGGACCGCGCAGCGCGGCCGCGCCGCCTTCCTCGGTGCGCCTGGCTACATCGTGCACGTGTTCGAGCGCCGCTACCTGGACGACATCAACAACCAGGCCGAGAACTTCGTGGTCGCCGCGGTCAGCGCCGAGGCCGCCACGGCGCTGACCGCGCACGGTGGCTTCGCCTACTACGACGCCCAGAACCGCCGCATCTGGGAGCTGGCGCGGGCGCTGCGCGGCCCGGGCCGCGAACGCTTCGAGCGCCTGCTGTATGAGCGCGATCCGGCACTGCGCGCACGCCTGGATCCGGCGCAGCAGGCGGTGCTCGCGCAACTCGACGCCTTGCTCGACGATCCGTTCTACCGGGGCTTTCAGGTCTACGTGCATCCCAAGGGCGTCAAGCCGATCGGGTATCACGTGGTGCGGCTGCTGGATCGCAATCCGCGCACGCCGTTCGCGATCGAGCTGACCCTGCATAACCTGCACACCACGCTGTACCAGCGCTGGCGCGACCTGCAACTGCACGACTGTGCGCAAACGCCGCCGCCGGCACCTGCCGCCGCGTCGGTGCCTTAGCTGCGCGTCACGTCGGCATCGCCGCTTCGTGAGACCCTAACCCTCCTTTTTTCGAACCGGGAACGACGCATGGAACTGGGACTTGTAGGCTTGGGCCGGATGGGCGCCAACATGGCCGAGCGGCTGGTGCGCGGCGGGCATCGCGTGGTCGGTTTCGACCTGGGCGAGGCCGCGCGCAGCGCGGCGCAGCAGCGCGGGGTCGAAGCGGTCGACAGCATGGCCGCGCTGATCGCGGCGCTGCCGGCACCGCGCGCGGTGTGGCTGATGGTGCCGGCCGGCAAGGTCGTCGACGACACCCTGGCGGCGTTGCTGCCGTTGCTCGGCAAGGGCGACGTGGTGATCGACGGCGGCAATTCCTACTACAAGGATTCGATGCGCCGCGCCGGCGAACTAGCCGCGCACGGCATCGCCTATGTCGACTGCGGCACGAGCGGCGGCGTGTGGGGCCTGCGCGAGGGCTACAGCCTGATGATCGGCGGCGATACCGCCGCGGTGCAGCGCCTGCACGACGTGTTCGCGACCCTGGCGCCGGCCGCCGATGCCGGCTGGGGACATGTCGGCCCCAGCGGCGCCGGCCACTTCACCAAGATGGTCCACAACGGCATCGAGTACGGAATGATGCAGGCCTATGCCGAGGGCTTCGCGCTGATGGGGCGCAAGCAGGAATTCGCACTGGATCTGCACCAGGTGGCCGAGGTCTGGCGCCAGGGCAGCGTGGTGCGTTCATGGCTGCTGGACCTATGCGCGGATGCATTGGGCGACAACCCGACCCTGGCCGGGATCGCGCCGTTCGTCCAGGACTCCGGCGAGGGCCGCTGGACCGTGGCCGAGGCGATCGACCTGGACGTGCCGGCGCCGGTGATCACCCTCTCGCTGCTGGAGCGGCTGCGCTCGCGCGACGACGATTCGTTCGCCGACAAGTTGCTGGCGGCGATGCGCAACCAGTTCGGCGGCCATGCGATCAAGCACGAGGGCGGGGACGCGCCCGCGCCGGGCGGTACGCGTCCGGCCTGAGGCCCGGCGCTCAGTCCAGCGTGACGCTGCAGCCGGAGGCGGCGCTGCGCACGCCTGCCTCCAGCAGCCGCATCACCGCCAGCGCCTGCGCCGCATCCACCGGCGCAGGCGCGCGACCTGCGATCGCCTCGCGAAAGGCCGCATAGCAGTCGCGGTAATCGCCACGTGGCGCGGGCAGGGTCTGGACGGCGTGCGTGCCGTCGGCGCCGACCAGGCGCAATTGGCCGGGCAGGGGATCCTCGCCCCAGCCGGGCGCGCCCGGCGCGACGCCCGCGCGCAACTGCGCTTCCTGCGTATCCAGGCCGTGCTTGACGTAGCTGCCGCCGCTGCCGTGGAGCGCGAAGCGCAGGCCGTTGGCGGCGACCAGCGAGCCGGCATGCAGCACCACCCGCAGCCGCGGATAGCGCAGCACCGCATGCACGTAATCCACGGTCTGCGCGCCGGGGCGCTGCAGCGCCAGGTCGGCCTGCAGCGATTGCGGCGGCCCGAACAGTTGCAGGGCCTGATCGAGCAGATGCGGCCCCAGGTCGAACCACAGCCCAGAGCCGGGGAGTGCGTGCTCGCGCCAGCGGTCGCCGACCTGCGGACGGTGGCGGTCGAAGTGCGAATGGAACTCGGCGATCTCGCCCAGCGTGCCCGCCTCCAGCAAGGCGCGCACGCCCAGGAAGTCGCCGTCCCAGCGTCGGTTCTGGAACACGCTGACGATGCGGTCGGCGCGCTGCGCCTGCGCCAGCACCTGTTGCGTTTCGGCCACGTCCAGGGTGAATGGCTTGTCCACCAGCACGTGCTTGCCCTGCGCCAGGGCGGCCAGCGCCAACGGCGCGTGGGTCTGGTTGGGCGTGGCGATCACCACCGCATCGATCCGCGGATCGGCGAAGGCCTGCGCCGCATCGGCGACCACGCGCGCCTGCGGCCAGGCCGCGTTCACGGCCTCGGCCTGGCGCGAGACCACGGTGTGCAGGTGCAGGCCGGGCGTGTGTGCGATCAGCGGCGCATGGAAGGTGCGGCCCACGTAGCCGAAGCCGAGCAGGGCGAGATTGAAGTCGGGCATGGGCGCAGGCAGCAGCGGCGGGACGCCAGTATCGCCTGGGCTGCGTGGGCGGATTGCGCATTCACGCTGCGGCGATTCTTCGGTCACGCCGCCTGTACGACGGCCTGGCGGAGACTGCGCGCACATTCAGCGGAGGAAGACACGATGAAGACGATCAATGCACGCACCCTGCTTGGCGCCACCCTGGTGGCCGGTTTCGCGTTCGGCGCGGGCCAGGCGTTCGCAGCCGGCCAGGCCACCAGCGCCAAGGACCACGGCACCATGGGCCAGCAGGACACGATGCAGCACGACACCATGGCCCATGACAAGAATCGCCACGACTCCAAGGAGCCGGTCACCGACACCTGGATCACCACCAAGGTGAAGGCCGATCTGCTGGCCACCAAGAATGTGTCGGGCACCGAGATCAAGGTCGACACCGTCAACGGCACGGTCAAGCTGTCCGGCGCGGTCGCGACCAAGGCCGAGAAGGACAAGGCCGTGGCGGTCGCCAAGAAGATCGACGGGGTCAAGAAGGTGGATGCGGCCGACCTGAAGGTCAGCGCCGCCGCCAAGAAGTAAGCATTGCGATCCGCCGCCGCGGGTGGGGATGCGACGAGGCGCCCCACCCGCGACGGCCGGTCTGCGACGCACCCTGCGGGGTGCGTTTTTTTTTGGGGGCAAATTCGCGACGGAAATCGCATTTCGCGTCGCATTGACACCCGCTCAGACATCATCCCTTCATGTTCGTCAACGGATCACGCGCGATGTTGGAGACCCAACCCCACCCGGCTGCGGGGCACGCGGCCGCGGCTGCCGAGGCGCTGGGCGCCGCGTTGTCCGGCCATGGCGCGCAGCCGTCACTGCTGCTGCCGGCGGTGCGCCGGCTGGAAGCACAGTTGAGCATGCTGTTGACCACGTTTCACGACGACACCGGGTTCTGGCCGGCGTTCTCCGTGCTGATGCAGGACCTGGATCAGGGCCTGAGCCAATCCGAGCGCCGGCGCCTGCGCAGCCACGCCGATTTCCTGCTGGTCCGCGCCGGCATGCCGGCCTGGACCCTGATCGGCGCCACCGCCGGTTCCATTCCGCCCCCGGCGCGCCGGCCCTGAGCGCGGCGCGCGCGTGGCACTCCCGCGGGTGGCCGCAGGCCGCCCGTGTCGTCGTGCGCGCGGCCTGGGATAGAGTCCTTGCAGGTACCGCGATCGGGGTGTCGCGCTTCCGCTGAACAATTCATCTGCTGCCGGGGAAGATGGGCGACAATGCGCGCCCGCGATGGCCGCAGCCGTTCCTTCTTTTGACGCACCAGCTATGCAGACCATCGCCAAACACGATGCTTGGGACCGCTGGCGGCTGCCGTTGCTGGCGCTGGCCGTCGTCCTGATCGTCATCCTGCCCTCGCTGCTGCTGCGGCAGATGAATGCCAGCACCTTGCGTGCGGCGGACTGGGTCGGCCACAGCCAGGAAGTGACCGCCACCTTGAACGCGATGGAAGCGGACATGCGCGACATGGAGTCGGCGGCGATGGCGATGTCGCACGGCGTGCAGTCGCCGATCCTGACCGCGCGCCTGCAGCAGGCGCGCAAGTCGATGCAGCCGACGCTGGCGCACCTGGCCGAGCTGACCCGCGACAACCCGGACCAGCAGATCCGCGTCGGCCGCCTGCAGAGCACGCTGGAACGACGCGGCCTGATCGCCGAGCGGATCGCGCAGACCCGCGATCCGGAGCGGATCCGCGCGCTGATCCAGGACATGACCTCCGACAATCCAGTGCGCGGCCTGATCGCCGAGCTGCAGCGGCGCGAGGACGAACTGCTGAGCGAGCGGACCGCCGACGCCGAGCAGCGCCGCATGCTCGCCTCGATGATGAGCTGGACCTCGCTGGTGGTGCAGCTGTTGTTGCTGGGCCTGGTGATCTGGCTGTTGCAACGGCAGATCGGCCGGCGCCTGGACGCCGAGCGCCACATGCTGCGCGCCAACGGTCGCGCCGCGGCGGTGCTGCAGACCGTGCGCGAGCCGATCGTCCTGCTCGACAACGGCCAGCGCATGCTGATGCACAACACCGCCTTCGCCGAACTGTACGGCATGGACCTGGCGGATCCGCCGAAGCTGCTCGCCGACGTCGGCGACGGCGTCTGGCAGGATCCGGTGATCGTGCAGCGCTTGGCCGACGTGCTGCTGCGCGGACGCGAATTGTGGGATTTCGAGCACGAACAACTTGGCGCGGACGGCGTACCAAGGACCATGCTGCTGAATGCGCGGCGCATGCCGCTGCCGGACAGCGAGGACGAAGTGGTCTTGATGACGGTCAGCGACATCACCCTGCAGAAAACCGCGCAGCAGCGCATCCAGGAGCTGAACCGGCAACTGGAGGGCAAGGTCGAGCAGGTGTCCGAAGTCAATCGCGAACTGGAGGCGTTCAGCTACTCGGTCTCGCACGACCTGCGCGCGCCGCTGCGCCATGTCGCCGGCTTCGCCGACAAGCTGGTTCGCCATCTTGGCGATGGCGCCGACGAGAAGAGCCGCCACTACTTGGAGGTGATCGGCACCTCGGCGCGGCGCATGGCCTCGCTGATCGACGACCTGCTGGTGTACTCGCGCCTGGGCCGCAGTGCGCTGCGCCTGCAGGCAGTGGACATGCAGTCGCTGGTGGCGGAGACGCGCTCGGTGCTCGATGCCAACTACCAGTCCGATCACGGCGACAGCGGGCATCGCATCGAGTGGAGCATCGCGCCGTTGCCGATCCTGGTCGCCGACGAAAACATGATGCGCCAGCTGTGGCTGAACCTGCTCGGCAATGCGGTCAAATACAGCGCCAAGCGCGAGGTCGCGCAGATCGAGGTCGGCTACCAGGTGCAGCCGGACGGCAGCCATCACTTCAGCGTGCGCGACAATGGCGCAGGCTTCGACATGACCTACGCGGCCAAGTTGTTCGGCGTATTCCAGCGCCTGCACAAGGCCAGCGAGTATTCCGGTACCGGCATCGGCCTGGCCAGCGTGCGCCGCGTACTGGCCCGCCATGGCGGCCATATCTGGGCCGAGTCCGCCCCCGACCAGGGCGCCACCTTCCATTTCGTCTTGCCCCCGGCGCCCGAAACGCCCTCTACCGAGTTCATCGCATGACCGCCATCCGCACCATCCTGCTTGCCGAAGACAGCCCCGCCGATGCCGAAATGGCGGTGGATGCGTTGCGCGACGCGCGTCTGGCCAATCCCATCGTGCACGTCGAGGACGGCGTCGAGGCGATGGACTACCTGTTGCGCCGCGGCGCCTATGCCGACCGCGAGGAAGGCCTGCCGGCGGTGCTGCTGCTGGACATCAAGATGCCGCGCCTGGACGGCCTGGAAGTGCTCAAGCTGGTGCGCAGCGAGGAGTCGCTCAAGCGCCTGCCGGTGGTGATCCTGTCGTCCTCGCGCGAGGAAAGCGACCTGGCCCGCAGCTGGGACCTGGGCGTGAACGCATATGTGGTCAAGCCGGTGGACGTGGACCAGTTCTTCACCGCGGTGAAGACCCTGGGCACCTTCTGGGCGCTGATCAACCAGGCGCCGGACAAAGAGTAAGCGCGCATGCCCACCACCGGCCCCAGGCTTGGCCCGATCCGGATCCTCATGGTCGAGGATTCCCCGGAGGATGCCGAGCTGCTGTCCGACCAGTTGCTGGACGCCGGCCTGGAGGCGACCTTCCGCCGCGTGGAAAGCGAGCCGACCCTGCGCGAGGCGCTGGGCGAGTTCGCGCCTGACATCGTGCTGTCGGACCTGAGCATGCCTGGGTTCTCCGGGCACGAGGCGCTGCGGGTGGTGCGCGAGGACGGCAACGCCGTGCCCTTCATCTTCGTCTCCGGCACCATCGGCGAGGAGACCGCGGTGGAGGCGCTGCGCGACGGCGCCAACGACTACATCATCAAGCACAACCCGACCCGCCTGCCGTCGGCGGTGGCGCGGGCGATCCGCGAGGCCCGCACCGAGCGCGAGCGGCAGCGGGTGGAGCGCGAACTGATGCGCGCGCAGCGGCTGGAGAGCCTGGCCCTGCTCGCCGCCGGCCTCAGCCACGACCTGCGCAACATCCTGCAGCCGCTGCTGATCGTGCCGGAACTGATCGTCGGGCGCAGCGACGATCCGCAACTGCGGCACCTGGCCGACGTCATCGCCGAGTGCGGCCGGCGCGGCCACGAAATGGCCGAGTCGATGCTGTCGTTCGTGCGCGGTTCGCGCACGCCGAGCGAGCGGGTACGCATCGCCGAACTGTTCCAGGCGGTGCAGATGCTGCTCAAGAGCAGCCTGCCGGAGCGGGTGACGCTGCAGGCGGACGTGGCCGATCCGGCGCTGTCGATCGAAGCCAACTACACCGAACTGCAGCAGTGCCTGCTCAACCTCGGCCTCAACGCGATCCAGGCGATGCCCGACGGCGGCCAGCTGAGCTTCTCGGCGGCGCCGGCGATCGGCGCCGACGGCAGCGAGCAGGTGCGCATCCTGGTCCGCGACAGCGGCATGGGCATGGATGCGGAGACCCAGGCGCGGCTGTTCAGCCCCTTCTTCACCACCAAGCCGGACGGTACCGGCCTGGGCCTGATCTCGTGCAAGCGCATCGTCGAAAGCTACGGCGGCCGGATCGGCGTGGACAGCACGCCGGGGCAGGGCACCTGTTTCGAAATGCTGATCCCGCTGCGCGCGCCGGCGCCGTCCTTCGAGCCGGAGCCGTCGCTGCCGATGGGCAAGGGCCAGCGCGTGCTCCTCGTCGACGGCGAGGCCACGCGCCTGTCGCTGCTCGGCAATGCGCTGTCCAGCCAGGGCTACCGTCCGCAGTTGGCGTCCGACGGCGCCGCGGCGCTGCGCGACGTCGAGGAGCACGGCCTGCCGGAGCTGGTGATCGTCGACAGCGACATCATCCTGCTCTCGGCGGTGCACCTGCTGCTGGCGCTGCAGGACCTGGGCTACCAGGGCCCGGCGATCGTGCTCGAGGACACCGGCACCAACCTGGAGCGTGACCACTTCCCCGCCGACATCGCCGTGCACGTCCTGCGCAAGCCGCTGGAAATGCAGCGCGTGTTCCGCGCGGTGGCGCATGCCCTCGAAAGCGGCTGAGGTGCTGGGAATGGGGATGGGGGAATGGGGAATGGGAAAGGCAAAAGCCAAAGCCAAAGCCAAAGCCAAAGCCAAAGCCAAAGCAGATGCTCATTGCTGCATGGCGACCGTATCTCCAGCGCCAGCTGCGCGATGACGTGACTCCTTTATCTGGAGTCACCGAGAGAGGCAAAGCTCACCGGATCCGATAAGTGCAGCTTAGAACGCAAGGGCAACGGATTGACGCCTCAGCGGCCATCATGTCTCAGCGCAAGCTCCGCGCTCCGGCTGTTCCGATTCCCCATTCCCGGCCCCTCACTGCTGCGCCGACTGGTCTTCCGGGTCGCGGCGGGCGGGGGAGCGGCGGGGGGGCAGGGGCGGCAGGGCGTCGCGGGCTTCGGTGTCGTGGTCGGCGGCCAGGGCCGGTTCCCACGGGAAACGCGGCAGGGTGCGCACGGCGTTCTCCAGCTTGCGCGACCAGGTGTCGTGGATCTCGGCGTACAGCGGCGTGTCCGCTTCCAGGCGCATGCGCTCGGTCACGCGCAGGTCGTTGCGGCGGATCAGCGCCAGGTCGATCGGCATGCCCACCGACAGGTTGGAGCGGATGGTCGAGTCCAGCGACACCAGCGCGGTGCGCGCGGCGTCTTCCAGTTGCATCTCCGAACGGATGATGCGGTCCAGGATCGGCTTGCCGTACTTGGATTCGCCGATCTGCAGGTACGGCGTCTCCGGCGAGGTGGCGATGGCGTTGCCGAGCGGGTAGATCATGTACAGCCCGGGCCGTTCGCCGGCGATCTGCCCGCCCAGGATCAGCGTCGACTGCACGTTGATGCCGCTGTGCTGCGATTGCTCGGACAGCTTGATCTGGCTGGAGGCCAGCACGTCGCCGACGTACTCGGCGACCTCGAACAGGTGGCGGAAGCTGCGCAGGCTGCGCGGCGCCTCGGGATCGTCGGCGTCGCGCTGCAGACGCGAAATGGTCAGCTGCGTGGTCGCCAGGTTGCCGGCCGACATCAGCGCGAACACCGCCTGTCCCGGATACTCGAACACATGCAGCTTGCGGTGGACGCGGACGTCGTCCAGCGAGGCGTTGGTGCGGGTGTCAGCGGCGAAGACCAGGCCTTCGTCCACTTCGATGCCGACGCAATATGTCATGGCGCTGCCGAAAACCGGGTACGTCCCGATTCTATGGGGGCGGCTCGGGCTTGGCTAGCCGTTGACGCTCGCGGTCGCGGCATGCGCGAATAGCGCATGACCACCGTGCTTCTGAGCCTGGGCAGCAACCTGCGCCCGCGTCACCATCTGGCCGCGGCGATCGCGGCGCTGCGCCGGCAGTTCGGTGCGGTCGCGGTGTCGCCGACCTATCGCACCGCGGCGGTCGGTTTCGACGGGCCGGCCTTCCTGAACAACGCGGTGGCGCTGCAGACCGACTGGGAGCTGGCGCCGCTGGACGACTGGCTGCATGCGCTGGAGGACGCGCACGGGCGCGACCGCAGCGGCCCGCGCTTCAGCGACCGCACCCTGGACATCGACGTGGTGTTCTACGGCGACCGCATCGTCGAAGGCCCCGGCCACCTGCGCATCCCGCGGCCCGAGCTGCGCCATGCCTTCGTGCTCAAGCCGCTGGCCGACATCGCCGCCGAGTTCGTCGACCCGGTCAGCGGCCAAACCCTGGGCGCGCTATGGCAGGCGCATGCCGAGCACGGAAAGGTGTTCGAGGTGGTGGAGTTGGTTGATGAAGCCGGGAATGGGGAATCGGGATTGGGGAATCGGTAGAGCCGGGTGCCGGGCCGATCGTCGCGCTGTCATGGCGCGGCCTGGCGTAGCGCTCAGCAATGGCGGGAAAGAGGTCGCGCTTGCCGATTCCCCATTCCCCATTCCCCGTTCCCAGCCTTCAAGTCAGCCCGCGCCCACCATCCACCCGCACGGTCTGTCCGGTGACGAAGCTGGCGTCGTCGAGCAGCCAGCGCACGGTGTCGGCGATTTCCTCGACCTGGCCGGTGCGTGCCAGCGGGGTGCGTGCCAGCAGGGCCTGCTGCGCGGCGGCGTCCTTGCCGGCGTCGGGCCACAGGATCGCACCGGGGGCGATGGCGTTGACGCGGACCTGCGGTGCCAGTTCCAGCGCCAGCGAGCGGGTCAGCATCGCCAGGGCGGCCTTGGCTGCGCTGTACAGCGGATGCGCGCGCAGCGGCGTTTCCGCGTGCAGGTCGGTGAGGTTGACGATCGCGCCGCCGTGCTGGCGCAGTTGCGCGGCGGCGGCCTGCGCCAGGAACAGCGGCGCGCGCGCGTTGACCGCGAACAGGTCGTCCCATTGTGCCGGTGTGGCCTCGTGCAACGGCGTGGGATAGAAGTTGGAGGCGTTGTTGACCAGTGCGTCGAGGCGGCCGAAGCGCGCCACGCATTGCGCCACCAGGTCGGGTAGCTGCGCGGTGTCGCGCAGGTCGGCCTGCAGGGTCAGCGTGCTGCCGGCGCGCAGGGATTCCAGTTCCTGCGCCAGCGCCTGCAGCTCGGCCTGCGAGGTATGCGCATGCAGGGCGACGGCGTAGCCGGCCGCGTGCAGGCGCCGGGCGATGCCGGCGCCGATGCGCCGCGCGCTGCCGGTGATCAGGGCGACTTTGGTCTGGGTCATGTACGGGTTCCATGCTCGGCTATGCTGTGCATTGTCCACGCAATCCGGCGCCGCATGCCCACCGACCTTCCTTTGCCCGATGCCACCGCATTGGCCCACAGCGAGCGCCTGGCCGCGCACATGCGCGCCGAGATCGCCGCCGCCGGCGGAGCCATTCCGTTCTCGCGCTTCATGGAGCTGGCGCTGTACGCGCCCGGCCTGGGCTACTACAGCGCCGGCAGCAGCAAGTTCGGCGAAGAGGGCGATTTCGTCACCGCGCCGGAACTGGGGCCGCTGTTCGCCGCCACCGTGTCCAATGCGCTGGCGCCGGTGCTGCAGCAACTCGGGCCGCAGGCGCGGATGCTGGAAGTGGGCGGCGGCAGCGGCGCGTTCGCCGAGGTCATGCTCAAGCGCCTGCTGGCGCTGGATGCGCTGCCAGAGCGCTATGCGATCCTGGAGCCCAGCGCCGACCTGCGCGAACGCCAACGCGAGCGCCTGGCGCGCGCGCTGATCCCGCCGGTGTTCGACCTGGTGGAATGGCTGGACCGGCCGTTCGACGACGACTGGAACGGCGTGCTGTTCGCCAACGAGGTGATCGACGCCCTGCCGACGCCGCGCTTCGCGCTGCGCGACGGCGAGGTGTTCGAGGAGACCGTGACGCTGGATGGCGAGGGCCGCTTCCGCCGCGGCGAACAGCCGGCCGATCCGCTGCTGGCGGCGGCGGTGCGGCACATCGAACGCTATCTGCAGGCGCCCTTCGCCGACGGCTACCGTTCCGAATTGCTGCCGCAGTTGCCGTACTGGATCCAGGCGGTGGCCGGCGGCCTGCGCAGCGGCGCGATGCTGTTCGTGGACTACGGCTATCCGCGCCGCGAGTTCTATCTGCCCGAGCGCGACGACGGCACCTTGCGTGCGTTCTACCGGCATCGCACGCATGCCGATCCGTACCGCTGGCCGGGCCTGCAGGACCTGACCGCGTCTGTGGACTTCACCGCGCTGGCCGAGGCCGGCACCGGGGCGGGCTTCGACCTGGCCGGTTACTGCAATCAGGCCAGCTTCCTGCTCGGCAACGGCCTGGACGCGCTGTTGGCCGAGGCCGAGGCGCGCAGCGACGCAGCCGCGCAACTGCGCCTGCGTCAGCAGGTGAAACAGCTGACCCTGCCCAGCGAGATGGGCGAGCGTTTCCAGGTGATGGGCTTCGAGCGCGACGTGTCGCTGGCGCCGGCGTTCCTGTCCGGCGACCTGACCTGGCGGCTGTGATGGCGGCAGTGCGTGACTTCCGCTGGCCCTGGCTGTGGCTGGGGCTGTGGTGGCTGGGCATCGCGGTGCTGATCTACGTGTGCCTGATGCCGCACCCGCCGCAGTTGTCGGACCTGCCCGACACCGACAAGGTCGAGCATTTCATCGCCTACCTGGTGCTGGCCGCCGCGGCGGTCCAGGTCTATGCCGGACCACGCGCCTGGACCTGGGCCGCGCTGGGTCTGCTGGCGCTGGGCGTGGGCATCGAATTCGCGCAGGGCGCCTGGACCACCACGCGCTCGGCCGATCCGCTGGATGCCCTGGCCGACGCCCTGGGCGTGGCGGCCGGCATGGCCACCGCGGCCACGCCGTGGCGCGATCTGCTGTGGCGGCTGGAGCGCGGCAGCCGCGGTTGAGCGACGTGACCGCGCGGTCTACGGCGTCGGCCAAGTTGTGGAATCCCAGGCCGCGCGCAAGGCGCGGCACGCGTACCGCGTCCTAGAGTGCCGGCGCCGGGCAGGTGTCCGGTCGCCGCGCGGCGACTCCGCGCGCCTGTGCAGGAGAACACGCATGCAAGCACGCTACTCCCCCCGTGCCGCGCGCGGCGCCGGCCTGTTCGCCGCGCTGTGCCTGGCCATCAGTGCCGCCGCACCCGCCAACGCTGGCTGGAACGATGTCTGCAGCGGCACCGCCACCTACACCAGTTCCGGCTATTCCGGCGGCGCGCTGCTGCTGGATCCCATCGATCCGACCGCCACGATCGCCGCGCTGAACCCGACGCAGCTCAATGACGGCGGAATCCAGGCGGCGCTGGCCGGTGCCTACCTGCAGGTGCAGGGACCGCGCGGCACGGTCACCGTGTACGTCACCGACCTGTATCCGGAAGGCGCCGACTGCGGGCTGGACCTGTCGCCCAATGCCTTCGCCGCGATCGGCGACACCAGCGCCGGGCGCATCCCGATCCGCTGGCAGGTGGTGGCCGCACCGGTCACCGGCAACGTGGTGTACCGGATCAAGGAGGGCAGCTCGCAATACTGGGCGGCGATCCAGGTGCGCAACCACCGCTATCCGGTGGTGAAGTTCGAATACAGGAAGAACGGCGACTGGGTCAGCCTGCCGAAGACCGCGTACAACCATTTCGTCGGCGAGCAGATGGGCGCGCAACTGCTGGAGATCCGCCTCACCGACATCCGCGGCCAGGTGGTCACCGACACCCTCGGCGCGCTGCCCAGCCAGGGCGACAAGGGCGTGTACTTCGCCGACGGGCACGTGCAGTTCCCGCGCTGAGGCGTGCCCGTGCATGCGCCGGCGGTCGCGCGCCGGCGCTGCGTCCACTGGTCTGTGCGCACCTGCGCCGCGGCGATGATGCCGCAGCGCAGGTGAAGCCTCACGCTCAGAACTTGAAGTGCAGCGTCGCCATGTAGCGGCGGCCGTTGTGGTAGCGTCCGACCGGGTGGTCCTTGTCGCCCAGGTACTGCAGGTATTCCTCGTCCAGCAGGTTCTGTGCGTCCAGTTGCAGCGACCACTGCGCGTTGAACGCATAGCCCACGCTCGCGCCCAGGTCGGTGTAGGCGTCGACGCTGGCCGGCGCGGCGCCGGCGACGTAGCCGCCGGCCAGGTAGCTGTCGCGCCAGTTCAGGCTGATCCGCGCGTTCCACGGTCCCTTCTCGTAGTAGGGGCTGAAGGCGACGCTGTTGCGCGACTGGTAGGGCAGCGGGTTGCCGCTGTTGTTCTCGCCGCTGGCATAGGTGTAGTTGGCCGACAGGCCGAAGCCGCTGTCGCCGAACGGCTGCTGGTAGGCCAGGGTGAAGCCCTTGACCTTGCCGGTGCCGGCGTTGCGCGGGCGCTGGATGCTGTAGTCGCAGTAGCCGTCGGCGGTGCAGCCGTTGCTGCCGAGCATCTGCGCCCAGGTCTGCGGCGAAGTGTCGCGGATCGCGTTGTACTGGCGCTCGATGGTGGCCGAGGTGTCGATGTAGTTGTCGATCTTCTTGTAGAAGATGGACCACGCCACCACCGCCTGCGGCGCGAAGTAGTACTCGGCCGAGAGGTTGAAGTTCCACGATTCGTAGGGCGACAGCGCGGCATTGCCGCCGCTGCCGGTGAGCGTGGTGTCGTTGAGGAAGGTGTTGTTGACCATCTGGTTGTACGGCGCCCAGGCGATCACCTTGCCGGCACCGAAGCGGAACACCCAGTCGTTGTCGGTGTCGTAGGCCAGGTTCAACGACGGCAGCAGGAAGTGCTCGGTCTGCGTGCGGGTCCGCCACTTGCTGTCCAGATCCTGCAGGGTCGGCGTGCCGCTGTAGACGAAGCCGCTGCCTTCGGTCTTGGAGCGCACGTAGCGCAGGCCCAGGTTGCCGCGCAGGCCGGCGTTGGAGAAGTTCAGCTGCACGTAGCCGGCGTTGTTGGTCTGCTGCAGCGCCCAGGTGTTGTTGAGGTAGCTGGACGGGTCCGGATTGGCGTAGTCGACCGGGCTGTTGCGGATCCAGTCGATCACGTTGCCGCGCCCGGCCTGCACGTGCTGGCCGTGGTCGGGATAGAACCCGCGGATGTCGGTCAGGCCGATGGTGCCGATGTCGGCCAGGGTGGCCGGGGTGACGCCGCCGTACACGTTGAGCGCGAAGTCCTCGTCGTGCTTGCCCTGGCGCACGCCGACCAGCAACTGGTTGAACACGCCGTCGAACTGCAGGTCCAGATCGAGCTGGCCGTAGCGGTCCTTGCTCTGGGTGGAAAACACGCCGTTGTTGCCGATCCAGCCGCCGGCCGAGCCCCAGTTGGCCGGGTTGCGCGCGGCGGTGGGATCGTCGAAGCGGATGCCGCGGTCCAGATCCCAGCGGAAGCCGCCGTTGTAGAACGGCTCGATGAAGTACTGCGCCAGGTGGTCGTTGTCGGACTTGCTCTGGCCGACCTGGCCGCGCAAGGTCCAGCGTTCGCCGCGGTAGGCGCCGCGCAGGTCCAGGCCCTTGGTGGTCACCTGCGACTGGCGCACGTTGTTGTCGTAGATCACCGTGCCGCCGCCCGCATTGGCGTTGGCACTGGAATGGCCGCTGTTGACCACGCCGTTGCGCACGTCGCCCAGCGCGTCGACCGCGGCGACGGTGCCCGGGTTCCAGGTGAGGAAGCTGTACATCGACTGGTTGTAGTTGTCGAAGTCTTCCTTGATGTACAGGCCGCTGAGGTTGAACTCCAGCGCCTCGTTGGGCTTGAGCTGCAGATTCACCACTGCGCTGTCGCGCTTGCGGTCCTGCTGGAACCAGGCGGCGTTGATCGAGTTGGGCACGTCCGCATCGGCCGGCACGCCGGCGGCATTGGCGAAGCTGCCGGCCTTGGCGTAGCCGAACACTTCCAGGCCCTGGCGGTCCACGCGTTCCTCGTAATGCTGCGCGGACACCGCGACGCCGAAGGTCTCCTGCGGATTCTTCCAGCTGTACAGCAGCGAGGCGTTGGGCTTGCCCTCGCTGGCCTGCTGGCTGTAGCTGTAGCCGACCGAGCCGGCGATCTCGTTGGCCTTCAGGTCCAGCGGCTGGCGTGTATGCATCAGCACGGTGCCGCCGAGGCTGCCTTCGGTCAGCCGCGCCTCGGTGGACTTGACGATCTCCGCGCGGCCCAGGATCTGCGGCGACAGCAGGGTGTAGTCGAAGCCGCGGTTGGGCTGCTCGCCGTACAGCCAGATCGCCTGCGCCACCGGGTGGCCGTCCAGGAACGACAGGTTGAGGCTGGGATCGGTGCCGTCGATGCTGACCCGCTCGCCCTGGCCGAAGCGGCGGTCGATGGTGACGCCGGGAATCTGCGCGAACGCCTCGGCGACGTTGGTGCTGGGGAACTTGCCGATGTCCTCGGCGGTGATCGCCTCGGACACGGTGACGTTGTTGCGCTTGGTGTCCAGCGACTTCTCCAGGCTGGCGCGGATGCCGACCACCTGGACCGCGTCCAGATCGGTGGCGGCGGAATCGGCCTGCTGCGCCTGCGCGGCGAAGGCGAGGACGCTGGCGGCGATGGCGGCCGACAGGACGGACGGGCGGTGACGCATGATGTCTCTCCTCATCATTCATGGATGGGCGCCGTCGGCGTGACCGACGGTGCGGGACGGAGTTGCGTGCTGCCTGGCGGCGCGGACCGATGCCGATTCCCCTGGGTCCGCGGACGCCGTGTTTGTGCCGAATTCGTTGCGAAGCGTGCAGAACCTTTACGATCCGGTGACAACGATGTCAACGCGATGCCGCGGGGGTGGCCCCGGTGGCGGGGCAAAACCGGGCCGTGGTGTCTGGGATTGCGCCGCGGCCTGTCGGGTCGCGTACCGGCCTTCACGTCGATGACTTGGGCCGATTTCCGGGGATTTATCGCGATCCGGGCTGTCGCAGGGGCGGTGGTTCAGACCTCTGCCAGGCATCGCCGTGATTGGTCTTGTGGCTTGTAGACAAATTCGTGTCCGCCGGTGACAACGATGCGGTTTGCGGCGCTGCACCCAAGCTCGCCGAAGGGCGGATACCGGCACATGATCCATCGGCATCGGCCATGACCGCCGTCTGGGCATGGGCGCCAGCGCTGGCGGGAATCGGCCGCTCGCCGTGCGCAGGGCGCGGCCCGAGGCCAGGGGGCTTGGGCGGCTCGCCGCCGCGAATTTCGGGATGACGCGCCACTGCACTGTTGCCGTGGTCGGGCAGCGCTGTCGGTCCGGGGCCTGCGCCGCGTGCTGTGGCGCGACGTGCACGACCCGCCGATTGGTACTATATTGGACATAATGAATCCATGCGGACTGGAGAGCTCGCCATGACCAAGCCCAAGCCGCAGGCCGATCCACGCCTGCATGCGCTGGCCGTGGACCCGGACGCGCCGACGCCGCTGTACCTGCAACTGGCCAGCAAGCTGGTCGAGGCGATCAAGGGCGGGCAGTGGAAGCCGGGCGAGGCGTTGCCGGCCGAACGGCAGCTGTGCGAGTACCTGCAGGTGTCGCGGGTCACGCTGCGTCAGGCCGTGGATGCGCTGGTCGAACAAGGCCTGGTGTCGCGCCGGCAGGGCGCCGGCACTTTCGTCACCTCGCACATCCAGCACCAGCTCAGCGGCCTGGCCAGCTTCAGTGAAACCCTGCGCATGAAGGGCCTGGAGCCGGGCACGCGCTGGCTGGAGCGGCGCACGCGCCCGGCGCATGGCGAGGAGATCCTGCGCCTGGGCCTGTCCCCGGACACGGTGGTCGCTGCGCTGACCCGCCTGCGCAGCGCCGACGGCCGGGTGATGGCTTACGAAAAGGCGGTGCTGCCGCAGCACGTGGTGCCCGATCCGCACGCCATTGCCGATTCGCTCTACAGCTACCTGGACGAGCGCGGCACCCCGGTGGTGCGGGCGCTGCAATACTTCCGCGCCATCAACCTGCCGGCGCGGCTGGCCGGCCATCTCGGCATGAAGGAAGGCGAGGCGATCCTGCACGTGGTGCGGGTCGGCTACACCCGCGACGGCAGCGCGATCGAACTGACCGACACCTATTGCCACAACGACTACTACGACTTCGTCGCCGAACTGCGACGCTGACCGCCGATCCCCGCGCCCTCCCGGAGCACGCCGCCCATGACCACCGCACGGCCCGCCAGTCCCTACGCTTCCATCGCCATCGTCGGCCTGTTGTTCTTCATCATGGGCTTCTTTACCTGGATCAACGGGCCGTTGATCCTGTTCGCCAAGGTCGCCTTCAATGTCAGCGACACCTTCGCGTTTCTCATC
The DNA here is from genome assembly GCF_964278005.1 of uncultured Xanthomonas sp. Lineage (NCBI taxonomy): Bacteria > Pseudomonadati > Pseudomonadota > Gammaproteobacteria > Lysobacterales > Lysobacteraceae > Xanthomonas > uncultured Xanthomonas sp. The sequence continues at coordinate 421,183 of NZ_CAXYKF010000023.1, forward strand.
CCGAGTGCGTTCTACATTTCCTACTTCTGCCTGGCATTGCCTTCTTCGCTCATCCTGAAGCTGACCGGGATGAAGAAGGGCCTGGCGCTGAGCCTGCTGATCATGGCGATCGGCGCCGCGATCTTCGGCCAGTTCACCAATGCCCGTTCCTACGTGGGCGCGGTGAGCGGCATCTTCATCATCGGCGGCGGCCTGGCCTTGCTGCAGACCGCGGTCAATCCGTACATCAGCATCCTCGGGCCGATCGACGGCGCCGCGCGCCGTATCGCGCTGATGGGCATCTGCAACAAGGTGGCGGGCGCGCTGGCCACCTATGGACTGGCGAAGGTGGTCCTGCACGGCATGGAGGATTTTTCGACGCAGATCGAACAGGTGCTGCCGGCGCAGAAGGAGCTGCTGTTGCAGGAGTTCGCTGGCCGCATCCACGGCCCTTACATGGCGATCGCCGGCATCCTGGCCGTGCTTTCCGTCGCCATCCTGTTTTCGCCCTTGCCCGAGATCAGCCCCGAGACGGCGAACGCGTCGGCCTCCGACGAGCGCAGCCGCGACAGCATCTTCGCGTTTCCGCACGTGTGGCTGGGCGCGTTGTGCATCTTCGTGTATGTCGGCGCCGAGGTGATGGCCGGCGATGCGATCGGCATCTACGGCAACAGCCTCGGTCTCTCGCTCGACTACGCGAAATATTTCACCATCGGCACCCTGGCCTGCATGCTGGCCGGCTACCTGCTCGGCCTGGTGCTGATCCCGAAGTACATCTCCCAGGAGAAGTACCTGTCCATTTCGGCCTGCCTCGGCATCGTGTTTTCGCTGTGCGCGATGGTGACCGGCGGCTATGTCTCGGTGGCGTTCGTGGCGGCGCTCGGATTCGCCAACGCCATCATGTGGCCGGCCATCTTCCCGCTGGCCATCAAGGGGCTGGGCAAGTTCACCGAAAAGGGCGCAGCGCTGTTGATCATGGGCATCGTGGGCGGCGCCGCGGTGCCGCAGCTGTTCGCCCATCTGAAGGAGTCCTTCGATTTCCAGGTGGTCTTCGCCGGCCTGATGATCGCCTGCTACCTGTACATCCTGTTCTTCGCGCTGCGCGGTCACCGCGTCGGCCAGGGCGCGCGGTGAGCTGACGCGCTTTTCTCCAACTCGGCAAACCTATCCAATGCGCAGACCCACCATCAAAGACGTCGCCGAACGGGCGCGGGTGTCGCTGAAGACCGTTTCGCGGGTCATCAACAACGAACCGTCGGTGATGCAGGCCACGCGCTCGCGCGTGCTGCACGCCATCGCCGAACTCGACTACGAGCCGGATCCGTCGGCGCGCAACCTGCGCAGCGGCACCCCGTTCGTGATCGGGCTGGTGTACGACAACCCCAACCCGTACCACATCATCGGCGTGCAGAACGGCGTGCTCGCCGCCTGCCGCGAGACCGGCTTCGGCCTGCAGATCCACCCCTGCGATTCCACCGCGCCGATGCTCGCCGAGGAACTGGCCGAGTGGACCCAGCGCTCGCGCCTGGCCGGGCTGGTGCTGACCGCGCCGATGTCCGAGCGTGCCGACCTGGTCGCGGCGCTGGCCGCGCGCGGGATCAAGACCGTGCGCATCATCGCCGCCACCGAGGATCCGCAGGACGGCCCGTGCGTCTACGTCGACGACCGCGATGCCGCCTACGAGATCACCGAACACCTGATCCAGCTCGGCCACCAGCGCATCGGCTTCCTGTGGGGCGGCACCTCGCATCGCTCCAGCGGCGAGCGCTATGCCGGCTACGAGGCGGCGCTGAAGGACTACGGCATCACCCTGGACAAGCACCTGGTGATCCCCGGCGACTACACCTTCGACGACGGCTTCCGCGGCGCCCGCCGCCTGCTGGCGCTGCGCGAACCACCGACCGCGATCTTCGGCTCCAACGACGAGATCGCCGCCGGCGTGCTGGCCGCGGCCAAGTCGGCGGGCATGAACGTGCCCTACGACCTGTCCATCGCCGGCTTCGAGGACAGCCCGTTCTCGCGCCAGTCGTGGCCGCCGCTGACCACCGCCAAGCAGGCCACCGAAGACATCGCCCGCCACGCCGCGCGGCTGCTGATCAGCCAGCTGCGTAGCGATGCCTACGAAGACCATCCCGCGCCGGTGCACAACCAGGGCTTCGTGCCGCAACTGGTGGTGCGCGGCTCGACCGCGCCCATGCAGCCGCATTCCCGCCGTTCCTCCTCCCCAGACCCCACGTGACCCTGCCCATGGCGCTGCCCTCCGAAACCGAAACCCTGATGTTCCGCGAAGCCGCGGAAGCCGCCGCGGTCGTCGCCGCGCAGTTCGAACGCAACCAGGCCACCGTGAGCGCGCTCGCCGCGTCGTTGCGCGCCGCGCCGCCGCCGTTCGTGGTGACCTGCGCGCGCGGCAGTTCCGACCACGCCGCCACCTACGCCAAGTACCTGTTCGAGACCCAGCTCGGCGTGGTCACCGCCTCGGCCTCGCCGTCGGTGGGCTCGGTGTACGAAGCGCCGCTGCAGTTGCGCGGGGCGCTGTACCTGGTGATCTCGCAGTCGGGCAAGAGCCCGGACCTGCTGCGCAACGCGCAGGCGGCCAAGGACGCCGGCGCGCGCGTGGTGGCGCTGGTCAACGTCGAGGATTCGCCGCTGGCGCAGCTGGCCGACACGGTGATCCCGCTCGGCGCCGGCCCGGAGAAGAGCGTGGCCGCGACCAAGAGCTACCTGGCCTCGCTGGCGGCGATCCTGCAGCTCGGCGCGCACTGGAAGAACGACCCGGCGCTGCTGGGCGCACTGCAGGAATTGCCGCAGGCGCTGCGTGCGGCCTGGCAGGCCGACTGGCGCTCGCTGACCGACGGCCTGGTCGAGGCGCACAACCTGTTCGTGCTCGACCGCGGCCTGGGCCTGGCGGCGGCGCAGGAAGCGGCGCTGAAGTTCAAGGAGACCTGCGGCCTGCACGCCGAGGCCTACAGCTCGGCGGAAGTGAAGCACGGGCCGATGGCGCTGGTCGGCCCGGGTTTCCCGGTGCTGGCATTCGACCAGCCGGACGAAGCCGGCGAGGGCACCCGGCGGCTGGCCGAGGAGTTCCGCGGCCGCGGCGCGCAGGTGTGGCTGGCCAGCGCCGGCGGCGACCTGCCGCTGGTCGCCGCGCCGCACCCGGCGTGCGCGCCGCTGCTGGCGATCCAGAGCTTCTACCGTGCGATCAACGCCCTGGCGCTGCGCCGCGGCTACAACCCGGACCTGCCGCCGCATCTGAACAAAGTGACGGAGACCGTCTGATGACCACGGTGGCGCTGCGCAACGCGCGCGTGCTCGGCGAGGACGGGTTCCTCGACGGCGTCAGCGTGCTGCTGGAGGGCGGGCGCATCCTCGCCCTGCTCGACGACGCCGACCCGCGCGTGGCGGCAGCGCCGGTGCAGCACGACCTGGGCGGCGGCAGCCTGCTGCCGGGCTTCATCGACCTGCAGGTCAACGGCGGCGGCGGCGTGCTGTTCAACAACCGCACCGACGTCGAGGCGCTGCGCCGCATCGGCCAGGGCCATCGCCGCTACGGCACCACCGGCTACCTGCCGACGCTGATCAGCGACGACGTGGAGGTGATGCGCGCGGCGATCGCCGCCACCCGCCAGGCCATCGCCGAGGGGGTGCCGGGCGTGCTCGGCATCCACCTGGAAGGGCCGTACCTGGCGCCGGCGCGCAAGGGCACCCACAACGCCGACAAGTTCCGCGTGCCCGACGCCGACGAACTGGCCATGGCCGCCTCGCTGGACAACGGCGTCACCCTGATCACCCTGGCACCGGAACGCGTGCCGGCGGCCAGCATCCGCACCCTGGCCGCGGCCGGTGCGCGCGTGTTCGCCGGCCACACCGCCGCCAGCTACGAAGAGATCCGTGCCGGGCTGGACGCCGGCATCTGCGGCTTCACCCACCTCTACAACGCCATGACCCCGCTGCAGGGACGCGATCCCGGCGTGGTCGGCGCGGCGCTGGAAGACCGCAACGCCTGGTGCGGGGTGATCGTCGACGGAGTGCACGTGCATCCGGCCAGCCTGCGCGTGGCGCTGGCGGCCAAGCCGCGCGGCACCGTGTTCCTGGTCACCGATGCGATGCCGATGGTCGGCGCCGACAGCCCCGCGTTCGACCTGTACGGCGAAACCATCACCGCCATCGACGGCGTGGTGCGCAACGCCGCCGGCGCCCTGGCCGGCTCGGCGCTGGACATGGCCAGCGCGGTGCGCAACAGCGTGCAGTGGCTGGGCGTGCCGCTGGAAGAAGCCGCGCGCATGGCCTCGCTGTACCCGGCGCAGTGCGTGGGCCTGGACCACCGCTACGGCCACATCGCGCCCGGCTACCAGGCCGACCTGGTGCTGCTGGACGACGCGTTGCAGGTCCGCCACACCTGGATCGCCGGCGCGATGGAGTAAGCGGCCGCGCGAGCACCGCCTGGCGGTGCTCGCAGCGGACGTTGTGCCGCCGGCCGCGGTCTGGTTTGCTGTGGCCTGGCGTGCGCCGAGCCTATGCGCGGTCACAGGCGGGCGCCAGACCCGTCCCGCCTTACAAGGAACGTCCGGTGATCTACGAGATTCAACCCTATGCCGCCGTGAGCGGATTCCGCTTCGGCTGCAGCCAGGCGCAGATCGCCAAGGCGCACGGCGCGCCGTTCACCACGGTGATCGACAACATCCAGAAGATCGTGACCGAGACGCGCGAAGGCTGCGAACTGGTCTACGAGCGCAAGGCGCTGCGCTACGTGACCCTCAATCGGCATGTGACGCCGATGGTCGAGGGGGTCGACATCTACGCCCCGGACGCACTGGCGCGGCTGATGGCGCACGATCCCGATCATGCGATCGGGCCGCGCTATGCGCTGTTTCGCCGCCTCGGCATCTGCGTCGGTGGCCTCGGCGCCAAGCGCATCCCCGAGGGCAGGCTGGTCAGCGCCTTCGCCGAGGACAAGCGCGACTTCTTCGCGTTCGTCGCCGAGGACTGAGGCTCGCTCGCGCGACGCATGGAGAGTGTGTGGGCCTGCGTCTCCACCTCGGTCATTTGCCAGCGCGGTTGGCCTGAGAAGAAATGCCGGCTGCGCCATGGCGCGCTGCTGCGCCATTTCTGCTGGGCATGCCTGTTGAGCAAAAGATTAAAAGTCTTCTGTCTCTCTCCCCGCATGCGGTGTTGCCACCCGCATGCATTAGGATCGTGGGCGATCGCCACAGGGGGAGATCGTCATGCGCATCGTACGAGCGGTGCCGCGTTCTTGCGACAGCGGTGAAGGCTGGTTCGACGGAATGTCGCGTGCCGTCGTGGCTTGGCGCATGCAGTGGAATGGCGGCGGCGATACGCCGCGTCGTGCGACTGCGCGGCCGCAGATGTCCATGTCGAAGCTGCTCGGCGCTGGCAGCATGCGCGCCGGGGCCGTCTTGTTGCTATGGGCCACGGCCTGGCCGGGCTGGGCGGCGACATCACCGGCAGCGTGCCGGCGGCCGGCGTTGCCGGTGGCCTGCGCTGGCCCGACTGCGGTCGGGCGCTTCATCGCCCGCAACGCCGGCCCCTGGCAGCCCTATGCGTTCGCCGCGCCGCTCGATGTGCCCGCCGGGGAGACCCTGGCCATCGCGATTTGCGGACAGGCCAACCAGGCCGTGCAGGATGCGCAGTGGCAAGCGCGGCCATCGTTGCTGCCGACACTGGTGCACCGCGTCGGGGCGAACGCCACGCTGGCGATCCTGGTGCAGGACAGCGCCAACGTCGCGCTGGCCGGGCGGCTGACCCTGGGCGAGGACACGCTCGCCGCCGACGGCACCTTGAGTGCGCCAGTGGGGCCGGTGCAGGCAGCCTTGATCGGCACGCTGGTCGACGGTCCCATCGCCGACGGCGCGCGCATCGATCTGCGCCTGCGCGGCTCGGCGAACGTCAGCCTGCAGACCGCGCAGAGCCAGCTGCACCTGGGTGGCGGCAGCCTGAGCGAGCGGTTGATCGCGCCGCGCGATGCAGTGGTGGCGGCCGCCGATGGCGCCTGTATCGAGGTCGCCGTGGAGCGCAGCGATCGGGTCCTTGGTGGCCATGGCACGCTGACGGTCGGTGGCGGCCGCCTGCAGGGCGTGTTGATCGCGCACCCGCTGCGTGGCAGCCGTGTCGTCGTGCAGGCGGACGACGTGGCCAATGTGGCGGCGGACGAGGTCCGCCTGTTCACCGGCCAGTTGCTGGACGAGGCGCTGCAAGCCGGGCCATGGCTGGGCGGCCAGATCGCAATCGCGCTCGCCAATGCCGGCAATGTCGATGTGCACGCGCTGGACATCCAGGATGCGGTGCTGGTCGACGAACTGGTCGACGCCGGGCTGGTGCAGGACGCGGCGATCGACCTGCGCCTGGCCGATACCGGCAACGCCAGTGCCGAGGGCGCACTGCGCATCCGCGATGGCGGGCTGATCGACGAGCCGCTGGACGCCGCCGAGTTGCGCGCCTCCGACGTGACGGTGAGGCTGCTGCGCAGCGGCAACGCCGTGGCGGCCGATGCGCGGATCGCGGACGGGGAGTTGATCGACGAAGCCATCGACATCGGTGCGGTGCAGGATGCGGCCTTGGCGGTGCGCTTCGAGGACTCAGGCAATCTGCATGCGCTGGCTGCACGGATCGAGGAGGGCGAGCTGATCGACGAGGCGATCGATGCCGCCTCCTTCGACGGCGGCACGCTCGACGTCGCGTTCGCGGACAGCGGCAACGTCACCGGCGATGCCTTGACCATTGCCCATGGCGAACTGATCGATGAAGCATTCGACCTGCAGGGCACGCTCGCGCGTGCGCACCTGCGCCTGGACATGACCCATGCCGGCAATGCCCGGGTCGAGGCGCTGGACATCGTCGAGGGCGAACTCGTCGACGAACTGCTGGACCTGGACGATGCGCACGATGCCAGCGCCGAACTGCACGTGCGGCGCAGCGCGAACACCGGCGGCGCGCTGACGGCGTCCGCCCAGCGCGTATCGATCGTGCATGGCGAGTTGATGGATGAGGTGATCGACGCGGCAGGCACGCTGGACGGATTCGCCGGCGTCGTCGAGCTTGGCGACACCGCCAATGCGCGCGCTGCGCAGATCACGTTGCAGGGCGCGCAGTTGCTCGATGGCGTACTGGATGCGGCGGCGCTGCGCGTCAGCGAACTCGGCGTGCAACTGGCCGACGTCGCCAACGCGCGTTACCGGGACGCCCTGCAGATGCAGGACAACAGCACGCTGCTGGGGACACTGGCCGACGTGGACAGCCGCGATGCCGCCTCGCAGATCGCCACGGTGGTGGTCGGCAGCGGGGAGGCGATCCAGGTGCCGTAGCGGTTGTCTGGCGAGCGGTGAGGTGTTGCTGCGGCCACCGCTGTGCAGTTGAAGCGGTGCTCGGCTCGTCTGAAGGTAGCCGTCCCGGTTGCGGCGATGGTCGCTAGGCATCAGGTGGGCGCGCCATTGCACCGTAGGAGCCGCTTCAGCCGCGACGGACGTTCCCGTTAATGCGGTCGCGGCTGAAGCGCTCCTACGAATTCGCTTCAGTTGCGATGGACTATCCCAGGAGAGCCGGTCATGGCTGATACCCAAGAAGCGGACGAGTGCCCCTTCCACCGCGCATCCATGCAAGCGCGGCGTGGCCGCGCTCAAGAGGCGTCGGCCTGCGACTCCCGTCGCGCCGCGGCGATCGCCGCGATCCGCGCCTTGGCCAGCGCCTCGCCGATCTGCGGGCCGCTCAGGCCCTGCGCCGCCAGGTCGCGCGCGTTCACCGCCAGCGCCGCCGCATGCAGATGCTGCAGCGTGCGGCCCTGCGGGTAATCGGCGTCCTCGCTGCCGAGACGGCCGCGCTTGTCGGCCTCGCACACCGTGGCCAACTGCGCGACGCGCTCGGGCTTGCGGAATCCGTCGCAGCGCTGCAGTAGTTCGTGCACGGTGCGGTCGCGCAATTCGGTCAGGCGATGCACGTTCAGATGCTCGCGGCAGGCGATCTCGGCCAGTTGCCGGTGCTCCTGCGGCACCTTCAGACGTTCGCTCAGCGCGCGCAGCGGCGCCATGCCGCGTTGCTCGTGCATCAGGTGGCGCGGCCACTCCTCCGGCGGTGTCAGCGCCTTGCCCAGGTCGTGGGTCAGCGCGGCGAAGCCGATCAGTGCGTCGCCCGGTGCCAGCCGCGCGGCCATGTCGCTGACCAGTTCCTGGTGGCGCCCGGTATCGATCTCGGGGTGGTACTCGGCGCGTTGCGGCACCCCGTACAGCGCGTCCAGCTCCGGCAGTACCCAGCGCAGCGCGTCGGCCTCGCGCAGCGTGCGCAGGAACGCCGAGGGCTGCGCCGAGGCCAGGCTGCGCCGCAGTTCCTGCCAGACACGTTCGGGCACCAGCGTTTCCAGTTCGCCGCCGGCGGCCATCGTGCGCATCAGGTCCATGGTCTCGGGCGCGACGACGAACCCCAGCGGCGCCAGCCGCGCCATGAACCGCGCCGCGCGCAGCACCCGCAGCGGATCCTCGGCGAAGGCCGGGCCGACATGGCGCAGCACCCGTTGCTCGAGATCGCGCGCGCCGCCATACGGATCGACCAGACGCCCATCGGCCTCGTCGCGGGCGATGGCGTTGATGGTGAAGTCGCGCCGCTGCAGATCCTCTTCCAGCGTCACCGACGGGTCGGCCTGCACCTCGAAGCCGTGGTAGCCGCGCCCGGCCTTGCGCTCGGTGCGCGCCAGCGCGTACTCCTCGCCGCTGCGCGGATGCAGGAACACCGGGAAATCGCGGCCCACCTGCTTGTAGCCCAGCTCCAGCATCTGCTGCGCGCTGGCGCCGACCACCACCCAGTCGCGGTCGCCGGGCGGTTGACCGAGCAAGGCGTCGCGGACGGCGCCGCCGACGAGGTAGATGTTCATTGGGGGCTGGGAATGGGGAATCGGGAACCGGGAATGGTAAAAGCAGATTCCCTTCGCCTGATGTCGCGCTGGCGTGTTGACCCAATGTTCGGCGCGGTTGCGCGCGGTGCGCCGTTGCGATTCCCCATTCCCTATTCCCGATTCCCGGCCGCCGTATCGGCGGCCGTACACACAAACTTCTTCCGCGGCGCGTCCAGCTTGCCGAGCATGCGTTCGGTGACCGGCAGGGCGTCGCCGTTGAGGCGCCAGTCGTAGATCACGCTGAAGGCCAGGATGCGCGCCACGTACTCGCGGGTTTCCTTGTAGCTGACCGTCTCGATCCAGAAGTCGGCATCGTGGCCCGGGCGCTGGCTCTGCCAGCGTGCGGCCGGGCCGGGGCCGGCGTTGTAGGCGGCGATGGTCAGGTAGGGCAGGCCGTAGGTGTTGAGCAACTGGCGCAGGTAGGCGGTGCCGATGGCGATGTTGGTGTCCGGGTCGTACAGGCTGGCGGCGCCGCCGTAGCCGGCCAGGCCGAGGCTGCGGGCGACGCTGGCGCCGGTGGCCGGCACCACCTGCATCAGGCCCATCGCATTGGCCGGGGAGCGCGCGTTCGGGTTGAACACGCTTTCGGCGCGGATCTCGGCGGCGACCCAGGCCGGGTCGATCGCGTTCCTGCCGGCTTCGCGGCGGATGGTGTCGGCGTGGTGCAACGGGAAGCGCAGCGTGTACAGGCGCTGTTCCTCCGGGCGCTTGCCGAGCCCGAACACCGCGCGGTCGAACCAACCGTTGTTGCTGGCCACTTCCACCGCCAGGCGCCGCTGGGTGTCGTCGAAACGGCTCAGCGCATCGTTCCACTCGGCCACGGCCCAGCCGGCGCGGTCGATCTTGAACAGCTCGAGCGCGCGGACCAGCGACGGATCGCGTGCCACCGCCGCCTGCGCCTGCGCGCTGTCGTTCGGTTCCCACGGGCACAACGCGTACGGCTGCTTGAGCCGGTCGGCGGCCAGGAAACCGTGGAAGGTGGCGGAGCTGGCCGCCGCGCGGTACAGCCGCTGCGCCTCGCTGGCATTGCCGGTCTTCTCCGCCAGCCGCGCCTCGAAGTACTGCCAGCGCGAATCGTTGCGCTGCGCCGGCGGCATCTTGCGGATCGCGGCCAATGCCGCCGGCCAGTCGCCGCGCGCCATCGCCTCGCGCGCGCGCCACTCGTGCAGGCGTTCGTCGTAGGCGGACTCGGGCACCGCGTTGAGCCGGCGCGCCGAATCCGGCCCGTACGAGGCCACCGTCCACAGCGCGATCTGGTACAGCACCGCGCCGCGCTGCGCCTCGCTGAACTGCAGTGCCTGGGCGAACTGCGGCAGTTGCCGCTCGGCGGCGTCCGGATCGGTCTTGGCCAGCTTCGCCAGCCCGTCCACCGCCACCTTGCGGCTGCGCTCGGTCTTGGGCCAGGTCAGCGCACGGGTGTGCACTGCGTCCAGGAACGCCGCGTAGTCGTTGGCCAGGGCCAGGTCGGCCGCGGGCAGGCCGCGTGCGGCGGCGCGCATCACCGCCGGCTGCTGTGCGTCGGCGGCCGCTTCCACGCGCGCCCAGCGCAGCGCATCGGTCATGCCGCCGCGCGCCTGCAGGACTGCGAACACCGGATCGCAGGCGTCGGGCAGCGACTTGCCGGCGTTGCGCCACAGCGCCTGCGCTTCGTCCACCCACTGCGCGTCGGCGCGGCCGGTGGCCTGGCGCGCATTGAGCTGGGCGCAGCGCAGGCCGAGGTTCTCGGTGGGTTTCCAGTTCGCCAGCAGCGCCGGCCAGTCCTCGCGCCGCGCCAGCGCCGGCAGCCACAGCGCACGGAAGCTCTCGGCCACCGGCTGCCCGGCGTAGCGCTTGAGGAAGTCCTGCGCCTGCGCATCGGACACCTTGTCGATGTTGCGGCGCAGATTGGCGTACTCCAGCCAGCCGTACAGCGGATGCTGCTTGAACGCGGCCGCGCGGACCGGATCGAACCGGCCCTGCTCGGCATCGTCGATCGCCGAGCGGATCGCCGGGCGCTGGGCATCCAGTGACTGGGCGAGGGCGGGAACGGGGCCGCACAACGCGGCGGCGAACAGCAGGAGAGACGTGCGCAGGATCATGCGCGGGACTATACCGAACGCGGATGAATCGCCGTTTCAACTGGCGATGGCGGCGCTGTCGTCGCTTTGGCCAGCGTGGTGGTGACGATGGGTGGCCGCGTCGTCCAGGTTGGGTGGCGAGTGTGCTGGATGCAGCGATGCCAATGTGCCGACGGGTGGAGGCACAATACGTCGTGTCACCGCGCTGCCCGGCAGCGTTCGCAGATTGGCATCGCACGCTGGGCCGGCATCCGGGGGCCGGCATGGGCGGATGAGGTGCGGGTGCAGCTTCGTACGTCTGAAGTCCGCGAGTCGCTTCGCGCCGTACCCTCACCCCAACCCCTCTCCCGGTGGGAGAGGGGCTTAGCTTCTCCCTTCTCCCATTGGGGGAAGGTGCCCCGTAGGGGCGGAAGAGGGTACGGGCGAAGCCTCTGATCGCCAGATCGCGCGGACGCTTCGCGCTCCGTACCCTCACCCCACCCCTCTCCCGAGGGGAGAGGGGCTTGAGCGTTGCGCTGCTTGACGATGTCTTGCGCATCCGGTGTCTACCAAATCGACCAGTCGTCGCGATGGCCCGCGCTTTGCCCGCCGGACGCTTGCAGGCCGTTTACGATTTGTTTACAAAGAATTCCACGCCGTCGCGGTGCAGGGGGTCGCAGCGGCCGACCCACATCCTTTCTGGAGAGAGAGACGGATGAATTTCCTGCACCGCCATCCTTTGGTCTTCGCGGTATCCCTGGCCCTGCTCGGCGGCGTCCCCGCCATCGCCGGCGCCCAGCAACAGACGTCCCCGGCCGCCCCCGGCACGGCCACCACGCTCGACAGCGTGCAGGTCACCGGCACCCGCATCCGCCGCGCCGAAGTGGAGGGGCAGGTGCCGGTGCAGACCCTGAGCCGCGCCGACATCGAACGCACCGGCCTGACCTCCATCGGCGATGTGCTGCAGGAACTCACCGCCTCCGGCTCGGCCTTGAACGCCAAGTTCAATTCCTCCGGCAATTTCGGCTTCCCGCCGGACGGCAGCGGCGTCGGCGCGGGTTCGGCGCAGGTCGACCTGCGCCATCTCGGCGCCAAGCGCGTGCTGGTGCTGGTCGACGGCATGCGCTGGGTCAACGAGTCCTCGGCCTCGGGCGTGGGCGCGGCCACCGACCTCAACACCATTCCGCTGGCCATCGTCGAGCGCGTCGAGGTGCTGGAAGACGGCGCCTCCTCGCTGTACGGCTCCGATGCCATCGCCGGCGTGGTCAACATCATCACCCGGCGCAATTTCGAAGGCGGCCAGGTCACCCTGAACTACGGCGAGTACGACAAGGGCGACGGCGCCAGCAAGGGCGTGGACCTGGCCTGGGGCCACAGCACCGAGCGCACCAGCCTGTTCCTCGGCGCCAGCTACACCAAGCAGGATCCGATCTACGCGCGCGACCGCGCGCAGTCGCTGTATCCGATTCCCGGCACCGGCCTGAGCTTCGGCAGTTCGGCCACCCCGGACGGGCGTTTCATCTTCGTCGACCCCAACACCGGCGCCGAGCAGAACCTGACCCCGAACAGCGGTGCGCGCACGCCGCGTTACGACGGCACCGGCGGCTGCACCCGCAGCGACGACTACCACTGCTTCACCACCGCCGACCGCTACAACTTCGCCGCGTCCAACCTGCTGCTGACCCCGTCCGAGCGCAAGGGCGTGTTCGGCCAGTTCCGCTTCTTCTTCAACGACGACGTGCAGTGGTACCTGAAGCTGCTCGGCAACCGGCGCGAATCGACCAACCAGGCCGCGCCGGAACCGATCTTCCTCGGCCCCGACGCCGGCACCGGCAATCCGCTGGCCGACAACATCGTCATCTCCGCCGCCAACCCGTACAACCCGTTCGGCTTCGCGCTGGATTCGGGAAGCAACCTGATCATGATCGGGCGCCGCCCGGTGGAAGGCGGCGCGCGCGTGTTCGAGCAGCGCGTGGACACCCAGTACGTCGGCACCGGCTTCATCGGCAGCTTCGAGGGCGCCGACCGCACCTGGTTCTGGGACGTCAACGGCGCCTACAGCAAGAACAAGGCCGAGCAGACCAACTACGGCAGCTACAACATCTACAACATCAACCTGGCGCTGGGCGATCCGGCGGCGTGCGCGGCGGTGGCCGGCTGCGTGCCGCTGAACATCTTCGGCGGCGCCGGCAGCATCACCCCGGACATGCTGCGCTGGATCCAGCCGGTGGTGCACGACCGCAGTCAGAACGAATTGACCCAGTTCACCGCCAACCTCAGCAGCGACCTGTTCCGGCTGCCGGCCGGCGCGGTGTCCTTCGCCACCGGCGTGGAGTACCGCAAGTATGAGGGCTTCTACCGCCCCGATCCGCTGACCGTGATCGGCCACTACAACGGCGTGCCGTCGCTGCCGACGCAGGGCAGCTACGACGTCAAGGAGGCCTACCTCGAACTGAGCGTGCCGATCTTCGCCGATTCGCCGCTGGGCGACAAACTGGACCTGAGCCTGGCTGGCCGTTATTCCGACTACTCCACCTTCGGCGGCAAGTTCACCCCGAAGTACGGCCTGCGCTGGCAGGTGGCGCCGGACTTCGTGCTGCGCGCCAGCTATGCCGAAGGCTTCCGCGCGCCCAGCATCGGCGAACTGTACGGCTCGGCCGCGCGCGCCGACCTGACCCTGTCCGACCCGTGCTCGATCGGCCTGGGCGGCACCGCGCCGCGCGGCAGCGCCAGCAACTGCGCCACGCTCGGCGTGCCGGCCGGCTACCAGCAGGCCAACTCGCAGATCTCGGTGACCACCGGCGGCAACCGCGCGCTGGAGCCGGAGAAGGCGCGCAGCTTCAGCGCCGGCTTCGTGTGGAGCCCGTGGTTCGCCAGCAACGTGCCGTGGTCGGACCGCTTCGACGTGGAGGTGACCTTCTACCGCCACGACATCGACGGCGCGATCCAGGCGATCAACGCGCAGACCCAGCTCGACCTGTGCGTGGACACGCTGTCGCCGACGTATTGCGACGGCATCACCCGCGCCTCCACCGGCGGCATCAACGGCTTCAACAACCGGCTGACCAACCTCGGCTCGATCAAGACCGACGGCTGGGACGTGGACCTGTTCTGGAACTCGCCGGAGACCGCCGCCGGCCGCTTCAAGATCGGCTGGCAGAACACCTTCGTCACCCGCTACGTCGCCACCGGCGCGGCCGGCCAGGTGCAGCCGCAGCGCCCGGGCGTGGAGGTGGTGGACAGCTCGATTCCCGAGTGGACCAGCAACCTGAGCCTGGACTGGTCGCGCGGCCGCTGGAACGCGTCGTGGACGCTGCGGCACATCTCCGAGCTGACCGAGCAGTGCGGCGATGCGGTGGCGTTCCCGGTGTGCAGCAACCCGATGGCCGGCACCAACACGCTGGACGCGATCACCTACCACGACCTGCAGGTGGGCTACCGCTTCGACTGGCTCAAGGGCCTGACCCTCAGCGGCGGCGTCAACAACGTCTTCGACAAGGACCCGCCGATCTGCCTGTCGTGCTCGCTCAACGGCTACGACGCCTCCACCTACGGCATTCCCGGTGGGCGCTACCTGTACGTGCGGGCGGATCTGAAGTTCTAGCGGTGTGACGGACGTTGCGGCGCGTATCCCGCGCCGCGCGTTTCGCATGCCGATGTCGTCCGTCGCCTAGGCGCCTCACACCTCTTGCAGCGTCCGAAACGCGTACATGTCCTGAAGGGTGCAGAAGTGGAAGCGCGGCACGGTGATCGGTCCGGCCGCGGCGAGCCGCGCCAGCCAGTCGTGTACCGCCTTTCGATAGGCGGCATGTTCGACCTCATCGAGCGTGTCGCACAGATAGGCCAACGAGATGTGGAACCGGTAGTCGACGTAGTCCGGGCGCTGCAGGCGAATGAGTGCCATCAGGCCGCGGCGGGCGGCGTCCAGCCGCAGCGCGGTCGCTGCGTCCGCGGGCCGCAACGGGATCAGCAGATTGTCGTTGCGGCCGGTCTTCGCTGCCGCAGGATCGATCAGGAACCGGCACGCGCCCAGTGGCGCGACGTCGCGCTGCTGCAGCCGTGCCAGGAACGTCGCATGGATGTCGCTCAGCGGTACGTCGCGCGCCATGTCGCTGGGCCATGGCCCACCAGCGCGGTCGATCTCGTTGACGCCACCCAGCAATGTCACGTGATAGCTGCTCGGTGGCAGCAAGGCGAACTTGTCGGCGAAGCGGTGCTCGGAGAATTCGCGATAGATGTCCAGCACGCGGTCGAAGCTCTGGTAGCCATCGCCCTGCTGTTGCAGATGGCCCAGGAACGTATTGCCGGGGAACGGCAGCGGGCACCGTGAGCGGAGGAACTTGCGTCCCACATCCGGCGGCTGTGGCGAGATGGTCTGCGCCGGCAGTGCCGAAGCCACGACCGTCGCGCCGGCCGCGGCCAGCAACTGGCGACGGCTGATGCTGGTATCGAAAAACGATGACATGCGGTTTGCCTCAGAGTTTGACATTGAGGCCGACCATCACGGTCGGCGCCATCTTCCAGGCCGATTGCACGTATTCCTGCTGGCGGCCGATGCGGTACTCGTAGCCCTGTCCGGTCAGGTTCAGCACGTCCAGGCTCAGCGCGACGGAGGGCGATACCTGCCAGCCCAGCTTCAGGTCGACGCGGTCCAACGCCTGCTGGTAGCGGTTGCGATAGAACTCCAACTGGTTGGTGTAGTTGGGGTAACGGTCGTCCCACAACACACCGGTATGGTTCCAGGCCAGCGAGGCGCTCAGCGGACCCCGCGCATAGTTGAGCGCCAGATTCCACAGCTGCTTGGGCTGCTGCGGCAGCACCGACAGCGTCGTACGGCTGCCGTCGCCCAGCACCACCGGGTAGTCCACGTCCAGCAGCGTGACATTGGTGCTCACCGACAGGCCGTTCAGCGCGGGCAGCCAGGGCCCGAGTTCCTTGATCGCGCTCAGTTCGAGGCCGCGTAGCCGCACGGGCCGGTCCACGTTGCGGGGCTGCGTGACCAGCACCTGCTGGCCGTCGAGGGACTGCAGCTGGCCGTAGCGGAAGATTTCATCGTGGATGGTCTTGTGGAACAGCGCGATCGACAGCAGGCTGCCGCCATCGTCGAAGGTCCAGTCGTGGCCGAGATCCAGATTCAGTGCGCGACGCGGTTGCAGGTCCGGGTTGCCCTGGTTGAGCGTGGGCGGCGTGCTGCTGAGTGTCAGCACGCCGCCGTTCAGCGCCATCTGGTCCAGGCGCGGGCGCCCGATCGAGCGCGAGACGCCGAAGCGCAGGGTGCCGTTGGTGCTGGTCTGCCACTGGCCGGCGAGCGACGGCAACCAGTTGCGATAGCGGCGCACGGCACTGACCGGGCTCCATGTCGATCCGCTCAGTTGCAGTCCGTCGCTGCCGAAACGGGTCTGTTCCAAGCGCACGCCGCCGGCCAAGCGCCAGCGCTCGCCCCGCCATTGCGCCTGGACGAAGCCGGCGCGCACCTGTTCGTCCACGGCGTAGCTGCCGCTGTTCTGCGCGGCGGTGTCCACCACGCCACGTGCCTGGTCGGCGACGGCATCCCAGCGTGCGTCGGCAAGTGCCGGATCGATGGTCAGCATCGGCGTATTGCAGCCCAGCCCGCAGGTCGAATCGCCCAGCACGTCCGCCAGGGTGTAGGGCAGCCCGCTCCAGGTGGTGCGCTGGAAGGACGTGCGCATGTGCGTACGCACCTGTCGCAGGCCCCATGCCACGCCCAATCCACGACTGTCCTCGTCCATGTTGCGGCGCAATTCCAATTGCAGATCGCTGACCCGCTCGGCGTAGCGGGTGCGTTCCTGCTGGTGATAGAGGTTGGCGTAGCGCGTCGGGTCGTCGGCCAGCGCCGGGTTGAGTGCAGTGAACGCAGGCAGGCTGTCGCTCCAGTCGAACGCGTAGCCCAAGCGGTTCTGTTGGAAACGGTCCCAGGTCTGCGGGTTATCCACCGTGGCGCGCGAGGTGCTGGCGCGCAGTGCGCCGCGCCACTGCGCCGGCAGTTCGGCCAGCAGTTCGCCGTTGAGCCCGGTCAGTCCGCGTTTCCAGCGCAATTGGCCCAGTTCGACAAGCTGATTTAGATTGTCCAGGGTTCCGCTGTCGGCGCCGGTGCGAACCAGGCGCGCGCTGTTCTGCACCTGCGCGACCTCGGCGTCGCGGTCGGAGGTCTCGCGTTGACGGAAGCGATAGCCGGCGAGATGGCCGCTGAGCGGGCCATCCGGTTGCCAATCCAGGCGCATGGTCAGTCCGCGGCGCTCACGGGTGTTGTCGTAGTTGTACCAACGCCGCTCGCTGGGCACCGCGTTGCCGACGCCGCCATAGGCCAAGGCGGAGCGCGTACCGTCGGCGTTGTACCAGTTCAGGCCGCTTCCGTTTTCCTCCTGCGGTACCGAGATCACGCGGCGCCAGACGCTGGCCGCGCCCAGGAACGCGAATTCGTCGTTGCCACCGAAGCGCTTGCTCCACTTCAGTTCGCTTTCGCCGGCCGGCGTGCGCCCGCCGTAGCGCTGTCCCATGAGGTTGACGCCCCCCTTCGCCGCGGCGGTGAGCAATCCATCGGGCCGCTCGAAGCCGCTTTCGGTGACCAGATCGGTGACGCCGCCGATCGCGCCGCCGTCGTTTTCCGGCAACAGCGATTTCACCACGTCGATGCGATCGACGAAATTGGCCGGCAGCACGTCCATCAGCGCCTGGCGGCTGCCGATATCGTTGCTGGCGAACGCGAAGCCGTCGATCAACATGCTGTTGTAGTTGCCGTTGAGGCCGCGCACGGTCACATAGCGCGGTTCGCCCTGGTACTCCACCGTGCTCACGCCGGCGACCCGGCGCAGCGCGTCGCCGACGTTGAAGTCCGGCAACTGCCCGATGCTGTCGGCGGCGATCGAATCCACGATGGTGGAAGCCCCCTGCTTGGTGGCGATGGCGCGCGTGTTCTGCGATTGGAACGAGGTGCGGACCTGCACTGCATCCATGGTCTTCGCATCCTCGTCGGCCTGCAGCGCATCGGCATACGCCGGCGATGCCAACGACAGGACGCCGGCCAGCGCCAGGCGAAGTGCCAGCGACAGAACGGACGGAGAGGAGGCGTCGGGCGAGCGGAAGACGCAAAGGGGATGAGGCGGCAGCAGACGCATGGCACGATCCAGTCTTGGGCGGCCCCAGAGTGGTGGCCGAAGATGCATTAAATTAAGTTGGTTAATTAAAAGAAATATGACAACGCCCCCGCTGTCGCTTCGCGTGTCCGGCTTCTTCGCCAACGCCGCTGTCCGTCCGCAGTACCGCCGCCGCAGCGACGGCAACGTCGCTGGGACCAGCGAGCGCATGCTGTTGGACTTGGTCCGCCGCGCGGGACAGGTCGAGCGTGCCGATCTGCCCCGCGCCATTGGACTCAGCGTGCCGGGGACAAAGGGCATCCTCGATCCGTTGGTCGCGCATGGCCTGCTGCAACTGGGGCCATCGCCGCGTCGCGGGCGCGGCCAGCCGAGTCGCCTGGTGCGTTTGGTGCCGGATTACGCGTACAGCGTCGGCGTCTCGTTGACGGTCGATGGCATCGCGGTGCTGTTGATCGACTTCGCCGGGCAGATCCGTGGGATGCGTCAGTTCACTGCATTCCCGCTCACGTTGGCTGACGTGCGTCGGCAGTTGCCGGCGATGGTGGAGGAACTGCTACAGGCTGCTGCTGTGGACCGACAACAGCTGTTCGGCGTTGGTCTGAGCATGACCGGACCGCGCATCGGCGAGGGCGCGCGCGTCAACCCGCCGCTGTCGCTGGCATCGGACTGGGTAGAGGTCGAACTGGACCGATTCGTCGCCGATTGTCTGCAGTTGCCGGTCTGGATGGACAACGACGCCCATTGCGCGGCTCTGGCGGAGGCGGTGTATGGGACCGGCCGTCGAACGCCGGACCTGGTCTATCTGTACATCGGCGACGGATTCGCCGCGGGCGTGATCGCCGACGGCGGCGTGTGCCGCGGCGCGCACGGCAATGCTGGCGAACTGGGCCGTATTTCGGCCATCACCGGCATGGCACGGCCGACGCTGGAGAACTTGCGCGAGGCGCTGGTCGCCGATGGTCACGCGCTGCCGGACCTGCATGCGATGCTGCAGCAGTACGACCCGGCGTGGCCGCAGATCGACGCTTGGCTGGATGCCGTGCAATCGACGGTGACGCTGGCGGTGGCGGCGACCATTGCGCTGATCGATCCGCCGGTGATCGTGTTCGGTGCGCGCCTGCCTGCCGATCTTGCGCGAAGGCTGATCGCCCGCATTGCGTTCGAGTCGGCCCCGCGGCGTGGCATCGCCTCGCCGTATCCCACACTGCTGGTCGGCGAAGTCCAAGCGCATGCCACGGTACTGGGCGCGGCGATGCTGCCGTTCAAGGAGACGCTGTTCTAGTGCGTGTCATCCATCCCCGCGCAACCGTGACCCTTCGGGTTGGGCCTGCCGCTGCTGACGGTTTCGCGCCGCCGAGCGGACTGTGGCGCGATGGCGCCTCAGCGCAACACGTGCTGCGGCACGTCGATCTCGGTGGCCACCGCCAGGTGGTCGGAGAAGGCGGCGGGCACTGCGCGCTGTTCGTTGCAGCGCAGGCCGTCGCTGACCAGGATGTGGTCGATGGCGCGCTGCGGGCGCCAGCTCGGGAAGGTCGGCACCACGCAGCCCGGCGGTTGCAGCCGGGTGCGTTTGTAGAGCAACTGCATTTCCGGGCGGTCGGCGACGCAGTTGAAGTCGCCCATCAGCACCACGTTGGGATGATCGGACAGCAACTCGGCGATGAAGGCCAACTGCGCCGCACGCGAGTTGGCGCCCAGCGACAGGTGCGCCACCGCCACCGCCAGGCCTTCGGCGCCGTTGCCGAACTTGGCCAGCAGCACGCCGCGCCCGCCGAGCCGGCCGGGCAGGGCGTGGTCCTGGACTTCCACCGGCTCCAGCCGGCTGAGCAGGCCGTTGGCGCTGGAGGCCACGCCGCCCACGCGTCGGTTCGGCTGGTGGCTCCAGTAGTTGAAGCCGGCGCGCTCGGCCAGGTAGTGGGTCTGGTTGGTGAAGCCCGAGCGCAGGCTGCCGGGGTCGGCCTCCTGCAGGCCGACGATGTCGTGGTCGCTGGCCAACTGCGCGATCGCGTCCAGGCTGCTGCGCTTGCGCCCGGCCGGCAGCGCGTGCGACCAGCTGCGGGTCACGTAGTCGCTGTAGCGGCGCGTGCTGGAACCGGCCTGGATGTTGGCGGTCAGCACGCGCAGGGTGCGGGTGGCGGGAGCGGTCACGGCGGTGCGGCCCGGGGCGGACGGCTTACTTGGCCATCGCCGCGCGCTCGCGCGCGATCAGGTGATCGGCCACGCGCAGCATGTCGTCGTAGCTCTTGCCCTTGACCAGGTACTTGCCGTTGATGATCAGCGACGGCGTGCCGGTGATGCCGCTACGGGTGGCGAACTGCTTGGCGCGGTTGGTCTTGGTGGCCACCGCGAAGCTGCCCATGGTGTCGGCGAACTGCTTCGGGTCCACGCCGTACTTGGCGTAGAAGTTGGCGATGTCCTGCACCGAGTCGCGGCCACGCTCGCCCTTCAGGGTCTCGTCGACGTGGATCGCCTTGTACAGCGCATCGTGGGTCTTCTCCTGCACGCCCAGCGCCTCGGCGGCGTAGAACGCGCGGGCGTAGTCGTCCCAGGTACCGCCGAACATCGCCGGCACATAGACGAAGCGCACGTCCGACGGCAGGCCGGCCTTCCACGGGCCGATCAGCGGCTGGAAGCGCGCGCAGGCCGGGCAGACGTAGCCGAAGATCTCGGCCACCTCGATCTTGCCGTTGGTCGGCTGGAACGGCTGGCCGCCGGCGATGTCGACGTAGTCGGTGCCGGCGACCGGCTCCGGACCGTTCGGGGTCCTGGCGGCGACCGGCTTGGCCGCGGCGTTGTCGCCTTCCGTGGCGGCAGGCTGTGCAGCGGCATCGGCGGTGGTGGCCGCAGGCGCGGCCGGCGTCTCGGCGGGCGCAGCGGCGGCATCGTTGCCGGCGGCGGGCGCGGCAGCCGGGGCGGCGGCGGTGCCGGAGGCAGGGGCGACGGCGTCGGCAGTGCCGTCCTGGGCCTTGCATGCCACCAGGATCGGCAGCAGGGCCATCAGGGTCAGAGCGAAGCGGGTCTTCATCGGCGACATCTCCAGCAGGATGGGGGACAAATGCCGGACGCGCCGCAGGCGCGGTCCGGCCACCCCGTCATGATGCCATGGCGCGGATGAAGCGCCGTACGCCGATTACTTGCCTGCGCGCTCGCGGGCGATCAACGCGTCGGCGATACGCAGCATGTCCTCGAAGTTCTTGCCCTTGACCAGGTACTTGCCGTTGACGATCAGCGCCGGGGTGCCGGAGATGTCGGCGCGCACGGCGAAATCGCGCGCGGCCTTCACCTGCGCGGCGACCTGCGGGCTCTGGTAGGCGGCGATGAAGGCCTGCGGCTTGACCCCGAAGCCGGCGTAGAACGTGGCCAGTTCCTCCGGCGCCACGTTCTGCACCGGCACGCTGCGCTTGTCGTGGATGGCCTCGAACATGGCGCGGTGGCTGCGGCTCTGCACGCCCAACTGCTGCGCGGCATAGAAGGCGCTGGCGAAGTTGTCCCAGTAGCCGCCGAATGCCGCCGGCACCAGGGTCAGGCGCACGTCCTTGGCCTGCTTGCCGGCCCACTCCTCCAGCAGCGGCTCGAAGTGCGCGCAATGCGGGCAGGTATAGCCGAACACTTCCACCACCTCGATCTTGCCGGCCAGCGGCGCGAACGGCTTGGGATTGGCGATCAGGGTGTAGTCCTCCCCTTCCACCGCGGTGGCGGACTTGGGTTGCGCGCAGGCGCTCAACGGCAGCAGGGCGAGCAGGCACAACAGCAGGCGGGGCAGACGGTTCATACGATCTCCAATGGCAAAAAACGAACGCCGGTCGTCGGGACCGGCGCGAAGGGGAAACGGGCCGGCGCCGCCGTGGCGGCGCGCGGTCAGGATTGTTGCGCGGGCGCCGGCTGCTGTGGCGTTGCCGCGGCCGGTGCGGCCTGCGCGGCGGCCGCGTCGTCGGCGCGGTCGTGCAGGCCCTGCAGGTAGCTGCCCAGCGCCTTGATCTCCTGGTCGGTCAGCGGCTTGGCCACCTGCGCCATGATCTTGAACATCGTCGGATCGCGCTCCTGGGTGGTGCCGGCCTGGTATTCCTGCAGGCGCCGCGCCACGTAATCGGCGTGCTGGCCGCCCAGATGCGGATAGGCCGGACCCGGATTGCCGGCGCCGGCCGGGCCGTGGCAGGCCATGCACGCGGGAATGCCGCGGGTCGCGTCGCCGCCGCGATACAGCTGCTGGCCGACCTCGTAGAACTTCATGCCGGCGTAGGGACCGTCGGCGATCACCGCGTCGTCGGCGATGCCGGCGCCGGCCTTCTGCGTGGCGAAGTAGGCGCCGATGTCGCGCATGTCCTGCGCGCTCAGCGGCTGCACGAACGGCACCATCGCCGCGACCGCGCCGCTGGTGCGCTCGCCGTGGGCGATCAACGCCATCTGCCGCGCGCTGTAGCGTTCCACCTGGCCGGCGATGCGCGGATACATGGCGATCGCGGGGTTGCCGTCCGCGCCATGGCAGGCGGCGCAGGCCGCGGCCTTGGCCTGGCCGGCCTTGGGGTCGCCCCAGGCGGCCTTGCCGATGTCGCCCTCCAGCGGCGTGGTGCGCACCGGCGCGTGGTCGGGAATGGGAACCACCGAGGTCTGCGCGAACGCGACCGCGGCGGCGACGGAAACCGCTAGACCGGCAAAGGCAAGAACGCGAGCGTGGCGCATTGCTGAAGCTCCGTATGACCCGACCCCGCGGCTGCCGGACGGCGACCGCACTCGCGCGATTATCGGCATGCCGCGGCCCGGCGGTCAACGAAGCCCGCCCGGGGCCCTGGACGTGCGATCCTAGGGGGATGTCGCTGATCCTCGAACGTGCCCACTATCTTTTGTCCGCCCACAATGCCCGCCAGTTGCCGGACGACGGCGGCTGGGAAGTGGCCTTCGCCGGCCGCTCCAACGCCGGCAAGTCCAGCGCGCTGAACGCGCTGACCCGACAGAACGCCCTGGCCCGCGTGTCCAAGACGCCTGGCCGCACCCAGCAGCTGGTGTTCTTCCAGGTCCAGCCCGAGCGCTACCTGGTGGACCTGCCCGGCTACGGCTACGCCAAGGTGCCGCAGGAACTGCAGGCGCACTGGCAGAAGTTCATCGACACCTATTTCCGCACGCGCGAGGCCCTGCGCGGGCTGGTGGTGGTGATGGACATCCGTCATCCGCTGAAGGACTACGACCGGCAGATGCTGGGCTACGCCGCCCAGCGCGGGCTGCCCGCGCACGCGCTGCTGACCAAGGCCGACAAGCTCGGCCGCGGCCAGCAGGGGCAGGTGCTGCAGCAGGTACGCAAGGAGCTGACCAGCGCGTTCGGCGACACCGTCAGCGTGCAGGCCTTCTCCGGCGAGACCCGCCAGGGCGTGGACGAGTTGCGTGGCATCGTCGGTGGCTGGCTGGGGTTGGACACGGAGCCGACTGCCGCGGAGTGAGCGCGGCGGCGCTGGCGCCCAACCTCCGCGAGACGCTTCGCGCCGGACCCTCACCCCAACCCCTCTCCCGGAGGGAGAGGGGCTAATTGCCGTTTCCTTCTCCCATCGGGACCATGGCCCCCTTTTCGGGGGAAGGTGGCCCGCAGGGGCGGATGAGGGTAGGGCGAGCCTCGTGCACTCGAACTCTGCGAGACGCTGCGAGACGTTGCGCGCCGGACCCTCACCCCAACCCCTCTCCCGGGGGGGAGAGGGGCTAGCCGCTGTTCCTTCTCCGATTGGGAGAAGGTGCCCCGCAGTGCCGGATGAGGGCACGGGCCAATCAAGGCGCCGCCGGCAACGGCGAGAACTCCGTCGGCACCCAGGCGAAGGCCTCGCCCTCGCGGCGCACGTGGCCCAGTCCCGGGAACGGCAGGTGCGCGCCGGCTACCCACCAGCCGTGGTCCGCGGCCTGCGCCAGCATGCGCTTGCGCGCGGCGATCGCCGCGGCGCGGTCGCTGTCGGCCTCGAACGACGCCTGCGGCTGCGCGAACTGCACCGCGTGGTAGTGCACCAGATCGCCCCACACCAGCAGTTGCTGCCCCGCACCACCGTCGAAGCGGTACGACACGTGCCCGGGCGTGTGTCCGTGGGTATCCAGCGCCACCGCGCCGCCGGGCAGCGCGTCGCCGGGACGGAAACGGCGCAGCCGCTGCGCGGCCTGGTAGGGCGCCACCGCCGCACGCGCCAGCGGGAAGGCGAAGCGCAGTGCCTGCGGCGCGCCGGCCTCGCTGGCCGGGGCCAGCCAGTACGCCGCATCGGCGGCGCTCAGCCACACCGTCGCCTTGGGATAGGCGGGCTGGCCCTGTGCGTCCAGCAGGCCGCACAGGTGATCGGGATGGGCGTGGGTCAGCAGCACGTCGTCGACCTGCTCGGGCGCATAGCCGGCCGCGCGCAGGTTGGCCAGCACCTGGCCGAGGCCAGGGCCGAAACAGGTCGCGGTGCCGGTATCGACCAGGGTGAGGTGCGTGCCGTCCTGGATCAGATAAGCGTTGACCGCGGTCTGCAGGCCCTTGTCGTTCTCCGGCACATAGCGGTGGTCGAGCAGGCGTGCGATCGCCTCCGGCGGAATATTCGCCAGTTGCGCGCGCGACAGCGCCACGGTGCCGTCGAACAGGGCGGTGACCCGCAAGCGGCCGATCGCCTGGCGATAGACGCCGGGCACCTGCGTCTGGGCGCTGGCCGGCGCGGCGGCATGAGCGGGTGATGGCAGCGTCAGCGCCGCGCTGGCGCTCATGGCCAGCGCGCACAACGCGCGCAACGGGAACACGGACATGGGATTTCCTGGCAGAGCGGCGTGCGCCGCGGTAACGGCATGCTGCGCCGGCGCCGCTGCGCGATTCGCTCATTCCGCTGCGCGCGGCGCTCAATGCCGACGTGGATCAGTTGCCGATGCTGGCAGGATCCAGGCCATAGCGCTGCTGGAAGCGCTGGCTGAAGCTGCGCACCGAGCGGTAACCGGCGTGCGCGGCGACCGTCTTCAATGGCCAGCGCGTGGTGTACAGCAGTTGCATCGCGTGCGCCAGGCGCGCATCGGTGAGCAGTTCGCGCAACGATGTGCGTTCGCCGGCCAGGTGCCGGCGCAGGGTCGCGCCGCTGAAGCCCAGGCGCTCCTCGATGTCGCGCGAACGCCAGTCGCGTTGTGGCTGCGCGGCGATCAGATCGCGCACCTGCGCGGCCACGCTCGGCGCCGGCGGCAGCAGCAGGCCACCGTGGCCGCGCCGACACAGCGCCAGCACCAGGGCCGCCAGCGCCAGCCGCGCCTCGGTGTAACGGCCGTCCTGCAGCGCCTGCCGCCATTGCAGCAGGGTGCTGCCGAACTCCTCGGCGCGCAGACGCGCCAGCTCCGCGCCGGCGG
Organism: uncultured Xanthomonas sp.; assembly: GCF_964278005.1. Lineage (NCBI taxonomy): Bacteria > Pseudomonadati > Pseudomonadota > Gammaproteobacteria > Lysobacterales > Lysobacteraceae > Xanthomonas > uncultured Xanthomonas sp. Next base: position 446,535 of record NZ_CAXYKF010000023.1, read on the forward strand.
CGGGCAGAGGCTCGTTCCACAGCACGCGCGCGGCGCTCAGCGCTTCCTCGCACAGCGGCACCAGCACGCTCAGGTACAGGCCGCTGTGCGGATCCGGGATGTTGACCACATCGATGCGGCAGCGCCGCGTCACCAGGAACAGGTCGCCCGGTACGAAGTCCAGGGCCTGTGTCGCGGTGCGCACCTGCTTGCGTCCCTGCAGCAGGATCGCCAGGTGCGGCTGCGGGATCTCCACCGAGCGCGCGCCATGTTCGCGGCGCGCGGTGATGCAGGCGTAGCCCTCGGCCTGCGTGCAGTCGGCCAGGCTGGCCAGGCGCGCCAGCAGCAAAGCGTCGGGGGAAGTCGTGTCGGCCATGGCCGGTGATGCTAGCGCAGCGGCGGGCGCGCCCGCTCAGACATGCACGCCGAACACATGGCCGATCGCGCCGCTGGCGAGCATCGCCGCTGCGCCCCAGAACACCACCCGCACCGCGCCGCGCAGGCCCGAGGCGCCGCCGGCACGCGCGGCCAGCGCGCCGGTCAGCGACAGGCCGATCAGGGTGGCCGCGCCGGTCACCCACAGTTGCCGGCCGTCCGGCGCCAGCCAGGCGGCCACGATCGGCAGCGCCGCGCCGGTACAGAACGCCGCCGCCGATGCGGCCGCCGCCTGCAGCGGACGCGCACGCAGGCTCTCGGTGATGCCGAGTTCGTCGCGCGCGTGCGCGCCCAGCGCATCGTGCGCGGTCAACTGCTCGGCGACCTGGCGGGCCAGGCCGGGGTCGAGTCCGCGCTGGCGATAGATCGCGGTGAGTTCGTCCAGTTCGCTCTGTGGGTCCTCGTGCAGCTCGCGGCGTTCCAGCGCCAGGTCGGCCCGCTCGGTGTCGGCCTGCGATTGCACCGACACGTATTCGCCGGCGGCCATCGACATCGCGCCGGCGACCAGGCCGGCGATGCCGGTGGTCAGCACCGTGGCCGCCGACGCGCCGCTGCTGGCGACGCCGACCACCAGGCCGGCCACGGACAGGATGCCGTCGTTTGCACCGAGCACGGCCGCGCGCAGCCAGCCGGCGCGGTCGGTGCGATGGCGTTCGGAGTGGGTCGGGCGCATGGCGCTGCCTGCGGCGGAGCGGGAAGGAGACCGCAGCCTAGCCGAGCCGGCGCCGCGAACGCTTGCTGCGTCTCACTCTCGACGCCGTCAGCGGCGCGGCCATGGAATGCTGCAGTGCCGCCGGTAGCGACGCGTGCCGCGCCCCCGGCACGCTATAGTGCGGGCCTTGCGATGGCAGGGGATGGTCCCCACATCGCCTCACCCGCCGTGCGAGTCCTGCCCTTGTCGAGCCCCAGCCACGTTGCCGAGACGCCGATCACCGACCGTGCCGAACTGGTCGAGGTGCTTGCCTCCGGAGAAAAACCCGAAGCGCAGTGGCGCATCGGCACCGAGCACGAGAAGTTCGGCTTCCGGCTGGACGACCTGCGGCCGCCGACCTTCGACGGCGAGCGCGGCATCGAGGCCTTGCTGCTGGGCCTGACCCGCTTCGGCTGGGAGCCGGTGCGCGAAGCCGGGCACACCATCGCCCTGCTGCGCGATGGCGCCTCGGTGACGCTGGAGCCGGCCGGTCAGCTGGAACTGTCCGGCGCGCCGCTGCCGACCATCCACGACACCTGCGTGGAAGTGGGCAGCCACCTCAACGAGGTCAAGCAGGTCGCCGACGAACTGGGCCTGGGTTTCCTCGGCATGGGCTTCCAGCCGAAGTGGCGCCGCGACGAGATGCCGTGGATGCCCAAGGGCCGCTACCAGATCATGAAGCGCTACATGCCCAAGGTCGGTTCGCTCGGCCTGGACATGATGACCCGCACCTGCACGGTGCAGGTCAACCTGGATTACGCCAGCGAAGCGGACATGATCAGGAAGTTCCGCGTGTCGCTGGCGCTGCAGCCGATCGCCACCGCGCTGTTCGCCGACTCGCCGTTCGCCGAGGGCAAGCCCAACGGCTACCTCAGCTACCGCTCGCATATCTGGACCGACACCGACGCCGACCGCACCGGCATGCTCGACTTCGTGTTCGAGGACGGCTTCGGCTACGAGCGCTACGTCGATTATCTGCTCGACGTGCCGATGTACTTCTCCTACCGCGATGGCACCTACATCGACGCCAGCGGGCAGAGCTTCCGCGATTTTCTGCAGGGCAAGTTGCCGGCGTTGCCCGGTGCGTTGCCGACGCTGCGCGACTGGTCCGACCACATGACCACCGCGTTCCCGGAAGTGCGCCTGAAGAAGTACCTGGAAATGCGCGGCGCCGACGCCGGTCCGTGGGGCCGGCTGTGCGCGCTGTCGGCGTTCTGGGTCGGCCTGCTGTACGACGATGCGGCGCTGGGCGCGGCCTGGGACCTGGTCAAGGATTTCAGCCTGGTCGAACGCCACGCGCTGCGCGACGGCGTGCCGAAGCAGGCGCTGAAGCTGCCGTTCCGCAACGGCACCGTGCAGGACCTGGCTGCCGAGGCGGTGAAGATCGCCCTGTCCGGCCTGCGCCGGCGCGCGCGCCCGAACCGCGACGGCCAGGACGAATCGCGCTTCCTCGAACCGCTGGTGGAAATCCTGCATGGCGGCGAGACCGCGGCTGAGCGCAAGCTGGCGCTGTACCACGGCGCCTGGCAGGGCGACATCGACCACGTGTTCCGCGAGTTCGCGTACTGAGTGCAGCGGCGCGCCCGCAGGCCAGCAGAACGATGACCGCGATCGGTGACATGGCGGGCCTGTTCCAGGACGAGCCGAGCAGATGGGGCGGCCGTGGCGATCCGTATCTGTGGGAAGAGATGGCGTCGACCCTGGCCGGCGTGCCGTTGCCGGCGACGGCCACGCAGTGCGAGGCACTGCTCGCCGACACCTTCGCGCGCCTGGTCGGCACGGCGCTGGACGACGCATCCGTCGAGTCGGTCTTCGTGCCGCGCCTCAGCCATGGCGGCATGTCCTCGGGATACGTCAGCCTGGTGTTCTGGCGGGCGACCGCACTGCCGCTGTTGCTGGCGCGTCATGCCGAGGCTGTGGCGCAGCGACGTGCGGGTGCCATAGCGCCGCAAACGCCGCCATGGTGGCGACGGCTATGGCCTTCGCGCTAGACACCTAGCCGCCCATCCGCGCCCTGGGCACGCCCCAGGCCGGGCAGCCGCGCGCCGATGGAGTGCGGCTGTACGCCGCCACTGACTTGGCCGAACGCCATGCGACCTTCGAGGTCGCGCGCTGCCTGCCGCGCCATGTGCTGATCGGCGACGACAGCGGCGGCCAAGGCGTGCTGGTTGCGTTGGCCGGACCGGCGAATCCCCCTTTCTCTGCGATCTGGGCGCCGTGGCCGAGGCAGAGCGCGTGCCGCTTGCGGCGTCGTTGCCGGAATGGATGGCGGCGGGAAGCCCGCTTTTGCCGTAGTCGGCCGGCGGCTTACCCAATGTAAGCTGGTGTCACGCGCACTATGCGTGGCGGGGGAATGCCGTCGCTGTCGCGATCCGAGCGAGAGGCGCTTGTGGTGCCGGAGAGAGCGTCATTGGGGGGATGCATGAAACTGAAGATCGTTGGTGTGGTGTTGCTCGTTGCCTTTGCCGTTTCCGCTTGCGGTCTGCAGGAGCAGGCCGATGCCAAGTTCGGCGACCAGCATTTCAAGACGGTGGTGTCGTTGGTTGAACTGTACAAGCTGCGTACCGGGTCTTATCCCGCGTCGCTGGCCGACCTCACCTTCACCGGTGATTGGGATCAGATTGCCATTGCGTCGGTCCACTACCGGAAGCTGGACGAGGGCTACGAACTCGATCTTGTACGGGGATGGGTGGGGCGCCCGGATCTGCACTATCCGCCGGCATTCTGGAAAGGGCTTGGCCTGCGCAAATCCAATCTCAAGCACGCGCCGTGATGGCACCAGGCACGTCTTCGCGAGCGGTCGTAGAGCGCACGAGCGTTCGACGGCGTCTTTTCGAACGCATTGCGCTTGTGATGGCGTCGCTCGGCTGCATGGCATCCGCGCATGCGACCAGCCAATGCCCCGCCGACTTTGGTCCCAAGGATCCGCTCATCGATCTGCTCGGATGGGCGGTGGTCGCCAGCGGCGTGGTGCTGGGCGGCTGGCTGTGCGTGCACGTGGTGCGGCGTTCGCGCGGGCTGCGCCGATGGCGGCGGGTGGCGGTCGTGCTGGCCGGCGTCTTGGCGATGCTGCTGCTATGGGGTGGCGGCCTGGTGCTGGCGATTGCGTGGTTCTTCATGCGGTGCTAACACTGCCGGCCTCGGTGCGTGCGCGCCGGGTCCGCGGTCCGCGGAGCCACGGGCCACGCCAGCAGGGCACACCGATGACCGATCCGTACAATTCCTCGCCGCCGCGCGCGGCGGTCTCGCCACTGAACGATGCGATGGTGACCACCGCGCTGGAACTTCCCGGCCACCGGATCGTGCGCAATCTGGGCATCGTGCGCGGCATCACCGTGCGCTCGCGCTCCATCGTCGGCAATTTCCTCGGCGGGCTGCAGACGCTGTTCGGCGGCAACATCACCATCTATACCGAGCTGTGCGAGCAGGCGCGCCTGGAGACCTACCGGGACATGCTGCAGCACGCGCGGCAGATGGGCGGCAACGCCATCGTCGCGGTGCGCTACGACGCCACCGAGCTCATGGCCGGCCTGACCGAGGTGCTGTGCTATGGCACGGCCGTGGTCGTCGAGCCGAACCAGCGCTGAGTCGATCGACGTGCGGCGGAACGGGGCGCGCCCGGCTCAGCCGCCGACCGCCTGGCACGGCAGCCGCACGCTGACCCGCAGGCCGCCCTCGGGGCGGTTGTCCAGGGCGATCTGGCCGCCATGCGCCAGCACGATGCTGTGCGCCACCGACAGGCCCAGGCCGATGCCGCCGGTGTCGCGGTTGCGCGAGTTCTCGCCGCGGAAGAACGGCAGGAACAGCTTCTCGCGCTGTGCGGGATCGATGCCGGGGCCGTCGTCGTCGATCCACAGCACGCATTCGCCGGCCTCGTGACGCAGTTGCAGGCGCGCACGCTTGCCGTACTTCAGCGCGTTCTCCACCAGGTTCATCACCATGCGCCGCAGCGACAGCGGATCGCCGTCGAGGGTGATGGCGTCGCCGAGCAGCAGCACCACGTCGGCGCCGGTGTCGCTGGCGTCGTCCACCACGCTTTCCACCAGCAGGCGGAAATCCAGCGGCGAGCGGGTGCCGCGGCGGCTGTCGTTGTGGATGAAGTCCAGCGCCGCGGAGATCATCGCCTTCATCTCGTCGATGTCGGCCATGGTCTTCTCGCGTAGCGGCGGCTGCAGGGTCTCCAGGCGGAACGCCAGTCGCGCCAACGGCGTGCGCAGGTCGTGGGCGATCGCCGCGACCATGTGCGTGCGCTCGTTGATCAGCCGGTTCAGGCGCGCCTGCATCGCGTTGAACGAATCGGCCGCCTGCACGATCTCGCTGGGGCCGCTGCGCCGCAGCGGCTGCGCATCGGGATTGCGGCCGAGCTGGTCGGCGGCCTCGGCGAAGCGCCGGATCGGCGCCGACAGTGCGCGCGAGAACCACCAGGCCAGCGGCAGCATCGCCAGCATGCCGACCAGGAACAGCATCACCACCTGGGTCTTGAATTCGTTGGAGAACCGCCGCGGCGGCGACATCACGCTGCGCCAGTGCCCGTCGGGCTGGCGCAGGGCCGCGGTGAAACCGTCCAGCAGCGGTACCGCCGGGGCGAAGCCGCGTTCGCGCCACCCCACGGCGCGCATGGTCGCGCCGAAGGCGCCATTGCGCGGTGCCTCGCCCGGCGCGGGCGGCGGCTCCAGCGGCGGCGGTTGCTGCGCGGTGGCTGGGGGCGCGACCTCCGCGGGTGCGGGGACGTCGTCGTCGGCCGCCATGGCATGTGGTGGCGGCGGCGGGCGTTCGCCCAGGCGCAGGCGCAGGCGTTCCAGGCGGCCGTCGCTGTTGCGGTAGAAGCGCACCTGGTCCGGCGCCACTTCCAGCCAGTGCGCCATCAGCCGTTCCACGTTGCGGTCGCGCACCTGGTCGCGCGCCGGCAGCGGTGCATGGGCGGTGTCCTGCACCTTGAGGGTCTGGGTGCCGGCCGGCATGCGCGTGCTGAGCAGGGCGATCACCTCCGGCGGGTGCACCGGCATCTCGTAGACCGGCGTGCGCAGCACCAGGGCGATGCCGATCAGCTGCGCGGTGAGCAGCGCCACCACCAGCAGCAGGAAGGCGCGGGCGAAGATCGGCACGCCGCGGCGGGCGCGCGTGGGCCCGCTCACAGGCGGGCGACGCTCGGCAGCAGCATGTAGCCCTCGTTGCGCACGGTGCGGATCAGTTCGGTCTGCACGCGTTCGTTGATCTTGCGACGCAGGCGACTGATCTGGCTGTCGATGGCGCGGTCGTAGACCTCGGTATCGCGGCCGCGCGCGTAGTCGAGCAACTGGTCGCGGCTGAGCACGCGCTGCGGATGCTCGACGAAGGTGCGCAGCAGCGCGAATTCGCCGTCGGAGAGATTGATGAAGATGCCGGTGGGATCGCGCAGGTCGCGGCGGATCACGTCCAGCCGCCAGCCGGCGAACTCGTAGACGTTGCCGCGCGCTTCCGGCGGCAGCGTCGCCGCCTGGCTGCGCCGCAGCAGGGCGCGGACCCGCGCCAGCAGCTCGCGCGGATTGCACGGCTTGGCCAGGTAGTCGTCGGCGCCGACTTCCAGGCCGATGATGCGGTCGGTGTCGCTGCCCAGCGCGCTGAGCATGATCACCGCCGGCGCGCCGCGCTCGCTGGCGAGCTGGCGGGCGGCGCTGAGGCCGTCCTCGCCGGGCATCATCACGTCCAGGATCACCAGGTCCGGCTGGCGCTCGGCCATCCGCAGGCGCATCTCCGCCACGGTCTCGGCGGTGTCCACCTGATAGCCGTGGTCGCTCAGGAACTCGCTGATGAGTCGGCGCAGATCCGGATCGTCGTCGACGACCAGAATGAAGGATTTCATGTCCACGATCTTGAAGGGCGGCCACACGGGGATTCGCCCAGTCTAGACGTGGCCGCGGCTGCCTGGAACTGGGGGCGGGCAGGGACGTGGCCACCGGCACCGGGGCCCGCGCATGAACGCATGGCCATCATAGGCAGCACCGGCGGCGCCAACATGGCGGTTTCGTGTCCTGGGCCGACACGCATTGCCATGCGCCGGCACCCACGCGGCGGGGCGTCCGGCCGCGCCCGGGTCGGCCAGGATGGGTGGAGCAGCGGCGCGGGCGTTTTCTTTTTCCGATGGCAGGAATACTATCCCCCAGTATAGTTCCCGAGTTCCTGCCACATGCCGCACGCCCCGCACGAAAAGAAGCGCGTCCTCGCCCGCATCCGCCGCCTGCGCGGCCAGACCGAGGCGTTGGAACGTGCGCTGGAGGAGGGGACGGACTGCGCTGCTGTGCTGCAGCAAATCGCCGCCATCCGCGGCGCGGTCAACGGCCTGATGTCGGAAGTGATGCAGGCCCATGTCCGCGAGGAATTCGGCCATGCCGCCACCTCCGATGCGCAGCGCGCCGCGCGCGTGCGCGAGATGGCCATGCTGGTCCGCTCCTACCTCAAATGATCCCCACCCCACGCCCATTCCGTCAGCCAGGAGAAATCGCATGAAGTCCCGAGCCGCCGTCGCTTTCGAAGCAGGCAAACCGCTGCAGATCGTGGAGATCGATGTCGAACCGCCGCGCCAGGGCGAAGTGCTGGTGCGCATCACCCATACCGGCGTGTGCCATACCGACGCGTTCACGCTGTCCGGCGACGATCCGGAAGGCATTTTCCCGGCGGTGCTCGGCCATGAGGGCGGCGGCATCGTCGAGGCGGTGGGCGAGGGCGTGACCAGCGTCAAGGTCGGCGACCACGTGATCCCGCTGTACACGGCCGAGTGCCGCAAGTGCAAGTTCTGCCTGTCCGGCAAGACCAACCTGTGCCAGGCGGTGCGCGCCACCCAGGGCAAGGGCCTGATGCCCGACGGCACCACCCGCTTCTCCTACAACGGCCAGCCGATCTACCACTACATGGGCTGCAGCACCTTCAGCGAGTACACGGTGGTGCCGGAGATCTCGCTGGCCGTGGTCAACCCCGAGGCGCCGCTGGAGAAGGTGTGCCTGCTCGGCTGCGGCGTCACCACCGGCATCGGTGCGGTGCACAACACGGCCAAGGTGAAGGAAGGCGACAGCGTCGCGGTGTTCGGCCTCGGCGGCATCGGCCTGGCGGTGATCCAGGGTGCGGTGCAGGCCAAGGCCGGGCGCATCCTGGCCATCGACACCAATCCGGGCAAGTTCGAGCTGGCGCGCAGCATGGGCGCCACCGATTGCATCAACCCGAAGGACTACAGCAAGCCGATCCAGGAAGTCATCGTCGAGCTGACCGACGGCGGCGTGGACTTCAGTTTCGAGTGCATCGGCAACGTGCACGTAATGCGCTCGGCGCTGGAGTGCTGCCACAAGGGCTGGGGCGAGAGCGTCATCATCGGCGTGGCCGGCGCCGGCCAGGAAATCAGCACGCGCCCGTTCCAGCTGGTCACCGGCCGCGTCTGGCGCGGCAGCGCCTTCGGTGGGGTCAAGGGCCGCACCCAGCTGCCGGGCATGGTGGAGCAGGCGATGCACGGCGAGATCGACCTCGATCCGTTCATCACCCACACCCTGCCGCTGGACGAGATCAACGAAGCCTTCCACCTGATGCACGAGGGCAAGTCGATCCGCACCGTCATCCACTTCTGACCGCAGGTCAGTCCGGCGCGCGGCCGTTTCCGCGCATTGCAGCGACACAACGAACCCGGGAAGGGGGCAAGATGAGTACTGTGACGATTCATCCGTCGGTGGATGCCGGCGTGCGTGCCGGCGCGGAGCAGTTCCAGGGCGGTACCCTGGAATGCCATTGCGCCAGCGACAAGGTGGTGGTGGAAGTGGGCGCGCAGACCGCGCACAACCACGCCTGTGGCTGTACCAAGTGCTGGAAGCCGAAGGGCGCGACCTTCTCGGTGGTGGCGGTGGTGGCGCGCGACAAGGTCAAGGTGACGGCGCACGAAGAGAAGCTGAAGGTGGTGGACGAGAGCGCGACCATCCGCCGTCACGCTTGCACCGGCTGCGGCGTGCACATGTACGGCCGCATCGAGAACACCGAGCATCCGTTCTACGGCCTGGATTTCGTGCATACGGAACTGTCGCCGCAGCAGGGCTGGTCGGCGCCGGGGTTCGCCGCCTTCGTGTCGTCGATCATCGAGAGCGGCACGCGTCCGGAGGCGATGGACGGGGTGCGCAACCGCCTGCGCGAACTGAAGCTGGAACCGTACGACTGCCTGTCGCCGCCGCTGATGGACGCGATCTCCACCCACGTGGCGCGCAAGAACGGCGTGCTGCACTGAAGCCCGCTGCCGCGCGCGTCGCCGGTCGACGCGTCGCGGCACCCCGCCTGCGGCCGGTCGCGGCCGCAGGCCCTCTTCCCGGAACTGCCCATGGAACGTATCGAACACCACGCCTGCTGCGGCGGCTGGCAGGACGTCTATCGCCACGACTCGGCTGTGCTCGGCTGCCCCATGCAGGTGGCCGTGTACCTGCCGCCGCAGGCCGAGCACACCACGCTGCCGGTGCTGTACTGGCTTAGCGGCCTGACCTGCACCGAGCAGAACTTCATCACCAAGGCCGGTGCGCAGCGCTATGCGGCCGAGCATGGCGTGATCCTGGTCGCGCCCGACACCAGCCCGCGCGGCGAGCAGGTCGCCGACGCCGAGGGCTACGACCTGGGCAAGGGCGCCGGCTTCTACGTCAACGCCACCCAGGCGCCGTGGGACGCGCACTACCGCATGTACGACTACGTGGTGCAGGAACTGCCGGCGCTGATCGAGGCGCAGTTCCCGCACAACGGCCGGCGCGCGATCAGCGGGCATTCGATGGGCGGCCACGGCGCCCTGGTGATCGCGCTGAAGAATCCCGGCCGCTACCGCAGCGTGTCGGCGTTCTCGCCGATCGTGGCGCCCACGCAGGTGCCGTGGGGCGAGAAGGCATTCACCGCCTACCTGGGCGAGGACCGCACGCAGTGGCAGGCCTACGACGCCAGCGTGCTGATCGGCAGTGCCAGCGAGCGCCTGCCGCTGCTGATCGACCAGGGGGGCGGCGACGAGTTCCTCGAGAAGCAGTTGCGCCCGCAGTTGCTGCAGGCCGCCGCCGAGGCCGCCGGCTACCCGCTGACCCTGCGCGTGCAGCCCGGCTACGACCACAGCTACTACTTCATCGGCAGCTTCATCGGCGAGCACATCGCCTTCCACGCGCGCGCCCTGCAGGGCTGAGCGCGCTCCACCGGCGGCCGCGCGACGCGGCCCGCCGGGCAGGGGGCCGCGCGTTGCGCGGCCGGTCGCATAACCAGCCTTCTCCGCTGTCGTCCCTGGCAGTGCTTTTCGGTGCAGGCGCGACTGCACTCGAGTGACGCAGGCAGCTGCTTGCCTGTCGCGCACATGACAGGCCGGTGACCACGACGGCCGCAGCGTGGCCGGTCTCGTAAACAAACACGGGTGCCGCACCGCCCGACCCGCGGTTGTGCGATCGCGTTCGCGCCTGCTGAGACCGGCGCTGGCTAGATTCCGCAGGGTTCGCCCTTGCCACGTCCCGGATCGGAGCCGCGCCATGTCTTGCCGTCGCATCCTGCTGCTCCCCTGGCCGCGCTGGCGCAGCCCGCTCAGCCCCGTGGCGATGCTCGCGTGCACCCTGGTCGGCGCCTGCGTGGCGCTGGCGATTGGCGCGGCAACGCCGTAGCGCACGCCGCGACTGGGTATCGTCGATCGCGGTCACGCCGTTGCGCCGGATGCGGCCACCGCGGTCGTGTCGCGCGCGGTGCGATCGCCGTGATGGGCCGACGTGCATGTGGAGTTGCATGCATGGCGTCGCTCGGGGGCGGCGCAGGGTGCCTTGCAGGCGCGGTGCGAGCAAGCGCTGGGAGCGAACTTCGCATCGGGACCGCGGTGTGGCGCTGGACGCGGCGTTAGCGCGGCAGCCGCGCGGCCAGTTTGCCCAGCCGCCGCATCGCATCTTCCAGCGTCTCGCTCCACGGCTGCCCGCAGCTCAGCCGCAGGTGGTCGGCATAGTCGCCGCGGCTGGAGAACAGGTGCCCGGGCGAGGTGCCGATGCCGGCGGCGAGAGCGGCCTCGAACAGCGCCTGGCCGCTGCCGGCGTCGGCCAGTTGCAGCCACAGCGACAGGCCGCCGGCCGGGTCGCCGATGCGGGTGCCGGCCGGCCAGTGCCGCAGCACCGCCTCGCGCAGGCGCTGGCCGTTGTCGGCCAGGGTGCGGCGCAGCTTGCGCAGGTGGCGTTCCAGGTCGTGCCGCTGCAGGTAGTCGGCCAGGGCCAGTTGCGGCAGGCTGGCGCCGCCGATGGTGGAGAAGTACTTGGCGCGCACCAGCGCGTCGGTCCAGGCGCCACCGAGCAGCCAGCCCACGCGCAGGCCGGGCGCCAGCACCTTGGAGAAGGCGCCGCAGGTGATCACGTTGCCGTGCGTGTCGAAATGGCGCAGCGGCCGCGGGCGCTGCCCCGACCAGTCGAGTTCGCCGTAGATGTCGTCCTCGATCACCACCGTGCCGTGGCGCGCGCAACTGTCCAGCAGGGCGCGCTTGGCGGCATCTGGGGTGAGGCTGCCCAGCGGGTTGTTGAAGTTCGGCACCAGCACCGCGGCGCGCGCCGGGGTGCGCTGCAGCAGCGCGTCCAGGCGTGCGGCGTCGATGCCCTGGCCGGGCCGGTTCGGGACCTCCAGCACCTTCAGGCGCAGCGCCGCCACCGCCTGCAGGATGCCGTGGTAGGTCGGCGTCTCGACCAGCACCACGTCGCCGGGTGCGGTGAGCGTGCGCAGCGCCAGGCTGATCGCCTCCATCGCGCCGGCGGTCACCACCACCTCGTCGGCGGCAACGACCGTGGCGCAGTGCGCGTAGCGCTGCGCGATCTGCCGGCGCAGCGCGGCGTGGCCCTGCGGCGGTGCGTAGTCGAGCGCGGCGCTGCGCTGGCGGCGCAACTGCCGCGCCAGCGCGCTGGCCAGGTGCGCGCCGGGCAGCAGCACCGCCGCCGGCGTGGCGGTGTGCAGCGGCACCAGATCCGAGCGCGCGAGCATGTCCAGCACGCCCTGCAGCGCCGGATTGGCGACCGCGCCCGGCGCGCGCCGCCGGGTAGCGGCGCCTGCGCCGGCCGGTTGCGGTGTGGCCGCGGCGCGCACGAAGTAGCCCGAGCGCGGGCGTGCCTGCACCCGGCCTTCGCGTTCCAGTTGCAGGCAGGCCTGCACCGCGGTGGCGGCGCTGATGCCGTGGCCGGCGGCCAGTTGCCGGATCGACGGCAGGCGCTCGCCGGCACGCAGCGTGCCCTGCGCGATCTGGTCGCGCAGCTGGCTGGCGAGGGCTTCGTACAGGCGCATGCGGCGGCCTCATCTGTATCGGTCGATTTGCAGCGTATCTGACTCTGTGCTGGTCGCCCAGCCCGGCGCACACTGGCCGTGTCCTTCCCCATTCCCGAGGCCGCGCGTGCAACTGCCGCTGTTCATCGTCGATGCCTTCACCACGGTGCGGTTCCGCGGCAACCCGGCCGCGGTGGTGCCGCTGCAGGCGTGGTTGCCGGACGCGCTGATGCAGGCCATCGCCAGCGAGAACAATCTGTCGGAGACCGCGTTCTTCGCGCGCGAGGCCGATGGCGCGTTCGCGATCCGTTGGTTCTCGCCGCTGCGCGAAGTGGGGTTCTGCGGCCATGCCACCTTGGCCAGCGCCTTCGTCGTCGCCACCCAGGGCCTGGCGCCGCTGCCGTTGCGGTTCCGCGCCGCGGCGGTCGGCGAACTGGGGGTGGACCGCGAGGCCGACGGGCGCTTCGTCCTGCGCTTTCCGAACCAGGCGCCGACCGCGCTGGCGCCGGTGCCGCAGGCGCTCGCGCAGGCGTTGTCGATCGCGCCGCAGGCGGCGTACCGCAACGACCAGGCCTACATTGCCGTGTACGCGGACGAAGACCAGGTGCGCGCGGTGGTGCCGGACCTGGCGCGGATGCTGGCGCTGGCGCCGCGCGATGTCGCGGTCACTGCGCCCGGGCGCGATCACGATTTCGTCTCGCGTTATTTCTGGCCGGCCAACGGCGGCGTCGAGGATCCGGTGACCGGCTCGATCCACGCCGCGCTGGCGCCGCTGTGGGCGCAGCGCCTGGGCAAGTGCGACCTGCGTGCGTGGCAGGCGTCTGCACGCGGCGGCGAACTGGACTGCCGGGTGCTGCCGGACCACGTGCAGGTGCGTGGCGCGGCGGTGCAGTACCTGCACGGGAGCATCGCGCTGTGAGCGCGGCCGTCGCCACATCCGCGGGCGCGTCGCGGCGGGCACTGTGGCAGCTGCTGCTGGCCGAGGTGCTGATCGGCTCGGTCGGCGTGTTCGTGCACGAGAGCGGCCAGGACCCGGTGACCGCGGTGTTCTACCGCTGCCTGTTCGGCGCGCTGTTCCTGACCGTGTGCGGCCTGCTCGGCGGGCAGTTGCGCGGCCTGTGGCGCGAGCGCGCGCTGTTGCGCGACGCGGCGCTCAGCGGGGTGTTGCTGGTGCTCAACTGGGTGGCGCTGTTCGCCGGCATGGCGCGTTCGTCGATCGGCGTGGCGACCATGGTCTACCACGTGTTCCCGTTCGTCATGCTGATCCTGGCGGCGGTGCTGCAGGGCGAGCGCAGCCGCCGCGCCGACCTGGGCTGGACCCTGCTGGCCTTCGTCGGCGTGGCCTGTTCGGCCGATCCGCTGCGGCTGTGGTCCAGCGCCGACCGCGGCTACCTGGGCGGGATCGCGCTGACCTTGCTTGGCGCGCTGCTGTGTGGCGCCTCGTTGCTGATGTCGCGGCGGATCAGCCGCGAGCGGCCGCTGGCGGTGGTGACGGTGCAGTGCTGGGTCGGTGCGGCGATGCTGGTCGGCTTCTCCAGCAGCGCCGCGCTGCATCCCGGCCGCCACTGGTTCTGGCTGATCGGCCTGGGGGTGATCCACAGCGGCGTGGTGTACGTGCTGTTCTACAGCGCCTACCGGCACCTGCACGTGGCGGCGATCGCGGTGGTCGCGTTCGTCTATCCGCTGGTGACGCTGCTGCTGGACTACCTGCTGTACGGCCACCGGCTGGTGCCGGTGCAGTGGCTGGGCCTGGCGCTGATCGTGCTGGGCACGCTGGCGGTCAATCTGCGCTGGTCCTGGCCACGCCGGGCGGTGGTGGCGTCCTAGCAGCGGCGCAGCAGACGCATCGGCCACCGCAGCGCGGCGGCCGTGCCGTTCGGCTCAGCGCACGTCGCGCAGTTCCCAGCCGCTGCCAGCCAGCAGGCGCAGGCGCTGCTTGAGGATGTCGCCGGGGATGCTGGTGGTGGCGGACAGATCGATGCGCAGATCGTCCTGGCGGCCGGTCACCCGTGCCGCCGGATCGGTCACGCCCAGGGCCGGATCGACCTCGTCCGGCTCCGGCTGCAGCGCGCGCCAGCGCTCGAACCAGGCCGGATCGCTGAGGGCGGCCTGCAGCTGTTCGGCGAAGGCGTCGGCGCCGTGCGCGGAGAAGCTCAGCGACGGGTTGCTGCCGCGGGCACGGGCGGGATCGGGCAGGCTGATCGAGTAGGTGACGGCCATGGGCATCTCTTGTAGGCGGTACGAAGCGGCGCAGCCTAGCAGAGCCGGCGGCGACCCGCCGTCGACGCGGCCAGCGGGCGATCAGCCGAAGCGCAGCGCCTCCCCGGCGAAGCCCAGCACCAGCGCACCCTTGCCGACATTGACCATGCCGGTCAGGCTCATCACGCTCTCCAGCAGCTCAACGCCGTGGCTGTCGCAGGCCTGACGCAGCGCCGCGTAGCCGGGCAGGGCGCGCAGTTCCGCCAGCTCGCCGCCATAGCTCAGGCACAGCGTGGGCGTCATCAGCCCGGCGGCCACGCGTTTGGCGGCCAGCCCGAACAGGGTCTGCACGGCGTGGTCGAAGCCCTTGAGCTTGGCCACCGGCGCGGTCTCGCCGCGGTGGCAGTGCAGCACCGGCTTGATGTCCAGGGCCGAGCCGAGCGCGGCGCTGAGCAGGCCGACGCTGCGGTCGCCCTTGCTGCGCGCGCGGCTGCGCAGGTAGTACAGGTCGCGCGCGATCATGTAGCCATGGGTGTGCTCGGCCAGCGTCTCCAGCCGCTCGCGGATGGCCTGCACGCCGGCAGCGTCGGCACGCAAGCGCACCGCCTCGACGGCGATCACCGCCTGCGCGGCGAACAGGTTCTGGGTGTCGATCACCCGCAGCGCGAACGGCGAGGCGTGGCCGGCAGCCTGACGGATCGGCTTGTAGTCGCTGAGGATGGCGAAGCCGGCCTGCTGCGCGTGGTCGTGGATCGGGCTGCGGGTCTTGGTGATGGTCAGGCAGAACACGTGGTCGTAGTCGATGACCAGCCGGCTCAGGAACAGCTCGCGGATCTGCGCCACGCTGTACGGCACGGTCTCGGCTTCGGCGCCGTGCGCGCTGACCTGTGCGTGCAGGAACTCCAGCGTCGCCGCTTCGTCGCGGCGATCGGCCAGGACGGTGCCGCCGAGGCGCACGCTGATCGGCAACACCACCAGGTCGTGCTGGGCGATGTAGTCCTGCGGCAGGTCGCAGGCGGAATCTACGACGATGCCGATGCGCATCCGCTGAAGCTCCAGTGATTGGGGAGATCGATGGACATGGCGACCGCTCAGGCGTTGCGCTGCACCGCGACCGGCAGCGCGCTCAGGCGCGCCATGTCGCCGCGCTGCAGCAGTTGCGGGTCGGCCAGCACCGCGCGCATCAGCGGGTGCGCGTCGTTGCCCCACAGAAGGGTGTCGTCGATCTGCAGGGTCGGCACGCCGAACACGCCGGCCGCCAGCGCCTGTTCGGTGTTGGCGCGCAGTTGCGCCTTGACCTGCGCATCGGCGGTGGCCGCGGCGACGTCGGCGATCCCTAATGCCTGGCCGACCGGCGCCAGGGCCGCGGCGTCGTCGCCCGCGTGGCCATCGCGCCACAGCCAGTCGAAGAGCGCATCGATGGCCTGCGGCGTGGTGCCGGCGGCGATGCACAGGCGCAGCGCCGTCAGCGGGTTGAACGGATGTGCCGGCGGGAAGCGCAGCGGCACGCCTTGCTGCTGCGCCTGCCACTGCACGAAGCGATAGGTGAACTCGCGCTTGTGCGGCACCTCGGCCGGCCCGCGCGTCTGCAGCTGCGCCAGCACCGCGCCGAACACGATCGGCACCGGCTGGATCCGCGAGAACTCCGGCAGCGCTTTCACCTGCTGCCAGTGCAGATAGGAAAACGGCGAGATGAAATCGAAATACCAGCGCAACGTCATCGTGCTTCTCCGTCATGACGCATCAGCTTATCGCGGCGTCGCTCGCGCTGCGACTGCGTACATCGCATGCTGCAGTGCGAGATGTCGTTGACGTCCGTTCGCCGGGGCGACCGCAATGCGTAGACGATGCCGTGGCGGAAATCTCGCTGGCACGCGATATCTGTGAAGCGCCGCGCGGCCGTGGCCTGGATCGCGGTAGCGCTATTGCGCTGGCGCATGGCATGCGCGGGTCTTGTCATAGCTCGCGGTACGCGCACCTTGCTAGCGTCCGCCGCGGCAGTAGATTCGCTGCCCCTGCACGCTCAGGAGAGACCGCCATGCACGCTTCCGCTTCCGTTTCCGCCGCTGCTTCGCCGCGCCTTCCCGCCACGGTCGTCAGGTCGCCGCGCGGCTGGGCGCGGACCCTGCGCGCGCTGTTCGCCACCGCCCTGCTCGCCATCGCGCCGATGGCGCTGGCCGGGCCGTACCAGGTGTATGGCAACCAGTACGCCTGGGTGAACAACTTCAACGACCCCAACAACGTCATCCAGGGCACGTTCCACAGCGGCAGCACGCCGAGCATGACCGTGACCTTCAATTTCCCCAACGCCAGCCTGTACGGCTATCCGGCGATCCTGCGCGGCTCGCACTACGGCTTCAATCCCACTGCCGACCGCACCTTCCCGCGGCAGGTCTCGGCGCTGCGGTCCCTGCCGGCGACCTTCGCGTACTCGTCCGGCGGCAGCAACCTGGCCGGCGACTTCGCCTACGACCTGTTCTTCCGCTGGGACAGCACGGTGTCCTCCAGCGCGATTCCGCAGGCCGAAGTGATGATCTGGGGCGGCCACAACTCGTATCCGATCGGAACGCTCACCGCCAGTAACGTCATCAGCGCCGGCGGCTACACCTTCGATCTGTGGGAAGGCATGAACAGCGCCGCCGGCTACTACGTCTACACCTTCATTCCGCACAACACCGCGGGCCAACCAACCCTGCCGAGCAACGGCAATCTCAACATCGACATCAAGCCGTTCCTGAGCTGGCTGCACACGCACCGCGCGCAGGACGGGCGCTTCAGCAACGCGATGTACCTGCACGTGGTCGAGGCCGGTTTCGAGGTGGTGCGCGGCAACGGCTGGGCCTGGATCCAGGCCAATATCGGCGCCAACTGACGGCGCCGCACGGGCGCCGCCGTTCCTACCTGGCTCAGCGCGGCGGCGCCTTGCACAGTGCCGCGTTGTGCCAGGCGGCGCGGGCGATCGGCAGGAACCCGTCGGCATCGCTGGGCGGTAGGCTGTTGCGCACGTCCTCGGCACCGCTGCCGGCGCGTTCCAGCACCGGTGCCAGCGTGCGCAGGCAACCGGCGCGGTCGCCCAGGTGATACTGGGTCAGCGCCAGATCGGTGCGGACCTGCGCGGCGTCCAGCCAGAACAGGGTCTTGTCGCAGCCGTCCAGCAGTGCGGCCAGGGTGCGTTCGGCGTTGGCGTAGTCCTTGGCTTGGTACTGGCGCAGGAAGCGCGCGCGCGTGGCCTCCGCCGCCTCGGGCACGCAGGCCGGCGCGGCGCGTCGGTAGTCGCCTTCGAACCAGGCGCGTGCGCCGCAGTAGTCGCGGCAGCTGTCGGGCGTGAGCGCCTCGACCCGGATGGCGTCGCCCTCGGCGTGCAGGCGGGTGCGGCACAGCGACGCGGGATCGTCGTCGTGCGCGCGGGTGAAGCCGAGTTCGCCCTGCAGCGTGCCGTCCAGCGCACAGGTATGGCCGTTGGCGCCGGTGACGTCGAGCGAGAAGCCCAGACCGTCGGCGTCGCGCGCGACGTCGAGGCGGTCGCCGCCATCGGCGAGATAGACGCCGGGTGTGGGCGGCGCGGCGCCGGCGCCGCAGGCGAGGGCCAGCAGCGCCAGCGGCAGCAGGCGCTGGAGGGACAGCGAACCGCGCATCGGGATGTCTCCGTCGGGCCAGGGGCGCAGCGTAGCGGCGTGGCGACGTCCTCGCCGGCGCGTGTGGCGCGTCTGCCCGCAGTGCCTCACGGCGCGAGCCATTGCACGCTGTCGAAGACGATGCCCGGGCCGAGGAAACCATTGTCCGGCGAGCCCGAGGCGACGTCGATGTCCAGCGTGTTGAGGCCGGCCTGCAGCGCGCTGGCCGGGATGTCGAACAGATAGACGGCGTTGTTGCCGCGGTAGGTGCCGCGGGTGATGCCGCGGCTGTCCGGCTGCTCCGGGCGCGGCGGCACCGGCCCGCTCCAGCGATCGTTCACCCGCAGCTGCGGACGGCCGCCGGCCTGGGTCAGGGTGACGAACAGACGCAGGCGGTAGGCGTGGACCTGCTCGGGCGAGAGCACGAAGGCGATGCGCGTGGGCGTGTTGACGCCGCGCCATTGCGCCGCCGGGAATACGTCGAGAGAGTCGTGGCCCACGCGATAGGTCAGCGGCCCCCATGGCGCCATGCGCCGGTCGGAGGGATGCGCGCTCGCCAGCAACACGGCGTTGCGGAAACCGGCCGGCGTGCCATCGGGATCGCCGATCTGCCAGATCACCTGGCCGGGCAGCGGGACCGCATGCAGGGCGGCCTGCGCGGTGGCTGCGGCTGCGATCTGCACGGTGTCGTGGGCCACCTCCAGCTCGTTCTGGTACAGCGCGATACGGTACGCGCCGGGGCGGATGCCGGCGATGCGGAAGCGGCCGTCGGCATCGGCCCTGGCCCAGTACTGCGCCTGCGCGTTGCGCAGGGCCACCACTGCCGGCTGCTCTGCGTCGATGCCGGAGACCTGGCCGGCCACCGCACCGCGCGCTTCCGCGCCCAGAAAGCCTTGCAAGCCCAGCGACGCGTCGACGAAGCGCAGGTCCGGCGGCACCTGCGCTTCTGCGCCGCCGCGGCTGAACTGCAGCACGTACACCCCGTGCAGGCCGCCGCGGTAGGGTTCGGTCTGGGTGTGGTTGGAGAACATGTAGTTGTACAGCTCGTGGGTGCGCGTGGTCCGCTGCGTGGCGATGTCCTTGAAGAACGGCCCGCCCGCGCTGTGTTCGCGATCGCCCATCCACATCCGCACGGCGAGGCCGGGGCCGCTGACGCCATGCACGCTGTCGTCGATCGCGCGCCGTGCCGAGTAGAACTTGGAGCTGGTGCGGCCGTCCGGCAGCAGGAATACGTCCTTGCCTTCGATCGCGGTGCCGATGTTGGAATCCGGTTCGCGCTCGGCGTCGGGCAGCTTGGTTGCGTCGAGGCGGGCGATGAAGCGCAGTTCGCCGACCGGCAGCAGGGTCGGCGCATAGGTGGCCAGGTAGAGCGCGTCGCGGCCCTTGCGCGCCATGTAGTACTGCACCAGGTCGCCAGCGCTGGCCGAGACCACGATGGTGTCGCCGACAGTGCGTGCGGCGACGCGGGCGCTGCCCAGGCCCGAGGCGATCTGCGAGTGCTTGGCTTCCGGACTCTCCAGTTCGACGCCGCGGTAGCGCATGGAGACCACGTCGCCGGTGCGGGCGTCCACGCTGAACTGCAAATCGGCGCCGCTGTCGACGACGAAGCGATCGCCGACCCGAGCGACGCCGAAATCGGCTGCGTTTGCCAGCACGGGTGCCGCGGAGTACAGGGCGAGGCAGCACAGCAGCAGGCGAAGCAAGCAGGGCATGGTGGCGCGGGCGACGGCAGCGAGGCGCACAGCCTACTGCGCGCGGACGTGGGCGCGATGCCGTTTCCGCGCGGCGGTGGGGCAGCGCTCAGGTGCGCATTGCGGGGCGTCGCCACCGGCGGGACGGCATCGTCAGTGCGATGCCGTCCCGGCGTGCTCGACGCGGTTTAGTGCGTGTACGGCTTCGGCAGCGCGCCGTTCTGCTGCATGTAGCGGTCGCGCAGTTCGGTCTGCCGCGAGCGCATCGGGATGGCGCGGCCGCCCAGCCAGACCTGTTCGGCATAGTGCGCCACGTCCAGCGGGTCGCCTTCCCACAGCACCAGGTCGGCGAGCTTGCCCGGGGCGATGCTGCCCAGTCGATCGCCCACGCCGAAGGCCTCGGCCGGGACCCGGGTCAGGCCGGCCAGGGCTGCGTCCCACGGCAGCCCGTGCGCGACCGCGTTGCCGGCCAGTTGCCGCTGCTTGCGCGCGTTGTGCGCGCCGTCGCCGCCCTGGGTGAAGCTCACCGCCACGCCGGCGGCGTCGAGGCGTGCGGCGTTCTCCAGGGTGGCGCCGATCTGGTCGAAGCTGGCCGGCAGGTCGTCCAGCGCGTTGACGAACACCGGCACCTGCGCCTTCGCCAGTTCCGGCGCCAGCTTCCAGGCCTCGTCGCCGCCGGCGATGGCGATGCGCACCTTCTCGCGCTGTGCCCAACGCAGCAACTGGCGGATGTCGGCCGCGCGGTTCACCGTCACCACGATGCGGCCCTGGCCGGCGAGGTAGCGCGCCAGCACCGCGCGTCCGGCCGGGGTCAGCAGCGCATGCGGCGAATCGGCGGGCATGCGCCCGCGCGCTTCGGCCACCAACTGGTCGAGCAGCATCCACTGCGCCGCGCGCGACTTGCCGCTCAGTTCCAGCGCATCGCTGCCCAGGTGCAGGTACAGCGCGCGCGGGCCGATCGGGTCGGCGCCGCCGTCCAGGCGCATCACCGCGCCCTGGCCGGCGACGAAGGCGCCGCCGGTGTTGGCGCCGAGCGCGGTGAAGCCGATGCCTTCCACCCGTGCGACCGGGATCAGCACCGATTCGGGGTTGTAGGCCAGGGTCACGTCGAACTCCGGGCGCATCGGCTGGTCGTGCGGCAGGGTCAGCGTGCTGTCGACGGTGGAGGCCTCGCCGGAGACCTCCTCGATGCCGATCTCGGTGATGCCGCCGAACAGTGCCGGGGTCAGCGGCCGGCCCTTGGCCTCCACCACGGCGACGCCGGCCGGCGCGCTCAGGCCGGGGCCGACCGCGCGGATCACGCCGCCCTGGACCAGCACGTCGGCATTGGCGAGGGTGCCGCGGGCGCTGGCGGTGTGCACGGTGGCGCCGCGGATCAGCACGTCCTGGGCGAACCCGGGCGCGCTGCCGAGCAGCAGGCAGGCGGCCAGGGCCAGGCGCTGCGCCAGGCGAGGGGACGAGAGTCGGGCGCGGCTCATCGGGCAGCCTCCTGGCCGAGCATGAAGTCGGAGGTCGGTTGCAGGCGGCGGTCGGCGCGGTCGTAGACCTGCGCGCCGTCGATGTAGACCTTGTCGGCCAGGGCGTAGGAGCTGAAGGGATTGCCGTTCCACAGCACCACGTCGGCCATCTTGCCCGGCTCCAGCGAACCGGTCTGCTTGTCGATGCCCAGCGCCTTGGCCGGGTTGCTGGTCAGCCAGCGGATGGCGCGTTCGGGCGGGATGTCCATGCCGGCACGGCGGCCGGCGGCCATCGCCTTGGCCGCTTCCTGGTTGAGCCGCTGGATGCCTTCCTCCGAGTCCGAGTGCACGATCGCGCAGCCGTTGGCGGGGCGGTCGACCAGGGCGATGTTCTCCTGGATGCCGTCGAAGGCCTCCATCTTGAAGCCCCACCAGTCCGCCCACAGCGCGCCGCAGACGTTCTCCTGGGCCAGGCGGTCGGCGATCTTGTAGGCCTCCACGCCATGGTGGAAGGCGGCGATCTTGAAGCCGAACTCCTTGGCCAGGTCGAGCATGGTGGTCATCTCGTCGGCGCGGTAGCAGTGGATGTGCACGCGGATGTCACCGTTGATCGCGCCGGCCAGCGTGTCCAGCTTGAGGTCGCGCTTGCCGCCGCTGTCGCCGCTGCTGTCGTTGTCACCGTTGCCGCGGCTCCACCAGTGGCGCTTGGGCGGGCTCTTCTGCTTGGGCGCGTTCTTGCGCAGGTATTCGCTGGCGTCGATGAAGGCGGCGCGGTAGCCGGCGACGTTGCCCATGCGCGTGGACGGGCCGCCCTTCTCGCCGTAGACCCGCTTGGGGTTCTCGCCGCAGGCCATCTTCAGGCCCCACGGCGCGCCCGGGAACTTCATCGCCTGGTAGGTGGTGGCCGGCACGTTCTTGAGGGTGACGCCGCGGCCGCCGACCAGGTTGGCCGAGCCGGGCAGCACCTGCAGCGCGGTGACGCCACCGGCCAGCGCGGTGCCGAAGCCGGGATCCTGCGGCCAGATCGAATGCTCGGCCCACACGTTCGGGGTCACCGGTGCGGTCGCTTCGTTGCCGTCGCTGTGCGCGCTGACGCCCGGGCTGGGATACACGCCCAGGTGCGAGTGCACGTCGATGACGCCGGGCGTGACCCACTTGCCGTGGCCGTCGATGCGGGTGGCATTGGCCGGCGCGGCCAGCGCGCGGCCGACCGCCTGCACGCGGCCGTCCTGCAGCAGCACGTCGGCATCGTCCAGGCGCTCGCCGGTGCCGGTGAGCACGGTAGCGTGTTCGATCAGCACCGGCACCGACGCCAGCGCGCGATAGGTGCTGGGATAGGGATCGTCGACGAAACGCGAGGCCGCGGCGGCCGGGCCGCACAACGCCACGCCCAGGCAGGCGAGCAACAGATGACGCATCGAACTTTCCCCGGAAGATGAACCCGGCCCTTGCGGCCGTGCCCGCACGCTAGCCCGAGCCGGCGCGCTTGCCAAGTGCGGGTGCGGCATCGGCGCGCCCGGCTGCACCGGATCGCGACGCGGAACCTGTTATGCAGCGCGATTCTCCCCATGGACACCGCAATGACCGACACCCCTGCGCGCACCGTCGTGGACTTCTGGCGCAGTGCCGGCCGCGAACGCTGGTTCGCCGCCAACGACTCCTTCGACGCCAATGTCCGCCAACACCTGCTGGAGGCGCATCACGCCGCCGCGCGCGGCGAACGCAGCGACTGGCTGACCGACGCCGAAGGCGCGCTGGCGCTGCTGCTGTTGCTCGACCAGGTGCCGCGCAACGTGTTCCGCGGCAGCGCGCACGCCTTCGCCACCGACGGCCTGGCCTGCCGCTATGCCGACCAGGCGCTGGCGGCAGGGTTCGACCAGGAAACCGACGCGGAACTGCGGATGTTCTTCTACCTGCCCTACACGCATGCCGAGGACGCGGCGCGGCAGCGCCAGGCGGTGGAGCTGTTCAGCGCGCTCGGCGATGCGGAGTCGCTGCAGTGGGCGGTGGTGCACGAAGACGTGATCCAGCGCTTCGGTCGCTTCCCGCACCGCAATGCGGCGCTGGGGCGCACGACCACGCCGGAGGAGCAGGCGTTCCTGGATGCGGGTGGGTTTGCCGGGTGAGGGAGGGGGGGCTGCGCGTTCGCTGCGTCATGGCAGCGAAGCCAGTGGCGCATCGGATGTCATTGCAGTCGGGACTGAAGTCCCTCCCACAGGGCGACATCAGGCTGCTGGCGCGGCCGCCAACATTCGCCTGGTACACGCACCCAAGATAAGGAATGCGCTTCTTGTGGGAGCGGCTTCAGCCGCGACGAGCGAAGCCATCGGCGCATTCGACCTCATTGCAGTCGGGACTGAAGTCCCTTCCACAGGGCGACATCAAGCTGCTGGCGCGGCCGCCAGCATTCGCCTGGTACGCGCACCGGAGACAAGGAATGCGCTTCTTGTGGGAGCGGCTTCAGCCGCGACGAGCGAAGCCATCGGCGCATTCGACCTCATTGCAGTCGGGACTGAAGTCCCTCCCACAGGAGATCGCCGGAGTTCATGTTGCCGCCAGCACGCCAAGCTCATACGTGTTTGCGCCCCTGTGCCGATCGCGGCGCGCGGGCACAAAAAAGGGCGATCGTTCGATCGCCCTTTCGGCGCGTCCGCACGGGACGCAAGCCACGAGGTACCTGACTCAGTACTTCGGCACGCTTCCGTCCACCTGGTCGGTCCAGGCGTCGATGCCGCCGACCACGTTGTGCACCTTCGTGAAGCCCAGCGAACGGAAGTGCTCGGCCGCCTGCGCGCTGCGGCCGCCGCGGTGGCACAGGAAGGCCAGGGCGGTGTCCTTGGGCAGCGCTTCCAGTTGCGCGCGCTGCTCGCCGTCGAGGGTGCGGAACGGCACGTTGACCGCTGCCACCGCGCGCTCTTCCGGCGGACGCACGTCCACCAGGAGCAGGCCACCGGCGCGTACCTGGTCGTCGGCGTCGCGCGGGCTGAGGTCCTGCACCGGCTTGGGCGCATTGGGATTGTCGATGGCCAGGCCGCGGCCGCGGATGTCGTCCACCCAGTCGATGGTGATGCCGTCGGCGCGGCGCGCGCTGCCCAGGTCGAACTGCACGCGCAGGCCGTTGGACTCGGCAGCGATGGCGTTGGGATCGGTCGGCGCCAGCTGGAAGTTCGGCTGGAACTGCGCGTCGATCGCCAGCGCCAGGCTCGCGCCCGGGGCGTCGGCCAGCGCGCCGCGCAGCATCTCGGCGGCGGCGTCGGTGATGGTGATCGACGGCGGGGTGCGGTCCGGCGCGGCCACGCCGAGCAGTTCGCTCAGCTCGCCGCTGCCGGCCATCTGCAGGATGATGTCGCTGCCGCCGATCAGCTCGCCGTCCACGTACAGCTGCGGGATGGTCGGCCAGTCGCCGTAGACCTTGATGCCCTCGCGGATGTCCTGGTCGGCCAGCACGTTGACGTGGGCGAAGTCGACGCCGAGCTCGTTCAGCGCGCCCACCGCCTTGGCGGAGAACCCGCACTGCGGCATGCTCGGCTGGCCTTTCATGAACAGCACGACGCGGTTGGAGCTGAGCAGCGTTTCGATACGGGAGCGCAGGGCGGGGTCGAGGGACATGGCAGGCAGTCGTCGCAGAGTCGGACCGGTCATTCTACGCCGCATGGCATCATGGGGCATGACAGTTCCGGAAACGCTGCATCGCATCCCGCGCCACCCGTACCGCTGGCTGCCCTGGGCGCTGGCCTCGCAGGCGCTGGTGGCGGCGCTGTGGTGGGCGTATGGCTGGCCAGTCGGCCTGCCGGCGCTACTGCTGTCGCACGCGGCGCTGGTGTTGCCGGTGTTCCTGCCGCGGGCGCGGCTGTACGCGCCGGTGCTGGATCGTCTGCCCGGCAGCGCGCCGCGGGTGTGGCTGACCATCGACGACGGCCCCTCCGACGACACCGTGGCGATCCTGGACCTGCTCGACCGCCACCAGGCCAAGGCCACGTTCTTCCTGGTCGGTGCCCGCGCCGCCGCGCGCCCGCAACTGGTACGCGAGATCCTGCGCCGCGGCCACGGCATCGGCAACCACAGCCAGCATCACCCGCAGGCGTGGTTCTGGGCGCTGGGGCCGCGGCGCATGGCGCAGGAAATCGGCCAGGCGCAGCAGACCCTGGCCGCGATCGCCGGCACTGCGCCGCGCTGGTACCGCTCGGTGGTGGGCATGACCAATCCCTTCGTCGCCGCACCGCTGCGCCGGCATGGCCTGACCCGGGTGGCCTGGAGTGCGCGCGGCTTCGACGGCGTGCGCTGCGACCCCGCGATCACCGTCGCGCGCATCGCCCGCGACCTGCAGCCCGGCGCCATCGTGCTGCTGCACGAGGGCGCGGCGCACGGGCACAACCCGGCGATCGTGGAGGGGGTGTTGCAGGCTGTGCAGGCGCGTGGGCTGGAGACGATCTGCCCGACCTGAGGCTGGACGCGCTTCCCCCGCTTGCGCTGTGGCGTGGTGCCGATGCGCATACGCTGCGGCGGCCGTGTCCATGCACGGCGCGGCATGCCGACAGGCTCCCGAGGGGCATCTGTCGCTCGCTGCACGGAGTAGTCGGCGCATGCGGCGAAGGCATGACCATCCGGCGTGTGCAGATGTAGTGCAGGCAGCATGGCGCAAGGCCTGGCTGCGCTTTCATCTGGTGCGCTTGTAACTGCGCACCTCCCAGCCGTCTCGCAGGCGAGTGACGAAGCAGTCATAGCCTGCCGCGTGCTGCGCGTCGAAGTACTGGTGCATCTCGGTGCGGTCCGCGAAGATGCGTCGCACGTCCGCAGTCTGGCGCCGCGACGGTGAGCGAATAGCCGCAGCGATCCCTCGCAATGTTGCCAGTAGTGGCGCAACATCCATGTGTCCCTCTGCCGAGTCCGTGGCTGGTCGGGCGGACTATCGCACACCTGAAAACCGTCCGCCAGGAACCGCCAGAGGCCGTCTTTCGCGCACTGCAGCCTTCAGTGCATGGAGGCCATCTCCATGCCGCTGTGCGGCGGCATGGCAGCTTGCAGAGGGGAACGCGCCGACGCGGAGGGCGCTCGCTGTCGCGCGCGCTGGGCCACGATCGGCGAGAAGGTCGTGCAGACCGGGAGTTCGCGCGACAGCTGCGACGTCAACGCGGTTCCGCCACGATCAGCCAGTTGTTGAACGGCGTGTTGCCGTACAGCGGCGCGAAGCTGGCGCGCAGGCCGGCGGCGTCGAGCTGGGCCTGCAGGCTGTCGCGGGTGGGGTAGGCCTTGGGCAACTCCTGCATCCAGCCGGCCAGGTGCGCGAGCACGTCGGTGATGCGGCTGGTGCGGCCGCGGCCGCTGGCATCGCCCAGGCCGCTGCGGATCACCAGCTTGGCGCCGGGGGTGAGCATCCGCGCCACGCTGCGGATCAGGTTGGACTGCATGTCGCGATGCAGGTACTGCAGCACGTCCAGGATCGCGACGCTGCCGTGGTGCTCGGGCCAGGACTGGCCCAGGTCGACCACGGCGAAATGCGTGTCCTGCAGCCCGTTGCGCGCGGCAATGGACGCGGCGCGGCGGATCTTGGCCGCATCGATGTCCACGCCGTGGTAGCGCTGGCGCTGGCCGTCGGCGCGCAGCGCGTGCGCGAGCAGGCCCAGCCCGCAGCCCAGGTCCAGCACCGGCGCGTCGGTGCCGCGCAGCGCGGCGAGCACGCCGGGGTAGAGCGGATCGGTGCGCAGCTTGGTGCGCGTGTAGTAGTAGTCGTAGCGGTTGCCCAGCGGATGCGTGGGCAGGAAGGCGCGGGCGATGGCCAGGGCCTGCGGGCGGGTCATGGGCTGGGTGGTGCTGGCGTCGCGCAATGTCGGTCCTTGGCAGCGGGCGTACGCCAGCTAGGCTAACGCATCGCGTGCCGCCGGCAACAGCCGCGCGGTCCAGCGCGCATACATCGCCGCCGACGGATGCAGCCCGTCCGCGGCCAGCATCGCCGGGTCGCCGCCGCCATCGCGGCTGCAGCCGGTGATATCGACGAAGCGCACCGCGCGCGCGGCGCAGCAGGCCTGCGCGGCGGCGTTGAAGGCGTCGATCTGCGCGGCGATGCGCGCCGGATCGTGGGCGGGCGGCTGTGCGAACGCGGTCACGCCCCAATCCGGGATCGACACCGCCAGAACCCGCTGCGGCCGCGCGTCGGCGAAACCGATCGCACGCTGCAGCAGCGCGTCGAACTGCGCGCGATAGTCGTCGAGCGGATAGCCGCGGTACTGGTTGTTGACGCCGATCAGCAGCGTCACCAGGTCGAACGGCCCCTGCGGCGCGGCCGCGTCGATGCCGGCGTCCAGTTCGTCGGTGGTCCAGCCGGTGGTGGCGACGATCTGCGGATCGGCCAGGGCGATGCCGTCGCGGCGCAGCGCCGCGGCCAGTTGCATCGGCCAGCGTCCGTCGGCGTCCACGCCTTCGCCGATGCTGTAGGAATCGCCCAGCGCCAGGTAGCGCAGCGGTGTGTGCTCGGGCGTGGCGAAACTACCTTTGCTCATCTAAGCGGAACCGGCAGCTGCCATATCACCGGGATACGCGATCCAGGAACGGCGCACGCTTAGCCATTCCCCACTCACCGCCCCACAGCCGCCCGCGGCTTCAGCGGCACCACCTTGGTGGCATCCTCGGCGCGGCGCGCCAGGACACGATCGATGCGCGCGAACACCTCGCGCATCGTCGCCGCCTCCGGCAGCAGGGTGACGCGGAAATGGTGCCGGTAGGGCACGTTGAAGCTGGAGCCGGGCACCACCAGCACGCCTTCCTGTTCCATCAGCTCCAGCGCGAAGGCGTGATCGTCGAAGCCGCGCGCGGCGGCGCCGACCACGGCCGGGAACGCGTACAGCGCGCCGGCCGGCTGCACCAGCGACAGGTGCTCGCTGGCCGCGCACGCCTCGAGCACCGCGCGGCGCGTTTCGTACAGGCGTCCACCCGGGGCGCACAGCGGCGAGATCGTGTCCGGGCCGTTGACCGCGGCATCGATGGCGAACTGGCCGGGGACGTTGGCGCACAGGCGCAGCGCGCCGAGCAGGTCCATGGCGTTGCGGAAATCGCCGACGCGCTCGGCGTCGCCCGACAGCAGCGCCCAGCCCACGCGCCAGCCGCAGGCGCGGTGCACCTTGCTCAGGCCGCCGAAGCTGATGCACGGATGCGCGCCGGCCAGCGGTGCCACCGACACGAACTCCGCCTCGTCGTACAGCACCTGGTCGTAGATCTCGTCGACCATCAGCAGCAGGTTGTGCTTGATCGCGATGGCGACGATCTTCTCCAGCAGCGCCCGCGAGTAGCTGGCGCCGCTGGGGTTGTTCGGGTTGATCAGCACGATGGCGCGGGTGCGTGAAGACACCAGCGTCTCGATCTCCACCGGGTCGGGCTGGAAGCCGTTCTCCGGCGCGCAGCGGTAGTACACCGGGCGGCCGTCGTTGAGGATGGTGGCGGCCGACCACAGCGGGTAATCCGGCGACGGTACAAGCACCTCGTCGCCCGGGTTGAGCAGCGCGCGCAGCGACAGGTCGATCAGCTCGCTGACGCCGTTGCCGACGAAGATGCGGTCCGGGTGCGCGTCCGGATGCTGGCGCCGGGCGTAGGCCGCGGCGATCGCCTCGCGCGCCTCCGGCAGGCCCTGCTGGTGGGTATAGGGATCGGTGCGGCCCATGTCGTCGGCGATCGCGCGCTGCAGGTGCTCGGGCGCACGGAAGCCGAACGCGCCGGGATTGCCGATGTTGAGCTTGATCAGTTTGCGCCCCTGGGCCTCCAGCTCGCGGGCTCGCCGTGCCAGTTCGCCGCGGATCTCGTAGCGGACTTCGGACAGGCGTTCGCGGATCGCGAGCGGCTTGATCGGCAGGGTGGGCATCGCATTGGCCGGTGGGGCGTGGGACCTGCATGGTAGCGGAAATGTGACACCGCGGCGGGGCGGTAGGGCGCGCGGTGACGGGTCGTCTACGGCGCCCGGCCGCCACGCTCGGCGCTGCATTGGACGAGGCGCCGTGGCTGGCCCGTGTGGCGGCCACACACGCGTCGCGCGGGTCATGCGCCGCTGCTGGCGACTCCCGGGACGCCGCCTGCGGCGCGGGCCAACCACGCAAGGCGCCGCCCCGCGCGTGTCCCAGTGGCCGCCCTGCGCTCACCTTTGGGCGCGGCGCACCCTCTAGAATTCGCCCATGACCACCTCCCCGATCGACTTCGACGCGTTGCGCCCCATCGGCTGGCCCTGGCCCGGAATGCCCGAGGAGCCGGCCTGGCGCGCGCTGTTCGAGACGCATCCGCAGGCGCGGCCGGCGCGGGTGGTGGAGCAGCACCGCACCGGCTATGTGGTCGCCGATGCGGTGGACACCGGATTCAAGGTCGAATCGCTGCCGGACTGGCAGCGGCCGCGCTTTCCCAGCCACGAGCGCGCCGCGGTCGGCGACTGGGTGTTGCTGGAGGACACGCGCATCGTCGCCTTGCTGCCGCGGCGCACCGCGATCAAGCGCGGCGCCGCCGGCGAGCACTACCACCAGCAGGTGATCGCGGCCAACATCGATACGGTGTTCATCGTCTGCGGCCTGGATGCGGACTTCAATCCGCGCCGGATCGAGCGCTATCTGCTGCTGGTGGGCGGCGGTGGTGCCGCGCCGGTGGTGGTGCTGACCAAGGCCGACCTCACCGAGTACGCCGACGACGCGCTGGCGGTGCTGGAGGAACTGGCGGCGCAGGCGATTCCGCTGCTCACGGTCAACGCCCGCCAGGCCGACAGTGTCGACGCGCTGCGGCCGTGGCTGGGGCCGGGGCAGACCGCGGTGCTGGTCGGCTCGTCCGGTGCCGGCAAGTCCACCCTCACCAACACCTTGCTCGGCGTGCAGAAGATGCGCACCGCGGCGGTGCGCGCCACCGACTCGCGCGGCCGCCACACCACCACCCATCGCGCGCTGCTGCCGCTGCCATCCGGCGCCTGCCTGATCGACACCCCGGGCATGCGCGAACTCAAGCCCACCGGCGAGGAAGACCTGGCCGAGGGCGGCTTCGCCGACATCGAGGCGCTGGCCGCGCAGTGCCGCTTCAACGACTGCGCGCACCAGGCCGAACCGGGCTGTGCGGTGCAGGCGGCGATCGAGCGCGGCGAGATCGAGGAGGCGCGCTTGGCCAATTACCTGAAGCTGCGCGACGAGGTCGCCGGCGCCGCCGGCAAGCTGGCGCAGCGCCAGGCGCAGAACGCGGCCGCCGGCCGCGGCGGCAAGCCCAGCGGTGGCAAACCGGGCGGCAAGCGTCCGCCACCGCGCACCCTGCGCCGCTGACGTCGGCCGTGGCCAAGCGCGTGCTGCCGGTCGAGATCCGCCACCATGCCGCGCTCGACGCGCGGCTGGTCAAGGCGGTGCGCGGCATCCGCCTGCTGGCCCTGGCCAGTTGGCCGGTGGCGCTGCAGGCGCCGTTCCTGGAGAGCGTGGCGCGCGGCCAGCCGCAACTGCCGCAGGTGGACTACCCCAGGCTGGATTTCGCCGACACCCGCCGCGAGCTCGGGGCGATCGCCGAGGCCGCCGATCCGGCACATCCGCTCGGCGCCTACCTGCAGGCCTCGGTGCACAGCTGGGATCTGGCCGCCGCCCTGCTGGAAGCGCTGGGCACGCCGGCGGTGGGCACGTATTCGGCGCAGTTGTTCGGCGTGCCGGACGACCCGATGCCTGGCCACGGTCCCACCACCCGCGAGGCCGCCGGCCATTTCATCCACATCGCCCACGAGCTGGACCGCGAGCTGTTCTCGGCCGAGGAGCAGGTGCCGGTGTCGGCCACCGCCTTGCGCCTGCTGCTGCAGCGCGACCTGGACGAATTCTTCGGCGCGCGGGTGATCACGGTGGAACTGGATCCGGACCTGCTGGCCAAGGCCGCCGCCGGCGCGCAGCGCATCCGCCTGCGCTCCGGCGCGCACTTCAGCGACTACGACCGCGCGCAACTGTTCCACCACGAGGCGCTGGTGCATTCGCTGACCGCGCTCAACGGCCGGCAACAGGCGCAGTTGCCGAGCCTGGCGCTGTCCTCGCCGCGCACCACCGCCACCCAGGAAGGCCTGGCGACCTTCGCCGAGCAGATCACCGGCAGCATCGACATCGAGCGGATGAAGCGGATCAGCCTGCGCATCGAGGCGATCGCGCTGGCCCGCGACGGCGCCGACTTCATCGAGGTGTTCCGCTACTTCGATGCGGCCGGGCAATCGCCGGCGGAAAGCTTCTCCTCGGCGCAGCGCGTGTTCCGCGGCGTGCCGACCACCGGCGGCGCCGCGTTCACCAAGGACACCGTGTACCTGCGCGGCCTGGTGTCGGTGCACACCTTCTTCCGCCAGGCGCTGCAGCGCGACCGGCTGCCGCTGTGCCGCTGGCTGTTCGCCGGCAAGATGGCGCTGGAGGACGTGGCCGCGTTCGCGCCGCTGTTCGAGTCCGGCGTGCTGGCGCCGCCGCGCTGGTTGCCGACGTGGGTCGCGCGCGCCAGCGGCCTGGCCGGGATGCTGGCGTTCTCGCTGTTCGCCAACCGCATCCGCATGGACCAGGTGGACTGAACGGCGCCACGCGGCGCTCACCCGCCGCGAATGTGCGGCTGCCGATACTGCGGCGCCCGGCCTGCCTCCGCATGGCCGCTTCCCCTCACAAGGAGATCCGCATGAAGATCCTGATGGTGCTGACGTCGCACGACCAGCTTGGCGACACCGGCCACAAGACCGGCTTCTGGCTGGAAGAATTCGCCGCGCCTTACTACACGTTCAAGGATGCCGGCGCCGAACTGACCCTGGCGTCGCCCAAGGGCGGGCAACCGCCGCTTGACCCGAAGAGCGATGCGCCGGACGCGCAGACCGAAGCCACCCGCCGCTTCAAGGACGACTCGGCGGCGCAGCAGCAATTGGCGAGCACGCATCCGCTGGCATCGGTACGCGTGGACGACTACGACGCGCTGTTCTACCCGGGCGGCCACGGCCCGCTGTGGGACTTGGCCGAGGACCGCGATTCCATCGCCCTGATCGAAGCGTTCGCGCACGCCGACAAGCCGGTCGGCTTCGTCTGCCACGCGCCGGGCGTGCTGCGCCGGGTGAGCGCGGCCGATGGCACGCCGCTGGTGAAGGGCCGTCGCGTCACCGGCTTCACCAACGGCGAGGAAGCCGCGGTGGGCCTGACCGACGTGGTGCCGTTCCTGGTCGAGGACGAACTGCAGCGCCTGGGCGGCCAGTACAGCAAGGTCGCCGATTGGGGCGTGCACGTGGTCGAGGACGGCCGCCTGGTCACCGGGCAGAACCCGGCCTCGTCCGAGGCGGCGGCCGAAGCGTTGCTGGGAATGCTGCGCGGGAAGTGAGCACTCATCGAGCGCGATGATGGCAAGGCTAACTTGCCATTTTCGGTACGCGAGGTGCTTTGGTTTGCGCTGGGGTGATGACGTAGCGGTTGAAGCGCAACCTCGTGCCGCTTTTGTAGCCTTCGCCGTTTGTCCTCTATAGGAGCGGCTTCAGCCGCGACGGGCGTTCGCACTGATGCCGGTCGCGGCTGAAGCCGCCCCTACGAGGCCTAGTAGATGTGCCGCCGCGTGCCAGCCAGGGTGCGCGCCTGTGGGAGGGACTTCAGTCCCGACTGCACCGACTGCACGCACTCGAAAGCGCAGATGCAACGCAGCGGCGCTGATCGGCGCCGCTGCTGTTTTCGGCTCAGCCGCGCAGCCACCAACGCAGGCTGTACGCGGGCAGCGCGCCGTTCCAATGCGCCAGCGCTGCGGGATCGCTGCCGCCATCGGCGATCGCCTGCCAGTTGCCGTCGCCCAAGGTTGCGGCGACATCCACCGCAACCGGCTCCGCACTGAAGTTGTACATCGCCACGAACGCCTCGCCGCGCGCCAAACCGAGCAGGGCGGGATCGCCCAGCGGCACGGCACGCAACGGCTGGTCGGCGGCCAGTGCCGCAGTGGCGGCACGCGCGGCGATCAACCCGCGCAGGCGGGTGTAGACCTGGCCGGGCAGGCTGTCGGTGTCGTGGCGTTGCGCCGCGCGTGCCCAGTCCATCGCCGGGCGATGCAGCCAACGGCCTTCGTGCTGGCGCAGCGGGTCGTCGCGGTAGGCCTCGTCGTTGCCCAGGGCCAGTTCGTCGCCCATGTACAACAGCGGGATACCCGGCATCGCCAGCGCCACCGCGTACAGCAACAGCAGACGGCGCACGCCCAGTTCCAGCGCATCGGCATCATCGGTGGCCAGCGCTGCCGTGATGCCGGTCAGGGCCGCGCTCATGCCGTTGCTGCCGTGCACGCCCTCGCCGCTGCTCTGGAAGGCTTCGCCGCGCGCGTAGCTGTCCGCTGTGTCGCCGGCGTAGAACTGGGCGATGCGCGCCAGCGCGAACGGCGCCACGCCATCGCCACCGGCGGCTTCGCGCTGCAGCACGTTCCAGCCGATGTCGTCGTGGCAGCGCACATAGCTGAGCCATCCGCAGGCCGGCGGCAGCGCCGGTGTCTGCGCGATCGCCGCC
Source organism: uncultured Xanthomonas sp. (assembly GCF_964278005.1). Taxonomy (NCBI): domain Bacteria; kingdom Pseudomonadati; phylum Pseudomonadota; class Gammaproteobacteria; order Lysobacterales; family Lysobacteraceae; genus Xanthomonas; species uncultured Xanthomonas sp. The sequence goes on from NZ_CAXYKF010000023.1 coordinate 480,300, forward strand.
TGCACGATGTCGCCGCGCTGCTCGGCCAGGGCCACCCAGCCGGCCGCCATCAGCGTGCTGTGGTAGGCGAGGTGGCATTCGTGGCCGCGCGCGGCGCCTTCGCCGAAATACGGCGGCAACTGTGCCATCGGCACGATCGCCTCGGCCTTCAGCAGCACCGCTGGGGCCAGGATGTCGGTGAGTGCGCGCAGCGCCTGCAGGATGGTGTGCGCCTCCGGCTGGTTCATGCAGTCGGTGCCCGGGCGCTTCCACAGGTAGGCGGTGGAATCCAGGCGGAACACCTCCACGCCCAGGTTGGCCAGGTGCAGCAGCGCCAGCGCCATTTCGCCGAACACCGCCGGGTTGCTCCAGTCCAGATCCCATTGGTAGGGGTAGAACGTGGTCCACAGCCAGGCGTCGGCGTCCTCCACCCAGGTGAAGTTGCCCGGGGCGGTGTGCGGGAACACCTGGCCCAGGGTGCGCTCGTAGGCATCCGGCGCGTCGCGGTCGCGGAAGTGGTGGTAGTAGTCCAGATGCCGCGCATCGCCGCGCTTGGCCGCCAGCGCCCAGGGATGGTCGTCGGCGGTGTGGTTGAGCACGAAGTCGGCGCACAGGCTGATTCCGGCCGCACGCAGCCGCGCGGTCAGCGCCGCCAGATCGTCGGTGTCGCCGAGCCGCGGTTCGACCTGGCCGTAGTCGCTGACCGCGAAGCCGCCATCGTTGTCGCCGGCGCGCGCGCGCAGGAACGGCAGCAGGTGCAGGTAGCGCACGCCCAGTTCCTGCAGGTAGGGCACGCGTTCGCCGACGCCATGCAAGGTCCCGGCGAAGCGGTCGACATAGGCGCTGTAGCCGAGCATCGCCGGGGTGGCGAACCAGTCAGGGGCGCGCTCGGCATCGAGCTGGCGCAGCGCCGACGGCCGCGCGTTGGCGGTGGCCGCCAATTGCGTCAGCCACTGCGGCAGCCATTGCGCGAACGCCGGATGCGCGCCGTACAGCGCATGCAATGGGGCGAGCAAGCGTTCGCCGTGACGCTGCAGGCGTGCCAGCACTGCGTCGGCGGCGTCCGGTTGCAGATGCGCCTGCCACAGGGTGTGGGCGAGCGCGGACAGTGCGGAAGGGGCGGGTGCGGTCATGGGGGGCTTGGCCGCGCCCCCGGTGGGGCGCGGATGTGCGGTCCTCGTCAGAAGTCGTAGCGCAGGCTGATGCTGGAAGTGCGGCCCGGGATCGAGCGCGCACGGATCACGCCGGAAGCCGCGTCGGCGATCGACGCTTCCTCCGCTTCGGTCAGGCCGAAGGTGTTGAGCAGGTTGTTGACGTTGAGCGAGACGGTCAGCGCATCGGTGATGCGGTAGTCGCCGAACAGGTTGACCTGGGTGTAGCCGGGCATCTTCAGCTGGTTGCTGTCCTGGGTGTAGGCCGAACTGGTGCCGATCGCGTTGACCCCGACCTGGTAGCGCTCGCCGCGGTAGCTCGGCGTCAGCTGCCAGACGAAGCGCGCCTGCCGACGCGGGGTGTTGCCGGCGTTGGCCGGGGTGATCTGGTCCTTGTCGATGGTGGCGTCGGTCCAGGTCAGGCCACCGTTGAGGGTGAAGCCGCCGGTGCGGTACGCGGCTTCCAGTTCCACGCCGTGCGCCTTGTAGGTGCGGTCGAAGAAGCGCTGGGTGGTTGCTTCGTAATTCTGCTCCTGGGTGCGCGCGGCGAAGGCGGTGGCGAACAGGCTCAGCCCGCCGCTGCGCCACTTCAGGCCGCCCTCGAGCTGCTTGACCACGTTCACCGCTTCGTTGGAGGACACCGAGCCGTCGTCGCGGACCACGCCGAACAGCAGGCGGTCAGCGTTGGCGCGGGCGCCGCGGCTGTAGCGCGCGAATGCGGCCAGGTCGTCGTTGAGCATGTAGTTGCCGCCGAACGAATACGACAGGTAGTTCCAGTCGTAGCGCACCGGCTTGGGGTTGGCGTAGTCGATGGTCGCCACGCGTTGCTCCGGCGCCTCGATCACGCCGTCGCCGTTCACGTCGACATTGCTGGCCAGCACGCCGCCGGCGGTGTTGCCGCGCGCGCGGCCCATGTCGTAGCGCAGGCTGCCGTCCACGCTCAGCGGGCCCTGGTCCCAGCTCAGCGCCAGGTACGGCGCGTTGATGTCGTAACGCACGTCGTAGTGGCGGGTGTTGTCCAGTCCCCAATACGGCACGCCGTAGGCGTACAGGCCGTCCTGCGAGCGCAGGCTGCCGTCGGCGGCGACCACGTCCAGCAGCCGCGGGCGGTGGCCCAGCGACTGCACGTAGGAGTTCCAGGTCCAGTCCACGTCGATGGTCTGCCGCGAGGTGTACCAGCCGGCCTTGAGGTTGAGGTTGCCGCCGTCGCCGCTGCCGAAGTCGCGCGCCAGGCTGAGGTCGTTGACCGCGTTGCCCAGGTCGTTGAGGTGCACGTTGAACAGATGCGTGCGCAGCGCCAGCCCGGTGTAGGCCTGGCCTGCGTTCTGGCCGTCGACGTAGCGCAGGCCGGCACCGGTGCCGCCGATGCTCGCCGCCAGCGCGCCGGCATCGGCGACTTGCGCCGGGAATGGCGAAACGAAGCGGCCGGAGGTATCGGCGATGCGGAACTTGTCGGTCAGGGTCCAGCCACCGCCGATGTCGAACTGCGCCTCGGCGCCGAACGCACGCGACAGCGGATGCATGCCGTCGCCCAGTTCCACCCGCGAGGGCTTGTTGCCGCCATCGAGGGTGGCGCTGCTGCGGAAGTACGGGCTGTACAGCGTGTCGGTGCCGGGATCGAAACCGTCGATGCTGCCGAAGTGCGGCGACCCGTCGCGGCCGCTGACCCGGGTCGGCACCGGCAGGTAGCCGGCGGCGCGGTCGTTGAGGTACTTGGCGTAGACGCGCACGTAGCCGTTGTCGAACAGCCGGGTCAGGTTGGCCTTGAGCTGGCCGCCCTTGTCGGTGGTGTAGCCGGCGTCGCGGATGCCGTCGCCGCGGCGGTAGAAGCCGCCGACGTTGAACTGCCAGTGCTCGGCGAACGGTGCGCCGTAGTCGAAGTCCAGGCGGGTGTTGTCGTAGCCGCCCAGGCCGCGGGTGAGGCCGACGCTGCCGCCGGCGGTGTCGCCGGTCTTGCTGATGAAGTTGATGATGCCGCCGGGCGAGTTGCTGGCGAAGGTGGAGGCCGAGCCGCCGCGAATCGCCTCGATGCGCTCCAGGCTGTAGTCGGCGCGCAGGAAGATGTCGGCGTTGCCGAAGGCGATGTCGCCGAACTCCAGCACCGGCAGCCCGTCTTCCTGCAACTGCAGGAACTTGGCCCCGCCGGAGGCGACCGGCAGGCCGCGCACGGCGATGTTGGCATTGCCTTCGCCGCCGCTGGATTCGGAGCGGATGCCGGGGATGTTGCGGAAGATCTCGGCGGTGCTGCGCGGCGCCGACTGTTCGATCGCCTCGGCGCCGACCGTGCTCACCGAGACGCTGGACTTGAGCTTGCTCTTGGGCGTGGCGGTGCCGGTGACGAAGACCGAGTCCAGGCTGACCACGTCGCCCTGCGCCGCCGGGCCGTCGGCAGCGGCGGGTGTGGCCTGTTGCGCGAGCGCAGCCGGTGCGGACAGCGCCGCGGCGACGGCCAGGGCCAGGGTCTGCAGGCGGATCGAAGGGTGATGCATCGCTGTCTCTCCCGAAGCGAGTGGTGCAGTGGGTGGCGGCGCGCCGCTGCCGGAACGGGCAGGGCGCGGCGCGGTCGGTGGGTGCGGCGGCGTACAGATACGGCCGTCCGCAATCGATTGCAATTTGCAGTGCAGCAAATCCACCAATGGCGCTTACGCCAATCTTATCGCTGAGAGATCGAGGCATTCTGCATGGTGCGGCGCAGCGTTACAAACGATTGCAGGCGCGGCGACACTCCGCTCCGCCGCTGCGGCACACCTCCCGCGTGCCCGACCCGCCCAGGCCGATGCCGATGCTCATGCGTTCCGATCGTCCCCTGCTTCCGCTCTCGCGCGTGCTGGCGCTCAACGCCGGTTTCTTCGGCGTGCAGTACAGCTTCGGGCTGCAGCAGAGCAACATGAGCCCGATCTACAACTACCTGGGCGCCGACCACGCCAACCTGCCGTACCTGTGGCTGGCCGGCCCGATCACCGGGCTGGTGCTGCAACCGGTGGTCGGCGTGCTCAGCGACCGTACCGTGACCCGCTGGGGCCGGCGCATGCCGTACATGGTGGTGGGCGCGCTGGTGTGCAGCCTGTGCCTGCTGACCATGCCCTTCAGCGTGGCGCTGTGGATGGCGGTGGCGCTGCTGTGGATGCTGGATGCGGCCAACAACGTGGCGATGGAGCCGTACCGCGCGCTGGTCAGCGACGTGCTGGCGCCGCCGCAGCGGCCGCTGGGCTACCTGACCCAGAGCGCGTTCACCGGCCTCGGCCAGACCCTGGCCTATGTCACCCCGCCGTTGCTGGTGTGGCTGGGCATGAACCAGGACGCGGCCAACGCCCACCACATTCCCTACGTCACCATCGCCGCGTTCGCGATCGGTGCGGGCTTCTCCGCCGCCTCGATCCTGCTCACCGCGCGCAGCGTGCGCGAGCCGATGCTGCCGGCGGCGGAGCTGCAGCGCTTGCGCAGCGCCGCGGTCGGGCCGCTGGCGACGCTGCGCGAGATCGTCGACGCGGTGCGACAGATGCCGCCGACGATGCGGCAGATGGCGCCGGTGATGCTGTTCCAGTGGTATGCGATGTTCTGCTACTGGCAGTACATCGTGCTGTCGCTGTCGACCACGCTGTTCGGCACCACCGCGGCCGATTCGCATGGCTTCCGCGAGGCCGGCCTGGTCAACGGGCAGATCGGCGGCTTCTACAACTTCGTCGCCTTCCTGGCCGCGTTCGCGATGGTGCCGGTGGCGCGGCGGTTCGGCCCCAAGGCCACCCACGCCGCCTGCCTGGTCGCCGCCGGCATCGGCATGTGCGTGCTGCCGTCGATCCACGATCGCTGGCTGCTGCTGCTGCCGATGCTCGGCATCGGCCTGGCCTGGGCCAGCATGATGGGCAATCCCTACCTGATGCTGGCCAACAGCATCCCGCCCGAGCGCACCGGCGTGTACATGGGCTTGTTCAACCTGTTCATCGTGCTGCCGATGCTGATCCAGATCGTGACCCTGCCGCTGTACTACGACCGCCTGCTGCAGGGCGACCCGCGCAACGTCATTCGCCTGGCCGGCGCGCTGATGCTGGCGGCGGCGGTGGCGATGGTGTTGGTGAAGCGTCGGGAATGGGGAACCGGGAATGGGGAATCGGAAAAGCGCGGCATCGTGCGCTGAAACTCCGCGTGCTGACCGATCTCCCCAACTCCCTAATTCGAATGTAGAGCCCTAGGCCAGCTGACTCAGCGTCAGCGCGCGACCAACGCTTTTCCGATTCCCTATTCCCGACTCCCCATTCCCAGCCCTCAGGCCGACTCCCGCACGACCAGACTCACCGGCAGCTCCACCGATTCCACCGGCGTGCCGGCGATCAGGTTCAGCACGCCGTCCACCAGCAGGGTGGCGGCCTGGGCCAGGTCCTGGCGCACGGTGGTCAGCGGTGGCTGGCTGTAGGCGGCCAGGGGGATGTCGTCGAAGCCGACCAGGGCGATGTCCTGCGGCACGCGGTGGCCGGCTTCGATGAGGGCGCGGATCGCGCCCAGGGCGATCACGTCGGAGGCGGCAAACACCGCATCCGGCGGATCGGTCTTCTTCAGCATCGCGCGGGTCAGGCGGTAGGCGTCCTCGCTGAGGAAGTGGCTGCGCGCGTGCAGCCGCGGGTCGAACGTCAGGCCGTGCGCGTCGAGCATGCGCCGGTAGCCGGCGAAGCGCGGCGCCACTTCCGGCAACTGCTCGTCGCCGAGGAAGGCGATGCGCCGGCGGCCATGTTCGATCAGGTGTGCGGTGGCCAGTTCGCCGCCGCGCAGGTTGTCGCTGCCCACGCTGGCATAGGCCTGGCCGTCGATGCGGCTGCCCCACACCAGCATCGGCAGGCCGCCGCGCGCGGCGGCGTCGAGCGAGGCGTGCTCGTGGCTCTGGCCGAGCATGATGACGCCGTCGGCGCGGCTGTTGCGTGCCAGGTCCTCGACCCAGTGGTCCTGGTGCTGGTCCAGCTTGGACAGCAGCATGCTGTAGCCGCGCGCGGTCAGCGCGTCGGCCAGCAGCGCCAGCATGGTCATCATGAACGGGTCCGACAGCGGCTGCTCGTGCGCGTGCATCAGCGGCACCGCCACGCAGACGATGTTGGAGCGGCGCGAGCGCAGGCTGCGCGCGACCGGATCGACCCGGTAGCCGGCGTCGCGGGCGAGTTGCTTGATATAGGCGCGGGTGCGTTCGGCGACCACCGGGTTGTCGGCCAGCGCACGCGACACCGTGGATTCGGAGACGCCGGCCATGCGCGCGATGTCGGCCATCTGCAGGCGCGCGGCGGGCGCGCCGGGTTCGGGTTTGTCGGACATGCGGAGCGGGCGCGACGGACGAAGCGGAACCGGCAGTGTATGCCAGGCGGGCGTCGCGGCGCTTTGCACGCCGCGGCTGCAGTGCCGCGGCGTGCCTGCCTGCCGAATCCGGCGGCTGCGCGCGGGCGCATCCGCCGCGGTCGAGCGCAGGTCCACGTCCCGCGTCTCCGCTGCATGCACGCGCAACCGTGGCGCCATGCGGGGCAGGCGAGGCGCTAGGCCATGTGCAGGCCGCCGTTGACCGCGTAGTCGGCGCCGGTGACGTAGGCGGCCTCGTCCGAGGCCAGCCAGGCGCACAGCGCCGCCACTTCCTCGGGCTTGCCGAGCCGGCGCAGCGGCACCGAACTGGCGAGACGATCGAGCACGTCCGGCGGGAAGCCGCTGATCGCCGCGCTGGCGATGTAGCCGGGTGACACCGTGTTGACGGTGACGCCGCGCGAGGCCACTTCCTGCGCCAGCGCGCGGCTGAAGCCCTGCATCGCCGCCTTGGCGGTGGCGTAGTTGATCTGCCCGATCTGACCCTTCTGCGCGCTGACCGCGCCGATGTTGACGATACGGCCCCAGCCGCGCGCGGTCATGCCGTCCACCACCTGCTTGGTGATGTTGAACAGCGCATGCAGGTTGCTGGCGATCACCGCCTGCCAGTCCTCGCGGCCCATCTGCCGGAACAGCATGTCGCGGCTGCCGCCGGCGTTGTTGACCAGCACGTCGATCTCGCCGACCTCGGCCTTGACCTTGGCGAACGCCGCCACCGTCGAATCCCAGTCGGTGGCGTTGCCCTCGGAGGCGATGAAGTCGAAGCCGAGCTCGCGCTGCTCGCGCAGCCACGCCGACTTGCGCGGCGAGTCCGGCCCGCAGCCGGCGACCACGGTATGGCCGTTGCGCGCCAGCTTCTGGCAGATCGCGGTGCCGATGCTGCCCATGCCGCTGGTGACGTAGGCGATGCGGAGGGTCATGGCTTAACTCCTTCGGAGTTGGGAATGGGGAGTGGGGAATCGGGAATGGTGGGAAGCGGGGCCGCTCTTGCGATTCCCGATTCTCGATTCCCCATTCCCGGCAGCGCTCAAGCGGCCAACGGATACAGTGCGAACAACAAGCTGCCACCCATCAACACCAACGACACCAGTACCGCCCACTTCAGGGTGAAGCGCTGGTGGTCGGCGAAGTCGACCTTGGCCAGGCCGACCAGCAGGTAGGTGGAGGGCACCAGTGGGCTGAGCAGGTGCACCGGCTGCCCGGCCAGCGAGGCGCGGGCCATTTCCACCGGGGTGATGCCGTAGTGGCTGGCGGCGTCGGACAGGATCGGCAGCACGCCGAAGTAGAAGGCGTCGTTGGACATGAAGAAGGTGAAGGGCATGCTCGCCAGTGCGGTGATCACCGCCAGGTACGGCCCCCATGCGTCGGGGATCACCGCCAGGAAGCTGCGCGACATCGCCTCGACCATGCCGGTGTTGGAGAGGATGCCGGTGAACACGCCCGCGGCGAAGATCAGCGACACCACCGACAGCACGTTGCCGGCATGGTTGACCAGGCGCCGGCGCTGCTCGGCCAGGTTCGGGTAGTTGATCAGCAGCGCCAGGGCGAAGCCGATCATGAACAGCACCGGCATCGGCAGCACGCCGATCACCAGCGCCGCCATCAGCGCCAGGGTCAGCGCCAGGTTCACCCACAGCAGCCGCGGCCGCTTGATGTCCTCGGCATCCTCCACGGTGGGCAGCGCCTCGCCGTCGTCGGCCACGCTGCCGTCCATCCAGGCATCGCCGGGCAGCGTCACCACGCCGAGGCGGCGGCGTTCCTTCATACCCAGGTACCAGGCCAGCAGCAGGATGCCGACGATCGCCAGCGCCATCGCCGGCACCAGCGGCACGAACACGTCGGCCGGGTCCACGTGCAGCGCGGTGGCCGCGCGTGCGGTCGGGCCGCCCCACGGCGTCAGGTTCATCACCCCGCCGGCGAGGATGGTCACGCAGGTCATGTTCAGCGCGTTCATGCCCAGCCGCCGGTACAGCGGCAGCATCGCCGAGACGGTGATCATGTAGGTGGTGGAGCCGTCGCCGTCGAGCGAGATCAGCAGCGCCAGCACCGCGGTGCCGACCACGATCTTCATCGGGTCGCCCTTGACCAGGCGCAGGATGCGCCGCACCAGCGGATCGAACAGGCCGGCGTCGATCATCACCCCGAAGTACAGGATCGCGAACATCAGCATGACGCCGGTGGGCGCGATCTTCTTGATCCCCTCCAGCATCATCTCGTTGATGCCGGTGCCGAAGCCGCCGGCCAGCGCGAACGCGATCGGGACGATGATCAGCGCGACCAGCGGCGACAGCCGCTTGCTCATGATCAGGTACATGAAGGTAATGACCATTCCGAAACCGAGCGCGGTCAGCATGGAAGTTCCTCAGGGCAGTGCATGAAAGAAGATGGACCCCGCATCAAGGATCCGAAAAGAGGCCGACCAGACGTCACATCGCACGATCCCGCCGTTGCGAATCCCGAATCCCCATTCCCCAATCCCGGCACTCAGAAGTCATACTGAAAGCGCCCGGTGATCGCCCTGGTGTGATCCAGCGTCACGCCGGCCAGGTGATCGCGGTTGCGGCTGTCGATCAGGTTGAGCATCAGCCGCAGGTTCGGCTTGAGGTACCAGTTGCCGGCGAGCGTCCACGAGGCGGTGGAGGCGTCGAGCAGATCGGGTTGCCCGTCGCGGTGCTGCGCGCCCCACATGCGGTCGTAGCGCAGCGCCAGCTCGAAGGCGCCGTAGTTGTGATTGACCTGCCTGATGCGGGTGAAACGCCCGGTCTTGCTGTCGTAGCGGCGCGATTCGCCGGTGGCGAACCAACTGACGAAGCCGTAGGCCGCCATCACGTCGGCGCGCTGCGCGCCGTCGTCGAACAGCCCGCCGCTGAATTCGCCCTGCCACGACAGCGGCCCGCGCACCTGCGCGTATTCCAGCGACCACTTGTCCACGTCGGTGTCGCGGCCGTCGGCGAAGCGCGCCAGGGTGACGCGGCTGTCGTCGGACAGGTGCCCGGCCGGGCGCGGGCGGATGCTCAGCGCCGGCGCGCCGCCGGCACCGGGATGGTCGTAGTGCTCGTGCGCCAGCGACAGGCCCAGGTGCAGCACGTCGCCGTCGCGCGCGCCCGGCGCCCAGGTGCCGCGGCCGCCGAACGCTTGGCCGCGGACGTTGGAGACGTCGATGCTCTGCAGGCTGTAGACGCTGGCCGCCCAGGTGTAGTCGGTGCCCGCGGCCTGCCACGACACCGCCTTGCGGTACAGCGGCGCCAGCGTACTGGCTGCGCCGCTGCGCTCCAGGAACTGGCCGAAGTTGGAGCCGGTGCGGTCGTCGAGCGTGAAGTACTGCTTGAACTGGCCCACAGTGAGCGTGCCGGCATCGAATTTGCGGGTGAGGTAGACGTCCTTGGCCTCGATGCCCTTGCCGTTGAAGTCGTCCTGCAGCCCGGCGAAATCGCCTTCGACCTTGTAGCCGAAGCCGAAGACCTTGCCGGACACGTCCAGCCACAAGCGGCGGATCTCGGTGTCGTCGGGATTGGGCGTGCCGCGCCGGTCGTTGTCGAAGTGGGCGAAATCCCAGTGCAGGCGCCCGCCGAGTTCGGCGGTCACCGGGCCGTTGTCGTCGCTGGCGGCGTGCGCCGATCCGGCCAGGCACAGCAACGCGCAGGCGCTGCCCCATGTCAGAGTCTTCAGTTCCACGTCCCCTCCCAGGTGCGTGTCGCAGCGATTGGATCGGTCCGCCCGCAACGGCCGCGGACCGGCATGGACGCAGCCTAGTCGGAGGTAGCTGTCAACGACCTGTCGGCGGTGGGGAATCGGGAATCGAGAATGGGGAATCGAAAAAGCACGTTCCTGGATGCGCTAGGCTTCTGCCGTTGCTGTTTCCATTCCCCATTCCCGATTCACCATTCCCGGCCTCCAATGCGCCTGCTCCTGGTAGAAGACAACGCCGATCTCGCCGATGCGATCGTGCGGCGCATGCGCCGCAGCGGGCATGCGGTGGATTGGCAGCGCGATGGGCTGAGTGCGGCCGGGGTGCTGCGCTACCAGCGCTTCGATCTGGTGGTGCTGGACATCGGCCTGCCCGGGCTGGATGGGCTGCGGGTGCTGGCCGGTCTGCGCGAGCGCGGCGATACCACGCCGGTGCTGATGCTGACCGCACGCGACGGCATCGAGGATCGGGTGCAGGCGCTGGACGTGGGTGCCGACGATTACCTGGGCAAGCCGTTCGACTTTCGCGAGTTCGAGGCGCGCTGCCGGGTGTTGCTGCGGCGCAATCGCGGCCAGGCCAGCGAGGTGGTGCAGCTCGGCGGTTTCGCCTTCGACAACGCCGCGCACAGCGTCAGCCTGGACGGCACGCCGATCGAACTGCCCAACCGCGAGTATCGGCTGCTGGAGATCCTGATCGGCCGGCTCGGCCAGGTGGTGGGCAAGGACGAGATCGGCAACGGCCTGTTCGGCTTCGACGACGAGGCCGGGCCGAACGCGATCGAACTGTACGTCGGGCGCTTGCGCAAGAAGCTGGCCGCCGCGCCGCTGCGCATCGTCACCGTGCGCGGCGTCGGCTACAAGCTGGAGGCGGCCGCGTCGCCGCCGGACCAGGCGGCAGCGGACGCCGATGGCTGAGGCCGCGCCGCCGGCGCCATCGATCCGGCGCACGCTGCTGCGTTCCCTGGGCGCGCTGTCGCTGCTCGGCGCGGTGGCGCTGTTCTTCGTCGCCCGCGATTACGGCCAGCGTGCCGCCAACCGTTCCTACGACCACCTGCTGGTGTCCTCGGCGCTGTCCATCGTCGATTCGGTGGCGCTGGCCGGCGGCCAGTGGCAGGTGGACCTGCCGTATGCGGCGCTGGACCTGCTGGCGATGGCGCCGGAGGACCGGGTGTTCTACCGCGTGTTCGATGCGCGCGGGCGCACCATCACCGGCTACGACGACCTGCCGGCGGCGCCGTCGCTGCCGCGCGCGAGCGCGCCGCCGCGCTTGTTCGATGCGGTCTACAGCGGCGAGCCGGTGCGCTTCGCGGTGGTGTCGCGGCGGGTGTCCTCGGCGGCGGCGCAGGACCAGGTGTGGGTGCAGGTGGGGCAGACCCGGCGCGCCCGCGAGGCGCTGGCGCAGGACGTGGTGCTGCATGCGCTGGTGGCGATCGCGCTGTTGTCGCTGCTGGCCTTGGCGCTGGTGTGGCTGGGCGTATCGCGTGCGCTGCGGCCGCTGCGCACGCTGGAGCGCGAACTGTCGCGGCGCGAACCGTCCGAACTGAAGCCGGTGGCCGCGACGGCGCCGCAGGAGATGCAGCAGATGGTGGCGGCGCTGAACCGCTTCATGGCGCGCCTGGCCGGCAGCAACGAGACCCTGCGTGCGTTCATGGCCGAGGCCGCGCACCAGATGCGCACGCCGCTGGCGGCGCTGCGTGCGCAGGCGCAACTGGCGCTGGACGAGGACGACCCGCACGAGATGCGTCGCAGCCTGGAGGCGATCGAGCGCAATGCCACGCACATGAGCCGCCTGCTCAACCAGTTGCTCAGCGACGCCAGCGTGATCCACCGTTCGAACCTGCAGCGCTACGCCAGCGTCGACCTGGCCGAGGTGTTGCACCAGGCGCTGCACGAGGCCGTGCCGCAGGCCGCGCCGCGGCCACGCGTGCAACTGGCCGTCGCCAGCGAACCGGCGCTGGTGCGCGGCGATGCGCTGCTGTTGCGCGAGGCGATCAAGAATCTGATCGACAATGCCTGCAAGTACGGCGGCGATGGCCCGCTGCAGGTGGCGCTGACCTGCAGCGCGCGCGATTGCGTGGTGACCGTGGCCGACCATGGCCCGGGCATCGCCGCCGCCGAAGCCGAACGCGTGTTCGAACGTTTCGTGCGCGGCGAGGGTGCGGCCGCCGGCGGCGCCGGGCTGGGCCTGGCGATCGTCAAGCGCGTGGTCGAGGCCCATGGCGGGCGCATCGACCTGTCCAATCGCGTGGGCGGCGGTCTGATCGCCAGCCTGCACCTGCCGAGGTTGCATCCATGATCCTGCCCGCACTGCTGCGCGGTCTGCCGCTGCTGCTGACCGCGCTGCTTGCCAATGCCGCGCTGGCCGCGCCCGGCGACGTGCGCCGCTTCCCGGCGCAGGGCACGGCCACCGCGCAACTGTGCATCCAAGGTTCGACCGACATCGAGGTGTTCGCCGCGGTGATCGGCGACTACCAGCGCCTGCATCCGCACACCGAGGTGGTGTACCAGGACGTGATCGCCGGCGATATCTACCGGCGCTACCTGCATCCAGTCCCTGGCCCGCGCTGCGCCGATCTGCTGATCAGCGCCAGCATGGATCTGCAGACCAAGCTGGTGAACGACGGTCACGCACTGGCGCACCGCTCGCCGCAGACCGAGGCGCTGCCGGCGTGGGCGCAGTGGCGGCACGAGGTCTTCGGCATCAGCTACGAGCCGGTGGCGATCGTCTACAACACCGCGCGGCTGCCGGCCGCGCAGGTGCCGGGCACCCGCCGCCGGCTGCTGGAACTGCTGCGCGCGCCGGGCTCGCCGCTGCGTGGGCGTATCGGCACCTACGACGTGGAGCGCAGCGGCGTGGGCTACCTGTTCGCGACCCAGGACAGCCAGCTCGGCAGCATGGCCGGCGCGTTGCTGGCGGCGATGGGCGACAACCAGGTGGTGCTGGAAGAACGCACCGGCGTGTTGCTGGACAAGGTCGCGCGCGGCGACCTGCTGCTGGCCTACAACGTGCTGGGTTCGTACGCGCAGGCGCGCATCGATGCCGGCGCGCCGCTGGCGATCGTGCAGCCGGAGGACTACACCCTGGTCGCGCTGCGCACCGCGGTGATCCCACGCGACAGCCCGCACGCGGCCGAGGCGCGTCGTTTCCTGGATTACCTGCTGTCGCCGCGCGGGCAGCAGGGGCTGTCGCGCGAGGCGCGGCTGCAGCCGATTCTGCCGCAGCCGGGCGTGGCGGCGCAGGGCGGGCCGGCCGCTGCGTCGGCGTTCCGCCCGATCGCGCTCGGGCCCGGGTTGCTGGTGTACCTGGATGCGCTGAAGCGACGTCAGTTCCTGGACGCCTGGCGCAGCAGCATGCAGCAGGCGCCGCCGCGCTGAGCCGCCGCGCCGGCGTCGCTCAGCGCGCGAAGCGCGGCTGGCGCCCGGGCGAACACAGCACGCGTACGCTGTCGCCCAGTTCTTCCGGTGCGCCGCCGGCCAGCAGCGCGTGCAGGCGCGGCCGGTCCGGCGCCGCGCCCGGCGCCAGTCCCACCCAGGCGTCCTTGCCGGCGCCCTTGGCGGCGTAGAGGCAACGGTCGGCCAGGCCCACGCTCTGTTCCCAGTCGCCCAGCGCCGGCCACGCGGCGACGAACGGCCACGGCGCGAAGCCGATGGAGCAGGTCAGGGTCAGTTCGCGCTCGGTCAGCGCGAAGCGCTGCGTCGCCACCGCCGCACGCAGGCGTTCGGCCAGGTCGCTGGCGACGTCTTCGCGCGGCAGGCGGGTGACCAGCAGGAACTCCTCGCCGCCCCAGCGCACCAGCAGGTCGCGTTCGCCGCACAGTCCGCGCAGGCGATCGGCGCAGTGCACCAGCGCGGCGTCGCCGGCCTGGTGGCCGTAGTCGTCGTTGATGCGCTTGAAGTTGTCCACGTCGATCATGAAGAAGTACAGCGCATCGGCACTGCCGCCTTCGTCCAGCGCCGCCAGCAGGGCCGGGCATTCGCGCGCCAGCCAGTCCTGCAGCTCGCGGCGGTTGGCGACCTGGGTCAGCGGATCCAGGCGTGTGGCCGCCTGCAGGCGCGCATTGCTCTGCAGCAACTGCTGGTTGGCGCGTTCGAGCTGGCGGGTGCGCTCGGCCACGGTCAGGTTGAGCAGTTCCACCATGTCGCGCTCGCGGTTGACCGTGTGCCGCACCCGCTGCAGCGCCAGGCCGAGCAGCGCCAGGCCCAGCACGACGTAGCCGGCGTAGGCCAGCGGATGCCGCCACGGCGGCGGCAGCACCTCGATCTGCAGCCGCCGCGCGCCACCGAACTGGCCGTCGCGCCCGGCCGCTTCCACCACCAGCGTGTAGCGGTCCGGTGGCAGGTGGCTGACCGAGAAGTCGCTGTGCGCGGTCTGCGGGTATACCCAGCCCTTCTGCAACCCGTCGACGCGGTAGCGCAGGCGCGCGGTGCCCGGGGCGGCGAAGTCGATCGCGGTCATGCCGATGGTGAACACGTTGTCGCGATGGTCCAGGGCAATGCGCTGCGCGTAGACCACGTCGCTCTCGGTCTGGTTCTCGCTGCCGTCGCGGTCCTCGCCGGCATTGAGGATGCGCAGGTCGGTGAGTACTGCGCGCGCCTGCGGGCTACGCAGCGGCAGGCGCGTGGGATCGATCACGTCCACGCCCTGGGTGCCGCCGAAATACAGCAGGCCGTGCGCGTCGCGGTAGCCGCGGCCGCTGTTGTACTCCTGGTTCTGCAGGCCGTCGCGGCGGCCCAGGCTCTGCACGATGCGCGTGCGCGGATCCAGCACGCTCAGGCCGTTGTTGGTGCTGAGCCACAGCCGCCCCTGCGGATCCGGCAGGATCGTGTAGATGACGTTGCTGCTGAGCCCCTCGCGGTCGCTGTAGCGCAGCGCCACGTCGCGCTTGAGGTCGATGCCGTACAGCCCGCCGGAGAAGGTGCCCACCCACAGCACGCCGTCGTGTTCGTACAGCGACCACACCGACGGGTACAGGGTGCTGCCGCGCGGGCGGTAGGGCTCGGCGGGACGGCCGCTGCGCATGCGCCACACGCCGCAGTCGTTGCAGCCGATCCACAGCGTGTCTTCGCTGTCGCGGTAGACCCGGGTCAGGGTGTGCCCGCTCAGGGGTGCCCAGCGCGGATCGTTGCGCACGCGCCCATCGACCACGCGGGTCAGGCCGCGGCGGGTGGCCACCCATAGCGTGTCGCCTTCCAGCAGCAGATCGTTGACGTGCTCGTCGGCCAGCCCGCCCAGGCGCCGCACTGTGCCGTTGCGGTCCAGGCGCCACAGCCCCTGGCGCGTGCCCAGCCACCAGCCGTCGCGGTCGGCGGCGATGCTGCGGATCGCTTGGCTGGCCAGCCCGGGCACCAGCTGCCAGGCGGCACGGCTGCTGTCGCGCAGCAGCAGGCCCTGGTCGGTGCCGATCAGCATGCGCTCGCCGTCGCGCCAGATGCTGCGCACGCTGCTGCTGGGCCACGCATGGGTGTCGCTGACGCGCTCCTCGTCGTTGCGGATCACCGCCGACAACGGACGCACCCGGTACAGCCCGCCGGTGTAGGTGCCGATCCACCAAGTGCCGTCGGGCGCCTGGTAGAAACGGATGATGGCGCTGTTGGGCGGCATGTCGAAGCTCAGCCGCTGCGGCGCATGCTGCGCGCTGTCCAGTTGCGTCACCGTGGCATTGGTGGTGCCGACCAGTACGCGGCCGTCGTGCAGCCGGATCAGCGCGCTGAGGTCGCTGCCGCCGGTGGCCAACTGCGCTGGCGTCCAGTGCGCCAGCACCGCGCCCTGCGCATCGAGCTGGAACAGGCCGCCGCTCGCCGACGCCAGCCACAGCCCTTCCGGGCCGGACTGCAGGCCTACGCATTCGTCGATGCCGCGCGGTGCCGGCAGTTCCTCGCGCGCGTCGCGGCCCAGCCGCCACAGCCGGCATTGCCGGTCCAGTGCCACTGGTTGCTTGCCGTCCGGCATCCAGGTCAGGCCCACCACCGGCGCATCGCCGCCCAGCGGGCGCGCCCGCTGCAGGTCGGCCTCGACCCGGTCCATGCCGCGTTCGGTGCCCAGCCATGCGCCGCCCTGCGGATCGATCAGGATCTGGGTGACGCGGTTGTGCGACAGGCCCTGCTTCGCGTCGAGACGGTGGTGTTGCCAGGTGGCCAGCTCGATCACTTCCAGGCCGGCGTCGTTGGTGCCCAGCCACAGGCGGGTGCCGCGCGGCTCGAAGCCGATGCTGTCGATGCTGCTGCTGAGCAGGCTCTGCCGGCTGTCGCTGCCGAGTTCGCGCCGGTAGGCGCGGAACAGATGCCCGTCGAAGCGGTTCAGGCCTTCCTGCGTGCCGACCCACAGGAAGCCCTGGTCGTCGCTCTGCAGGGCGTTGATCGACAGCTGCGACAGGCCCTCGTCCAGGCCGAAGTGCTCCAGGCTGCTGGGCAGGTCGTCGTCGCTTGCGGTGGCGGCCGCGGACACGTCCGGCGCGAGCGCCAGGCACACGATGAGGCAGGACGCGGCCAGCGGCAGGCGGCCCAGCAGATTGGAGAACGAGACGATCACGCCGTGTTATCGGCCATGGTGGGGCCGGCCTTGAATGCGCGGCCGAGGACGCCTTGCTGCGCGCTGCGGAGCGCCAATGCGCGGCGTGGCGGTGTTGTGCGCGGCGTCCTGCACGAGTTTCTCCGCAGGCACCCGGCACGCCGGTCTCGGGCAACCCGCCGCCGCCCGATCGGGTCTCGCGCACTCGGCATCCAGCGGCCACGCACGTACACTGCGGGTCCTGCGCGTTGTCCGCGCCCACCCGACGCCGCGTTGCAGCGTCATGCCAGCCGCCTTCACGCCCATGGATGCCCCGACGATCCTGGTCGCCGACGACCACCCGCTGTTCCGCGCCGCCGTGCTGCACGCGTTGCGCCAGGCCTTGCCGCGCGCCCTGGTGGTGGAGGCGGCCAGCGCTGGCACCCTGGACGCCGCGCTGGCCGCGCAGGCCGACGCCGACCTGATCCTGCTGGATCTGGCCATGCCCGGCGCGCGCGGCTTCTCGGCCCTGCTGCACGTGCGCGGCGAGCGCCCGGACGTGCCGGTGGTGGTGATTTCCTCCAACGACCATCCGCGGGTGATCCGCCGCGCGCAGCAGTTCGGCGCGGCCGGCTTCATTCCCAAGTCCTCGCCGGCCGAGACCATCGGCATTGCGGTGGCGGCGGTGCTCGACGGCGGCACCTGGTTCCCACCGCTGACCGCGGCGCGGTCGGAGGCCGACGCGCAGTTGGCGGCGCGCCTGGCGCAACTGACCCCGCAGCAGTTCCGGGTGCTGCTGTGCCTGGCCGATGGTCTGCTCAACAAGCAGATCGCCTACGAACTGGGCCTGGCCGAGAACACCGTCAAGGTCCACGTGACCGCGATCCTGAAGAAGCTCGAATGCCACAGCCGCACCCAGGCCGCGGTGCTGGTGAAGGCGCTGGAGCCGGAAGGCGAGGCCTGAACCGGGCGCCGGCGGGGGGCGTTTTCTGCGGCGCCCGGATACGCGATGCTATGCGCCGATGCCCGCGCCCCCCGCGGGCGGAGACCACCGGACCATGCCCACCACGACCCTCCGCAACGAGCAGACCGCCCACTATCCGTTCCTGCAGGAGATGCTGGACGACGACTACTTCCCCCCGTCGCTGGTCGGCAAGGGACAGAAGATCCTGCTGCGGTTGTGCGAGGCGATCGAGGCGCAGGCACCGGCGGACCTGCCGGCGCTGTACCGGCTCACCCATGCCGCCACCGAAGAGTTCAACAAGCTGGCGTTGGAGTTCGAGGCCCACGACAGCGAGATCGAGACCGCCGCAAGCGAGAACATCGGCGTGGATTTCCTGCACATCGCCAAGGCCTATGGTTTCGAAGACGCCGACGTCGAGGAACTGATCGCGCCGCGCGAGTGGTAGAGGCATCGCTGCGCGCCCGTACCCTCACCCCAACCCCTCTCCCGGCGGGAGAGGGGCTAAGCGCTTTCCTTCTCCCTTCGGGAGAAGGTGCCCCGCAGGGGCGGATGAGGGTACGGCGGCCAAAGATCCACATTCCCCAAGCCTGATAAACCGCTCACACGCCTCACCCACGTCGCAGCAACATCTGCGTCATCAGTGCGCGCAGGGCTGGCGCGCGGACCGGTTTGGCCAGGAAGCCCCAGCCGCGTTCCTGCGCCAGGGTGCGCAGCGCCGGATCGGCTTCGGCGGTGACCAGGATCACCCGCGGCTCGGCCTGCCAGCCTGCGCACAGCTGCGCGAACAGGGTCGGGCCGTGGCAGTCGCCCATGCGCACGTCCAGCAATACCAGTTCCGGCGCCTGTGCCGGCTGCGCTGCGGCCAGCGCCTGGTCCGGGCCGGCGGCCAGTTCCACCTGGCAGGCCCAGCGCGTCAGCAGGGTCCGGCTGGCCTCGCAGACGCGCGGGTCGTCGTCGATGCACCAGACCCGGCAGCCATGCAGGATCGGGTCGTCGCCGGTGTCGCTGGCCATCGCCGCCGGCATCTGGCGTTGCGCCGCGGCGGCATCGCCCAGCGGCACGGTCACCGAGAACACGCTGCCGCGGCCCAACTGCGAGCGCAGGCCGATACGATGGCCGAGCAGGCGGCCGATGCGCTCCACGATCGCCAGGCCGAGGCCGGCGCCGCGGTCGTTGGCGACGCCGTCGCCAAGTCGGCGGAATTCCTCGAAGATCTCCTGCTGCAGGGCGTCGGGAATACCCGGTCCCTGATCGTGCACTTCGATGCGCAACTGCGCACCGTCGCGCCGGCAACCCAGCAGCACCCGTCCGCGCGGGGTGTAGCGCACCGCGTTGGAGAGGAAGTTCTGCAGGATGCGCCGCAGCAGGGTCGCGTCGCTGCGCACGGTGGCGCGGGTCGGTACGTAGTCCAGGCGCAGCCCACGGCCTTCGGCGACGATGCCGAACTCGCGTGCCAGGGTCTGCAGCAGCGGGTCCAGCGCCAGGTCCTGCACCTGGGTCTTCAACGTGCCCGCTTCCAGTCGCGAGATGTCCAGCAGGCTGTTGAGGATCGCGTCCTGCGCCGCCAGCGCGTTGTCGACATGGTCGGCGATCTGCCGCGCATCGGCCTCGTGCAACTTGCCGCGCAGCGCCGAGACGAACATGCGCGCGGCGTTGAGCGGCTGCAGCAGGTCGTGCACCGCCGAGGCCACGAAGCGGGTCTTGTAGCGGTTGGCGTTCTCGGCCTCGCGCTTGGCCTCGGCCAGGTCGTGGGTGCGTTCGGCGACGCGATGCTCCAGCGCGTCGGCCAGCGAGCGCAGTTCGCGCGCGGCGTTCTTGTAGCTGGTGATGTCGGCGTAGCTGGTGACGAAACCGCCGTCGGGCAGCGGATTGCCGCGGATCTCCAGCACCGTGCCGTCGTCCTTCTCGCTCTCGCGCATGTGCGGACGGCCGCTGCGCAGGTGGTCCAGGCGGCGCTGGATCGCCGCTTCCACCGGGCCGGGGCCGAGCAGGCCGCGGCGTGCGTTGTAGCGGAACACATCCTCGATCGGGCGCCCGACCCGGATCAGTTCCGGCGGGAAGCGGAAGATCTCCAGATAGCGTGAATTCCACGCCACCAGGCGCAGTTGCGCATCGATGATCACCACGCCCTGCGGCAGGTGCTCCAGGCTGCGGCTGAGGCCGGTGTCGGCCTGCTGCGCGGCCTGCACGATACCGTCCTGGGCGGTGCGCAGCTCCTGCGCATGCTGCTGCAGCAACGCCTCCAGTTCGCGCCGGCTGCGCTGGCGCAGCCGCGCCAGGCGCTGGCGCTGCTGGAACAGCAGGCCCAGGAACGACAGCGCCAGCCAGATGCCGGCCGCGGCCAGCGCGGCGGCGCGGCCGGCCGCGCGGCTGCCGCCGACGTCGTGCAGCAGGTGCAGGCGCCAGCCGCCTTCCGGCAGCGCCATGCTCTGCCACAGCAGTGGAGTGGGTTGTGCGGGCATGTCGATGCGCATCACCTGGCCGCCGTCGTCCAGCGTCTCCAGCACCCGCCGTCGCGCCGGCAGCAGCGTCTGCTGCGCGTACTGGCGGGTGGCCAGCAATTCGTCGCGCTCGTGCGCGCTGAGCGGTTGCAACTGGCGATAGCGCCAGACGTCGCGGCTGGACAGGAACACCACGCCATGGCCGTCGCTGACCAGCACTACGTCGGGCACGCGCAGCCATTCGTGCTCCAGTGCAGCCAGTTCGATCTTGATCACGATCACCCCGAGCGGGCGCCCGCGTGCGTCGAGGATCGCCTGCGAGAGGAAGTAGCCGGGCACGCCGGTGGTCATGCCGATGCCGTAGAAGCGGCCCTTGCCCTGCGCCAATGCCTGCTTCACATACGGGCGGAAGCTGTAGTCGGCGCCGACGTTGCTGCTGGCCAGGCGCCAGTTGCTGGCGGCCAGGGCCACGCCGTTGGCGTCGATCAGGGTCAGGGTCGAGGAGCGGGTGACGTCGTTGGCGCGCTCCAGCTTCAGGTTCAACTGCTGCTGGGTGGCTGCGTCCAGCGGATGGGTCAGGGCGTCGCGCAGTTCCGGATCCAGCGCCAGCACCTGCGGCAGGGTACGGTAGCGGTCGATGCGCTGCTGCAGCGTCTGCGCATACAGCTCCAGCTGTTGCCGCAGTTGCACGCTCTCTGCGCGCAATGCGCGCTGTTCGGCGACGTGCTGCGCCGACAGCATCGCCAGCACCATGCCGCCGACGATGACGACCAGCAGCAGGATCAGGCGACGATGGCGCAGGAGCGAGGGCATGCGGAAGAACGCGGCGACCGGGACCGCATCAGCTTAGAGGGTGCGCTGCCGTTTGCGGCATGCGGCGGAGATGGCGGGCGTCGCGGACCGCCAACGAACCGAAACCGCCGGCAGGTGCAACGGCGATCGCATCAGGGAACGTCGCCGGTGTCGTCTTGCGGATGTGCCGCAAACACGCTGTGGGCGCCGAGGCCGCATCACCCAAGGGGCCTTGGCATCGCCGACGCCCCTCCTGCGGCTCGCTGCGCAGCCTTTGCGGCTGGCGCAGCGGGGTGCACGCCGGCCGATCGCCTCGGATCGGCCGGCGTGCGCTGGCTCAGAACTGGACCTGGGCGCGGACGTCCAGCGAGTTCGGCTTGACGTGCACGCCGGCGCGTTCGGCATCGGCGCGCACGTAGTTGACCTGGAACTTGAAGTGGCTGGTCAGGTACCAGTTGGCGCCGAAGGTCCAGTCGTGCTGGCGGCCGCCGAGCACCGTGCCGTCGTCCAGGTCCAGGCGGCTGTAGCGCGCCAGCAGCTCGACCGCGCCGTAGGCGTTGGCCGGCTTGATGTTGCCGACGTTGCCGGCGCTGTACGGCCGCGATTCGCCGGTCAGCACGTAGCTGGCGAACACGTACTGGCCGTCGGCGGTGTAGTCGGGGCGGCCGTTGTCGCGGGTCACGTCGGCGCGCAGCGCCTCGCCCTGCATCGAGAACGGTCCCTTGATCCAGATCGCTTCCAGGCCGGTGCGGCGCACCTGGTCGACGTCGACCAGCGTGCCCGAATCGATCAGACGCACGTCGGTCAGGCCGGCTTCCGGACGCGCACGGAAGCGCGCGCGCGGGCTGAAGCTCACGTCCAGGCCGTTGTGGTAGCCGCGCGGATTCTCCTGCGAGTACGCCAGGCCCAGGTGCAGCACGTCGCCGTCGGCCTTGAACGGGGTCCACACGCCGCGCACCGCCTGGGTGGTGCCGGGGTTGTCGCCCTGCAGGTCCTTGCCGCCGTAGGCGCCGGCCTGCAGCAGGTATTGCGGACGCTCGAAGGTCCACTCCACGCCGGTACGGCGGCCCTGGTAGATGGCCTGCACCGGCAGCGCCACTTCCATGAAGCTGTCCGCGCGCGAGCTGGTCACGCCTTCCAGGCCCACCGGCACCTTGATGTAGCCCAGGCGCACCTTGCCGTAGTCGGCGCCGAACAGGGCCTTGGTCTCGAAGCGGAAGAACACGTCCAGCCACAGCTTGGACTGGAAGTCGAAGTACACCATCGCGTCGTACACGCCCTTCTTCTTCAGCGTCGCGCCGAACTCCTTGCGCCGGAACGCATTGTCGTCCTCCAGGCGACCGTCGTCGTTGGAGAAGTTGTTCCAGTCGTAGGCGTAGTTGCCGGTCACGGCCAGTTCGGTGCCGTCGTTGAAGGCGACCTTGGTCGGCCAGTCGTCGAAACCGTTGGCGGCGACGGCGGGAGCGGCGGCGGTCAGGCCCAGCGCAGCGAAGAGGAGAGTGTGGCGCATGATGGAGTCGTCTCGGTAAGGAATGAAGGCGCGGCAGTCCCCGGCCGGGCTGGTGGTGCCATGGATGGCGCGGGCAGTGCGGCGGTGGACCGCACGCGAACGGCGAGGCCGCTGCGATGCGGACGCGGTGCCGGACGTGATGCCCCCTGCATGCAATAGCGGACGCGCCCGGCCGTTCTTTACGGCGATGTTGCAGTCCTGCGGCGCCGTCTCCCCCTGAAGACGTGCGCTGCGATGGCGGCCACGCCGCCATCGGCCGCGAGGGGCGGCGTCTGCGTGCGGCGTTGCGTTAGCCCTTCCGTGAGCCTGCCGCGCCACTGTAACCGCGTCGACACGGCGCGGCGCCGGGCCTAGTACCAATAGGTTATCTGCTTAGACGCTGGCGACGCGTACAAAGGCAGCATTCCGCGACCCGCGTCGGGTGGGCGGACCGTCCCGGAGCGCCTTCGATGCATATCTCAACTTCCCCGGCCAGCCCTGCGCCGCGGCCGGTGCCGTTCTACCGGCATACCTACGTCCAGGTGCTGGTGGCCATCGTCATCGGTGCCGTGCTCGGCCATCTGGAGCCGCAGTTCGCCACGCAGCTCAAGCCGCTGGCCGATGCCTTCATCAAGCTGGTGAAGATGATCATCGCGCCGGTGATCTTCCTGACCATCGTCACCGGCATCGCCGGCATGACGCACCTGAAGACGGTGGGCCGGGTGTTCGGCAAGGCGATGGTGTACTTCCTGTTCTTCTCCACCCTGGCGCTGGTGGTGGGGATGATCGTCGCGCACGTGGTGCAGCCCGGCGCGGGCATGGACGTCAACCTGGCCACGCTGGACCAGAGCAAGGTCGCCAGCTACGTGCAGAAGTCGCACGACCTGACCCTGGTCGGCTTCCTGATGGACATCATCCCCAATTCGCTGATCGGTGCGTTCACCGGCGACCAGGTGGTCAACGGCAAGCTGGTCGGGACCAACGTGCTGCAGGTGCTGTTCGTCGCCGTGCTGTTCGGCGTGTCGCTGGCCATGGTCGGCGAGCGCGGCAAGCCGGTCCTGAACGTCCTGGAGGCGTTGATCGCGCCGGTGTTCAAGCTGGTGCACATCCTGATGAAGGCCGCGCCGATCGGCGCGCTGGGCGCGATCGCCTACACCATCGGCGAGCACGGCCTGCACTCGCTGGTGCAGTTGGCCTGGCTGGTCGGTTCGTTTTACGTCACCTCGCTGCTGTTCGTGGTGGTGATCCTCGGCGCCGTCGCCTATCTGTGCGGCTTCTCGATCTTCAAGCTGATCCGCTACCTCAAGACGGAACTGTTGCTGGTGCTGGGCACGTCCTCGTCCGAATCGGCGCTGCCGTCGCTGATGGAGAAGATGGAGCGCGCCGGGTGCGAGAAGTCGGTGGTCGGCCTGGTGGTGCCCACCGGTTACTCGTTCAACCTCGACGGCACCAACATCTACATGACGCTCGCGGCGCTGTTCATTGCGCAGGCCACCAACACCGAACTCACTCTGGGCCATCAGATCACGCTGCTGCTGGTGGCGATGCTCAGCTCCAAGGGCGCGGCCGGTGTGACCGGCGCCGGCTTCATCACCCTGGCGGCGACGCTGGCGGTGGTGCCGGAAGTGCCGGTCGCCGGCATGGCGTTGATCCTGGGCGTGGACCGCTTCATGAGCGAGTGCCGCTCGCTGACCAACTTCATGGGCAATGCGGTGGCCACCGTGGTGGTCTCGCGCTGGGAGAATGCGCTGGATCGCGACCGCCTGCGCCTGGCGCTGGATGGCGAGGCCGTGCCGCTGCCGGCGGTGGCGGCCGAACCGCTCGCCACGCGCTGATCCCTTGCATCACACGACGCGCCGGCCTTGCCGGCGCGTTGCTTTTTTCCTGCCCCCAAGGCCGTGGCGACAGCCGCCAGACAGGACCGCTCCTGCGGCTGGGGGTAGAATTCCGGGCCTCCGCGCCTTTCGACAAAAGAAGCCCTCGATGTCAAACGACGATTTCAAACAGGCCGCCCTCGACTATCACCGCCAGCAGCCGCCGGGCAAGATCAAGGTCTCCGCGACCAAGCCCATGCTGACCCAGCGCGATCTCTCCCTGGCCTATTCGCCGGGCGTCGCCTTCGCCTGCGAGGCCATCGTCGCCGATCCGAAACAGGCCAGCGAACTGACCGCGCGCGGCAACCTGGTGGCGGTGATCAGCAACGGCACCGCGGTGCTGGGCCTGGGCAACATCGGCCCGCTGGCATCCAAGCCGGTGATGGAAGGCAAGGGCGTGCTGTTCCAGAAGTTCGCCGGCATCGACGTGTTCGACATCGAGATCAACGAGAACGATCCGGACAAGCTGGTCGACATCATCGCCAGCCTCGAGCCGACCTTCGGTGGCATCAACCTGGAAGACATCAAGGCACCGGAGTGCTTCATCGTCGAGCGCAAGCTGCGCGAGCGCATGAACATCCCGGTGTTCCACGACGACCAGCACGGTACCGCGATCATCGTCGGCGCGGCCGTGCTCAATGCGCTGGTGGTCACCGGCAAGAAGATCGAAGAGGTCAAGCTGGCCACCACCGGCATGGGCGCGGCCGGCATTTCCTGCGTCAACATGCTGGTCTCGCTGGGCCTGAAGCCGGAGAACATCCTGGCCCTGGACCGCGACGGCGTGATCCACACCGGCCGCACCGACCTGGACCCGGACAAGGCGCGCTACGCCCGCGATACCGACAAGCGCACCCTGGCCGAGATCGTCGAGGGCGCGGACATCTTCCTCGGCCTGTCGGCCGCCGGCATCCTCAAGCCGGAGATGGTGGCGACGATGGCGCCGCAGCCGGTGATCTTCGCCCTGGCCAATCCGAATCCGGAGATCACGCCGGAGGCAGCCAAGGCGGTGCGTCCGGACGCGATCATCGGCACCGGCCGTTCGGACTATCCGAACCAGATCAACAACGTGCTGTGCTTCCCCTACCTGTTCCGTGGCGCCATCGACGTCGGCGCCACCGGCATCAACGAGGAAATGAAGATCGCCTGCGTCAAGGCGATCGCGGCGATGGCGCGGCGCGAGGCCTCCGACCTCGGCGCGGCCTACGGCGGCGAGACGCCGAGCTTCGGCCCCGACTACCTGATTCCGCGGCCGCTGGATCCGCGCCTGCTGGTCGAGCTGTCCTCGGCGGTGGCGCAGGCGGCGATGGATTCGGGCGTGGCCACGCGGCCGATCGCCGACATGGCCGCCTACCGCGACAAGCTCAGCCAGTTCGTCTACCGCACCAGCCTGATGATGAAGCCGGTGTACGACCGTGCCCGCGCCGACAAGCAGCGCGTGGTCTATGCCGAGGGCGAAGAGGAAGTGGTGCTGCGCGCGGTGCAGAGCGTGATCGACGAGGGCCTGGCGTTCCCGATCCTGATCGGCCGCCCGGACGTGATCGAGGCGCGCATCCAGCGCCTGGGCCTGCGCATCACTGCCGGCGTGGATTTCGAGATCACCAACATCCACGACGATCCGCGCTTCAACGACTACTGGCAGTACTACCACGCGCTCACCGAGCGCCGCGGCGTCACCGTCACCGCGGCCAAGGAACTGATGCGCTCGCGGCCGACCCTGATCGCCGCGGTGATGGTCGCGCGCGGCGAAGCCGATGCGCTGCTCACCGGCGTGGTCGGCCGCTTCCACAAGAAGCTCGGCTATGCGCGCAGCGTGATTCCGCTGGAGCCGCGGGTCAGTTCGACCTCGGCGATGACCGGTGTGATCAACCAGCAGGGCGCGTTCTTCTTCGTCGACACCCACGTGCAGGAAGACCCGAGCGTGGAGCAGATCGTCGAAGCCACGCTGCAGGCCGCCTATCGCCTGAAGCTGTTCGGCATCGAGCCGAACATCGCATTGCTGTCGCACTCCAATTTCGGCAGCCACGATTCGCGCGACGCGCTGAAGATGCGCCAGGTGCGCGAGGCGCTGCTCAAGCGCAAGCCCGAGCTCAACATCGACGGCGAGATGCAGGGCGATACCGCGTGGGACGAGGCGCTGCGCAAGCAGATCATGCCCAACAGCACGCTGAAGGGCCGCGCCAACCTGTTCGTGCTGCCGAACCTGGAAGCGGCCAACATCGCCTACAACCTGGTGCGCGTGTTCACCGACGGTGTGGCGATCGGCCCGATCCTGATGGGCATTTCCAAGGCGGTGCACATCCTCACCACCAGCGCCACCTCGCGCCGGGTGATGAACATGACCGCGATCGCCGCGGTCGACGCGCAGATCCGCAAGCAGCTCGAAGCGGAAAAATAAGCCGCCACGCGGCTTCCAGCCCGCACCGGCCCGCATGACTGCGGTGCCGGTGCGGCTGCATGTGCTCAAGCGGCGCTTCGGGCGTGCGCACACGGCACGGCTGGCAGCACGGCTGCCACCCTCATGTCTTCAGGAGATCCGCTCGCGCGCTGCGCGCGCCTCACGTGCGAGTCGTGCGCGAGGCCGTGCCTGAGCGCGCGATGTCGCCGCAGACGGAGTGACTGGCAGGGAAGGCAACCGCGATTGCGTCAGGGGCAGTGAGGGAGTGGCGCTGCAGCGGCACGCGTGCCGCAACCGCTGCGTCGGATCGCGGCGAGATCAGCGAAAGGGCGGGGCTGGAAGCGGTTTCATATCGGGGCGACAGCAGGTGTCGCGGTGCGAGTCGCGTCTTCACGCGCAGCCGGCACCTGGGCTGCGCGGGGTCGAGCCGGGCGCGGGGACGGCGCCAGTGGCGCCGCGCCGCGCTCAGGCCATGCGCTTGCCCACCGGCAACGGCAGGCTGTCGCTGTCGGTCTGGTTCAGCTTGGACGGCTTGCCGGTCAGCAGCACATACGCATCGACGCCGGTAAGTTCGGCGATCTTCAGCAAATGCCGGGCATTGGGGACCGAACGGTTGTTCTCCCAATGACCCAGGGTGCTATGCGCCACGCCCAGCAAGGCGGCAAGCTCGCGCAGTGTGAAACCGGCATTTCGCCGCGCCTGCATCAAACGCACACCTATATCCACGAGACACCTCAAAGCGGCATGTCGGCGCCGCGTGATGCCAGCATAGTGGTGCGTTGGTTCCGTATCAAGCGAACCGGAAAGGCGCGTGAAAGGACCGCCTGGGGCCGCCGCCGCGCACCGCGCCCGTGGCGGGACGGGCTGCTAGAATCGCCTGTCCCTTTTTGCCGTGTCCCCACCGCCATGAGCCATACCGCCACCGCGCCCGCCAATGCCCAGACGCGCTACGAGGTGCGCCGCGCCGACCTGCCGCTGAGCTGCCCGACCCCGGAAATGGCGCTGTGGAACTCGCATCCGCGGGTCTACCTGCCGATCGAGGACGAGCCGGGCCTGGAAGCCAAGTGCCCGTACTGCGGCGCGGTCTTCGTGCTGGTCGACTGATCCGGGTTCGATGCACCGCCTGACCGTGGTGCAGCTGCTGCCGGCGCTGGAGTCCGGCGGCGTCGAGCGGTCCACCCTGGAAATCGCCCAGGCCCTGGTCGAGGCCGGGCATCGCGCCGTGGTCGTGTCGGCCGGCGGCCGGCTGCTGCCGGCGCTGGCCGCCACCGGCGCCGAACACATCGCCCTGGACATCGGCCGCAAGTCCTTGCTGACCCTGCGCCACGTGCCGGCGCTGCGGCGCCTGTTCGCGCGCGAGCGCGCCGACATCGTGCACGCGCGCTCGCGGCTGCCGGCCTGGCTGGGCTGGCGCGCGCTGCAGGGCATGCCGGCGGCGCAGCGTCCGCGCCTGGTCACCACCGTGCACGGGCTCAACTCGCCGAGCCGCTACAGCGCGGTGATGACCCGCGGCGAGCGGGTCATCTGCGTGTCCGAGACCGTGCGCGACTACGTGCTGCAGCACTATCCGCAGACCGATCCGGCGCGCCTGCGGGTGTTGCCGCGCGGCATCGATCCGGCGCAGTTCCCGCGCCGTCCCTGGCCCGATGCGCAGGCGCGGGCCTGGGCCGTCAGCCAGGCGCCGGCGTTGGCCGGGGATGGGCCGCTGCTGTTGCTGCCGGGGCGCGGCACCCGCCTGAAGGGCCACGCCGACGCGCTGCGCCTGCTGGCGGCGCTGCGCGGCGAGGGACGCGACGCGCGGCTGTGGCTGCCGGGCGCGCGCGAGGCCGGGCGCGAGGCCTACATCCGCGAACTGGAAACCGAGGCGGCGACCCTCGGCGTGGCCGACGCGGTGGCGTTCACGCCGCCGACCGCGCGCATCGCCGACGCCTACGCCGCCAGCGACCTGGTGCTGCAGCTGTCGCGCAAGCCGGAGGCCTTCGGTCGCACCGTGGTCGAGGCGCTGTCGGTCGGGCGGCCGGTGCTGGGCTGGGCGCATGGCGGGGTCGGCGAATTGCTGGCGCAGCTGCAGCCCGCCGGCGCCGTGGCGACCTTCGACGCCGTGGCCCTGCTGGCGGCCGCGCGCGCACTGCTGGCACAACCGCCGGCGCCGCCGGCCACGCTTCCCTATACGCTGCAGGCGATGCAGCGCAGCACCCTGGCGATCTATGACGAACTCCGGCCCTGACGGTTCCCTGTCCGCTTCTGCGTTGCCCGAAGTCCGCGAACGCTGGGCGCCGGTCTGGGTGCTGGTGTTCGTCGCGCTGTGGCCGGCGCCCGGCCTGGCCGCCGGGGTGCTGGCGCTGGGCGCCCTGGTCACCCTGGCGCGCCTGCTGCACAGCCGCTTCCGCGGCGGCGCGCGCCTGCTCAGCGGCCCGGCCTGGGCGCTGACCACGCTGCTGTTCCTCACCTACTGGCTGCCGCAGCCGTTGTCGGCGCTGGGCGCGGTGGACGTGCCGCTGGCGCTGCGCGAATCGGCGGTGGACCTGCGCTTCCTGCCGTTCCTGTGGCTGGTGGCGATGGCGGTGGCGACGCCGCGCGGTCGCCGCACCACCTTCAACGGCCTGGCGGTGATCGCCGCGCTCTGGACCGTGGATGCGCTGGCGCAGGCGTTGTGCGGCACCAGCCCGCTGTTCTGGTCGCTGGACCAGCTGAAGTGGGCGATCAGCCACCACGGCCTGTGCACGCCGCAGGAGATCGCCTTGGCCGATCGCCTCAGCGGCGTGTTCGGCCCGTGCAACCTGAAGTTCGGCCAGGTGCTGGCCAGCGTGTCGCCGTTCCTGCTGTGGCTGGCCGCGCGCCGCGGCGGTGCCTGGGGCTGGCTGATCGCGGCAGGGGCGGTCGGCGTGGTGCTGGTGCTGGCGGGATCGCGCGCGTCGTGGATCACCTTCGCGGTGCTGCTGGTGCTGTCGGGCTGGCGCCTGCTCGGCGCGCGCAAGCTGCTGGCGCTGGGCGTGGCCGCGCTGCTGGGCGCCGGGGTGCTCGGCGTGGTGTCGCCGCAGGTGCACGACCGCTTCGAGCGCACCGCGCGCGCGCTCAGCGGGCATCCGGCCGACCTCAACGCGGCGCTGACCGGGCGTGCGCAGATCTGGAGCGCGGCCTGGTGCATGATCCGCCAGCACCCGATCAACGGCGTCGGCGTGCGCGGCTTCCGCGAGGCCTACGTCGGGTGCGACCCGGATCCGAGCCATGCGGGGGAATGGGGGCGCGAGCCGGCGTTTCATGCCCACCAGATCGTGCTCGAGGTGCTCGCCGAGACCGGCGTGATCGGCCTGCTGCTGTGGCTGGCCGGTGCCGCGCAGGCGTGGCGCGCCTGGCGCTACGCCTCGGCGCAGGCGCGCGAGCGGGCGCGCCCGGCGATGCAGGCGCTGCTGATCACGGTGTTCCCGTTCAATACCCACCTGGCGTTCTATTCGTCGTTCTGGGGCGGGCTGACCATGCTGCTGATCGGCCTGTACGCCGGCGCCCTGCTGGCGAACGACCCCGAACCGGGCGAGCGCGCCGACGCCGCGGTGAGCGCTCAGCCGCGCTCGTAGAAGTCGCTGCGGCCGCCGGGCTGGCGCTTGAAGCGGCGGTGGATCCACAGATACTGCGCCGGCGCTTCGCGCACCATCGCCTCGATGGCGGCGTTGACCCGCGCGGTGTCGGCGACCATGTCCTCCGACGGGAAGTCCTGCAGCGGCGGCGCGATGCGCAGCACGTAGTCGGCGCCTTCGCGGCGGTGGAAGTACGGCACCACCGCGCAGCCGGTCAGCCGCGCCAGCTGGTGGGTGGCGGTGATGGTGGCCGCGGGCATGCCGAAGAACGGCACGAACACCGTGTCCTTGCCGCGCATGTCCTGGTCCGGCGCGTACCACAGGAAACCGCCGCGCTTGAGATGGCGCACGCTGCCGCGCAGGTCCTCGTTGGCGAACATGGCGGTGGCGTAGCGCAGACGGCCGCGCTTGACCGCCCATTCGAACACCGGGTTGCGGTGGCGCCGGTACATGCCGGCCAGCGGCACGTACTGGCACAGCAGCCGGCCGCAGATCTCCAGGGTCATGAAGTGGCCCGACACCAGCAGCACGCCGCGGCCCTGCGCCTGCAAGGCCTGCAGATGTTCCAGCCCCTCGATGCGGGTGCGCCGGCGGATCGCGCCGATGCCGCCCCACCAGGCGCGGGCGAACTCGAACACGCCCACGCCCAGCGCATCGAAGCTGTCGCGCAGCAGGCGCGCGCGCCACGCCTCGCTCTGCTCCGGGAAGCACAGTGTCAGGTTCACCTCGGCGGCATGGCGGCGGGTGCCGGCCAGGCGCAGCGCCAGCCAGCCGATGCCGCGACCCAGGGCGCGCTGCAACAGCCAGGGCAGGCGCGCGGCGATCACCGCCAGGCCGAGCAGCAGCCAGGTGGGCCAGTGGCGGGGCGAGCGTGGCGGCGGTGCGGCCTGGGTGGCGGACGCGGGCGGAGTGGGGGCGGCAGACATGCGCCAAGTTTAGCCGGGCGCGCGCATGACCGCGTCGGCGTGCGCTGCGGCGCGCGTGGCGATCGTCTGCCGCCGCCTGCTTGCAACCGGCTATGCTGTCCGGATGCGCAACGATTTCATCGAGCGGCTGCTGCGCGGCCTGTACTCGGCCGTGCTCTATCTGCTGCTGCCGGTCACCGTCTATCACCTGGTCTGGCGCGGTTTCCGCGTGCGCCAGTACTTCCAGCGCTGGGACGAGCGCTACGCCTCGTATTCGCAGGCGCGCGGGCGGCCGCGGGTGTGGCTGCATGCGGTCTCGGTGGGCGAGGTCAACGTCGCCGCGCCGGTGGTCAATGCGCTGCGCGCGCAGCGCCCGGACATCCGCTGGGTGATCACCACCATCACCCCGACCGGTTCGGAGCGGGTGCGCGCGCTGTGGGGAGATGCGCTCGATCATGTGTATCTGCCCTACGACGTGCCCGGCAGCGTCGGCCGTTTCCTGCAGCACTTCCGCCCCAGCCTGGCGCTGATCCTGGAAACCGAACTGTGGCCGAACATGCTGTTCGGCTGCCGCGACCGCGGCATTCCCGTGTACGTGCTCAATGCGCGGCTGTCGGCGCGTTCGTTGCGCGGCTACCGGCTGCTGCGGCCGTTGATCGGGCGTGCGCTGCGCACCGTCACCTGCGTGGCGGCGCAGTCGCAGGAGGATGCCGAGCGCTTCGTCGCGCTCGGCGCGCGTGCCGAGCAGGTGCGCGCGTTGGGCAACCTGAAGTTCGACATCGCCGCGCCTGCGCACTTGCCGGAGGTCGTCGCGGCGTTCCGCGAGCGCG
This sequence comes from uncultured Xanthomonas sp., assembly GCF_964278005.1. NCBI lineage: Bacteria > Pseudomonadati > Pseudomonadota > Gammaproteobacteria > Lysobacterales > Lysobacteraceae > Xanthomonas > uncultured Xanthomonas sp. The sequence goes on from NZ_CAXYKF010000023.1 coordinate 512,200, forward strand.
TGCCGGCGGCGCGTCCGGTGTGGATCGCCGCCAGCACCCACGACGGCGAGGAGGCGGCGGTGATCGAGATGCACCGGCAGCTGCGCCGGCAGTGGCCGGACCTGCTGCTGCTGTGGGCGCCGCGGCATCCGGAGCGCTTCGCCAAGGTCGAGGCGCTGGCGCGCGACCAGGGCTGGCGTGTGGCCACGCGCCGCCAGCAGCAGTGGCCGGGCACCGAGGATGCGGTGTTCGTGATCGATACGCTGGGCGAGCTGATGGGGTTCTATGCGTGTGCCCAGGTGGCCTTCGTCGGCGGCAGCTTGCAACCGATCGGCGGGCACAACCTGCTGGAGCCGGCGGCGGTCGGCACGCCGTCGGTGACCGGCCCGCACCTGCATAATTTTTCCGAGATTTCGCGGCGCATGCGCGAAGCCGGCGCGGTGGCCATCTGCGAGGATGCCGGCGCCGTGTGCGCGGCGCTGCAGTCCCTGCTGGGCGACGCGGAGGCGCGCAAGCAGATGGCCGAGGCCGGCTGCGCGCTGGTCGCCAACGGCCGCGGCGCGCTGCAGCGGACCCTGCAACTGATCGCGCCGCACCTGCCGCCGCTGGCGGGCGATGCGGGCGTGGAGGACTGACGCGTCGTAGAGGCGCGCGGGCATATCCGTCGCAGCGGGTATCGCCATGACGGGCTGTTCATGGGAAGTCCCGTCGCGGCTGAAGCCGTTCCTGCGGCTCCTGCGCATGACATGCGTCGTTACTCGAGGTGCCCTGCAAGTCGCGACGCATGGCACTCGCCATCCCTCTCATCCCATCGCGCAGCGCGTCGGGACTGAAGTCCCTCCCACAGGAGGCTGCCGCAATTCGCCCCACGCCTCCATAAACAAAAACGGCGGACCCGAAGGCCCGCCGTTTCGGCGGCAAGCGCGTGTGCGTGCGCTTATTGCGTGCTGTTGGCGGAGTTGAGCTTGGATTCGGCGCTCTGGGTCAGCAGCGCGTTGATCGACTGCACCTCGGCCACGTCCAGCGAGCCGAGCGCCTGGCTCAGCAGCAGACGGTTCTGCAGGAAGTTGTAGCGCGCCTGCGCGTAGGCCAGCTGCGCCTGGTACAGGGTGCGCTGGTTCTGCACCACGTCCAGCACGGTGCGGGTGCCCACTTCCAGGCCGACCTGCGAGGCATCGAACGCGGCCTGCGCCGAGACCACCGCCAGGCGCCGCGCCTCGATCTCGCTGATCCCGGCCACCACCGTCTGGTAGGCGTTGCGGGTGTTGCGGTCGAGCGCGCGCTTCTGCAGTTCGTAGGTGTCCTGAGCGATGTCGCGCTGCGCCAGCGCCTGGCGCACGCCGGACTGGGTGGCGCCGCCGGCGAAGATCGGGATGTTCAAGGTCAGGCCGATGGTGTTGCTGTCGGCGCGCGGGGTGCTGCCGCTGCCGGAGACGCTGTTGCCCCAGTTCGCATCGCGGCCGGCGCTGGCCGACAGGCTCAGCGTCGGCAGGTGCCCGGCGCGTGCCGCCGAGACGCTGGCCTCGGCCGCCTGCACCTGGTACTGATAGGACCGCAGCGACGGGTTCTTGTCCAGCGCCGAGGCGATCAGGCTGTCGATGTCGCCGCCGGTGGCCGGCAGCTGCGGACGGAAATCCTCCGGCAGGCCGCGCAGGTCGCGCACCGGCTGGCCGGTGATCTGGGTCAGCGCCTGGTACAGGTCCTGCAGCGAGTTGCGCGCATTGATCGTGTCGGCGCGGGCCTGGTCGTACTCGGCGCGGGCTTCGTGCACGTCGGTGATCGGCGCCAGGCCCACTTCCAGGCGCTTGTCGGCATAGTCGAACTGCTTCTTGGCGGCGGCTTCGTTGGTCTCGGCGGCGACCAGCGATTCGATCGCCACCAGCACGTTGAAGTAGGCCGCCGAGGTGCGCACGATCAGGTCGTCGTTGGCCGAATCCAGGGTGTAGTCGGCGGCCAGGCTGCGCGCCTTCTGCGCGCGCAGGTTGGAGAACTGGGCGAAGTTGACCAGGGTCTGCTGGCCCTGCACGGCGTAGCTGCGGCTCTTGCCGGTGCCGGCCAGTTCGCCGCCGCCGCGCTCGACTTCGCTATGGTTGCGTTGCAGCGACGCGCTGCCGTTGATCTGCGGCAGCAGGGCGGCGCGCGCCTGCACTTCGCCTTCCTTGTCGTACAGCCGGGTCGATTCCGCGGAGGCCAACTGCGGGTCGCTGTTGCGGGCCATTTCGTAGACTTGCAGCAGGTCCGTGGCGTTGGCGGCCAGCGGAAACAGCGCGGCGGCCAGCGCCAGGACGAGGGATCGGCGGATCATTGCGGCTTCCTTGATGGATCAGAATGTGAACTGGGGGACTGGCGCTGCGCCTCGCAGGTAGTACGCCAGGTCGGTTTCGAACAGCGATTCCGTGCGCGGCGCGCCCGCTTCGGCATGCACCAGCACCGCTTCCATGACCGGCGCGCGGCCGCGGATCGCGAACAGGCGGCCGCCGGGGCGCAGCCAGGCCAGGAACTGGGCCGGGATCTCGGTGACCGCGGCGGTGACGCAGACCACGTCGAAGCGGCGCTCGCTGTTCCAGGCGAAGGCGTCGGCGGTCTCGATGCGGACGTTGCTGCCCAGGCCGGCGGCGTCCAGGTTGGCGCGCGCGGCGGCGGCCAGGGCCGGCTCGATCTCCAGGCTGACCACTTCGCGGCCGAGCTCGCCCAGGCAGGCGCTGACGAAGCCGCTGCCGGTGCCGATCTCCAGCACGTCCTCGCCCGGCTGCAGGTCCAGGGCCTGCAGCATGCGGCCTTCGATGACCGGCTTCATCATGAACTGGCCGTGGCCCAGCGGAATCTCCAGGTCGGCGTAGGCCACGGCGCGGTGGGCCGGCGGCACGAAGGTCTCGCGCGGCAGCCGCGACAGCACGTCGAGCACGCGCAGGTCCAGCACGTCCCAGGGACGGACCTGCTGTTCCACCATCTTTTCGCGGGCTTGGGAGTAGTCGATCGTCATTTCGGGCATCCAACGCGGAGGGCCGGGCATTTTAGCCGGCACGGAGGCCGGGCGTATGCCGCAGCATCGCCGCCGGACGGTCCGGCGCGCAGTGCCGGAAGTCATCGGCCGTCGCGGACAGCCCCACGGCCGGGCTAGCGCGCCGCATAGGCACGCAGGAAGAAGTCGATGCTGGCCTCGACATGGGCGCGGATCCGCTCCTGGCTGGCGTCGCGGCACAGCCCGCACATCATCAGCGAGTACAGCTCGCCCTTGACCAGGCAGAAGAACTGCGAGGCGGCCAGGTCGAGGTCGGCGATGTCCAGCGCGCCGGCGGCGACGTGGGCCTGCAGCAGTTGCGCCAGGTGCTGCTGGGTGCGCTTGGGACCGGCATTCCAGAACATCTCGCGGACGTGGTCGTCGCCGGTGCCCGGGGTCAGCATCATGCGGTGGGTGGCCATCGCCGCGTCGCTGCTGATCATGGCGAAGAAGGCCTGGCCGATGTCCAGCAACTGGGTGCGCAGCGGTCCTTTCAGGGCGTGCCCGAACAGGTCGTCGGGCAGCAGCGCCTGGCATTGCGCGCGCACCGCCTCGGCGAACAGGGTTTCCTTGTCGCCGTAGTGGCTGTAGACGGTGAGCTTGGAGACGCCGGCGCGGGCGGCGATGCCGTCCATGCTGACCCCGCCGAAGCCCAGTTCGGTGAACATTTCCCGTGCCGCTTCCAGGATCGCGGCGCGTTTGCCCATGTCCTTGGGGCGACCGGGCCCGGCGGGACGCGAGGAGGATTTGGCGGAGGCGGCGGACGATTTGCTGACCATGGGTGGCAATACTAGACCAGTCGGTTCGATATTTATACTAGACCCGCTGGTTCATTATTGTGACGCTGCGTTCGGCGGGCGTGGGGGCCGGGCTGCGCAGTGCGCCGGCGCGCACGGACGGCAGGGCCACGGCGTCCAATGCTTTGCTTATGCGCGGCTTACATTTGCCTAACATCGGGCTCATGGTCGCCTAATCGACTGCCCCGACGATGCCGCCATGGCCATCGTCCCCCTCTCCGCTGCTTCCGGTTTCCGCTTCGCCGATCCTGTGCTGGTCGATGCCCTGCATCCCGATCGCGCGCAGGTGGAAGCCTTCATCGCCCGGGTCTACCGCGAGCGCTACGGCGCGGTCCTGCGCGGCTTTCTTCCGCACCTGCTCGCCTACCACGGCGCCGACGGTCGCCTGCAGGCCGCGCTGGGGCTGCGCTGCGCCAGCGAGGGTCCGCTGTTCGTCGAGCAGTACCTGGCGCAGCCGGCCGAGCTGGCGATCGCCGAGCGGATGCCGCGGCGGGTGGTGCGCACGGAGTTGGTGGAGGTGGGCAATTTCGCCGCCGAGCACGCCGGCGACGCGCGGGCGATGATCCGCGCACTGACCTGCACCCTGCATGGCGCGGGCCTGCGCTGGGTGCTGTTCGTGGCGACCCGGCAACTGCGCAACGCCTTCGACCGCCTGCACCTGGCCACTGTGGAGCTGGGCGAGGCGCGCGGCCAGGACCTGCGCGACGATCCCAGCGACTGGGGCGACTACTACGCGGCGCAGCCGCGGCTGATGTTCGGCGACATCGCCGCCGGGCACGCCTTCCTGCAGCGCGAGGCGGAACCCCGCCACGGCGTGCTGCCCACGTTCCGCGCCTGCCTGGCGGGGGCGCCGTGAGCACGCCCGGCGTCGCCGACCTGCTGGCCGGCTTGCGCGGCGACGACGCACGCGTGCTTTATGCCGATGGGGCGCTGCGCGAGCGCGATCTGCTCGAGCGCGCCCAGCGCCTGGCCGATGCGCTGCAGGGACATGGGGTGCAGTGCGTCGCCAGCCGCCTGGACAATGGCCCCGAGTGGCTGCTGCTGGATCTGGCGATCCGCCTGAACGGCGGCGTGCACGTGCCGCTGCCGACCTTCTTCAGCCCGGCGCAGGTGCAGTACGCCCTGGCCAGCAGCGGTGCGCAGGGGCTGATCGCGGCGCCGGGTCCGGCCCTGGCCGACCTCGACGGCGAGGCGTTGCGCCTGCCGGAGCCGGGACTGGCCGGCCGGCGCCTGACGCAGGCGCCGGTGGCCCTGCCCGCGGGCACCGGCTGCATCACCTACACCTCCGGCACCACCGGCCAGCCGAAGGGCGTGTGCCTGAGCGCCGACGCGTTGCTGCAGGTCGCCGGCTCGCTGGCCGACGCCGCCTCGGCGCTGGCGCCGCGCCGGCACCTGTGCCTGATGCCGCTGTCGACGCTGCTGGAGAACGTTGGCGGCCTGTACGCGCCGCTGCTGTCCGGCGCGCAGATCGCGCTGCCGTCGCTGGCCGAGATCGGCTACAGCGGCGCTGCCGGCCTGGACATCCCGACCCTGATCGCCTGCCTGCACCGCTACCAGCCGCACAGCGTGATCCTGGTGCCGCAGTTGCTGCTGGGGCTGGTCATGGCCGCCGAGCGCGGCGTGCCGCTGCCCGCCTCGTTGCGCTACCTGGCGGTCGGCGGTGGCCGCGTCGGCCCGGGCCTGCTGCGCCGTGCGGCGGCGCTGCAGTTGCCGGTGTTCGAAGGCTACGGCCTGACCGAGTGCGCCTCGGTGGTGGCCTTGAACCGGCCCGAGGCGCAGCGCCTGGGCAGCGTCGGACGGCCGCTGCCGCATGCGCGGGTGCGGGTGGTCGATGGCGAACTGCAGGTCGAGGGCGTGCGCTGCCTGGGCTACCTGGGCGCGCCCGGCCCGGCACCGGGGCCGATCGCCACCGGCGACCTGGGCCATGTCGATGCCGACGGCTTCGTGCACATCACCGGCCGCCGCAAGCATGTGTTCATCACTGCGTTCGGCCGCAACGTCTCGCCGGAGTGGGTGGAAAGCGAACTGCTGCAGCATCCGCTGATCGCGCAGGCGGTGGTGTGCGGCGAGGCGCGCGCGCACAACCTGGCGGTGCTGTGGCCGCGCCGCGCCGGCGAAGACGACGCCGCGCTGCACGGCGCGCTGGCCGAGGTCAACGCCGGCCTGCCCGATTACGCCCGCGTCGCCGGCTTCGTGCGCGCCGCCGCGCCGTTCAGCGCCGCCGACGGTCTGCTCACCGGCAACGGCCGCCCGCGCCGCGACGCCATCCTGCAGCGCTACGCCGACGCCGTGGCGCAGCGCTACGCCGAACTCGAACCCGATCCCGCCCCAGGAGCCTTCCAATGAGTTTCCATGCCCGGCTGCTCGCCGAGACCCAGGCCGAACGCGCCGACCTGATTGCCATCCCGATCATCCAGACTGCCCTGGCCGGGCAGATCGCCGGCGCCGACTACGTCGCCTTCCTTGGCCAGGCCTATCACCACGTGCGCCATACCGTGCCCCTGCTGATGGCCTGCGGCGCGCGCCTGCCGGCACGGCTGGAGTGGCTGCGCAGCGCGGTGGCCGAGTACATCGAGGAAGAACTGGGCCACCAGGAGTGGATCCTCGACGACCTGGCCGCCTGCGGCGCCGACCGCGCCGCCGCCGCCGCCTCGATGCCATCGGCGGCGACCGAACTGATGGTGGCCTACGCCTACGACACCATCGCCCGCGGCAATCCGGTGGGCTTCTTCGGCATGGTGCTGGTGCTGGAAGGCACCAGCGTGGCGCTGGCCACGCGCGCGGCCGAGAGCATCGAGACCTCGCTGGGCCTGCCGCGCAACGCCTTCAGCTACCTGCGCTCGCACGGCGACCTGGACATCGAGCATGCCGGCTTCTTCGAAGGCCTGATGGACCGGCTCGACGATGCCGACGACCAGCGCGCCGTGGTACATGCGGCCAAGCGCTTCTACGGCCTGTACGGCGACATTTTCCGCAGCCTGCGCGCACAGCCGGCGCTGCCCATGGCGGAGGCCGCATGATGGATCTCAACGGACGCAGTGTGATTCTCACCGGCGCCAGCGGCGGCATCGGCGCCGCTCTGTGCGACGAACTGGTGGCCGCCGGTGCCTGCGTGCTGGCGGTCGGCCGCGACCCGGTGCGCCTGGCGCAGGTCGCCGGCCGGCATCCGCAGGGGCGGGTGCTGCCGCTGCCGCTGGACCTGTCCACGCCGGCCGGGCGCGCGCAGTTGCTCGCCGCCGCCGGGGCCTTGCCGATCCGTCCCTCGTTGCTGCTGATCGCGCATGCGCAGAGCGGCTTCGGCCTGTTCGCGGAGCAGTCCGAGCAGGATCTGCGGCAATTGCTCGACACCAACCTGATGGCGCCGATGTTGCTGGTGCGCGCGCTGCTGCCGTTGCTGCAGGCGCAGCCGCAGGCCACGGTGGTGGCGGTGGGCTCGACCTTCGGCAGCCTGGGGTTCCCCGGTTTCGCCGGCTACAGCGCCAGCAAGTTCGGCCTGCGCGGGCTGTTCGAGGCACTGGCGCGCGAGTACGCCGACAGCCATGTGCGTTTCCAGTACCTGGCGCCGCGCGCCACCCGCACCGCGTTCAATACCGCGCAGGTGGATGCGATGAACCAGGAGCTGAAGGTCGGCGCGGATACGCCCGAGCGGGTGGCGCGCGCGCTGCGCCAGGCGATCGAACGCGGCGACCGGCGCCTGCAGATCGGCTGGCCGGAAAAGCTCTTCGCCCGCCTCAACGGCGCCTTGCCGGGGCTGGTGGACCGCAGTTTGAAAGCGCAGTTGCCCGTGGTGCGCCGGCATGCCGCGCGCGCTCCTTCCCGATTTGGAGATGTCCGATGAACGTCCGTCTGCGTGCGCTGTCGTTGTTGCTTGCGCTGTCGCCGCTGGGGGCGGCCGTCGCCGCCGCGCCGCTGACGCCGGCGGTGGTCGCGGTGCGCGACCAGTGGGCCCAGGTCGCCTACCATACGCCGAAGCCGCAGCGCCTGCAGGCCTATGCCAGCCTGGCCGCGCAGGCGGCCGCCGCCCGCCAGGCGGCGCCGCGCGATCCGGCGGCGCTGATCTGGGAGGGCATCGTGCTGTCCAGCGAAGCCGGCGAGCGCGGCGGCCTCGGTGCGCTGGGCCTGGTCAAGCGCGCCCGCAGCGATTTCGAGCAGGCGCTGGCGCTGGACCCGGCCGCCCTGAACGGCGCCGGCTGCACCAGCCTGGGCGCGCTGTACTACCAGGTGCCGGGCTGGCCGGTGGGCTTCGGCGACGACGCCAAGGCGCGCGCGCTGCTGCAGCAGGGCCTGCAGTACGACCCGGACGGCATCGACGCCAACTACTTCTACGGCGATTTCCTGCGCGCGCAAAAGGACTGGAGCGGCGCCGCGGCGGCGCTGCGCAAGGCCCTGGCGGCGCCGCCGCGGCCCGGCCGCGAGGTGGCCGACCACGGCCGCCGCCAGCAGATCCAGGCGGCGCTGCACGAGGTCGAAACGCATCTTGCCAGCCGCTGAGCGGCCGCCCACACTGCGGTCATGCGCATCCTGCTGGTGGAAGACGATCTGTCGCTGGGAGAGGGCATCCGCACCGCCCTGCGCCGCGCCGCCTATTCGGTGGACTGGGTGCAGGACGGTGCCGCCGCGCTGGCCGCGATCGGCGATGGCGAGATCGACCTGGTGCTGCTGGACCTGGGGCTGCCGCGGATGGACGGGCTGGAGGTGATCCGGCGCACCCGCCAGCTCGGTGCCGACGTGCCGATCCTGGTGCTCAGCGCGCGTGAGCGGCCGGCCGACCGTGCGCTGGGCCTGGACGTGGGCGCCGACGATTACCTGGGCAAGCCCTTCGACACCACCGAACTGCTGGCGCGCACGCGTGCGCTGCTGCGGCGCAGCGCCGGCCGCGCCACGCCGCAGCTGGAGATCGGCGCGCTGTACCTGGACCCGGAGCGCCTGGCGGTGCGCTGGCGCGGCCGTGCGCTGGACCTGACCCGGCGCGAGTTCGCCCTGCTGTGGCTGCTGGCCGAGCGCCACGGCCGCGCCATCGCCCGCGATTCGATCCAGCAGCGGCTGTACGGCTGGGACGAGGATGTGGCCAGCAACGCGGTGGACGTGCACGTGCACCAGTTGCGGCGCAAGCTCGATCCGGCGCTGATCCGCACCGTGCGCGGGGTCGGCTACGCGCTCGACACCCAGGCCGCGACGGCGGCGCCATGAGTTCGATGCGGCGACGCTTGCTGGGCGGCCTGCTCGGCGTGGTGGTGCCGGTGTTCGCGCTGACCGCGCTGCTGAGCTACCGCGCCGGGCTGCAGGAGGCCGGCGAGATGTTCGATGCCAAGCTGGTGCAGTCCTCGCGCGTGTTGCTGAGCCTGGTCGACGAGCCGCTGGACGATCTGTCGCGGCTGGGCCCTGCCGGCGATGCCATCGTGATCCGCGGCTGGCATGGCCAGGCGCAGGGCGTGGGCGAGGCGCTGGCGTTCCGCACCGGGCACGCCTACGAAAGCAAACTCGCGTTCCAGGTGCGCGACCGCAATGGCCATCTGCTGCTGCGCTCGGACAGCGGGCCGACCCGGCAACTGGCGCCGCTGCGCGCCGGCTTCGCCGACGTCACCCTGGATGGCGACCGCTGGCGCACCTTCAGCCTGCGCTCGCCGGGCGGGCGCTGGTTCCAGACCGGCGAACAGGCCGATATCCGCGAGGAACTGGCCGAGGACATCGCGCTGGGCACGGCCCTGCCGTTGCTGCTGGCCCTGCCGGTGCTGGTGGTGCTGGTGTGGCTGGTGGTGAGCTGGGCCAGCGGTGCCCTGAGCCGGGTCTCGCAGGCGATCGGCGAGCGCGACCCGCAGCGGCTGGAACCGCTGCCGCTGCAGGGCGTGCCGCGCGAGATCCTCGGCCTGGTCGCCGCGGTCAACGGGCTGATGCGGCGCCTGCAGACCGCGCTGGAGCGCGAACGCCGCTTCATCGCCGATGCCGCGCACGAACTGCGCACTCCCATCGCCGCGCTGAAGGTGCACGCCGACAATCTGCGCCAGGCCCGCGACGCCGACGAGCGCAGCGAATCGCAGCGGCACCTGGACGCCAGCGTGCGCCGGGTGGAGCGGCTGGTCGCGCAGTTGCTGACCCTGAGCCGGGTCGAGCCGGGGGCTGCCGCCGCGGCGCTGTCGCCGCTGGCGCTGGACGCACTGGTGGCGTTGCAGGTGGAGGAGGCGCGCGACCAGGCCGCGCGCCGCGGCCAGCACCTGCACCTGCGCCGCAACGACCCGGCACGGCTGCCGGCCAACGAGGCGGCGCTGTCGGCGCTGGTGCGCAACCTGATCGACAACGCGCTGCGCTATGCGCCGCCGCAGGGCCAGGTCGAGGTGGCGCTGTGCGCCGGCCGTGACGGCGTCTGCTTCAGCGTCGAGGATTCCGGCCCCGGCATCCCGGCCGAGGCGCGCGAGCGGGTGTTCGCGCGCTTCCACCGCGAGCTGGGCAGTGGCGTGGAAGGCAGCGGCCTGGGCCTTGCGATCGTGCGCGAGGTGGTGACCGCGCACGGCGGCGAGGTGACCCTGGACGCCTCGCCGACCCTGGGCGGCCTGCGCGTCTGCGTGACCCTGCCGCTGCCCCCGTGAGCCAGGCCTGGGCGTCAGGAACACCCTGACATCGGCGCCGAACAGGCGGTGATAGATTAGCCATCTGCCCACAGGGGGTACCCGCGCGCCGTTGCAGGTGTGATTCGGAAAGGGATGGAACAGGGGGATCGGCGTCACGATAGTCGCGACGGCGCGCACGCGCTGTGTCGCCGCCTGGGCGTGGTGATATGCCTGCTGCTGGCGCTGTGCTGCGCCAGTGCCGCCGCGCGCGCCGAACCGGCCGCGCCGCTGACCGAGCGCGCCGTGCTCGACCGTCCGGTGATCGCGCGCTGGACCATGGAAGAGGGGCTGCCGCACAACCTGGTGCACGCGCTGGCCCAGGACCGCGACGGCATGATCTGGGTGGGAACCTGGGAAGGCGTGGCCCGCTTCGACGGCCGCGCCTTCACCGTCTTCGATCGCCAGAACACCCCGGGCATGGAGTTGTCGGGCGTGTTCGCGCTGCTCGCCGAAACCGATGGCGGCATGCTGGTCGGCACCGCCTACGACGGCGTGTTCCGCTACGCCGCCGGGCGCTGGGAGCATCTGGGCGATGCGCGCGCGCAGCGCCTGCGGGTCACCGCGATGCTGCGCGATGCCGACGGCGCGCTGTGGGTGGGCAGCGAGGACGGCCTGTTCCGGATCGAGGCCGACGGCCGCCTGGTCGATGTCGGCACCGCCGCGGGGCTGCGCCGGACCCGCATCGCCGCGCTGCTGCGCTACCGCGATGCGGTGCTGGTGGGCACCTCGCAGGGGCTGTTCCGTCTGACCGCGCACGACACGCAGGCGCAACGCTGGGGCACGGCGGCGATGCGCACCGCCTCGATCCGGCGGCTGACCCCCGACCGTCACGGCGGCCTGCTGGTGGCCAGCGACGAGGGCGTGTTCTGGCTTGGCGGCAACGGCGAGCTGCAATGGCTGCGGCGCGGCCAGCGCGTCGATGCCGCGCTGCAGGACCAGGACGGCCAGCTATGGATGAGCCTGTCCAGCGGGCAACTGTTGCGGCGCACCGCCAACGGCGCCAGCGACGAAGTCCTGTCGATCTCCGGCGTGGTCAGCCCCGCGTTGATCGAGGACCACGAGGGCCTGGTGTGGGCCGGCAGCACCGACGGGCTGTTCCGTGTCGCCAAGGGCGACGCCGGCGGCCTGACCCGCCAGGACGGGCTCGGCAGCGACTACGTACGCGTGGTCGAGCAGAACGCCGATGGCACGATCTGGATCGGCCATGCCGCCGGCGTGGACCGCTGGGAGGGCGGCCGCATCCGCGCGGTACGGCTGAGCGAGCGGCCGGGCCGCGATCCATCGGTGCTGGCGCTGGCCGCCGCCCGCGACGGCGGCATGTGGGTGGGCACTTACGACCAGGGCGTGCTGCTGCTGTCGGCCGACGGCACGATCCGGCAACGCCTGGGCGTGGCCGCGGGCGTGCCGCGCTCCATGGTGCGCGCGCTGCTGGCCGATGCCGACGGCGGCCTGTGGATCGGCGGCAACGAGGGGCTGCTGTACCGCAAGGGCGATCGCACGCGGGCCTACGGCAGCGCCGACGGCCTGCCCGGGCGACAGGTGCAGGCACTGTACCGCGACCACGCCGGCGTGCTGTGGATCGGCACCAATCAGGGCGTCGCCACGCTCGCGGGCAACGGCACGCTGCAGGCGCGGCCAAGCGGGCAGGGCTTCCCGGCGCAGAACGCCTTCGACTTCCTCGAAGATGCCGACGGCACCCTGTGGGTCGCCAGCGACCGCGGCCTGCTGCGGCTGCGCGGCGGGCGGTGGCGCATCTACGACCATAGCGTCGGTCTGCCGCGCGACAAGCTGTTCCGGCTGCTCGACGACGGCAACGGCAACCTGTGGGCGAACAGCAACCGCGGCGTGCTGCGCATCGCGCGTGCGCGGCTGGCGGAGCTGGACGCTGGCCAGCGCAGCACCCTGGCGGTGGACGTGGTCGACCGCAGCGACGGCATGCCCGGCGGGCAGGGCAACGGCAGCAGCGCACCGGCCGGCTGGCGCAGCCGCGACGGTGTGCTGCTGATCCCGACCTCGGCCGGGCTGGCGCTGATCGATCCGGCCCTGCCGAGCCGGCGCAACGTGCGTGCGCCGCCGCTGGTGATCTCGCATGTACAGGTGGATGGCGTGGCGCAGCCGCTGCGTGGCGAGTACCGCCTGCACGGCGGTGTCGCCCGGCTCGCGGTCGGCTATGCCGGGCTGAGCTTCCGCTCGCCGGACAAGGTGCGCTACCGCTACCGCCTGCAGGGATTCGACCGGCAGTGGGTCGATGCCGGCAGCAACGAGGAAGCCGTCTACACCAACCTGCCGTCGGGCAGCTATCGCCTGGACGTGCAGGCGATGACCAGTCCGCTGGACTGGTCGCGCAGCGAACGCATCGGCAGCGCCTCGCTGCAACTGCAACTGGTGCCGCCGTTCTGGGAGCGCTGGCCGTTCGTGGTGCTGGCGGCGCTGTGCGCGACCGGTCTGATCCTGTGGTGGTACCGCGGCCGCAGCCGTCGCTACCGGCGCCGCCAGCGCCGGCTCAACACCATCATCGCCGAGCGCACCCACGAGCTGAAGGCCAAGAACCTGGCGTTGAAGCTGGCCAATCTCGAACGCGAGGACCTGGTGCGCAAGCTCGCCTACCAGGCCGGGCACGATGCGCTGACCGGCCTGCCCAACCGACGCACCGGCGATCCCTATCTCAACACGGCGCTGGAGCGGGCGCTGAGCGCGCGCACGCCGTTGTGCGTGGCGCTGCTGGACATCGACCACTTCAAGAAGATCAACGACGCCTACGGCCACGAGATCGGCGACGAGGTGCTGCGCCGGGTCGGCGAGGCGCTGCGCGACAGCCTCGGCGAGCAGGCGTTCGCCGCACGCCATGGCGGCGAGGAATTCCTGCTGGTGCTGCCCGGCCTGGACCAGGAGGCGGCGCGCGCGCGCCTGGACGCGCTGCGCCTGCGCGTGGCCGACCTGGTGCTGTACGCCGACGACGGTCGCGCGGTGCGCTTCACCGCCAGCATCGGCTTCGCCTGCCTGTCGCCGGCCCTGCGCACCCGCCGCGACCTGCTGGTGAAGGCCGACAAGCACCTGTACCAGGCCAAGCGCGAAGGCCGCGATCGGGTGGTCGGCTAGGCCGCTGCCGCAACCCGGACGCAGCGCGTCGGTGGCGCGGCGACGAACGTTGTGTAGGAAGCGCGCGCAGGCGCCAGGCAGGCGCCGCGAAGAGCGTGGGGCGTGGCAATGGGGCGTTGCGCACCGCCGCATCGCTGCGGCGGGCGGGAGACGGCCGGCGCGGGTGCGCCGCCGCGGATCAGGCCTGCAGGCGCTGCAGCACCGTCTGCGTGGCGGCTTCGGTGGAGATGCCCTGGCCGGGCGCGGCGAGATCGGCGGTGAACGCCTGCGCGTCGAGCGCGGCATCCACCGCCTGCTCGATCGCCGCCGCCTCGGCTTCCAGGCCCAGCGAGTGGCGCAGCAGCAGCGCCGCGCTGAGGATGGTCGCGTAGGGGTTGGCGATGCCCCTGCCGGCGATGTCCGGCGCCGACCCGTGGATCGGCTCGTACAGGCCGATGCGGCCGTCGCCCAGCGAGGCCGACGGCAGCAGGCCCAGCGAGCCGGCCAGCATCGAGGCTTCGTCGGTGAGGATGTCGCCGAACATGTTCTCGGTGACGATCACGTCGTACTCGCGCGGCTTGGCCAGCAGGTGCATGGCCATCGAATCGACCAACTGGTGTTCCAGGCGCACGTCCGGGAATTCCTCGCGGCCGATGCGTGCGGCGACGTCGCGCCACAGCCGCGAGGTTTCCAGCACGTTGGCCTTGTCCACCGAGACCACGTGGTTGCGGCGCTGCCGGGCCAGGCGGAACGCGCTGCGCAACACCCGTTCGATTTCCGCGACGGTGTAGCGGCACAGGTCGCTGGCGTCGCTGGCGCTGCGGGTCTTGTCGCCGAAGTAGATGCCGCCGGTCAGTTCGCGCACCACCACGATGTCCACGCCCTGCAGCAGGTGCGGCTTGATCGGCGAGGCGTCCAGCGCCGCCTTGTGCGGCTTGACCGGGCGCAGGTTGGCGAACAGGCCCAGGCCGCGGCGGATCGCCAGCAGGCCCTGTTCGGGGCGCACCTTGGCGTTGGGGTCGGACCACTTCGGTCCGCCGACCGCGCCCAGCAGCACCGCGTCGGCGCCCTGGCAGGCGGTCAGCGTCGCCTCCGGCAGCGGCTCGCCGTGGCGGTCGATGGCGATGCCGCCGATGTCGTGTTCGTGGAACTGGAAGTCGTGGCCGTGGCGTGCGGCGACGGCGCGCAGCACCGCGACCGCGGCGGCGGCGACTTCCGGACCGATGCCGTCGCCGGGCAGGACGACGATGTCAGCGTGCATGGGTGGCCTCGTAGCGTTCGATGTCGGGTTGGCGCAGCAACAGGTAACCCATCTCGTCCACGCCTTCGAGCAGGCAGGTCTGCGAGAACGCATCGAGCGGGAAGGCGTAGACGCGGCCGTCGGGCGTGCGCAGCTCGCGCGCGGCCACGTCCACGGTCAGTTCGTCGTCCGGGCGCTGCATCAGCGTCTGCACGTCGTCCTCGGCCAGCACGATCGGCAGCAGGCCGTTCTTGAGGCTGTTGTTGCGGAAGATGTCGGCGATCTCGCTGCTGACGATGGCGCGCAGGCCCAGGTCGGTCAGTGCCCACGGCGCATGCTCGCGCGAGGAGCCGCAGCCGAAGTTGCGCCCGGCCAGCAGGATCTGGCGGCCGGCGTTGTGCGCCTGGTTGAAGGCGAACTCCGGGTTCGGCGTGCCGTCGGCCTGCCAGCGCCAGTCGTTGAAGGCGTGGCGGCCGAGGCCGGCGCGTTCGGTGGTGGACAGGAACCGCGCCGGGATGATCTGGTCGGTGTCGATGTTGGTCTGGCGCAGCACCACGCTGCGCGAGGTGAGGGTGGCGAAGCCGGCCATCACGGGGTCTCCTGGGAAGCGACGGAGTCGGGGGCGGGCGCCGCGGCGTCGGCCACCGGCGGCAGCGCCGCGGGCGGCACGTGTGGCGGCAGCAGCGGCTGGTGGCGGTGCGCGAAGGCGCGGGTGGTGGTGGCGACGAAGGTCAGCGTGGCCGCGAACGCGGCGATGTGCGGCGCCATCACGCGACCTCCGCGAACAGCGCGCGCGGATCGCTGACCTGGCCGTTCACCGCCGCCCAGGCCGCGGTCAGCGGCGAGGCCAGCAGGGTGCGCGACCCCGGGCCCTGGCGGCCTTCGAAATTGCGGTTGCTGGTGCTCACCGCCAGTTGCCCCGGCGCCACCAGATCGCCGTTCATGGCGATGCACATCGAGCAGCCGGATTCGCGCCATTCCGCACCGGCCGCGCGTACCACCTCGTGGATGCCCTCGGCCTCGGCCTGGCGCTTGACGATTTCCGAGCCCGGCACCACCAGCATGCGCACGTGCGGCGCCACCTTGCGGCCGCGCAGCACCTGCGCCACTTCGCGCATGTCGCTGAGCCGGCCGTTGGTGCAGGAGCCGACGAACACCACGTCCACCGGCGTGCCGATCAGCGCGTGCCCGGCTTCCAGGTGCATATAGTGCAGGCCCTTCTGCGCCGCCGGATCCTGCGCGGCCGGGATCGGCACGTCCACCGCGATCGCGGTGCCGGGGTGGGTGCCCCAGGTCAGGGTCGGGCGGATGTCGCGCGCGTCGATGCGCACCTCGGCGTCGAAGCGCGCGCCGGGATCGCTGCGCAGCTGCGACCAGCGCTGCACGGCGGCGTCGAAGTCGGCGCCCTTGGGGCCGCGCGGGGTGTTGGCGACCCAGTCGAAGGTGACCTGGTCCGGCGCGACCATGCCGGCGCGCGCGCCGGCCTCGATCGACATGTTGCACAGGGTCATGCGCTGTTCCATGTCCATCGCTTCGATGGTGGAGCCGCGGTACTCCAGCACGTGGCCGGTGCCGCCGTTGACCCCGATCACGCCGATGATGTGCAGGATCACGTCCTTGGCGCCGACGCCCGGCGCCAGCGGTCCGTCGACGGTGATCGCCATGGTCCTGGCCTTGCGTTGCAGCAGGCACTGGGTGGCCAGCACGTGGCCGACCTCGCTGGTGCCGATGCCGAACGCCAGCGCGCCGAACGCGCCATGCGTGGAGGTGTGGCTGTCGCCGCAGACGATGGTCATGCCGGGCTGGGTGAAGCCCTGTTCCGGTGCGATCACGTGGACGATGCCGCGATTGTCCGAGCCCATGTCGAACAGTTCGATGCCGTAGTCGGCGCAGTTGCGCGCGAGCATGTCCACCTGCGCCTCGGAGGCCGGGGTGTAGTACGGCAGCTTGCCGTCGGCGCCGCGCGGCAGGGTCGGCGTGGAATGGTCCATCGTCGCCTTGGTGCGGTCGGGCCGGCGCGGCGCCAGGCCGCGCGTCTTGAGTTCGGTGAACGCCTGCGGCGAGGTCACTTCGTGGATCAGGTGCAGGTCGATGTACAGCACCGCCGGGGCGGCGGCGCTTTCGGGGACGACGACGTGCGCGTCCCACAGCTTGTCGTACAGGGTGCGGGGAGTGGCGGACATTGCGGAACTACCTGGCAGGAAAGCTGGGCGGGGAAGGGGAACGAAGGCGAGCGTGCACGAGGACGATGACCGCGCTGTGGCCGCTCAGGCCAGCGCGTCGGCCGCGGCCGGCGCGCCCTGGCGCTGGCGCAGCACGCGGTTGGCCACGTCCAGCCAGGCCAGCGCGCTGGCCTCGATGATGTCGCGGCTGGTGCCGGTGCCGTCGTACTCGACCTCGCCGTGGCGCACGCTGAGATTGGCCTCGCCGCGCGCGTCGGCGCCGATGCCGACGCTGTGCACCTGGTAGCTGTCCAGTACCAGCTGCACGCCGGTGGCGGCCGACAGTGCGGCGAACAGCGCGTCCACCGGGCCGTCGCCCTCGGCGCGCTCGCTGACCCGCTGGCCGTCCGGATCGGACAGCTCGACCTGCGCGCTGGCGCGCTGGCCGCGGTCGCTGACGGTCATCGACGACAGGCGGTAGCCCTGGCTCTCCGGCGCGTCCTGCATCATCGCCTGCAGGTCGGCGTCGTTGACCACGCGCTGCTGTTCGCACAGCGCCTTGAACGCGTCGAAGGCGATGTTCAGTTCGGCCTCGTCCAGCACGTAGCCGAGCGCACGCAGGCGCTGCTCGACCGCGGCGCGGCCGCTGTGGCGGCCCAGCACCATCTGCGAGGACTCCCAGCCCACGTCTTCCGGGCGCATGATCTCGTAGGTGCCGCGGTGGCGCAGCATGCCGTGCTGGTGGATGCCAGACTCGTGGGCGAAGGCGTTGCCGCCGACGATCGCCTTGTTGCGCTGTACCGGCATGCCGACCAGGCGCTGCAGCAACTGCGAGGTGGCGACGATGCGCGGGGTGTGGATCGCGGTGTCCAGTTCGTAGAACGCGTTGCGCACCTTCAGCGCCATCGCGATTTCTTCCAGCGCGCAATTGCCGGCGCGCTCGCCGATGCCGTTGATGGCGCATTCCACCTGCCGCGCGCCGCCTTCCACCGCGGCCAGCGAGTTGGCCACGGCCAGGCCCAGGTCGTTGTGGCAGTGCGCGCTGAACACCACGCGGTCGGCGCCGGGGACGCTGGCGATGATCCGCGCGAACATGCCGCGGATCTCTTCCGGGGTGGTGAAGCCGACCGTGTCGGGCAGGTTGATGGTGGTGGCGCCGGCGGCGATCGCCACGCTGGCGACCTCGGCCAGGAAATCCTCCTCGGTGCGGGTGGCGTCCTCGGCCGAGAACTCCACGTCGTCCACGTACTGGCGCGCCAGCGCGACGTGCTTGCGGACCGACTCCAGCACCTGCTCGCGGGTCATGCGCAGCTTGTGCTCGCGGTGCAGCGGGCTGGTCGACAGGAACACGTGCAGGCGCGGATTGGCCGCCGCTTCCAGCGCCCGCGCCGAGGTCTCGATGTCGGCGGCCAGGCAGCGCGACAGCACCGCCAGGGTCGGGCCGCGCACTTCGCGGCCGATCAGCGCCATCGCCTCGCGGTCGGACTGCGAGCTGGCCGGGAAGCCGGTCTCGATGATGTCCACGCCCAGCTCGGCCAGGGCGCGCGCCATCACCAGCTTCTGCGGCGGGGTCATGCTGCAGCCGGGGGATTGCTCGCCGTCGCGCAGGGTGGTGTCGAAAATGCGGATGCGGGGGGTCTGGGAAGAAACGGAAGTGTTCACCAGATGGGTTCCTCTACGGCGGCGTTGGCTTGCGGATGGGGATGCGGGGACGCGGCGATGCGGGCAGGAGCGGGCGGGGCGGGACGTTGGCTACGAAGTCGCTCGGCGCTGCGGCGGCGCGGCTTGCGCGGCGGGCGCGGGCGCACCTCCGACAGCAGCGTCGCCAGCACGCCGGCGTCGATGTTGCCACCGGACACCACCGCGCACTTGCGCTTGCCGGCGACGCGGCGCCCG
Organism: uncultured Xanthomonas sp.; assembly: GCF_964278005.1. NCBI lineage: Bacteria > Pseudomonadati > Pseudomonadota > Gammaproteobacteria > Lysobacterales > Lysobacteraceae > Xanthomonas > uncultured Xanthomonas sp. The sequence goes on from NZ_CAXYKF010000023.1 coordinate 530,958, forward strand.
GCCGCCAGGGCCAGCGCGCCGGCGCCCTCGGCGATGACGTGCTCCTCCAGCGCCAGGCGGACCAGCGTTTCGCGCAGTTCCGCCTCGCGCACGATCACCACATCGTCGAGCAGGCTGGCGCACAGCCGGCGGGTGATGAACCCGGGGATTTTAACCTTGACGCCGTCGGCCAGGGTGGGCACCGGATCCACGGCGCGGACGTCGCCGCGGATCGCCCGCGCCATCGAGTCCACGCCCTCGACCTGGGCGCCGACCACGCGCACGCCCTGCGAGCGCAGCGCCAGGGCCACGCCGGAGGCCAGGCCGCCGCCGCCGATCGGCACGATCACCACGTCCGGGGCGTGCGCGGCCAGCTCGATGCCGACGGTGCCCTGGCCGGCGATCACGTCCGGGTCGTCGAAGGCGGACAGGAAGCGGTAGCCGTTCTGCTCGGCCAGTTCGCGGGCGAAGGCGAAGGCCTCGTCGTAGCTGTTGCCGTGCTGGCGCACGGTGGCGCCCCAGTGCGCGACGCCGGCGATCTTGGTCTGCGGCGCGCCATGCGGCATCACCGTGATCGCCTGCACGCCCAGGCGGTGCGCGGCCCAGGCCACGCCTTGCGCGTGGTTGCCGGCGGAGGCGCAGATCACCGCGCGCTCGTCGCCGCGTTCCAGCCCGGCCAGCAGCGCATTGAGCGCGCCGCGGACCTTGTAGGAGCCGGTGCGCTGCAGGTTTTCCAGTTTCAGCCAGACGCCGAAGCGCTCGGCGTAATGCACCGGCGTCGGCGGCAGATAGCGGCGCAGCCTCGCCTGCGCGGCCAGTACGTCGGCCACGCTGACCGCGACATGGCCTACATCCGGCTCCTGCGGGGCTGGGATGTTAGACATGCGCTCGGGACCCGGGAAAAGCGGGTTCCCGGAGAAGCGACCTCCGTGGAAGAAGACACCTCCGCGCAGTCCTGGCTTTCGCGCGTCTCGCGCTGCGCCTGACGTCCGCGGCGACCGCCACGGGTCCCGAGTCCCGGGCCCCGGGTCCCGACCGCCTCATACCACCCCATCCAGCGCGGTCACGCGCACCGATTCGCAGTCGTAGACCTTCTCCATCTGCAGGCGCAGGGTCTCGCCGGGGCGGTTGCCGTCCACCACCAGCTGCAGGTGCCAGCGGCCGGCGTCCTCGGCCACCGGCGCGCCGCTGATCGAGATCGGCGCGAAGCCGCGGCGTTCGGCCATGCCGATCGCGCGCAGCAGGGCGCCATCGATCGGTTTCAGCACCAGGTCAAGCTGGTAACGCATGTGTCGTCTCCTGGCGCTGGGCAGCGGGATTGCTTTCCAGCATGGTGCTGTTGGCGGTGTTCGGCGGCACCAGCGGCCACACGTTGGCGCGGGCGTCGATGGCCACGTGCAGCAGCGCCGGGCCCGGCTGCGCCAGCAGCTCGGCCAGCGCGTCGTCGACCTGGCCGCGCGCGGTGATGCGCTTGGCCGGAATGCCGAAGACCTGCGCCAGCGCGGCGAAATCCGGGTTGTCGGACAGGTCGATCTCGCTGTAGCGCTCGGCGAAGAACAGTTCCTGCCACTGCCGCACCATGCCCAGCGAGCTGTTGTCCAGCAGCACGATCTTCACCGGCAGCTTGCAGCGGGCGATGGTGACCAGCTCCTGCACGTTCATCATGAAGCTGCCGTCGCCGCTGACCAGCACCACGGTGCGGTCGGGGCAGGCGAACTGCGCGCCCATCGCCGCCGGCAGGCCGAAGCCCATGGTGCCCAGCGCGCCGCTGGTCAGGTGATTGCGCGGGTGGTTGAAGCGGCAGTGCTGGGCGACCCACATCTGGTGCTGGCCGACGTCGCAGGCGATCACGGTGTCGGCCGGGGCCAGTTCGCTCAGCCGCTTCAGCAGGCCGGGCGCATAGATGTCCTGCCCGGGCGCGTCGTAGCGCGCGCCGAACTTCTCGCGATGGCCGACGCAGCGGGCGTGCCAGGCCTCGCAGGTGCTGGTCGCCGCGGCCAGCGCACGCAGCGCCTGCGCCACGTCGCCGGGCACGGCGATGTCGGCCTGGCGCAGCTTGGAGATCTCGCAGGCGTCGGCGTCCAGGTGGATGACCCGTGCGAACGGCGCGAACTCGGCCAGCTTGCCGGTGGCACGGTCGTCGAAGCGCGCGCCGACCACGATCAGCAGATCCGACTCCTGCACCGCCATGTTGGCGGCGCGGGTGCCGTGCATGCCGAGCATGCCCAGGTAATGCGGGTGCGCGTGCGGCAATGCGCCCAGGCCGCGCAGGGTCAGCACGGTGGGGATGCGGGTGGCCTCGACGAACGCGCGGAACGCGTCCACCGCATCGCCCAGGGCGATGCCGCCGCCGCCGTAGATCACCGGCTTCTCGGCGCCGGCGATCGCCGCCAGCGCCTCGGCCAGCACCGCGTCCTGCGGCGCCGGCGGGGTCGGCACCGCCGCCGGCACGTGCGCCGGCAGATGCGCGGCATCGGCCAGCTGCACGTCCTTGGGCAGGTCGATCAGCACCGGCCCCGGCCGCCCTTCGCGGGCGATGCGGAACGCGTCGCGCAGCACCTGCGGCAGGTCGTCCACGTGCCGCACCAGGAAGCTGTGCTTGACGATCGGCAGGGTCAGGCCGAACACGTCCAGCTCCTGGAACGCGTCGGTGCCCAGCAGCGGCGTGGCGACCTGCCCGGTCAGGCAGATCATCGGCACCGAGTCGAGCATCGCATCGGCGATGCCGGTGACCAGGTTGGACGCGCCCGGGCCGGACGTGGCGACGCACACGCCGACCCGTCCGCTGGCGCGGGCGTAGCCGTTGGCGGCCAGCGCCGCGCCCTGTTCGTGGCGGACCAGGATGTGCTTGAGCTGGCTGTCTACCAGCGCGTCGTAGAACGGCATGATGGTGCCGCCCGGATAGCCGAACAGCGTGTCCACGCCTTCGGCTTCCAGGGCCTGCGTCAGCCAGCGCGCGCCGTTGCGGGGCGTGCCGTGAGCGGAGGAGTTCATACGGTGGCGACCTTTCGGTGGAAGCGGGTGGGGGAGCCGCGGATTACGCGGCCTTGGTGCCGCCGGCGGCCGGTGCGGCAGCGGCGTCGCCGTTGAGCCACACCATCTTGGCGCGCAGCTGCTTGCCGACCGTTTCGATGGGGTGGTCCAGATCGGCCTGCTTGAACTTCTTGTAGTTCGGCAGGCCGGCGTCGTATTCGGCCACCCAGTTCTTGGTGAAGGTGCCGTTCTGGATGTCGGTCAGCACGTCGCGCATGCGCTCCTTGGTCGCCGCGTCGATCACCCGTGGGCCGCTGACGTAGTCGCCGTACTGCGCGGTCTCGGAGACGAACTCGAGCATGCGGGTGATGCCGCCTTCGTAGAACAGGTCGACGATCAGCTTCAGTTCGTGCAGCACTTCGTAGTAGGCGATTTCCGGCTGGTAGCCGGCTTCCACCAGCACTTCGAAGCCGGCCTGCACCAGCGACGAGGCGCCGCCGCACAGCACCGCCTGCTCGCCGAACAGATCGGTCTCGGTCTCTTCCTTGAAGGTGGTCTTGATCAGGTTGGCGCGCGCGCCGCCCAGGCCGGCGGCGTACTCCAGCGCGAACTGCTCGGCCTTGCCGCTCTTGTCCTGGTACACCGCCCAGATGCACGGCACGCCGCGGCCGATCTCGTACTCGCGCCGCACCAGCGCGCCCGGGCCCTTCGGCGCGACCAGCACCACATCCAGGTCGGCGCGCGGCTTGATCATGTCGAAGTGCACGTTCAGGCCGTGCGCGAACAGCAGGCACGCGCCCTGCTTCATGTTCGGCGCCAGCACCTCCTCGTACAGCTTCTTCTGCACCATGTCCGGGGTCAGCACCGCGACCAGGTCGGCGTCCTTGACCGCCTCGGCGGGGCTCTTCACCACGAAGCCGTCGGCCTGCGCCTTGGCTTCGGTCGGGCCGCCGGCACGCAGGCCGATGGTGACGTCGAAGCCGGACTCGCGCAGGTTCAGCGCGTGCGCGCGGCCCTGGCTGCCGTAACCGACGATGGCGATCTTGGTGGTGGGCTGGGCGGAACTGGTCATTGTGCGGATGTCCTTGAACGGTGTTGGAGTGGAGAGGGGTCTTGCATTCGTGGTCACTGAAACGAAAAACCCCGCGCCGTTGCCGGTGCGGGGTCTGATCGAATCCTGGCTGCTTGTCGCTTACACGCCGGTTCGTCCCGCACTTGTGGGCGAGGTAATAAGCACGAGTACGAGGAGCGACGCAGCAGTGTCCGCGCGCAACGCGGCGGGCTGGCGGGTCGACTTCGGGCGGGTGTGGCGCTGCAACATGCAGCGAGATAACCATGGGCTTTGCGCGACTGTCAACTGTGTTGCGGGCCTCCGCGGGCGAATGTGCCGAAAGCCGCGCCAGCACTGCATGGTTACGCATGAAACGGAGGTGGAGCAGGCGACGAATGGCGCCAATTGCGCGGAAATCCGGCCTTTGCGATGGCGCGATGTGAGCGCCTGCGCGGCGGCACCCGCCGCACTCGGGTACGGTGGGCGTCCCCTGTTCTCCGGAGAGCCGCGCATGTCCGTTTCGCTTCCTTCCCTGGCGCGCCTGGCGCTCGCGCTGGCACTGGCGACGTCGGTGCCGGCGCAGGCCGCCGACCGCATCACCGGCCAGCCGTTCGCCACGCGCTCGGAAGTGATCGCCCCGCACGCCATGGCCGCCACCTCGCAGCCGCTGGCCACGCAGATCGCACTGGAGACCATGCGTGAGGGCGGCTCGGCGGTGGATGCGGCGATCGCCGCCAATGCCGCGCTGGGGCTGATGGAGCCGACCGGCAACGGCGTCGGTGGCGACCTGTTCGCCATCGTCTGGGATCCGAAGACGCAGAAGCTGTACGGCTACAACGGCTCCGGCCGTTCGCCGAAGGCGCTGACCCTGGCCGAGTTCAAGCGCCGCGGGTTGAAGGATATCCCGGCCACCGGTCCGCTGCCGGTCTCGGTGCCCGGTGCGGTCGACGGCTGGTTCGCGCTGCACGAACGTTTCGGGCGCAGGACGATGGCGCAGAACCTGGCGCCGGCGATCCGCTACGCCCGCGACGGCCATCCGGTGGCCGAGACCATCGCCTACTACTGGGATCGCTCGGTGCCGCGGCTGTCGCAGTACCCTGGCTTCAAGGAGCAGTTCACCATCGACGGCCACGCCCCGCGCAAGGGCGAGCTGTGGAAGAACCCGAACCTGGCCGACACCCTGCAGCAGATCGCCGACGGCGGCCGCGACGCGTTCTACAAGGGCCCGATCGCGCGCACCATCGATGCCTACTTCAAGGCCAACGGCGGCTTCCTGCGCTACGAGGACCTGGCCAGCCACCACGGCGAATGGGTCGAGCCGGTGTCCACCAACTACCGCGGCTACGACGTGTGGGAACTGCCGCCCAACAGCCAGGGCATCGCCGCGCTGCAGATGCTCAACATCCTGGAGGGCTACGACTTCTCCAGGATCCCGTTCGGCTCGGCCGAGCACGTGCACCTGTTCACCGAAGCGAAGAAGCTGGCCTTCGCCGATCGTGCGCGCTTCTACGCCGACCCGGCGTTCCAGCCGGCGCCGCTGGCGCGGCTGATCTCCAAGGACTACGCCGCGCAGCGGCGCGCGCTGATCTCGATGGACCGCGCGCTGAAGGAAGTGCAGCCGGGCACGCCGAAGCAGTTGGAAGAGGGCGACACCATCTACCTGACCGTCGCCGATGCCGACGGCATGATGGTGTCGCTGATCCAGTCCAACTACCGCGGCATGGGCAGCGGCATGGCGCCGCCGGGGCTGGGCTTCATCCTGCAGGACCGCGGCGAGATGTTCGTGCTGCAGAAGGACCATCCCAACGGCTACGCGCCGGGCAAGCGTCCGTTCCAGACCATCATCCCCGCGTTCGTGACCAAGGACGGCAAGCCGTGGCTGAGCTTCGGGGTGATGGGCGGGGCGATGCAGCCGCAGGGCCACGTGCAGATCCTGATGAACCTGATCGATTTCCACATGAACCTGCAGGAGGCCGGCGACGCGCCGCGGATCCAGCACGACGGCTCCACCGAGCCGACCGGGCAGGCCACGCCGATGCGCGACGGCGGCGAGCTGAACCTGGAAACCGGCTTCGCCTACGACACCATCCGCGAACTGATGCGCAAGGGTCATCGGGTGATCTTCGCCGACGGGCCGTACGGCGGTTACCAGGCCATCGCGCGCGACCCGGACAGCGGCGTGTACTACGGCGCTTCGGAAAGCCGCAAGGACGGGCAGGCTGCCGGTTATTGAGGGACGCCGCGCGCGGCGGCGTTCATTCCTGTGCGCGGGGCGCCGCCGCGTCTGCGTCGTCCCGCGCCGCCTGTTCGCGCGCGATCCAGGCCTCGATCATGTGCCTGGCGCGTTGCGCCTGGCGGCGTTGGCGGTTGGACTCGGCATCGAGCACGCGGTACAGCGATACGATCACCAGCACCATCAGCAAGGCGAACGGCAGCGCCGCGATGGTGATCACGCCCTGCAGCGCATCCAGGCCGCCGGCCAGCAACAGCACCGCGGCGATCAGCGCCACCGCCACGCCCCACACCAGCTTGCGCGCCAGCGGCGGGTCGCCGGCCTCGTCGGTGGACATGCTGGCCAGCACCAGAACCGCCGAATCGGCGGAACTGACGAAGAAGATCATCAGCAGCAACAACGCCACGCTCGACAGCAGCAGCGACCCCGGCAGGCTGTCGAACAGGGTGAACAGCACCGTCTCGTAGCCGTTGTGCAGCGCCTGCAGCATGTCCACGTGGCCGAACAGCTGCGACCACAGCGCGGTGCCGCCGAACACCGAGAACCACAGGAAGCCGAGCAGGGTCGGCGCCAGCACCACGCCGACGACGAATTCGCGCACGCTGCGGCCGCGCGAGACGCGGGCGATGAACGCGCCGACGAACGGCGCCCAGGCGATCCACCAGGCCCAGTAGAAGATGGTCCAGTCGGCCACCCAGCGGTCGCCGGAGAACGGCGACATGCGCAGGCTCATCGTCACCAGTTGATTGAGGTAGGCGCCCAGCGTGGTGGTGAAGGTGTCGAAGATGAAGCCGGTGGGGCCGAGCACCAGCACCGCGGCCAGCAGCAGTGCCGCCAGCGCCAGGTTGATGTTGGACAGCCACTTGATGCCGCGTTCCACACCGGTGCTGGTGGACAGCATGTACAGCACGAAGGCCACGCCGATCACCGTCAACTGCAACGGCACTCCGGCGTGCACCCCGAACACGCGCTGCACGCCGGCGGCGATCTGGATGGTGCCGAAGCCCAGGGTGGTCGCCACGCCGACCGCGGTGGCCACCACCGCGGCGATGTTCACGCACTGCCCGATCCAGCCGCGGTGATGGCGGCCGATGACCGGCTGCAGGATGTCGCTGATCAGCCCGCGGCCGTTGCGGTTGTACTGGAACCAGGCCATCGCCAGGCCGATCAGCGCATACACCGCCCAGGGATGCAGGCCCCAGTGGAAGAAGGCGTAGCGCATCGACGCGCGTGCCGCCTGCATGCTCTCCGGCGCCAGCCCCTCCGGCGGTTTGAGGAAATGCGAGATCGGCTCGGCCGCACCCCAGAACACCAGGCCGATGCCCATGCCGGCGGCGAACAACATCGACAGCCAGCTCCCGCGCGAGAAATCCGGCTCGGCGTCTTCGCCGCCGATGCGCAGGTTGCCGAAGCGACCGAACGCCAGGTACAGCAGGAAGCTCAGGGTCAGGAACACGATCAGCAGGTACAGCCAGCCGGCACTGCGGATCACGTCCGTCAGCGCGGTCTGCACCACGTCATTGAAGGGGCCGGGGGCAACGCCGGCGATCAGGACCAGCAGCGCCACCAAGGCGATGGAAATGCGGAACACCATGGTGGAGCGTCTCCAGTCGTGGAATGGACGGGGCGCCGCCGCTGGCGACACCCACGCAGGGCAGGCGGCGTCGAGACAGCGTGCGGCGCCCGCAGCGGGCACCGGGTGCCGGCGCTGTCGCCTGCCGCATCGCGCTGTCACTGCGAGGCGAGGTCGCGCAACACCGTGCGCTTGGCGCCCAGGACGGGTCGGTCGGGCTGCAAGGCAGGCATCTTCGCGAAGACGACGTCATCGCCGTGTCGTGGCCGTGTCTGTCGATGTACGCCGCGGGCATGATGGTGATCCCGGTTGCGGCGTCCGTCGCTGCGAGGGCGCGGTGGGAGCCGATACCATGGCCGCAGCACCGAGGGAGACGCCGATGGCCTTGTTCTCACGCAGTCCCGATGCCGACGCCGCGCCCGTTGCCGGTTTGCCGGATGCCCCGATCGCCTTGTTGCGGCTGGAGTCCGATGGTCGCGTGAGCGCCGCCAACCGCGCCGCCCTGGACCTGCTGGGGATGCCGGCCGAGACCTTGCTCGGCGCCACCAGCGAGGCGATCTGGGGCCTGCCGCTGACAGCACTGGTGGACGCCGAAGGCTGTTGGCAGGCGCCGGGAGCCGATCCCACGCGCCGCGTGCGCTACCAGCGCGACCGCGACCGCGGTGGCCAGGGCTGGCTGCTGTCGCTGCCGCATCCGGAGACCGCGGCCCTGTTGCGCGACGTCGCCCTGCTCGGTGCCGGCCAGGCGCAGGGCGCGATCAGCCCGGCGCTGCAGGCGGTGGCGCAGCGGATCCAGGAAGGCGTGGCGGCGCAGGCGCTGCTCGATCGGGTCGGCGAGCGGCTGACCGGCTGCGATCTGGATCTGGGGCTGCACACGCCGCTGTCGGCGCAGGAGGCCGAGGCGATGCCGGGGCGGCGCCTGTCGGCCGGTTTCGGCAACCTGGCCGAGGCGATCCGCCAGGCGGTGGCGCTGTCGCTGCAGATCGCCGCCGACGTGCCGCACGTGGTCGCCGAGAACGACGAACTGGCGCGGCAATCGCAGACCCAGCTCGATGCGCTGCAGACAGTGCTCGCCACCACCCGGCAATTGCTGCAGAGCCTGCACGAGATGGACCGCGACCTGCGCGCGGTGATCGCGGTGGCGGCCAGCGCAGACGACAGCGCCCGCCAGGGTGTGGAGGCGGCGCGCATCCTCGGCCAGGCGATGCAGGAGGTGGCGCGGCGTTCGGCACGCGCCAACCAGGTCATCGAGGTGATCGATGCGGTCGCATTCCAGACCAACATCCTCTCGATCAACGCCAGCATCGAAGCGGTGCATGCCGGCCCGGCCGGGCGCGGTTTCGCGGTGGTCGCCACCGAAATCCGGCAACTCGCCGAACGCGCCGCCACCGCGGCACGCGACGTGCGCAGCATCATCGGCGAGACCGGCACCGCCCTGCAGGACAGTGCGGCCTCGGCGCAGCGCACCGAGCAGGTGCTGGGCGGCATCGGCGCGTTGCTCGGCCGCGCCAGTGCGGCGATGGAGGCGGTGGCCGGCCGCATCGCCACGCAGAGCGGAGAGATCGGCGGCATCGACCGTGCCATCGAGCACGTGGTCGGGCTCAGCCGCAGCAATCTGCAGCACGCCGCGCAGGTGGTGCAGCGCAGCGCCGACCTGGCCGCGGGCAGCGACACCCTGCACGACTGCGTGAATCTGTTCCGGCTGCCCGCCGATCCGATGCGGCAGCCACGGCATGCGCGCGTGCGCGATCTGGCCCAGGCCGCTGCGGTCAGCGTCGGCCTGGCCTTGGAGGCAGCGCTGATGCGCGGGCGCATCGGCGAGGAGGCGCTGTTCTCCACCGAGTACGCGCCGATCCCCGGCATCGACCCGCCCAAGTACCGCACCGCATTCGATGCGTTGTGCGACGAGCTGTTGCCGCCGCTGCAGGAGCCGCTGCTGGCCGCGCATCCGTGGATCGTGTTCGCGATCTGCGCGAACGTCGACGGTTACGTGCCGACCCACAATCTGCGCTTCAGCCAGCCGCTCAGTGGCGACCGCGCGCGCGACCTGGTCGGCAACCGCAGCAAGCGCATCTTCGCCGACCGGGTCGGCCGCAATGTCGGCCGCCACACCGAGCCCTATCTGCTGCAGGTGTATCGGCGCGATACCGGGCAGATCCTGTTCGACCTGTCGGTGCCGGTGCATGTCCGCGGGCGCCACTGGGGCGGCTTGCGCGTGGCCTACATGCTGGAATGAGCCGGCGCGCGCGTTGGAAAAAAATGCCGCCGGCAGTGCCGGCGGCGATGAGAGAGAGCTCTGATTCTTGTGCGCGCAGGCTAGGTCGGCCACGTGGCCGCGGTTTGTCGTCGGCGCCGCCGCGTGTGGCGGTGCTGACACATGCGCGCGGCGGCTGTGCCGGCGTTCAGCCGCATCGGTTGGCGGCGAGCGGCGGAAACGGGTCTAATAGCCGCAGAAGCGGGGGTACCGTCGGCGCAGGCCGCGGTTGAGACAGTCCCTTCGAACCTGATCCGGTTGATACCGGCGTAGGGAAGCTTCGCAAGTCCGCTGCGGGCGCGTGCGCGTCCGGGGCGGGCCCGCGCCGCCGCTTCGTCCGAGATGCGAGTCCGCTCGCACCCGTCCCGCTTCCCCTGCGGGTCACTTGAACCAGGACGAACGCCGATGAACGCCGTACCCAATCCGCTGCAGCAGCAGACCGACACCTTGTCCGCGGCGGTGACCCGCCCGATCCCCGGTTCGCGCAAGATCTTCGTGCAGGGCTCGCGCGCCGATCTGCAGGTGCCGATGCGCGAGATCGCGCTGACCCGCACGCCCACCGTGTTCGGCGGCGAGGAAAATGCCCCGATCACCGTCTACGACACGTCCGGGCCGTACACCGACCCGCAGGCGCGGATCGATCTCGGCGCCGGCCTGGCGCCGCTGCGCGCCGCCTGGATCGCCGAGCGCGGCGACAGCGTGGCGCTGGCCGGGCTCAGTTCGCAGTTCGGGCGCGCGCGCGAGGACGATGCGCGCCTGCAGGCGGTGCGCTTCCCGGCGAGGCGTCTGCCGCGACGCGCCCGCGACGGCGCCAACGTCACCCAGATGCACTACGCACGGCGCGGCATCGTCACCCCGGAAATGGAGTTCGTGGCGATTCGGGAGAACCAGCGCCTGCAGGATCTGCGCGATGCGCAACTGCGCGCGCAGCATCCCGGCGAAGCGTTCGGTGCCGCCATCCCGCGGCAGATCACGCCCGAGTTCGTGCGCGACGAGATCGCCCGCGGACGCGCCATCCTGCCGTGCAACATCAACCATCCGGAAAGCGAGCCGATGATCATCGGCCGCAACTTCCTGACCAAGATCAACGCCAACATCGGCAACAGCGCGGTCAGTTCCGGCATCGCCGAGGAAGTGGAGAAACTGGTGTGGGCGATCCGCTGGGGCGGGGACACGGTGATGGACCTGTCCACCGGCAAGCACATCCACGAGACCCGCGAATGGATCGTGCGCAACTCGCCGGTGCCGATCGGCACCGTGCCGATCTACCAGGCGCTGGAGAAGGTGGATGGCCGCGCCGAGGAACTGACCTGGGAAATCTTCCGCGACACCCTGATCGAGCAGGCCGAACAGGGCGTGGACTACTTCACCATCCATGCCGGCGTGCTGCTGCGCTACGTCCCGCTGACCGCCAAGCGCGTCACCGGCATCGTCTCGCGCGGCGGCTCGATCCTGGCCAAGTGGTGCCTGGCGCATCATCGCGAGAACTTCCTCTACACCCACTTCGAGGACATCTGCGAGATCATGAAGGCCTACGACGTGGCCTTTTCGCTGGGCGACGGCTTGCGCCCGGGTTGCATCGCCGACGCCAACGACGCCGCCCAGTTCGGCGAACTGGAAACGCTGGGCGAACTGACCAGGCTCGCCTGGAAGCACGACGTGCAGACCATGATCGAGGGCCCCGGCCACGTGCCGATGCAATTGATCAAGGAGAACATGGACAAGCAACTGCGCGAGTGCGGCGAGGCACCGTTCTACACGCTGGGGCCGCTGACCACCGACATCGCGCCCGGCTACGACCACATCACCTCGGCGATCGGTGCGGCGATGATCGGCTGGTTCGGCACCGCGATGCTGTGCTACGTCACGCCGAAGGAGCATCTGGGCCTGCCCAACCGCGCCGACGTGCGCGACGGCATCATGGCCTACAAGATCGCCGCGCACGCCGCGGACCTTGCCAAGGGCCATCCCGGCGCGCAGGTGCGCGACAACGCCTTGTCCAAGGCGCGCTTCGAGTTCCGCTGGGACGACCAGTTCCATCTCGGCCTGGATCCGGAGAAGGCGCGAGAGTTCCACGACGAGACCCTGCCCAAGGACGCGCACAAGCTGGCGCATTTCTGTTCGATGTGCGGACCGCACTTCTGTTCGATGAAGATCACCCAGGACGTGCGCGACTACGCCGCCGAGCACGGGGTCGACGCGGAAGCGGCGCTGCAGGCCGGCATGGCCGAGAAGTCGGCGCAGTTCCTGGCGGCTGGCGCGCAGGTGTACCGCGCCGAGTGAGCGCACGGCGGTCGGCGCCGCAGGGCGCCGCCGCCACTGCCGACATGGACCTGGCCGTGCGTGGGTGTGCGGCGAGCGCCGCGATCATGACGACGGCGTCATCCACGCGCGCGTCTATGATGCGCGCTGGTCGCCACAGGGAATGTCTCATGCTGCGCTATGCGTTCGCGCTGCGTCGCCATCCGTCCGCGCTGTTGCTCGCGGTGCAACTGCTGGGCGTGCTGCTGTATCCCTGGATGGAGGACACCGCGGCCGGGCGCGCGCTGTTCGGCGCCTTCGGCATCGTGGTGCTGGCGCTGGCGTTGTGGGTGGTCAACCGCGGACCCTCGGCGCTATGGATCGCCTGTTGCCTGGCGCTGCCGTCGGTGGCGCTGTCGATCGCCGCGGCGCTGCTCGGCAACCCGGCGATGACCGCCTGGGCGCAGTTGCTGGAAAGCCTGCTGTACTTCTATACCGCCGGCAGCCTGATCGCCTACATGCTGCAGGACCACGTGGTCACCCGCGACGAGCTCTATGCGGCCGGCGCCACCTTCACGCTGCTGGCCTGGGCCTTCGCGTTCGTCTTCGCGGTGTGCCAGCAATGGCTGCCGGGCAGCTTCACCGCGGCCGTGGACGCGGCCTCGCCGCGGACCTGGATGGAATTGCTGTATCTGAGCTTCAGCGTGCTCTCGGGCGTGGGCCTGAGCGATGTCGTGCCGGTGCAGCCGTTCGCCCGCGCGCTGGTGATGATCGAACAGTTCGCCGGCGTGATGTACATCGCCCTGGTGGTATCGCGACTGATTGGGCTCAGCGTCACACGCCACATGAAGACGTGAACGTCGCGTAAAAAAAGCGCGCCCAGGGGCGCGCAGTCATGGAGCGATTATGTGAATTTCGTCGGCGGAGAGAGAGCCTGAATGCGTCGTCGCGGCTAGCGGCGGCGATGACTAGAGTAGAATCCAGTGACATGCAGTGCTTGGCGGCATCCGCTGCCTCGCTTTGCCGAGTTTGCTCGTTGGCTCTCGCTGCGAGCCGCACGTGGCTGCGTCGCCGCCGCATCTGCGACACTTCCGTCACGGCGTTTTCCTCGTTGTCCAACACCATGTCTTCTTCATCGTCCGCCACATCGACGCTTCCGCAACGGATGCAGGTCGGCGATTGTCTGGTGCTGCTGTCCTTGCGGGAAGTGCATGCGCCGCGCGCGCGCCGGCCGCAACGGCTCACGCCCAAGGCGATGGGTGTGCTGCGGGTGTTGCTGGCGCAACCGGGCCAGGTGGTGGAGCGCGAGGCGCTGTTGGCGCAGGTCTGGCCGGACACGCAACCGACCAACGATGTGGTGACGCAGGCCATCACCCAGTTGCGCAAGGCGTTCGCGGCCGGCGTTCGCGGCGAGGCGCCGGTGTACATCGAGACCCTGGCCAAGACCGGCTACCGCCTGGTGGCACCGATACAGGCCTTGCCGGATGTCGAGGCCGAGGCGGGTGCGGCGGCGGCTCCATCGCTGGACACGGACGCCGCCGCGGAGACGGCTGCGGCGCGTGTTCCGGCCATCGCCCTCGCGGCGCGGCGGCGCGCGCCGTCATGGCTCGCCGCCGCCGCCGGTGCGGCGTCGATGCTGGTGCTGGCGCTGGCCTGCTGGTGGTGGTTCGCGCGCCCCGAAGCCGTGCCCGCCGACAGTGCCGAGCAGGAACGCGTGCTGGGCAGCCCCAAGCGGCCGTACCGGCTGATCACCGCCATGTCCGGGTTCAAGCTGGAGCCGGCGCTGTCTCCGGATGGCGCGCAGGTGGCCTATGCCGCACGCGCCACCGGCAGCGACGGCACCCAGTTGCTCATCCAGCCGACCAGCGGCGCCGCCGGCAGTACGCCCCCGCGCTCGCTGGGCGTCCCGGCCCGCGGCGCCTCCGACCGCCTGCCCGCCTGGTCGCCCGACGGCACGCACATCGCCTTCGCCCGACTCGGTGCCGACCGCCAGTGCCGGGTGATGCTGGTGCAGGCCGACGGGCGCACGCCCGCGCGCGAGGTCGCGCGTTGCGACGACAGCGAATTGCTCAGCTTCGACTGGACGCCGGATGGCCGTGGCCTGGTGTTCGGCAGCATGAACGGGCGTCAGCCGGCGCGCGGCATCCGCGTGCTGGATCTGGGCAGCGGGCGCTGGACGGCGCTGGATTATCCGGTCGCCGCCGGCGATTTCGATTACGCGCCGCGTTACTCGCCGGACGGCAAATGGATCGCCTTCGTGCGTAATCCGCAGATGGGCGGGCTGTGGCGGATGCCGGCGGCCGGCGGCACCGCCGAGCCGTTGACCCACGAATTCGCCGAGATCCGCGGCTGGGACTGGGCGCGCGACGGGCAGGGCATCGTGTTCGGGCGCCGCGTCGATGGCGAGACCCGGCTGTACCGGCTGGACACGCAGACCCGGCGCCTGCGCGACCTGGGATTGAGCGATGCGCAGGCGCCGCGGCTGGCGCGCGACGGCGGCAGCCTGGCGTTCGTGCACCGGCGTCCGCAGTTCGCCGTGTACCGCATCCGGTCGGGAGCGGCGGATGTGTCGCGCGAGCGCCAGCGGCTGTTCGCGTCCACCGGCCGCGACGGCCAGCCGAGCATCGCGCCCGACGGGCGCCAACTCGCCTTCACCTCCGATCGCGACGGCAGCTACGCGCTGTGGTGGGGCGATGTGCGCCAGCCGACCTCGTTGCGGCTGATCGAGGGCGTGCGGCCGGAGACCCGGCAGCCCCTGGCGTGGTCGGCCGACAGCCAGGCGCTGCTGGTCAGCGGTCGCGATGCGCAGGGGCATTCGGCGATCTATGAGGTCCGGCCGCAATCCGGCAGTGTGGCGGCCTTGCCGGTGCCGGCCGGCGAGCCGCTGCAGGCGTTGTACACCGCCGAACCTGGTCAACTGCTGATCCTGCTGGGCGAGAACGGCCGCACCCGCCTGCAGTTGTACGACCGGCGCGCGGTGCCCTGGCGGCCCTTGGCGACCTTGCCGGATGTTTCCCAGGTCCGCGCTGATCCCGCCACTGGGGAGATCCTGTTCACCCGGCTCGCGCGCAGCGGCCTGTGGCGCGTCGATGCCAGCCTGGACTTGGCCAGCGTGCGTGTCGTGGACGACAGTCTGCCATCGCTGTGGCGCTACCGCAGCTGGGCGCTGGGCCCCGAGGGTGCGGTGCATTACCTGTTCCAGACCGGCGAATGCGCCAGCCGCATGGCGCGGATCGACGGTGGCCTCGCTGCAAGCGTGTGCCTGGACCGCGACCACTTCAGTGCGGTCAACGGCTTCAGCATCGATCCGCGCAGTGGCGACGCCTATGTGGCACTGGCGGTCGAGGATGGCAGCGAGATCGGCTTCATGCGCGTGCACGAGCAGCCGGAATGGTTCTCGACCATCTCGCACAACTGGCTGATCCGGAAGGAAAAATAGGCTTCGTAAGTTGTTCGTAAGGGCGTCGTGGCGATTTCGGACAACTATCGCCAGGACGTCCTGACCTGCCGCCACATTCGGCAAAGACTGCGCACCGGTTTACGTCAAGCAGGTGCTCGGATGCGGCAATCTTTCCTGGTCGATCATGGACAACAACTGGTGCTGGACGCCGACGACGCGCCGGCGGGTCCGGCCTGCCTGGGCGCGGCGCGCCTGGCCAGCGTGCAGGCCTCGGCGAATGCCTTCACGGTCTGGCTGCAGTTGCGTGGCAGCGCCTGGATCGAGGCCAAGGAGGGGCGTTTCGCCCTGCGCCGCGGCCAGTGGCTGGCCTTCGAACGCGACTCGCGGCCGATGCTGCAGACCGACCGCGACGGGCTGTGCATCGGTCTGAGCCTGGATGGCGAGGCGCTGAAGGCCTTGGGCCGGATGGCCGACGAGACCTTGTATGCGGGGCGCGGCGAGTTGTCGCTGCGCGAGACGCGGACCGCCTTGCGCCTGTGGCGGCAGGCGGCGGCGCGGCCCGGCGATGCGTTGGCGATGCGGCCGGTGCTGCTGCATCTGGCCTCCATGCAGGGCGAGTTGTCGCGCCGCGTGCAGCGCTGTCCCGGGCGCTCGCGGATGCGCAAGCGCCAGGTGTTCGGGCGCATGCAGCGTGCGCGGCTGTATCTGGACGGCCATCGCGACCGCGTGGTGCGGATCAGCGAACTGGCCGAGCTGACCAACTTCTCCGGCTGGTACCTGTCCAAGACGTTCCAGAGCCTGTACGAGGAAAGCCCGCAGGCGTTGTCGGCGCGGCTGCGCCTGGAGCGCGCGGCGGACCTGTTGCGCGACACCACGATGATGATCGGCGAGGTGGCCGCCGCCAGCGGATTCGACAACTGCTGCAGCTTCGCGCGGGCGTTCCGCGCTCGCTTCGGCGTCTCCGCCTCGCAATATCGCCATGGCAGCACCGTGCCGCCAGAATCGGCAAAGTCTGCAGGCGACAGCGGCAAAGCAGCCGCGCTCACCGGAACGTAACGTGCCGAGGGCGTCTTAACACGCCCCTAACGTTACCCTGGAGAGATTGATGAACCTTCGCACTCCCGCAGTGCGGCTGGGCTTGCTGCCCGCCAGCATCGCGATCGCGTTGACGCCGGCGATTGCCGGCGCGCAAGAAGCCGCCGCCTCGTCCACCACCACGCTGGACCGGATCGAAATCACCGGTTCGCGCATCCGCAGCGCCGACGTCGAAACCCAGCAGCCGATCCTGACCCTGGACCGCCAGGCGCTGGAGCGCCAGGGCTACACCTCGGTCGCCGACGTGCTGCAGAACCTGACCTCGGCCGGCTCGCCGGCGATCTCGCGCGCCGACGCGCTTGCGTCCGGCGAAAACGTCGGCGGTTACTACGTCGACCTGCGCAACCTCGGTGCCGAGCGTACCCTGGTGCTGTTGAACGGCAAGCGCCTAGGCGCGACCACCTCCGGCCTGCAGGACCTGAGCCAGGTGCCGATGGCGGCGATCGAGCGCATCGAAGTGCTGAAGGACGGCGCCTCGTCGATCTACGGCTCCGACGCCATTGCCGGCGTGGTCAACGTCATCACCCGCAAGCGCTTCGACGGCGCCGAAGTCTCGGCCGAGTTCGGCCAGTTCGGCGAAGGCGACGGCAAGACCTCGCAGTACTCCTTCACCATCGGCACCCAGGGCGAGCGCGGTGGCGTGGCGCTGACCGCCGAGTATTCCAAGCAGGATCCGGTGTTCGCCAAGAACCGTTGGTTCAGCCGCGACGGCAGCCGTGGCCCGAACTCGACGCCGAGCGGCTGGAGTCCGATCAGCCAGAACGGCAGCTGGTGCAACCCGCTGACCGTGGATTGCTCGGATCCGGAAGTCGCTGTGTGGCAGACGCTGAACCAGGGCGGCAACCCGAACAATCCGGCCGACTACCACCCGCTGACGGCGGCCGAGCGCGCCAACTCCAACCAGCAGATGATGGTGCAGACCGGCATCGAGCGTAAGTCGGTGTTCGCCAACGCCAACTACGACCTGACCGACTCCATCGTCTTCAACGCCGACGTGCTCTACAACGAGCGCACCACCGATCAGCAGATCGCCGGCTATCCGTACCAGTCCGCCGCGTTCGGCACCCCGCTGGCCGGCGACAGCGCGTTCAACCCGATCGGCCAGGACATCGACTTCCGCCGCCGCCTCTGGGAAGTGCCGCGTACCACCGAGAGCAAGCTGAAGACCACGCGCTTCGCGCCGACCATCAGCGGCTCCTTCGAGTTCGCCGACAAGAGCTGGGACTGGGACGTCGGTGCGCTGTGGAACCGCAACGAGAGCACCAAGACCGGTCACGGCGACATGAGCCTGATCGCGGCGCGCCAGGCGCTGGGTTCGTCCTTCATCAACGCCAATGGCGTCGCCCAGTGCGGTACCGCCGCCGCGCCGGTGTCGCTGAGCGCCTGCCGCCCGTGGAACCCGCTGCTGCCGTACGGCGTGGCTGGCCCGGGTTCGCTGGCCGATGCGGACACCCAGGCGTTCCTGTTCCCGTACTTCACCGATACCGGCCTGACCAAGACCACCAGCTACACCGCCAACCTGAGCGGTACCCTGGCGACGTTGCCGGCAGGCGACCTCGGCATCGCGGTCGGCTACGAGCACCGCAAGGAAGAAGGCCGCTTCTCGCCGGACGCCTTCGCGCAGTCGGGTGAGAGCACCGGCCTGGGCGCCAAGACCACCTCCGGCAACTACGATCTGGACGAGTTCTACCTCGAGTTGAACGTGCCGATCCTGGCCGACATGGCGTTCGCCAAGCAGCTGACCCTGAACCTGGCCAGTCGCTACTCCGACTACAGCAACTTCGGCGACACGGTGAACTCCAAGTTCGGCTTCACCTGGAAGCCGATCGACGAGTTGCTGGTCCGTGGCACCTACGCCGAGGGCTTCCGCGCCCCGACGATCAGCGATCTGTACGGCGGCCTGAACAGCAGCTTCGAGTCGTACATCGATCCGTGCGGCGTGGGTGCGCCGAACAGCGTCAACGGCAATGCGGCGTGCAGCGCGGCCGGCGTGCCGGTCGGCTACACCCAGCTGGGCCAGGGCTACGTGCCGTGTTCGACCCTTCCTTGCCAGACCCCGGACGAGTTCATCAGCGGCTCCAACCCGAACCTGCGTCCGGAGACCTCCACCAGCAAGACCGCCGGTCTGGTGTGGAGCCCGCGCTGGGTGCAGGGCCTGGACATCTCGCTGGATTGGTACCGCTACGAGATCAAGGACATGATCATCGCCGATAGCGTCGACCGCATCCTGCGCGACTGCTACGTGCTGGGCAATGCCGAGCGCTGCGCCGGCGTGACCCGCGCCGCCGACGGCCACATCTCGGCGATGACCTACGGTGTGGCCAACCTCGGCCAGATGGAGACCGAAGGCTACGATCTGGGCATCCGTTACCGTCTGCCGGAAATGGCGTTCGGCAAGATCATGATCGACTGGCAGACCAGCTACGTCAGCAAGTACGACGAAGCCGGCCAGAACGCCGCGGGCGACAACATCACCATCGGCAGTGTCGGTACTCCGGGCATCTTCCGCGTGCGTTCCAACCTGGGCGTGAACTGGACGATGGGCGACTTCGGTGTGAACTACACCCTGCGCTACTACTCCGGCATGAAGGAAAAGTGCATCTCGCGCGCCGCTGACTACTGCGATGCGCCGGACCACTTTGCCAATGGCGAAGCCGATCCGCTGCGTCACACCGGTTCCAACACCTTCCACGACCTGCAGGTCAACTGGAAGGCGCCGTGGGACGCGACGATCGCCATCGGTGCGAACAACGTGTTCGACCACCGCGGCCCGCTGATGTACTCGGCGCCGAACAGCAGCTTCGCCTACTACGGCGGCTTCGACATCGGTCGCTACGTGTACATGAAGTACACCCAGCGCTTCTGATTTGATTGAACTAGCGCATGGCGGGCCAAGGCCCGCCATGCTTTTTTCTTAAAAAAGGATTTTATCGTGATTAGACATTTTCTGATTGGCGTGGTTGCTGTTGGTGCTGGAACGTTCTACGGTCCTTCGGCCGAAGCTGCTGCGATTCGATGTGAAAGCTGTCAGGATGATGGGGATTTTCGCGCAGAAGCCGTAAATCGCGGCACGGGTACGCACATTGTGTACAGCGTGAGTGGAAACAAGATCCAGCAGTGGTACGTGGGATCTGGTGGCGGCGGTGGTGGAGTTCCGCTCCGCACGACAACTGCGGCGAATCCGGTCGTTCGTAAACAGACGCCGCCGCCGGGTGCTTCCGAGGAAGTGAGACGTGCTCACGAACTTTATGTTAGCGGTGGTGGAACAATACGCCCTACTTACAATGTTCCGGTCAGCATGCTTGGACTTAACCCCGATGCTGCTAGCAAGACCGCATACGAATTCGTTCGGGACGCTAATTTGAGGGCGATGATCGAATCGGCGACCGGTAATGTAAATGTTATATCTTCAGTCGTTGGCGCCAATGTCCTTACGGCAATGACCGATTTGTTGCAGTTGGCATCCAACTACACCGGGCTGCGTGATCAGGCGCGGATAATGTACAAGGTGGTTTTCAAGGATGGGTCTTATGTGACAATCATTGTCAATCTTGAAAATCAGAATGGAAATACGGAGTCCGGTAGTGCGCGTACCGGCGCTGGGCAGCTTATTCCCAGTGATATCCAGGAGGTTCAGGGGGATTGGACGGATTATGGTGGTGAAAATTTGAACCGCATGGCCGAGCACATGCAAAGTTTAGGCGCCACAATCAAAGTCGTCGGCTCCCAAGGTGGCTCGGTTCGCGCCATCAGTTGCAGCGGATCCGGCGTGCAGCAAGTTTGCCTCGTTCAGTATAGGACGCAGTAAGTCTTGTCCCCTGTTAAAAAAGACGGGCCTTGTGGCCCGTTTTTTTTGCGTTTATTTTCCGCGGAGATCAAATTTTTCGTGCATAGGATGATGATTCCTACGCCGAGGTCAGCCCCATCAGGTTCTCGGCATGCTCGCGCCAGCTCGGCAGCTTGTTGAGCATGCCGGTCTTGGAGAGGTACTCCTCGTCGACCTCCGAGCCGCTGGCCAGCGCCATCGCCACGTGCACCGCGCCGGTGACCCAGAAGCTGCGGGTACTGGAACGCTGCGGCTGGCGATGGAAGGCCACCGCCTCGATGATCGGCATCGGCAGGCCCCACAGGCCCAGCAGGTAGGCACCGGCTTCGGCGTGGCCCGGCCGGGTGTCGTTGGCATCGGTGGGCGGCTCGCGCTCGTCGCGCACGCCCGGCAGCAGCAGGCCGATGTCGGCCAGCAGCGCCGCGGTCGAACCCAGTTCCACGCTGGAGGCCGGCAGCATCTTCGCGGCCAGCTTGGACGCCAGCAGCGAGCGCTGCTGCAGCGCGTTGCGCTCGGCGTTGGACAGCGCCTGCACCGAGAACACTTCGCTGGCCAGGACCAGGTCGCGCAGGGTGGCGGTGCCGAGCCGGGTCACGGCGGTGCGCAGGTCGGAAATGGTGCGGCCGTTGGAGAAGAACGCCGAATTGCACAGCTGCAGCACCTTGGCCGCGATCGCCGGGTCGGCCGAGACCAGCTTGGCCAGGTCGGCGGCGTTGCTGCCCTCGTCCTGCTCCAGCGCATGCATCAGGCTCAGGTACAGATGCGGCGGCGAAGGCAGCTTCTCGATGCGGCCGATGCTGGAACGCAGGCGCGGGTTGCCCAGCAGTTCCTGCAGTTCCTCCAGGCTGGTGACCGCCTCCAGCAGCATTTCCGGGGACAGCGGCAGCGGCAGGAACCGGTGGGCCACGCCGATGATCCGCGCCGGCGGCGCGCGATTGCTCTGTTCGGCCTCGATCAGCGCGATGCGGATGGTTTCCGGGCTCAGCGTGCGGATCTGGCCGAGCAGGGTGGCGGTGGTCAGGTCCGGCAGCGTCGGCGCGGCGATCACCGCATCCAGGCGCACCGTGGCCGCCGCGGCGATCGCGGCATTGCCGTCGGCAACGCTCTGGACCTGCCAGTCGTCGCCAAGATCGCGAATGTATTCAGTGACTTCGGACGGAAGGCTGGCTTCGTCGCCGACGAACAGGATGCGCAAGAGACTGTCCCCCAAGAAGAGCCGGATCGCGGACGGACCGGGCTCGGTGATGCCATGGCGCAATGTACCGCAAACCCCGAAGGGCGGCGCCCCGGCAACGGCAAAACGTGAAACGGATCAGCCACGGCGGGGCGGCGGCGCCCCGCCGTGGCGGCGGCTCAGGCGCCGGCTTCGAAGCGGGTCACGGACTCGCGCAGGATGCGCTTGGCTTCCTCGGCGTTGCCCCAGCCGTCGAGCTTGACCCACTTGCCCTTCTCCAGGTCCTTGTAGTGCTCGAAGAAGTGGCCGATGCGCTCCATCCAGTGGCCGGATACCTGGGTGATGTCCTCGATGTGCGCATAGCCCTGGAACACCTTGGCCACCGGCACCGCCAGGATCTTCTCGTCGCTGCCGGCCTCGTCGCTCATCTTCAGCACGCCGACCGGGCGGCAGCGCACCACGCAGCCGGGCACCAGCGGCAGCGGCAGCACCACCAGCACGTCGGCCGGATCGCCGTCGCCGCACAGGGTGTTGGGCACGTAGCCGTAGTTGCACGGGTAGCGCATGGGGGTGGAGAGGATGCGGTCGACGAAGATGGCGCCGCTGGCCTTGTCCACTTCGTACTTGACCGGCTCGGAATCCTTCGGGATTTCGATGACGACGTTGATTTCTTCCGGCAGGTTCTTGCCGGAGGTGACCAGTTCCAGACCCATGCGCTAGCTCCAGTGGAGTGGCTTCTAAAGAGGCAGGCATTCTAGTCGGTTGGCTGTTGCAATGCAGCGCACGGCGGTTCGGAGGATTCCTACAGCGGTTTCGGACTCCATACCGGCCCGCATGGGGCGCATTCCGATGGTGCCGGAATCGGGCGGCGGCGACCCTGTGGCCACTGTCCCCACCCGAGGAGCAAGACGATGAACGGAATCCGGCAATCGATGCTGCCGCTGCTGGCGGTGCTGGTCCTGGCCTGCGGCGGTGCGCAGGCGCAGCAGGCGCAACCGGCCTACGTGGATGCGATGGACTATCCCGCCCCGGGCGAGGGCTGGGAGGCGTTCGCCGACCTAGAGCGACGGTTGGCGCACGACTTCGACCAGCTCTGCGGCGACACCTTCTGCGAAGGCGACTACAGCGACTACCGGCCGCTGCGCTATCGCTGCTCGGTGCGCCAGCGCGACGGGGTGATCGGGGAGTGCATCTGGAGCTTCGGCGCCAGCGAGGCCAGTATCGATGCGGACACCGGCCGGGTCGTGGTCGATGCGCGGCTGTGGCATTGCCGGACCCCGCTGCAGCCGCAGACCCGGCTGCACGCGCTGTATGCGGCGCTGTCGGGTGAGCGGCCGCTGTTCGCGCCGCTGCCGCGCAGCGAGCACAGCATCAACGACGGCCTGATCGATTGCCTGTAGCGGCAGAGGACGCGCAGCAGGCGCCGGCATGTCGCCGACGCCTGCTGCGCGTGTGGCTACAGCAGCGGCACCAGCAGCAACGCCACGATGTTGATGATCTTGATCAGCGGATTGATCGCCGGGCCGGCGGTGTCCTTGTACGGGTCGCCGACGGTGTCGCCGGTCACCGCGGCCTTGTGCGCCTCGCTGCCCTTGCCGCCGAAATGGCCGTCCTCGATGTACTTCTTGGCGTTGTCCCAGGCGCCGCCGCCGGTGGTCATGGAGATGGCCACGAACAGCCCGGTGACGATGGTGCCGATCAGCAGGCCGCCGAGCGCGCGCGGGCCCAGCAACAGGCCGACCACGATCGGCACCGCCACCGGCAGCAGCGAGGGCACGATCATTTCGCGGATCGCCGAGCGGGTCAGCATGTCCACCGCGCGGTCGTACTGCGGCTTGCCGGTGCCCTGCATGATGCCGGCGATCTCGCGGAACTGCCGCCGCACTTCCTCCACCACCGCACCGGCGGCGCGGCCGACCGCTTCCATCGCCATCGCGCCGAACAGGTAGGGAATCAGGCCGCCGATCAGCAGGCCGATGATCACCGTGTGGTCGGACAGGTCGAAGGCGAAGGTTTCGGTGGGGTGCGCGGCGCGCAGGTTGTGGGTGTAGTCGGCGAACAGCACCAGCGCCGCCAGCGCCGCCGAGCCGATCGCATAACCCTTGGTCACGGCCTTGGTGGTGTTGCCGACCGCATCCAGCGGATCGGTGACCGCACGCACCTCCGGCGGCAGTTCCGCCATTTCGGCGATGCCGCCGGCGTTGTCGGTGATCGGGCCGTACGCGTCCAGCGCCACGATCATGCCGGCCATCGACAGCATCGCGGTGGCGGCGATGGCGATGCCGTACAGGCCGGACAACGCGAACGCGCCCCAGATCGCGGCGCACACCGCGATCACCGGCAGCGCGGTGGACTTCATCGAGATGCCGAGTCCGGCGATGATGTTGGTGCCATGGCCGGTGGTCGAGGCCTGCGCCACGTGCTGCACCGGCTTGTACTGGGTGCCGGTGTAGTACTCGGTGATCCACACGATCAGCCCGGTCAGCGCCAGGCCGATCAGCGCGCAGCCGTAGAGCTTGCCGGCACCGGCGGCGGTGTCGCCCATCAGTTGCTGGGTCACCGGCCAGAACGCCAGCGCCGCCAGCACCGCCGAGACCACCACGCCCTTGTACAGCGCGCCCATGATCGAGCCGCCCGGGCGCACGCGCACGAAGAAGGTGCCGACGATCGAGGCGACGATCGACACCCCGCCCAGCACCAGCGGATACAGCACCGCGTTGCGCCCCGCCTCGGCGGCCATCAGCCCGCCCAGCAGCATCGTCGCGATCACCGTGACCGCGTAGGTCTCGAACAGGTCGGCGGCCATGCCGGCGCAGTCGCCGACGTTGTCGCCGACGTTGTCGGCGATCACCGCCGGGTTGCGCGGATCGTCCTCGGGGATGCCGGCCTCGACCTTGCCGACCAGGTCCGCGCCGACGTCGGCGCCCTTGGTGAAGATGCCACCGCCCAGGCGCGCGAAGATCGAGATCAGCGAACTGCCGAAGGCCAGGCCGACCAGCGCATGCAGGCTGTCGCCCACGCTGTGTCCCAGCCATTGCAGCAGGCCGTAGTAGCCGGCCACGCCGATCAGGCCCAGCCCGACCACCAGCATGCCGGTGATCGCGCCGCCGCGGAACGCGACCGCCATCGCCGGCGCCAGCCCGCGCCGCGCCGCTTCGGCGGTACGCACGTTGGCGCGTACCGACAGGTTCATGCCGATGTAGCCGGCGACCCCGGACAGCACCGCGCCGATCGCGAAGCCGCCGGCGGTGTACCAGCTCAGGAACACCCCGACCAGCACCAGCAGGACCGCGCCGGCGATGGCGATGGTCAGGTACTGGCGGTTGAGGTAGGCGCGGGCGCCTTCCTGGATCGCATCGGCGATCTGCCGCATGCGTTCGTTGCCGGCGGGCTGCGCCAGGATCCAGCGCGTGGAGACGATGCCGTAGAGCACCGCCAGAGCCGCGCACGCCAGTGCCACGGTGACCGCATATCGTTCCAGCATGACCCCTCCCAAGGATGTGGATGGCGCCCAAGCGCTGGACATACCGGGGGATCACACCGTAGGAGCTGAAGCATGCAACGACTCCGCGGCCACAACGCGCGCCGCTGGTGCGTATCGCAATGTCATCTGGCCTGAACGTGGGCGAGTATGCGCCTGCCTCCGTGATGCCGCCAGCGACCAGGCAGGGCGTCTCACTTTTGGCGTGCGGTTCAGTCTGTGCGTGGCAGCGTGGCGCATCGCTTCCCAGGAGCCCTCCGATGCAATCGACGATTTCCCCAAGGCTGCGCGCACGCGCCTCGATCCTGGCCCTCGGCCTGTGTGCGCTGGCGCCGCTGGCCGCTGCAGCCGCCGACCCGACCCCGGAACTGCAGCGCCCGGCCAGCGCGCCGCAGGCGGTGGGCGTGGTGCATACCATCCGCCAGATCCCCGAGGCCTGCGTGCGCTTCGAGGGCGAGTACACCGGCGATGCGGCGCAGCCCTACCGCTTCTCCGCGGTGCGCAGCAGCCCGACCTGCCAGCCGCGCGCCAGGTTGGTCGAGTTCGACCAGGCCAAGCCCAGCGAGGCCACCGGTTGGAAGTTCAACGATCTGATCCGCGTGCCCAGCGCCGCCTGTCCGTCGCAGCAGGCGGTGGTGCGGGTGTGGCGCAAGCCGGTGGCGCTGAACACCGAGCGCGATGGTCAGGGCCAGTCGCGGATCTATCTGGAAGAGGCCAAGCAGCAGGCGGCCGCCGGCAAGGTCCCGCAGGTGCCGCAGTTCACCGCGCAGATGACGGTGGAAGGCAAGGCCTGCCGCTGAGCGGGAGGATTGCCGAGCCGCCTCGGCCGTCACGCCCTGCATCGCGCAGGCAGGGCGGCCGCGACCGGCGCTGCGTATGCGCCACGGTAACGTGGCTGTCGTGAGGCCGCACAGGCACGGCGCATGCGATCCCTCGATGCCTGCGTAAAGCAGGATCCAGGACAGGCTTGGCGGCTTT
Source organism: uncultured Xanthomonas sp. (assembly GCF_964278005.1). NCBI lineage: Bacteria > Pseudomonadati > Pseudomonadota > Gammaproteobacteria > Lysobacterales > Lysobacteraceae > Xanthomonas > uncultured Xanthomonas sp. The sequence continues at coordinate 557,216 of NZ_CAXYKF010000023.1, forward strand.
GCGCTTTGCGTTGCTGTCGCACTTCTTGACCGTCGCCGATCCGTCGCATGCGGCGCGCGCGGAGCCTCAGGTCGGCACGTTGCTGGTGTGCCGTCGCCGCCATTCGTCGGCGACGTCGCCCATGGTCTTGGCGACGCCATTCCTGATCCAGGCCATGAACGCGCGGTCGAACGCGAAGCCGTCGCCGCACATGGTCACGAGGAAGCGGCGCACGTTCTGCGTGTTGCGATAGTGCTCGTCCACCGGCGTCGCACGCGTGATGGGGTCGCTGTGCCAATCGAAGCGCACGTGGCCGCACGCGCTGCTTGGGTCTTCGTGCGTGTCGCGCATCCTGGTGGCTTCGTCTTCTCTCAAGCTGCAGGCAATCCGACATCCGTGGTGGATGCGCCAGGACCCCTGCAGCGTCCTGTCGCGTCCCCCGATCGGTCCGGCGCAGCGCCTGCAGAGGCTGGCGCCAACGGCGACATCCCGCGCGCGACGGCATGCGCCGATGACGTCATGCCGATCGTGCGCCCGCGCTGTCAGCCCTCCCAGGCCGGCAGCTTCTTCTTCACCGCCACGTTCTTCAGCGCCACGTACTTGGGCAGGCCGTCCGTGCCGTAGGGCAGCGGCGCCTCGCCGCGGATCAGCGGCTGCAGGTAGCGGCGCGCCTTGTCGGTGATGCCGAAGCCATCCTTGCGCAGGAAACCGGCGGGCATCTTCTTCTCGTGGTTGGCGACCTTGTGCAGTGGCGCCGCCTCGATCTTCCAGCGGTACGGCGCATCGCTGCTGCGCACGATCGCCGGCATCACCGCGTTCATGCCCTTCAGCGCGAACTGCACCGCGGCCTTGCCGACCGCCTGCGCCTGCTCCCAGTCGGTGCGCGAAGCCAGGTGGCGGGCCGAACGCTGCAGGTAGTCGGGCAGGGTCCAGTGCACCTTGTAGCCGAGTTCGGCCTTGACCTTGCCGGCCAGGTAGGACGCCACGCCGCCGAGCTGGCTGTGCCCGAACGCATCGGTGCCGCCGCCGGCATCGGCGACGAAGCGGCCGTCGGCGGTCTGGATGCCCTCGCTGGCCACCACCACGCACCAGCCGACCCTGTCCACCACCTTGCGCACCTGCGCCAGGAAGGCGGCTTCGTCGTAGGAGCGCTCGGGGAACAGGATGATCTGCGGCGCGTCGTCCGGCGATTGCGCGGCCAGTCCGGCGGCGGCGGCCAGCCAGCCGGCATGGCGGCCCATGGCCTCGTAGACAAATACCTTGGTCGAGGTCTCGGCCATCGCCGCCACGTCCAGCGCCGCCTCGCGCACCGACACCGCGGTGTACTTGGCCGCCGAGCCGAAGCCCGGGCAGGTGTCGGTGACCGCCAGGTCGTTGTCGATGGTCTTGGGCACGCCGATGCAGTGCAGCGGGTAGCCGAACGCCTGCGCCAGCTGCGAGACCTTCCACGCGGTGTCGGCCGAATCGTTGCCGCCGTTGTAGAGGAAGTAGCGCACGTCGTGCGCCTGCAGTACCTGCAGCAGGCGCTCGTACTTGGCGCGGTCGGCCTCCAGCGACTTGAGCTTGTAGCGGCACGAGCCGAACGCGCCGCCGGGTGTATGGGCCAGCGCGGCGATCGCCGCCGCCGACTCCTTGGAGGTGTCGATCAGTTCCTCGCGCAGCGCGCCGAGGATGCCGTTGCGCGCGGCCAGCACCTTGACCTTGCGCGCCCGCGCTTCGCCGATGACGGCGGCGGCGCTGGCGTTGATGACGGCGGTGACGCCGCCGGACTGGGCGTACAGCAGGGTGCCTTGGGCCATGGTCGGGGTTCGCTCCTGGGGTGGGGACATTGCCGGGACATTGCCCGGATGCGGTAAGCTGGGGATCTAGCGGTGCAGCGCAGGCGTGGCCCCCGAGTCTAACGCCGCCGGCCGCGCACGGTACTTTCCTCGAGGAGTCAGGTTGATGCGATTGGTTCTGTTGGGACCGCCCGGATCGGGCAAGGGCACGCAGGCGGCCCGCCTGAAGGACAAGCTGCAGATCCCGCACATCTCCACCGGCGATCTGCTGCGCGCCGAAGTCGCCGCCGGCACCCCGCTGGGCGTGCAGGCCAAGGAAGTGATGGCGCGCGGCGACCTGGTCTCCGACGACATCCTGCTCGGCATGCTCGAATCGCGCCTCGGCCGCGACGACGTGCGCAACGGCTTCATCCTCGACGGCTACCCGCGCAACCTGGCCCAGGCCGGCGCGCTGGACGAACTGCTGGCCAAGCTCGGCCAGCCGCTGGACGCGGTGGTGCAGCTGGACGTGGCCAACGAACTGCTGGTCGAGCGCATCGCCGGCCGCGCCAAGGCCGAAGGCCGCGAGGACGACAATCCCGAGTCGGTGCGCAAGCGCCTGCAGGTCTACACCGATTCGACCGCGCCGGTGATCGGCTTCTACGACAAGCGCGGCACGCTGGCGCGGGTCGATGGCGTCGGCTCGCTGGACGAGGTGCTCGCCCGCATCCTGGCGGCGATCGGCCGCTGAGGCGGCACGGCACGCCGGCGCCCGCCGCGGGTGCCGGTCGTGCAGACGGCGCCGTACCGGTGGCGGTGCGCCTCCCGTCACCACGCGCAACGCCCGCCCGTACGAGCGGTTTCCGCCGCGACACGCATACCTGCTAAGGCCCGTCGCGGCTGAAGCCGCTCCTGCGGCGCTAAAGCGACGTAAGGACATGTCCTGCTGCGCTGCGCACAGCGAGTAGCCACCGTGGGCGCGCATCCCGCCTGCCAATGGAGGGCCGGGATCGGGGAAAGAAGGTGCCAGCGAACGGGCTTGCTCAGAGCCCCACGACATGAGCTCCCTTGGGGATGGTCTCTTGGGGAGTAGAACCACAGGGTGTCGAGGCTGGCCCGTTCATTCTCGGCGTCGGCTCCCGACTTGCCTATCGGGGACTTTCCTCAGTGGATGTGGGGGATTCCCTACTTGACGGCGCCGCGCCACGATTGCCCCGGATCGGTCCCACGGCCTGCCTGCCACGGCCAACGGTCGCACCTGCGCCGGTTTGCGTGCGCCGGGGGATCGGCGACAATCCGGCCATGAGCAAGATCCATATTCTCGGCATCGCCGGTACGTTCATGGGCGGTGTCGCCGCGCTGGCGCGCGAACTCGGCCATGCGGTCGAGGGCAGCGACCAGGCGATCTACCCGCCGATGTCCACACAGCTGGAACACCTGGGCATCGCGCTGAAGCAGGGCTACCTGCCGGAGCACATCGCCGCGGACTGCGACCAGGTGATCGTCGGCAACGCGCTGTCGCGCGGCAACGCGGCGGTGGAGGCGGTGCTCGACGCCGGGCGCGCCTACACCTCCGGGGCGCAATGGCTGAGCGAGCAGGTGCTGCCGGGGCGCGACACCCTGGCGGTGGCCGGCACCCACGGCAAGACCACCACCACCAGCATCCTGACCTGGTTGCTGCAGGCCGCCGGGCGCGAGCCGGGCTTTCTGATCGGCGGGGTGGCCGAGGATTTCGGCGTGTCCGCGCGGCTGGGGTTGCCGGTCGCCGAACCCTCATCCGGCGCTGCGCGCCACCTTCTCCCGGAGGGAGAAGGACATCAGGGGCCGGCCCTGGCGGGCCGCCCGCTGTTTGTGGTCGAGGCCGACGAGTACGACACCGCGTTCTTCGACAAGCGCAGCAAGTTCGTGCACTACCGGCCGCTGGTGGCGATCCTCAACAACCTCGAATACGACCACGCCGACATCTTCCCCGACGTCGCCGCGATCCAGCGCCAGTTCCACCATCTGGTGCGGACCGTGCCGCGCCGCGGGCGGCTGATCGTCAATGGCGAGGACGCGCACCTGCGCGAGGTGCTGGCGATGGGCTGCTGGACCCCGGTGGAGCGCTTCGGCTTCGATCCCGGCTTCGACTGGAGCGCGCGCCTGATCGCCGCCGATGGCAGCCGCTTCGCGGTGCTGCACCAGGGCCGCGAACTGGGCGAGGTGGACTGGCCGCTGCTCGGCCGCCACAACGTGATGAACGCGCTGGCCGCGCTGGCCGCCGCCCATGCGGTGGGCGTGGTGCCGGCGCAGGTGATGCCGGCGCTGGCGGGCTTCCGCAGCGTCAAGCGGCGCCTGGAAGTGCTCGGCCAGGCGCAGGGCATCACCGTGTACGACGACTTCGCCCACCATCCCACCGCCATCCGCACCACGCTCGAAGGCCTGCGCGCCAAGGTCGGTGCCGCGCGCATCGTGGTGGCGATGGAGCCGCGCAGCAACTCGATGCGGCTGGGCGCGCATGCCGAGGCGCTGGCGCCGTCGCTGGAGGCCGCCGACGCGGTGGTGTTCCTGCAGCGGCCGGAACTGGCCTGGGATGCGGGCAAGGTGATCGCCGCGGTACGCGGCGAGGCCTGCGCGGCGCCCGACGTGGACGCCCTGCTGGCCGCGCTGCAGGCACAGGCGCGCGCGGGCGACCATGTGGTGTTCATGTCCAACGGCGGCTTCGACGGCGCACCGCGCCGCTTCCTGGCCGCGCTGCAATGAACGTCGTCGGGCACGGCGGAGCCGGCGCGTGAGCGGGCAGCGGAGCACGCTGCCGCTGTTCCCGCTGCATGCGGTGCTGCTGCCCGGCGCCTCGATCAAGCTGCGGGTGTTCGAGCGCCGCTACCTGGACCTGGTCCGCGAATGTGGGCGAACCGACAGCGGCTTCGGCGTCTGCCTGATCCTGGACGGCAGCGAAACCGGCGCCCCGGCGGTGCCTGCGGCGTTCGGGACCGAGGCGCGCATCGTCGATTTCGATGTCGGCGCCGACGGCGTGCTGGTGCTGAGCCTGCGCGGCGCGCGGCGCTTCCACGTGCTGCGCAGCCGGGTCCGCGACAACGGCCTGGTGGTCGGCGACGTGGAATGGCGCGAGGCCGATGGCGACGACGAACTGCGTCCGCAGCATGCGCTGTTGGCGACGGTGCTCGACAGTATCCTCGACCAGGCCGCCGCGGTGTATCCGCTGGCCGGCCCGCGCCAGCTCGACCAGGCCGCCTGGGTCGGCTGGCGCATGGCCGAACTGCTGCCGCTGGACGAACGCCAGCGCCTGTCGCTGCTGCAGGAAGACGACCCGCATGCGCGGCTGGATCAGTTGCTGGCCTGGATTCCCTGAGCGAGGCAGGCGAGGGCGGTGTCGCCGTCCTGGCCTGACCTGGAGCGCGGCGGCCAATATCCGTGCGGCGCTGCGCCATCATCAGCCACGATCGCCGCGCGCGGTTCTCGAATGGTTCACGCCCGAGGCGGCCCACGCGCGCGCCGAAGCCGGCATTCAGCGCGCCGCTAGCAGGCGCGGGCCACGCTTGGCAGCGATCGGCGGCCGCGCCCGGCCGCCGGCAACGGCATCCCGCCCTGGCGGCCTGACGTCCTATCCACGCATGATCGAGGACTTCGTATGAAGCGTTCCTTCCTGCTGTTGTTGCTGTCCGCCGGCGGCTGTCCGAGCCTGCCCGCCATCGCCGCCGAGACGGCCTCCGCGTCCGCAGCCGCAGCCGCAGCCGGCCAGGCCGACTGCCCGCGCGGTTCCATCGCCCTGGTCACCGGCAATGCCGATCAGGTGTCGCCCAAGACCTGCCTGGCGCCGTCGATGAAGCCGTTCGCGCTGCAGCGCGGGCAACTGTTCGCGGTCACCCTCTCCGAAAACGGGTCGACCGGCAGCGCCTGGGCCTTGCGCAGCTTGCCCGCGCCGCTGGCGCTGCTCGACATCGAGCATGCACCCGGCACGGCCTGCGCCACCGGTCGCATGGGTTGCCCCAGCACTGTCACCTACACCTTCAAGGCCACCGATCAGGGCAGCGGCGCGATCGAGCTCGTCTACTCGCGGCATTGGGAGGACCGTGCCACCGACTCGCGTTCGATCCGGGTCGAGGTGAAGTAGCCGCCATCGCCCGCCGCCGGCGCCTGCAGAGCAGCGCAGCGCCGGTGTGGCACCGATCGGTTCGAGAGGGGTTGAGGCGTAACGCCGCCGCCGATCAGGGCGACGGCGGCGCTTCGCCTTCGCTGCGTACCAGCAGCACCGGGATTTCGCTGCGGCGGTGCATGTCCTTGCGCGTGGGCAGCGCGTGCAGCGCCTCGGTCACGGCGTTGAGCGCCGGATCTGCGCCGCGCAGCGGTCGCCACAGGCCGATCAGGTTGAAGTGGCGCTCGTAGCGCAGGCTCTGCGCGCTGCCCAGCCACAGCGGCACGTTGCCCGGCTGCAGGCGCGCCGGCGCCGGCCACAGGCGCAGCGCGTACAGCTCGTCCGGATTCGGACCGGGGCGCAGCATCAGCAGCGATTCCACCCGCGTGTCCAGCGTCGCCGGCAGCACCGGCACCTGCGCCGGCGTGGCCTTGTAGTCGAGCAACTGCAGCGCCTGCTGCCAGCCGGCCTGCGGCTGCACGCGCCAGCCGGCCGCTTCGAGCTGGCGCTGCAGCGGCGCCAGCGGCCCGGCCACCTGGATGTCCAGCGGCCAGCGCTGGTCGTCGTCGAACTCGTTGCGCCGCGACGGCAGGGTGCGCCAGTCGTGCTGCCACCAGGCCGCGTCCGCCAGTTGCGTGACCTGCGGCGGCGGCGGTTCGAACTTGGCCAGCTTGCGTTCCAGCTGACGCGGCGCGTACCACAGCGCGGCGATCGCGAAGCCGCCGTAGAACAGCCAGGCCAGCGGCTTCATCCAGAACCCGCGGTTGAAGCGGCGGCGGTAGGCGATGCCCAGCACCAGCAGCCAGAAGATGCCGAACAGCATGCCGCCGACCACGTCGCTGAGCCAGTGCGCGCCCAGGTACAGGCGGGCGAAGCCGATCAGGGTCACCACCGCACCAGACAACAGGTACGGCCACACCCGCGAGCGCCCCGGCAGTTCGCGCGCGATCAGCACCGCGAAGAAGCCGAAGCTGATGGTGGCCATGGTCACCGCCACCGAGGGGAAGCCGAAACCGCTGCTGGCCGCCGGCGGGCGTACCACGTGCACGGTGGTGCCGAGCAGCTTGGTCAGGGCCAGGCCGAACGCCAGCGCCGCCAGCCAGTGCGCTGCGGCCATCCAGCGTCGGCGCCAGGCCAGGTAGAGCAGGCCCAGCGCGGTCGGCGGCAGCAGTACCTGCCAGTCGCCGAGCGAGGCCAGTGCGGTCATCGGATAGTCGGCCAGCGGGTTGCGCAGGGCCAGCATCAGGTCGTGCACGGCCAGGTCCAGGCGCAGCGGCTCGCCGTGCGCCACCACCACCATCAGCAGCGCGAACCAACCCCAGCCCAGCGCCAGTAGCATCACCGCCAGCATCGCCAGCGGCACCGATTCGCGGCGCTGCGGATCGAACACCGCGATCGAATAGCGGCCCAGCACCGGATGCCGGCGCGACCAGTCCAGGCCGCGCGCCAGCAGTGCGTCCATGTGCCCGGCCGACCAGCGGTAGCCGTACAGCACGATGGCCCACACCAGGCCTAGCGCCAGCGCCAGCAGGCCCAGCACCAGGAACAGGCGCCCGGCGACCGCGGCCACCGCGTCGTAGGCCTGGCCCAGCAGCCAGCCCGGTCCCAGGAACAGCAGCGACCAAGTCACCGCGGCCACGCTGCTTGGGAGCAGATAGCGCCGCAGCGGCATCTTCATCATGCCCGCCACTGCCGGCACGAACGGACGGATGGCGCCGACATAGCGCGCCACCAGGATGCTCTTGAAGGCATTGCGGCGAAACATCGCCTCGCCGCGGTCGAGCAACTGCGGATAGCGCTTGAACGGCCAGTAGTTGCGCAGCTGATGGCCCCAGCGATAGCCGACCCAGTAGCTGAGCGCATCGCCGATCAGCGCGCCGAGCGCGGCGCTGACCACCGCGTACGGGCCGGAGATCTGGCCCAGGCCGATCAGCACGCCGATCGCGAACAGCAGCGGCAGGGCCGGCACCAGGGTGCCGAGGATGATGACCGCATCGCAGAACGCGATGGCGAAAATGACCGCGCCGGCCAGGATGGGGTGTGCTGCGATCCACTCCAGCGTGGCATCGGTCCATGAGGCATTCATCGGGCAAGTATAGAGGGAGCACGATGACGGTCCGTTAGCGCCGGGGTGCCGTGTCGGGCGACCGGCCTTGCGCAACCGGGCCGCCCGGCAGACCTGGTCTGCCGTCGGGCGCGTCGTTGTCGCCGTCCCGTGCCGGGGATGGCAGCGCCGCCGCGCCGAGGCCGGTGCGTGACGCCGTCGCTTCGCAGGGCGGCGGCGTCACGCACGCGCGGCGTGCGGTGGCGCCTGGCACGACGCCCAGGTGAGCAGCACCGGACCAGGTGCCTGCCTGGAGTGACGGGCGACCGTGCAGACCCGTCAAACCGCGTCGCACGCTCTACACTGGCCGGATGCCTGCCCCCGCTTCCCGCACCGTCCAGATCCTCAAGGCCGACAGCTTCGGCCGCATCCTGCTGCTGGGCGAGGGCGAGGCGCGCTTCGTCCGCCGCGACCTCACCGCCTCGCCGTGGTGGCTGCGGCTGCCCGCATGGTGGCTGGCGCGGCGCGAGGCGCTCGCCTTGCGGCAGCTGAACGGCATGGCGGCGACGCCGCAGCTGCGCGGCTGGGACGGCACCTTCCTGGATCGCAGTTATCTGGACGGCGCGGCGATGTACCAGCGGCCGCCGCGCGGCGACCTGGCCTATTTCCGCGCTGCGCGGCGCCTGCTGCAGCAGGTGCACCGGCGCGGGGTGGCGCACAACGACCTGGCCAAGGAGGCCAACTGGCTGGTGCTGGCCGACGGCAGCCCGGCGCTGATCGACTTCCAGCTGGCCGTGCGCGGCGCGCCGCGTTCGCGCTGGATGCGCCTGCTGGCGCGTGAAGACCTGCGCCATCTGCTCAAGCACAAGCGCATGTACTGCGCGCACGCGCTGACCCCGGTCGAGCGGCGCCTGCTCAAGCGCCATTCCTGGGTGCGCGAACTGTGGTTCGCCAGCGGCAAGCCGGTGTACCGCTTCGTCACCCGGCGCCTGCTCAAGTGGGAAGACAACGAGGGGCAGGGGCCGAAGCCCTGAAAGGCCGGGAGTGGGGAATGGAGAATGGGGAATGGAAAAAGCGGACCGCGCGCGCGTCTGGTCTCACGGGTACGCAGCGATAAGGCGCTAAGCTTTTCCCATTCCCGGTTCCCCATTCTCCATTCCCACTCCAATGACCCTCAAAGGTAAAACGCTCCTAATCACCGGCGCCTCGCGCGGCATCGGGCTGGCGATCGCGCTGCGGGCGGCGCGCGATGGCGCCAATGTGGCGATCGCAGCGAAGTCGGCGGTGCCCAATCCCAAGCTGCCCGGCACCATCCACACCGCCGCGGCGGCGGTGGAGGCGGCCGGTGGGCGCGCGCTGGCGCTGAAGTGCGACATCCGCGAGGAGGAGCAGGTGCGTGCGGCGGTGGCGGCGACGGTGGAGGCCTTCGGCGGCATCGATATCCTGGTCAACAACGCCAGCGCGATCTGGCTGCGCGGTGCGCTGGACACGCCGATGAAGCGCTTCGACCTGATGCAGCAGGTCAACGCGCGCGGCAGTTTCCTGTGCGCCCAGGCCTGCCTGCCGCACCTGCTGCGCAGCGCCAACCCGCACATCCTGACCCTGGCGCCGCCGCCGTCGCTGGACCCGAAGTGGTGGGCGCCGCATACCGGCTACACGCTGGCGAAGATGGGCATGAGCTTCGTCACCCTGGGCCTGGCCGGCGAGTTCGGCCCGCAGGGCGTTGCCGTCAATGCGCTGTGGCCGCGCACGTTGATCGCCACCGAGGCGCTGAACATGATCCCTGGCGTCGAGGCCGGCAACGGCCGCCGCCCGGAGATCATGGCCGACGCCGCGCACGCCGTGCTGACCCGGCCGGCGGCCGGTTTCTATGGCCAGTTCCTGATCGACGACGCGGTGCTGGCCGAGGCGGGCGTGCACGACCTGTCCGGCTACGCGCTGGATCCGTCGCAGCCGATGCTGCCGGATCTGTTCCTGGACTGAGACCCGGCGTGGCCGTGGTGCCGGGTGTGCCGCGGCCGCGCGTTGCGGGCGTTGCGGGCGTTGCGAGGCCATGATCGCTACGCGCGGCGACGCGTTGCAAAAACGCTCTGTTCCATCCGATCGCGTTCGCTGCCGCGATGACCACGCGCGGCGCGGCTATGCTGCCCGGGTCTTGATGCCACCGCCGCCCATGCCCGCTCCAGTCGCCGTCGCCCTGCCGCGTCTTCCCGAGTCCCGCCACGCCATCCACGCCGATCTCAGCGACAACGAGCGGCACATGCTCGATCGCCTGCGCCTGGCCGGCACCGCCACCCGCGCCGATCTCAGCCGCAGCACCGGGCTGACCGTGCAGTCGGCGGTGCGCCTGGTCGACGCGCTGGCCGAGCGCGGCCTGGTCGCGATCGGTGCCTCGCTGGCGCACGCGGGCCGCGGCAAGCCGGGCGCGGGCATCGCGCTCAATCCCGGCTACGGCCATACCGTCGGCTATGCGATCGCGACGGATGCGCTGTCGCTGGCATTGCTGGATTTCAGCGGGCAGATCCGCGGCACCGCCGAACATGCGCTGCGCTCGACCGAGCCGGCCGCACTGCTGGCGCAACTGCGCGAGGCCGATGCGGCGCTGACCGCGGCGGCCGGCGCCGGGCTGGGTCCGCGCCTGGGCGCGGGGGTGGCGATGACCGGCTTCTTCGTCGAGGACGGTGTGCACATGAATCCGCCCGAGCCGCTGCGCGCGCTGGGCGAGCTGTCGATCGGCGACTGGCTGGCCGAGGCGCTGGGCCTGCCGGTGTGGGTGGACAACGACGGCACGGTGGCGGCGGCGGGCGAGAGCCTGCTCGGCATCGGCCGCCAATACCGCGACTTCGCCTATCTGCACTTCAATTACGGCCTGGGCGGTGGCGTGGTGATCGACGGCACCTGCCTGCGCGGCGCGCACGGCAACGCCGGCGAATTCGCCGGCATGCTGCCGCAGCAGGGGCTGGAGCGCGGCACGCTGGAACTGTTGCGGCAACTGCTGGCCGAGGACGGCATCGCGCTGCCCGACATCCGCGCGCTGCTGGCCGCCTACGATCCGGCGTGGCCGGCGATCGAGCGCTGGATCGCGCGGGTGGCGCCGGGCCTGTCGCTGATCGTGTCGGCGATCGTGGCGATCTTCGATCCGCAGGCGGTGGTGTTCGGCGGGCGCATGCCGCGCGAGCTGGCGACGCGGCTGATTCCGCACGTGCGCATCGACAACCAGCCGCGCCGCGGCCAGGCGCGGCCGTTGCCGCGGCTGCTGCCGGCCGCCGCCACCGCCGATGCCAGCGCGGTGGGCGCGGCGGCGCTGCCGTTGAAGGCCTGCTATTTCCGCTGAACCGGTCCCGCCGCGGCGTCGCCATGCCTGCACGCCGCCGGCGCTACCCTATGCGCCCTCTCCACGCGCTCCATCGCGGTACGGCGCGCCCCCATCCCCCACCCTCGGAGCTGTCACGATGAAATACCTGCACGCCATGATCCGCGTCCACGACCTGGAGAAGACCAGCAAGTTCTTCACCGAAGGCCTGGGCCTGCACGAAACCCGCCGCATCGAGAACGAAGCCGGCAAGTTCACCCTGGTGTACTTCGGCGCGCCGGAGAACCCGGAAGCCGAGGTCGAACTGACCTACAACTGGGGCTCGGACGAGGACTACGGCAGCGCCCGCAACTTCGGCCACCTGGCCTTCGAGGTCGACGACATCTACGCCCTCTGCGCGCACCTGCAGTCGCTCGGCGTGACCATCAACCGTCCGCCGCGCGACGGGCGCATGGCCTTCGTGCGCAGCCCGGACCTGATCTCGATCGAGCTGCTGCAGAAGGGCGAGGCGCTGGCGCCGGCCGAGCCGTGGGCGTCGATGCCGAACACGGGCGTCTGGTAAGGGCTCAGGACACCGTCTCGGGCAACGCCTGGCCGCAGCCCCGGCAATAGCCGGCGTTGCGGTCGTGGCCGTGCAGGCCGCAGTGCGCGCAGGTGCGTCGATCCGGCGCGCGGCTGCGGTCGGCATCGCGCAGGCTGTTGGCCAGTTCGGCGGTGTAGATGCCGGTGGGCACGGCGATGATGCTGTAGCCGATCAGGATCAGCACCGAGGTGATGGCGCGGCCCAGCGGGGTGAGCGGGGCGATGTCGCCGAAGCCGACCGTGGCCATCGTCACCACCGCCCAGTACATCGCGGTGGGGATGCTGCTGAAGCCGTTGGCCGGGCCTTCGACCACGTACATCAGCGCGCCGAAGATCACCACCAGGGTGATCACCGTGAACAGGAACACGAACACCTTGCGCCGGCTGCGCCACAACGCATCGACCAGCAGGCTGCTTTCCTCGACGTAGCGGGTCAGCTTGAGGATGCGGAACAGCCGCAGCACCCGCAGCACGCGTACCACCAGCAGCGTCTGCGCGCCGGGCAGCAGAAACGAGATGTAGGTGGGCAGGATCGACAACAGGTCGATCACGCCCCAGAAGCTCAGCGCGTAGCGCAGCGGCCGCTGCACCGTGGCCAGGCGCAAGGCGTACTCGGCGGTGAACAGCACGGTGAAGCCCCACTCCAGCACGTACAGCGCGCCGGCGTAACGGCTGTGCAGCGCCGGCACGCTGTCGACCAGGATCACCGCGACGCTGGCCAGGATCGCCGCGACCAGCAACAGGTCGAAGTTGCGCGAAGGCGTGGTGTCGTGCCGATAGATGATGTCGAACCAGCGGCGCCGCCAGCCGTGCTCGGTCGCCGGGGCGAGCGGGGAATCGAGGAAAAATCGCATGCGCCCATGCTACCCGAGCCGCCTTGCGGTCGCGGGCGCGCGCGCCGCGGCAGGCGGCCTCCTGATCGGATGCGACGCGGCTGCCGGAGAGCCCCCTGTGGGAGGGGCTTCCGCCCCGACGCCGTAGCGCTGACGCGTCGGGACTGAAGTCCCTTCCACATGTCGAGCAACGGCCTGGCGGGGTTGCTGTGGCACGCGCGCGGGCGGCGGCGGTGTGGCACAGCAGCCTGCCGCCCCGTCGGCCCAGGCGGCGGCCGGCAGTCCCCGGCCGAGCGCTGCCGGCGGTCTTATAATCGGCGCTTTCCCCGCAGGACTGCCTCGATGACCGCTTCTTCCGCCGCGGAGCTGATCGCCCTCGGCCAACGCTACGCGCTGCCGATCTACCGTCCGCGCCAACTGGTGCTGGAGCGCGGCCAGGGCGCGCGGGTGTGGGACAGCGAGGGACGCGACTACATCGATCTGTCCGCCGGCATCGCCGTGTGCGGGCTCGGCCACAACGATCCGGACCTGCAGGCGGCGCTGCTCGAACAGGCCGGCAAGCTGTGGCACACCAGCAACGTGTTCTACAGCGAGCCGCCGCTGCGCCTGGTCGAGGAACTGGTGGTGGCCTCGCGCTTCGCGGAGAAGGCGTATCTGTGCAATTCCGGCGCCGAGGCCAACGAGGCGGCGATCAAGCTGGTGCGCAAGTGGGCCACCGCCCAGGGCCGTCCGCCGCAGCGGCGGGTGATCGTCACCTTCCGCGGCAGCTTCCACGGCCGCACCCTGGCCGCGGTGACCGCCACCGCGCAGCCCAAGTACCAGGAAGGCTACGAGCCGCTGCCCGGCGGTTTCCGCTACGTCGACTTCAACGACATCGTGCAGCTGGAAACGGCGATGGCCGCCGGCGATGTGGCCGCGGTGATGCTGGAGCCGGTGCAGGGCGAGGGCGGGGTGATGCCGGCGGCGCCGGGCTTCCTGGCGCAGGTGCGGGCCCTGTGCGACCACCACGGCGCGCTGCTGGTGCTGGACGAGATCCAGTGCGGCATGGGCCGCACCGGCACCCTGTTCGCGCACTGGCAGGACCAGGTCGTCCCCGACATCGTGACCCTGGCCAAGGCGCTGGGCGGCGGCTTCCCGATCGGCGCGCTGCTGGCCGGGCCGAAGGTCGCCGAGACCATGCAGTTCGGTGCGCACGGCACCACCTTCGGCGGCAACCCGCTGGCCGCGGCGGTGGCGCGGGTGGCGCTGCGCAAGCTGGCCTCGACGGCGATCGCCGCCAACGTGTCGCGGCAATCGGCGGCGCTGCGTGCCGGCCTGGCGGCGCTCAACGACGAGTTCGCGTTGTTCTCGCAGGTTCGCGGCCGCGGGCTGATGCTGGGTGCGGTGCTGGCGCCGGCGCATGCCGGACAGGCCGGCGCCATCCTCGACCACGCCGCCGCGCATGGTTTGCTGACCCTGCAGGCGGGCCCGGACGTGCTGCGCTTCGTGCCTGCGCTCAACCTCACCGATGCCGAACTGGGCGAAGGCCTGGCGCGGTTGCGCAGCGCGCTGCGCGCCTACCTCGCCGCGCGCTGAGTCGGCGACTCAGCCCAGGCCGTGCCGCGCCAGCGCGCGGCGCAGGGCGCGCGCGCCGCTGGCGGTTTCCGCAGCCATGCCGATCGCGCGGGCGCCGCGTACGTTGACGAACAGGTCGTCGATGAACAGCGCCTGCCGCGGGGCGACATCGAAATGCGCCAGCGCGTGCCGATATACCGTCGCCTCCGGCTTGCGCCCGCCCAGGCTGCCGCTGCACAGCACGCGCCCGTGCAGCAGCGGAAACAGCGCGGGCACGATCTGCGGCATCGCCTGCGCCATCAGCGCACCGTTGTTGGTCAGCACGCCGATGGCCACGCGCTCGGCCAGTGCCAGCACCTGCGCGACCACACCGGCGTCGGCGCGGCTGGCCGCCACCCGCGCGGCGATCCACGCGTCCGCGTCCACCGCGGCGCCCAGGCCCGCGCTCAATCGCTGCAGGTAGGCGGCGGTGTCGAGTTCGCCGCCGTCGTAGGCGGTCTCCAGTCCGGAACCGAACAGGACCTCGCGGACCTGTGCGGCCTCGCAGCTGCAGTGCGCGGCCAGCGCGGCGATGCGGTCGGCACGCGTGTAGCGCGCCAGCACGCCGTCGAAATCGAGCAGCAGCAGCGCCGGCCGCGCGCGGGTCATTGCGCACATGAGGAGGCCTGGGTGAGTGGCGGCTGGCGTGGCGCGGCAGCAGCGAAGCTCACGCCGCTCTGCGGGGGCGCCGCCGCGTGCCGCCGCGCGTGCCGATGATGCAATGCGCCATCGCTTGTCGTTGACAAGCCATCGCGGGCCGGCGGACAGTCGGGGCACGCCGCCACGCGCGCGACCTGCCGTGGCGCAGTGTTGTCTTTCTTGCCGAGGAACCCGCCTTGAACACCAAGTTTCCATCCCTGCTGCTCGTCCTTGCCGGCCTCGCGTTCGCGCCTGCCGCCTGGGCCAAGACCTGCGCGGTGACCATCACCGGCACCGACCAGATGTCCTACGACCAGACCCAGATCAAGGTCGCGGCCGATTGCACCGAGGTGGCGGTGACGCTCAAGCACAGCGGCAAGCTCGCCGCCGCGGTGATGGGCCACAACTGGGTGCTGACCAAGACCCCGGATTTCCAGGCGGTGGCCAATGCCGGCACCAGTTCCAGTCTGGCCGACAACTACCTGCCCAAGAACGATCCGCGGATCATCGCCCACACCAAGGTGATCGGCGCCGGGCAGTCGGACACGGTCAAGTTCTCCACCGCCAAGCTGAGCAAGGGAGGGGACTACACCTTCTTCTGCTCGTTCCCGGGACACTGGGCGGTGATGAAGGGCAAGTTCGTATTCGGCTGATCCAGCGCAGCGGCGCGGCGCCGGCCGTCGGCGCAGCGCGTTGTCGTCATGCCAGGGTCGTGGCGCCGGCATCTCAGCCGGCGGCGACCACCGCGAACGCCTCGCGCGCCGCGGCCAGGGTGGCCTCCAGCACGCTCTGGTCGTGCGCACTGGAGACGAAGCCGGCCTCGTAGGCCGACGGTGCCAGGAACACACCGCGCTCCAGCATCGCGTGGAAGAAGCGGTTGAACGCGGCGGTGTCGCAGGCGGTGGCCTGCGCATAGGTCTCCACCTTCTCGGTGGTGAAGAACAGCCCGAACATCGCCCCGACCTGGTTGGTGGTGACCGCCACGCCGGCCGCCGCCGCGGCGGCTTCCAGGCCGGCGCACAGCTGCGCGGTGGCCGCGTCCAGGCGCTGGTGGAAGCCCGGTTCCTGGATCAGTTCCAGCATCGCCAGCCCGGCGGCCATCGCCACCGGATTGCCGCTGAGCGTGCCGGCCTGGTAGATCGGCCCGGACGGCGCCACCTGCCGCATCAGGTCGGCGCGCCCGCCATAGGCGCCCACCGGCATGCCGCCACCGATGATCTTGCCGAAGGTGGTCAGGTCCGGCGTGACCCCGTAGTGCGCCTGCGCGCCGCCCAGGGCGACGCGGAACCCGGTCATCACCTCGTCGAAGATCAGCAGCGCGCCGTGTTGCGTGCACAGGTCGCGCAGGTGCTGCAAATAGCCCGGACGCGGCGGGATGCAGTTGGCGTTGCCGACGACGGGCTCGATGATGACCGCGGCGATCTCGTGGCCGATCTCCTCGAACAGCGCGGTGGCACCCTCGGCATCGTTGTAGGCCAGGGTGGCGGTAAGTTCGCTCAGGCCGGCCGGCACGCCCGGCGAGGTCGGCACGCCCAGGGTCAGCATGCCGCTGCCGGCCTTGACCAGGAACGAATCGCCGTGGCCGTGGTAGCAGCCTTCGAACTTGACGATGCGGTTGCGCCCGGTGGCGCCGCGCGCCAGCCGCACCGCCGACAGCGTGGCTTCGGTGCCGGAGTTGACCATGCGCACCATCTCGCAGGACGGCACCAGCCGGGTGATGGTCTGCGCCATCGTCACCTCGGCCGGGCACGGCGCGCCGAACGACAGCCCATCGCCGATCGCGCGCTGCACCGCCTCGCGCACCGCCGGGTGGTTGTGCCCGGCGATCATCGGCCCCCACGAGCCCACGTAGTCGATGTAGCGGTGGCCGTCGACGTCGTACAGGTACGGGCCATCGGCGCGCTGCACGAAGAACGGCTCGCCGCCCACCGACTTGAAGGCGCGCACCGGCGAATTGACGCCGCCGGGAATCAGCGACTGCGCTTGGGCGAACAGGGCATGCGAGCGGGAATGGGACATGAGCGGAAATCCTTGGCGATGCTGGCCAGGCCGACCGGCCGGGCGCGGAGCGAGGCCGTCTATTGTCGCGGCTGCCGCCGGTGTACGCCATGTCGTCGATTCGCTGCGGTCGGCGCCGCGCAGTGATAAGCCCCTCTCCCATCGGGAGAGGGGTTGGGGTGAGGGTCCGGCGCGGAGCGACGCGCGTTGTTTGGGTGTACGAGGCTGCGCTCGCACCCTCATCCGCCCCTTCGGGGCACCTTCCCCCGAAAAGGGGGCCATGGTCCCGAGGGGAGAAGGGAAGCGCTAGCCTCAGTCGAAACACGCCCGGTACGCGGCCAGCGCCGCGCGCGGATCGGGCGCATCGAACACGCCGCTGATCACCGCCAGCAGATCGGCACCGGCCGCCACCAGCGGACGCGCGTTGTCCGGCGTGAGGCCGCCGATCGCCACGCGCGGCAGGCCCAGCGCTGCCGCATTGCGCAGCAGGTCAGGCGTGGCGCGGCGCGTGGTGACCTTGCTGCGGCTGGGGAAGAAGGCACCGAAGGCGACATAGCTGGCGCCGGCCGCCGCGGCGCCGCGGGCCAGGGCCAGGTCGTCGTAACAGGAGGCGCCGATCAGCGCCTGCGGTCCGAGCATGGCGCGCGCGGCGGCCAGATCGCCGTCGTCCTCGCCCAGGTGCACGCCGGCCGCGCCCACCGCCTGCGCCAGCGCGACGTCGTCGTTGACGATCAGCGGCACGCCGGCCTGTGCGCACAGCGTTTGCAGCGCCGCGGCCTGCTCGCGCCGCTGCGCCGCGTCGGCGCGCTTGTTGCGGTACTGCAGCCAGGTCACGCCCTGGTCCAGCAGCGGCGCCACCCGTGCCAGCAGATGCGCGCCGTCGGCCTCGTCGGGGGTGATCAGGTACACGCCGCGCGGCGCCGGGGATGCGTTCATGGCCAAGCCTTCCGATGCGTCGGCGGCGATGGGACAATGCCGTTCCGACTGTGACCTGCGATTATCCAATGAGCGACGCCAGCGCCACCACCTATCGCACCTGGATGTGCGTCGTCTGCGGGTTCATCTACAACGAGGCCGACGGCCTGCCGGAAGAAGGCATCGCCCCCGGCACCCGCTGGGACGACGTGCCCGACACCTGGACCTGCCCGGACTGCGGCGTGACCAAGGACGATTTCGAGATGGTGGAGATGGATTGACGGCTGGGATTGGAGAATGGGGAATCGGGAGTGGGACAGCGACTCCCGTGCCTTGTAGGCTTCACGCGGCGGCCAGTTTCAGGGCTGGCAGGCAGACATCGCGAGGCCGGGTTGTCGGATCGCAAGGCCGATACTCGGGAGCGCCGCATGTCCGCCGACGTTCGATGATCGATTCGGTCGGTTATCCATGACGGCTTGATCAGGTCAGCAACCTCTGAGTCTCAGGGCATGCGCTTTTCCCATTCCCGATTCCCCTCTCCCCATTCCCAGCGTCAATGCATCCGCTGCGCGCGCGCGCTCAGTTCCACCAGGCGCTCGCGGATCGGCAAGGCGTCGGAGGCTTCGGGGTTCAATTGCAGGTAACGGCCCAGGTCGCGCCGTGCGCCGGGGACGTAATCCATCTGCAGGTAGGCCATGCCGCGGTCGCGCAGGGCTTCGGGCTGGTCCGGCATCAGCTTGAGCACGCGGTCGGCGCTGCGTGCGGCGCGGTCCCACTCGTCGCGTTCGGCATACAGGCCGTGCAGGTTGCGCAGGACCCGTGCGAGGATCGCGCGGTGCGGCGCCGGGTCCAGGATCTGCAGCAGCGCGCGGTCGTCCGGGCTTTCGCCGCCCATGTGCGGCCGCGCGCGCTCGCGCAGTTCCTCCACCGCCAGCGGACGCCCGCCGTTGAACGGGTCCATCACCAGCAGGCCGTCGTCCACCGGCAGGCGCACCAGGAAATGCCCCGGGAAGGACACGCCGTCGAGTGGGATGTCCAGGCGCCGCGCCACGTCCATCTGCACCAACGCCAGCGAGATCGGGTTGCCCAGGCGCCGCTCGAACACCTGGTTCATGTAGCTGTTGCGCGGGTCGTAATACTCGTCGTGGTTGCCGCTATAGCCCAGTTCTTCGAACAGGTGGCGATTGATCGCCGCCATCTTCAGCGGCCACTGCTCGATCATCGCCACCTCGTGCCGCAGGTGGTCGGCATGACTCTGCGCCAGGGTGTCGTAATGGGCGGCATCCAGTTCCGGATACTCGTCGCGGGCGATCAGCAGGGCGGTCGCCAGCAGCGGCAGGGCATCGTCATCCAGCGCGGCCAGGGTATTCCAGCTCGGCAATGTCAATGGGGCGGCCATGGCCCAAGACTGGCGGCAAAGCCGGGTCCGATCAAGTCCGGCCGTTCCCGACAGCGGTGTCGGGTTCAGCGCCGTGGTCGCGGGGCCTTTTCCCGACGCCGCCGGCACCGTTGACGGGTCAGTGGCCCTGCGGAATTCCCGGGCCGAAACGCAGTTCGGTGCCGTCCTGCAGCTTCAACTGCTCGGCCTGGCCGGCGTTGAGTTCGAGCACGTAGCGCGCCGGCGCGTTGCTCGGGTAGGGCGGGCAGGCGTCGCCGGCCGAGCACGGCGGCACGTCGCGCTGCTGCGCCACCAGCTTGCGCTGGTTGTCGAAGTACAGGATGTCCAGCGGGATCTTGGTGTTCTTCATCCAGTACGCCTGCGGTTCCTCGCGGTCGTGGATGAACAGCATGCCGTGGTCGGTTTCCATCTGGTCGCGGAACATCAGCCCGCGCGCGCGCGTCGCATCGTTCTGCGCCAGTTCCACTTCGTAGCGATGTCCGCCCAGTTCCACCCAATGGTCGCCACCGGCGCTGGCGCAACCGCTGAGGGCAAGCAGGAGAAGGACGCAGAGCGCGCGGAAGAGGGACATGGGCGGACCAGGGCAGGGAGGACAGCGCGCACCTTGTTGCATGGTGCGTGTGGCGTCAAGAGCGGGGATTGGGGATTCGGGATTGGGGATTCGGGATTGGGGATTCGCAAGAGCCAGGATTCTCGCTTTTACGAATCCCCAATCCCGAATCCCCAATCCCGCGCGCGCGCCAGCGCGCGTCAAAAGACGCGCGGCGGCTCGCCACCGACGATCACCACGTCGGCCGGGCGGCGTGCGAACAGGCCGACGCAGACCACGCCCGGGATCTGGTTCAGTTCGCGCTCCAGCGCCACCGGGTCGGTGATCGACAGGTGGTGCACGTCCAGCACCACGTTGCCGTTGTCGGTGATCACCCCGTCGCGCCAGACCGGCTGGCCGCCGGTGCGCGCCAGGATCTCGCGGGCGACCAGGCTGCGCGCCATCGGGATCACTTCGATCGGCAGCGGGAACGCGCCCAGGGTCTGCACCTGCTTGCTCGGGTCGATGATGCAGATGAAGCGCTCGCTGGCCTCGGCGATGATCTTCTCGCGGGTCAGCGCGGCGCCGCCGCCCTTGATCAGACACTTGTTCGGATCGCACTCGTCGGCGCCGTCCACGTACAGCGACAGGTTGCCGGTGTGGTTCAGCTCCAGCACCTCGATGCCGTGCTGGCGCAGGCGCGCGGTGCTCTGCTCGGAACTGGACACCGCGCCCTTGATGCGGTGGCCGATGCGGCCGAGCGCGTCGATGAAATAGGCGACGGTGGAACCGGTGCCGACGCCGACGATCATCCCGTCCTGGACGTAGTCGATGGCTTTCTCGGCGGCAAGACGCTTGGCTTCTGACATTTGGAGAGCTCGGGAGTGGGGATTCGGGATTGGGGATTCGTGAAAAGCGGGTCGGCGGATGGGGCCGGGCGAATCCCCAATCCCCACTCCCGAATCCCGGCTATTCGAGCGAAAGCAGCAGCTTCCACTGCGCGGCGCTGACCGGGAACACGGACAGGCGGTTGCCGCGGGCGACCAGCGGGAAGCCCTCGCCCAGCGCGTCGGCGTGCTGCTTGATCTCGTCCAGGGCGATGGTGCGCGCCAGCTTGCGCTCGAACGCCACGTCCACCAGGTACCAGCGCGGCTGCTCCTGGGTGGCCTTGGGGTCGTGGTAGTCGGAGGACGGGTCGAACTGGGTGGCGTCGGGATAGGCCTGGCTGGCCACGCGCGCCACGCCGACGATGCCCGGCACCTTGCAGTTGGAGTGGTAGAACAGGATGCCGTCGCCGACCTTCATGCCGTCGCGCATGAAGTTGCGCGCCTGGTAGTTGCGCACGCCGTTCCAGGGTTCGGTGCCGACCCGCTGCAGGTCGTCGATCGAGAAGGCGTCCGGTTCGGACTTCATCAGCCAATAGCGGGTGCGTGCGGTCATGCGGGGGAATCGGGCGCGGTCGACAGGGTGAGGGATTCGGTGCAGACCGCGTCCAGCGCCACATCCCAGGCCGCCAGCGGCAAGGCCGCGACCTGTTGCGCGTCGAAGGCGGCCCCGACCAGCCAGGGCGGCGGAGCCTGCCGCTGGCGGAAAGCGAAGCTGCGATCATACCAGCCGCCCCCCATGCCCAGGCGGCCGCCGGCGGTGTCGAAGCCGACCAGCGGCGTCACCACCAGCGCCATCTGCTCCGGCGCCAGGGTCGTGGCCGGGTCGACGTCGGGCTCGGGAATGCCGTAGCGGTTGGCGCGCAGCGGTTGCCCGGGGCGCCACGGCGCGAAGCGCAGGGTGTCGCCGCTGAGCATCGGCAGGCAGTACTGCACCGCCTCCGGCAGCGACAGTTGCCAGCGGTGCAGGGCGATCTCCCCGTCCATCGCCCAGTAGCCGCCGACATGGCCGTGCTGCGGCGCGAACGGCAGGTCCAGCAGTCGCTGTGCCAAGGCATCGGCGGCGGCCAGGCGCACGGGCGCGGTGAGCGCGCGGCGGCGCGCGCGCAGGTCCTGGCGCAGGGAGTCGCGGTCGTCGGCGGTCATCGGGCGGGCGTGGCGAGGGAGGCCGCTATTGTCGGCGGCGGCGCGCGCACTGACCAGGGCGCCGCCGCGACGATCACGCGTAGAGCGCCACCGTCTGCCGGCCCCACAGCACCAGCCGCCCGGCCGTATCCCAGATCTGCATGTCCTGCAGCGAGTAGCCGTCCTCGGCATGGCGGCTGGCCGAGCGCAGCAGGAACCAGTCGCCGGCGCTGGCCGGCTGCGGGAAGTCCAGGGTCCAGGTCATCGAACTGACCGGCGCCGGTGCGGTGAAGCAGGTCATCGCGGCCGGCGGCAGGCAGTCGCCCAGTGCGACCAGGGCTACGCCCGGGTCCACGCCGGCGGCGTCGCGATGGCGCGCCCAGACCAGTAGCTCCGGCGTGGCGGCGCCGGAGATCGGCAGCGCGCCGCCGGCCAGGCGCATGTCGAAGTTGGCGACGAAGGCCGGGGTCGCCGTGTTGTCGGCGATCGGCGTCGCGTCATCGGGGTCGACCACCGCCGGCCGTGCCGGCAGGAAGTCGTGGGCGATGCGGCTGGGCCGCGGCTGTGCGAACAGCAAGGCCGCACGCAGGGCGACCTGCCCGTCGGCCAGACAATCGACGCCCACGGAGGTGGCGGACTTGCCCTGGCGCAGCACCTGCGCATCGAAGCGCAGGCTGCCGTCGGCGGGGCCGATGAAGCCGATGTGCGCCGACTTCAGCGGCGGCAACGCGGACGGTGCCGTGCGCAGCGCGGTCTGCAGCGCCAGCGCCGCGGACAGGCCGCCGAAGGCGGTGCGGCCTTGTCGCCAGCTGGCGGGGACGTCGAATCCCGCGGCGGGGTCGAAGCGGTCGAGGATCTGGGCGAGCGTCGGCAATCCGGGATCTCCGTGATGGGGCGACCAGTATCCCGGGTTTCGGTCGGTGCGAGAACGCGTGGCACCTGCAATGCGCCGGCGGCGACGGCGTGGTGAAGGCGCACGCTGCGGGCGCACAAAAGGAAACGGCGCCTTGCGGCGCCGCTTCCTGGAAAAATTGCATTCTCCGCCGTGACGATGCGTGCGAAACGACCTTGAACCCGGGGTTCAAGTGGGATGGCTGGAGAATCATCGGGCTTCCCGCTACGAGGCGGACCTGCACTCCCGATTCCGTCGCCACCCCGTGGTCGTCATTAAGGGACAAGGCGAATGTTTGCACACGCTGTCGTTCACAGCAGAGAACGCAAGTGGAGTATAGCGCCGTGATCGCGCTTGGCTAGTCCGTTCGTCGGTCCTTCGGTACGTTGCAATTCACGTTGATGATCGCAGCGCCACGTGCGGATCAGCGCGTCGTATCGACCACGTTGTCCAGGCGCCGATTGAGATCGGCGAGTGTGCGCGCCATCTCGCGTTCGTGCTTGGCCTGTTCGTCGCGCAGTTGCTGCAACTCGTGCGCCAAGTTCAGTGCCGCGAGGACGGCGACGCGGTCCACCGCGGCCATGCGGTTGCTGCCGCGCACCTCGCGCATCTTCGCGTCGAGCAGGCGTGCCGCGGCGAGCAGGCCGTCGCGTTCTTCGGCCTCGACGCCGACGGTGTATTCGCGGTCGAGGATGCGGACGCTGACCGGCTCGCTCACGTGTGCTGCTCCAGGGACTTCAGCCGGGCGATCATCGCTTCCACGCGCGAACGCGCCTGTTCGTTCTTGGTCAGCAACTGCGAGCGCTCGCCGATCAGGTGTTCCTGCTGCTGGCGCAGGCTGCGGTTCTCGTCGGACAGGCGCTGGCAGCGCTCGACCAGCGTTTCCACGCGTGCGGCAAGGGCGCGAAGCTCGGCGAGGGCGTCAGGGCTGTCCATGGCGCTCACGATAGGCATGCGCCCGAGGGGCGGTCAAGACGCCGCGCGGCGGCGCCATGGCCGGCGCTCAGGCAGGCAGCCGCAGCGGTTGCTGCAGCAGGCGCAGGCAGGCGTCCGGCTCCAGCGCCGGCGCCACCAGGTGGCCCTGGATCTCGTCGCAGCCGTGCGCGCGCAGGAACGCCAGCTGCCCGGCGTCCTCGACGCCCTCGGCCACCACCTTCAGCGCCAGCGAGTGGCCCATCGCGATGATGGTGCTGGTGATCGCCTCGTCGTCCGGGTCGCGGGTGAGGTCGCCGATGAATTCCTGGTCGATCTTCAGGGTATTGATCGGCAGCCGCTTCAGGTAGGCCAGCGACGAATAGCCGGTGCCGAAGTCGTCGATGGCCAGGGTCAGCCCCAGCTCGCGGCAGGCGCGCAGCAGCGCGGCGTTCTTGCCGACCTGCGACATCACCACGCTCTCGGTCAGTTCCAGTTCGATGTTGGCCGCCGGCACGCCGGTTTCGGCGAGGATCCCGGCCATCAGTTCCGGCAGGTTGCCGCGCTCGAGCTGGATCGCCGAGACGTTCACCGACATGCACAGATCGGTCAGCCCCATCCGCCGCCAGTCGCGCAACGCGCCGCAGGCCTGGCGCAGCACCCACTCGCCGATCTCCAGGATCAACCCGGTCTCCTCGGCCAGCGGGATGAACTGGCTCGGCGAGACCGGCCCGAAATCGGCGCTGTGCCAGCGCAGCAGCGCTTCCACGCCGACCACCCGCTGCGTGCGCAGCGAGTAGCGCGGTTGGTAGACCAGCTTCAGTTCCTGATCCAGCGGGATCTTGCGCAGCGTGCTGGCCAGGGTGGCGCGGTGACGGGTGGCCTCGTCCATGCGCGCCGAGTACACCTGCGCGTTGCGGCGCCCGGCGGCCTTGGCCTGGTACATCGCGGTGTCGGCGTGCTTGAGCAACTCGCTCGGCAGCAGCGCGTGCTGCGGGAACAGGGAGATGCCGATGGAGGTGGAGACCGCGACCTCGCGGCGTTCGTCCAGCCGCAGCGGCGCCTCGAACGCGGCCAGCACGCGGGCGGCCACCGCCTCGGCCTCGCCCTGGCTGACGATGTCCTCGACCACCACGGTGAATTCGTCGCCGGCCAGGCGCGCCACCGTGTGCTGCGGTCCCACCGCCTGCTGCAGGCGTTCGGCCACCGCGCGCAGCACGCGATCGCCGACCGCGTGGCCGAGCGAATCGTTGATGTCCTTGAAGCGGTCCAGATCCAGGAACAGCACCGCGACCGAGCCGGCCTGGCGCCGCGCCCGCACGATCGCCCGCGCCAGACGCTCGGACAGCAGCGCGCGGTTGGGCAGGCTGGTCAGCGTGTCGTAGTTGGCCAGATAGCGCAGTTCCTGCTCGGCGCGCTTCTGCTCGGTGATGTCTTCCAGTACCACCACCTGGAAGCTCTGGCGGCCGTCGGCGTCGACCACGGTATTGCGGCGCAGGTGGCAGAGGATTTCCTGGCCGTCCTTGCGCCGCTTCCAGGCCTCGCCGCGCCAATGCCGGCCGTGGTCGGCCACCGGGGCCGCCGGCGTTTCCGGCGCGTGGTCGATCAGCGCCATCGGCTGGCCCAGTACCTCGCGCTCGCTGTAGCCGGTGATGCGGGTGAAGGCCGGGTTGACCGAGATGAAGCGGCGGTCCTCGTCGAGCACGGCGACGGCCTCGCCCATGCTGCGCAGCACTTCGGCGGCGATGCGCCGTTCCAGGTCGGCCTGGCGGTGCGAGGTGATGTCGCGTGCGGTGCCGGCGAGCCGGCGCGGCGCGCCGCTGGCGTCGTAGTCCACCACGCGGCCGCGCACCCGCGCCCAGTGCCAGACCCCGTCGCCGGCCAGGTCCACCCGGTACTCGGCGGTGTAGATCGCGGTCAGGCCCTGCAGGTGCTCCTGCAGCACCTGCCGCGCCTGCTGCATGTCGTCGGGATGGATCCGTAGTGGTTCGTTCTCGCGGATCACCAGGCCGATGTCCTGCGCGTGCGGCGTGGCCTCGTCGGCGCGCATCAGCCGCAACCTGCGCTGTTGCAGGTCGTAATCCCAGAAGTGTTCGCCCGAGGCCCACAGCGCCAGCTTCAGGTGCTGGTCGCGTTGTTGCAGTTGCGCGTGCCGTTGCAGTTGCTCGCGCAGGCGCCGACGCGAACGCAGCGCGAACAGCGCCGCCACCCCGCCGGCCGCCAGCGCGGCGAGCGCGACCAGCGGCCATGCGGCCAGCAAGGTCTCGCCGAACAAGGCGAGGCCGGTTCTTTCCGCAGCTCCTGCAGCAACGTGCTCCAATGGCATGGCGGAAAGTGACTTCTGTCAAAGAACGGGTGATGGAGTGTAGGCGCGTGCCGGAAGCCACTACAAGCGGCGGCGCACACGTGGTTGCTACACTGCGCAGTCCCGATTCCGCCGCAGGCCTCGACAGGCCCGCGGCCAGCGCCCGACAGGCTTGCTCCATGACCGAACTTCCCACTGCCGACCAGATCGCCGATGCCAGCCGGACGCTTGGCCTGGCTGCGTCGGCGGCCGAACTGCACGGCGGCCTGTGCGGCTGGCTGGCCGGCGGCGGCGCCGAATTGCCGGCATGGCCGGCGGCCGTGCTCGCCGACGCCAGCCTCGCCGCGCCGCGCCCCGGCGATGCGCTGGACCGCCTGCGCGAGGCCACGACTGCGCAACTGAACGACCGCGATTTCGGCTTCGACCTGGTGCTGGCCGATGCCGGCGCGCCGCTGCCCGAGCGCGCCGACGCGCTGTTCGACTGGTGCCGCGGCTTCCTCGGCGGCTTCGGCCTGGCTGCGGGGGCCGCGCCGCCGCTGTCCGAGGAAGGGCAGGAAGCGCTGCAGGACGTGGCGCGTCTGGCCCAGGCCAGCGCCGACGATTTCGACAGCGGCGACGAGGACGAGGACGCGCTGGCCGAGATCGAGGAGTTCGTGCGCGTGGCGGTGCTGCTGCTGCACAGCGACTGCGTGCTCGGCCCGCGCCACCGGCAGCGCCTGAACTGATGAAGCGGCTCACCGGGATTTCCTCCGGCGAGTACGTGCGCCGGCGCCGTCATTTGATGGACATGGCCGGCGAGCAGGCCATCCTGGTGCTGCCCAGCGCACCGGAGCGGGTGCGCAGCCACGACACGCACTACCCGTACCGGCAGGATTCGGACTTCTGGTATCTGTGCGGGTTCGCCGAGCCGGACGCGGTGCTGGTGCTGGTGCCCGGTCGCCGCCACGGCGAGGCGCTGCTGTTCTGTCGCGAACGCGACCCCGAGCGCGAAGCCTGGGACGGCCCGCGGGCGGGCCAGGAAGGCGCGGTCGAGCGCTACGGCATGGACGATGCCTATCCGATCGACGACCTCGACGAGATCCTGCCCGGGCTGCTGGAAGGCCGCTCGCGGGTGTATTACCACTTCGGCCGCGACGTCGATTTCGACCTGAAGCTGATCGGTTGGGTCAAGCGCGTGCGCGAGCAGGTGCGGCATGGCGCGCAGCCGCCGCACGAGTTCCTGGAACTGGGCCATCTGCTGCACGAACAGCGCCTGTTCAAATCGCGCGACGAGATCGCGCTGATGCAGGTCGCTGCGGACCTGAGCGTGGCCGGGCACCGCGCGGCGATGCGGCTGGCGCGGCCGGGCGTGCACGAATACCAACTGCAGGCCGAGATCGAGCGCGAATTCCGCGCCGGTGACGCCTGGCCGGCCTACGGCAGCATCGTCGGCAGCGGCCACAACGCCTGCGTGCTGCATTACCGCGCCAACGCCGCGCGCCTGCGCGACGGCGACCTGGTGCTGGTCGATGCGGGCGCCGAATACCGCGGCTATGCCGCCGACATCACCCGCACCTTCCCGGCCAACGGCCGCTTCAGCGCCGAACAACGCGCGCTGCACGATCTGGTCGGTGCCGCGCATGCGGCCGCGCTGGCGCAGGCGCGCCCGGGCGTGGCCTACGAGGCCGGACACCTGGCCGCGGTGCAGACCCTGACCGAAGGCCTGCTGCGGCTGGGCCTGCTCAAGGGCAGCGTCGAGCAGAACCTGGCCAGCGGCGACTACCGGCGCTTCTACCGGCACAAGACCGGTCACTGGCTGGGCCTGGACGTGCACGACGTCGGCGACTACCGGCTGGCAGGCGAATCGCGCCTGCTCGAACCGGGCATGGTGTTCACCATCGAACCCGGCCTGTACGTGTCGCCGGACGACAAGGACGTGGATCCGAAGTGGCGGGGCATCGGCATCCGCACCGAGGACGACGTGTTGATCACCGACGACGGCCATCGCGTGCTCACCGATGCCCTGGCGCGCAGCGCCGAGGAGATCGAGGCGTGGATGGCTGGGAATGGGGAATAGGGAAGCGGGAATGGGAAAAGCGGTCGCCGCGCGCGGAAAGGTCAGCTAGCAGACCTGGCGCGTTTGCCGTTGCGAATACCCAATCCCGATTCCCCAATCCCGGCGGCGGCCGTCAGGCCGCCGCGACAGCCTGACGCCGCGCCCGTGCGTACAGGCGGCCGGTCGCGCACAGTGACTGGCTGAACAAGGGGGATTCATGAAGATGTGGATGCGATGCCTGCTGGCGGCAGGACTGTGCGTGGCCGTCGCAGCGCAGGCGCGCGCGCAGCAAGTGGCCGCGCCGGCGGCGCCAGCCGACGCTGCGCCCGCGGCGACGCAGGCACCT
This sequence comes from uncultured Xanthomonas sp., assembly GCF_964278005.1. NCBI lineage: Bacteria > Pseudomonadati > Pseudomonadota > Gammaproteobacteria > Lysobacterales > Lysobacteraceae > Xanthomonas > uncultured Xanthomonas sp. The sequence continues at coordinate 585,431 of NZ_CAXYKF010000023.1, forward strand.
GTGCCTGCTGCGGTGCCCACGCTGGCGCTGGACGATCTAGAGACGTTGCTGTCGCTGCGCGCTGCGCCGGAGGCCCGCGCGCAGATGCTGGCGCAGGTCGTCGCGCTGGCGGGTAAGGGCGATGGCGCCTCGGCGTACGTGTTGGGCGTGCTCTACCGCAATGGCGAGGCGCATCCGGCGCATCTGGTGCCGCGCGACCTGGACACGGCCCGCTACTGGCTGGAGCGCTGCCTGGGCATGCCGCGCTGCCCGCTGCTCGCGTTGGCGTCGCTGGCCGAGCTGGAGTTGTCCGCCGGCAATGCCAAGCCGGCGCTGCAATGGGCGCAGGGCTGGGTGGCGCTGGACCGCGAGTTCACCACGCGGGCGCGCGAGATCGAAGGCCGCCGTGTGCGCCCCAGTCAGCGCAATCGCGATACCGCCTACCATGCCTACCTCCTGGAGCGCTGCTATGCGGCGATGCCGAGTGGCGACCGCGACGCGATCGGCCTGGCCTGGTTCAATGCATTTCGCGTGCAGTGGGGCCGGGTCCTGGACCGGATGCTGTTCGCGCAGCTCGATGCGCTGCAGGCGCAGGATGGCGAGGAGGCTGGCGGGCTGACTGCGCGTGCCGAGAATCAACGGCGCAAGACCGTGCTGGACAGCCCGATGGACCTGCCGGTCACGCCGGCGTTGAGCCTGTTCCTGATGCGCGGCGATCCGCAGGGCGGACGTCCCGAGTCCGCCCTGGTGCTGGAGGCGCTGCCTTCGCCGAACGCGGCACGTGGACTCGAAGCGCTGGCACGCGATTTCAAGACCGCGCCGTATCCGGCCGCCGCCGGGCAGCGCCGCTACGACCTGATCCCGATGAGCTTCAATCGCGGCCCGTACGCGCTGACCGGCAAGTGACCGTGGCGGCGGCCATCAGGCCGCCGCAAACACCGGCCGCGTCAGGTTCTCGGGTGCGTCCTCGGTGCACACCACTTCGTCCTCGATGCGGATGCCGCCGTAGGGCTTGAACTGCGCCACCCGCGCCCAGTCGACGCTGCCGCCATGGCCGGCCTGCTTGAGGTCGTCGAGCAGCATGTCGATGAAGTACAGGCCCGGCTCGATCGTCACCACCATGCCAGGTTCCAGGGTGCGGGTCATGCGCAGGTAGGGATGGCCGTCGGGGCGTTCGATGCGGCCGCCTCGGTCGCTGGCGGCGAAACCGGCGACGTCGTGCACCTGCAGGCCAATCGGGTGGCCCAGGCCGTGCGGGAAGAATGCGGCGCTGACGCCGGTGGCCACCGCGGTTTCCGGCGACACGGTGAGCACGCCGGCGTCCTTCAGCACGCCCATCAGCGCCAGGTGCGCGTCCAGGTGCAGTTGCCGGTAGTCGACGCCGGCGCGCACGTGCTGGCCCATGCGCTGCTGCGCGGCGTCCACCGCGTCGATCAGCGCCTGGAACTCGCTGTCGCGATCGGCGGCGTAGGTGCGGGTGATGTCGCTGGCGTAGCCGTGTGCCGAGGCGCCGGCGTCGATCAGGAAGCTGCGCAGCGGCGTCGGCGCCTGCCGCTGCAGTTCGGTGTAGTGCAGCACGGCGCCGTGTTCGTTCAATGCCACGATGTTGCCGTACGGCAGTTCGTTCGCGTCCTGGCCGACCGCGGCGCAGTAGGCCATGTGGATCTCGAACTCGCTGCGGCCGTCGCGGAACGCGGCCTCGGCGGCGCGATGGCCGCGCACCGCCGAGTGCTGCGCCTGGCGCATCAGTGCCAGCTCGTACGGCGTCTTGTAGGCGCGGTGGTATTCCAGGTAGTCCAGCACCGCCGGCGGGTTGTTCGGCACGTAGGCGCCCAGCGCGCTCTGCGGCTCGCCGAGGATCACGCTGCGCGCGGCATCCGGCAGCAGCGCCAGCGCTTCGTCCGGGGTGCGGATCAGATGGATGTCGCAGTGCTCCACCCACCAGCCGCTGGGCGCATCCGGCACCACGTGCCAGTAGTCGCGCGGCTGGTGGAAGATCACCTGCGGGCGGCGCCCCGGCGTGTACACCAGCCAACTGTGCGGCACCCGCGTCAGCGGCAGCCAGGCCTTGAACTGCGGGTTCACCGCGAACGGATAGTCGCGATCGTCGAACACCTGGTAGTGCAGGGTGCCGCTCGGGACCACCAGGTGGTCGAAGCCACCGCGCGCCAGCGCTTCGTCGGCGCGTCGGGTCAGGGTGCGCAGGTGGTCGGGATACAGGGCGCTTGGATCGTGCTGGGGCATGGCGGCGGACTCGTTCGGCGATGCGGAAACGGGGGCGCCAAGTGTGCCGGAAACGGTGCAGGCGTGTGGACGTGCACGGATGGTCTATCCATGGCATGCGATGCCGAAGCTACGCCGGCGATGCGGGGCTTTGTCGATCCGCCGGAGACTCTTTGCGGCCGATCGCGCAACGGTCGCGAATGGCCGTCGCAGGAGCGGCTTCAACCGCGACCGAGGCGTTCCCGGGAATGCCGGTCGCGGCTGATCCCGTCACAGGGATCAGTAGCGGCACCTGCGAGGTTGATCCCGCTAGCCGCCGGTCGCAGCGTTGATCCACTGCCGCAACAGGTCGCGATGCGTGGGGGAAATGGTCAGGAAGCGGAAGCCGGCCCAGGCCTGGCCCGGTGCGTGCGAGGGTTCGCTCCACAACAGGTGCGCGCCGATATCGATCTGCACGTCGCGGTCGGCGTGCGGTATCGCGAAGCGCAACTGGTACAGCGCGTCCTCGTGCAGCGGTGCCGAGGCGAGCAACAGCATGCCGTGTTCGGAGACATTGCCGAGGCGGCCGACCACGGCGTCTTCCATCAGGTCCAGCACCGGCACCATGTCTGGAACCTGAAGGCGCGGCGATCGGCGAGCGTCTGCGCTCATGCGCCCTCCATGGCGTCGTCGGCGGCGGGAACGCCGGCCAGGGTGCGCAGCGCGCGCACCGCGGCCTGCCAGGCGCGGTCGATCAGGCGGGCGCGGTCCTCGCTGACGATGCGCGCCTGTCCCTGCGCCAGCAGCCGCGCCAATCCGTCGAGCGTGTGTTCGGCGGCCTTCTGCCCGCGCTGGTTGACGAACAACGCGCGCTCGGTGATCGGGCTGTACCAGGACAGGCGTTGCCGCTTCAGGTCGCCTTGCTGGTTGACGACGAATTCGAACCAGGTGCCGAACGGCAGCGTGCGCAGCCGCGCATACGCGGCCTGTTCGGCCGCGTTGCGCGGCGGCAGCGAGGGGCGCTCGCCGTCCTCGCCCTGCTCGCCGAGGCGGGTGCGCGCTTTCAGCCGCACGCTGAGTTCGGTGCGCGAGGTGGTGGCGTCGGTGCCGCCGGGCGTGGACAGGCGGCGGGCGATGGCCTCGGCTTCCTGCTGGTGGTAGCCCACCTGCAGCAGCGCCTGGCCCACGCGCTCGGCCAGGGCCGCATCGGAGGCGCCCTCGCTGCGGCAGGTGACCTCGGCGATGCGCTCGGCCAGGCCGATGCGCTCGCGCCAGGTCTCCGAGTCCTCGCCCTGACGCAGCAGGGTCAGCACCAGCACGTCGGACCAGGCCTGCTGCAGCAGGGTCTGCACGAAACCCGGCGGTTGCCGGGCGCTGCACAGCGCCTCCAGGGTGGCGGTCGCGGTCTGCTTGGCCAGCTCCAGCCGTTCCTTGCCGCGCGCGGCCTCGACGTGCCGGCGCTCGGCGATCTCGGCCTTGTGCGCCAGGCTGCGCTGCTGCGCCTGGATCTCCTGGTGGGCCTGCTCGAAGACGGTCTCGTCGCCTTCGTACTCCTCGATCACGCGGTCCACGGCCTGGTTGAGCTTGAGCAGCAGCGTCGGATCGCTGTCCTCTTCGCCCAGCCAGGTGGCGCCGGATTCGGCGACGGCATTGAGCAGTTCCCGCGCCGGGTGCCGGCTGCGCGCGAAGAACGCCGGATCCTGCAGCGCGGCGCGCACCAGCGGCACCTGCAGGCGTTCCAGCAGCGCCGCGGCCGGCGCGTCGGGGCGTACCTCGCGCTCGATCTCGCCGTACAGCAGGCCGAGCAGGTCGAAGGTGTCGGCCTGCTGCGCTGCCAGGGTCGCCTGCGCGCCGTGGGTGGCGCGCAGCGCCTGCAACAAGGCGGTCTGCACGTCGCGCAGGTGGCGGCGTCCGCGCAGCCCGCCCAGGGTGCTGTGGGCCGGCGGTTGCGCCTGCAGTTCGCCCAGGGCCTCCAACAGGCTGGCGATCGGCACCGGGGCCGCACCGGCGGCGCTCGCCGGCCGCGCCGGGAGCGCGGCGGCACCGGCGGTCTCGGTCGTGGGCGCCGCCGCGGCGGGCACGGCCTTGGCGCGCGCCGCGGTCAGCAACTGGCGCAGGGTGGCCAGGTCCGGGCCGCTGGCGGCCGATTCCGCGGCGCCGGCCGCCGCGCCCACTGGCGGCAGCGGTGCCGTCGCGGCAGGCCCCGGCGGCACGCCCATGGCGGGTGCGGCTTGACCAGGAGCGCTGGCGTTCCCGCGGGGGCCGCTGCCGGCAGCGGGCGGCACCGCGGCGCCGGGCATGCGCGCCGCGCGCCGCGTGCCCGGGTCGACATTGGTGCTGCGCGCCACGTAGGGCAGATAGATCAGGCCGGGCAGCACCCCGGCGTGGGTCAGCAGGACATTGGCCCGTTCCACCATCTCGCCGTAGCGCGCCAGCACCTGCCGTTCGAAGGCGCGATACAGCGCCAATTGCGTGTCCAGGCCCAGGGCCAACGCTTCGCCGGCGGTGCGCAGCAGCCGGCACAGCGCGTGCGGTCCCAGCGGCAGTTGCTCGATCTCGAAGGCGGGCCGCGCCGCCAGCACGCCGAAGCGCTGGCCGAGCAACTGCAGCGGGATATTGCAGCGGATCGCCTCGCGGCGGGCGATCTCGTGCAGCACGATGTCGCGGTCGATATCCACATCGGCGACCAGGGTCAGCATCTGCGCGGCACCTGCCTTGGCTGCGCGCGGCGCAGCGGCCGTTGCCAATGGGCTGCGGATCCTGGCCAGCCCGGCTTCCAGCTGCGCCTGGTAGAACGGCGCCAGGCGCCCGCGCTGCGCGCGCACACGTTGCGCCTCCTGGAACAGGTCCTGTTGCACCTGGCCATTGCGGGCGCGCCCGGCCTGCTCGAGCAGGTCCTGCTCCAGCTCGTCCAGGGTCGCCTGCAGCGGCAGTTCCAGGGCCTGCCACAGCAGGCTGTTCAAGGCTAGCAGGATGTCGCGCACGCGCGCCGGCAGGGCGGCGCTGGCAAGCGTCGCTGGCGGGGCCGACATGGTCGCAGACAGGGGCATCCTGTGATCGCCGTTATACTTTTCTGCGCGGTATGTAGCACGATCCGCCGCCGCAACCAAGGCGGGCGGCGCGGCTCAGGGCAGGAACAGGGCGATCACGTCGTTGGTGAACCGCCGTCCCAGCTCGGTCGGGACGGCGAGGCCGGCGTCCACCCGCAGCCAGTCGCGGGCCTGCGCGGTGGCCAGGGCCGGGGCGATCGCCTGCAGCGGCAGGCCGGTGCGCGCGCTGAAGTCGCGCAGCGCGAAGCCGTCGTTGAGGCGCAGGGCGTTGAGCATGTACTCGAACGGGCGCCGCTCCGGCGCGATCCACTCGTCGCCGCCGATCGCCGCCGGCATCCCCGCCGCGTCCAGGAACGCCTGTGGATGCTTGTGCTTCCAGCGCCGCAGGATGTTCTGTTCGGCGCCGGAGCTGATCTTGCCGTGCGCGCCGGCACCGATGCCGAGATAGTCGCCGAAGGTCCAGTAGTTGAGGTTGTGCGCGCAGCGATAACCGGCGCGGGCGTAGGCGCTGACTTCGTACTGTGCGAAGCCGGCCTCGGCCAGCAGCGCCTGGCAGCGCTCCTGCATGTCCCAGGCGTCGTCGTCCTCGGGCATGCCCTGCGGCGGTCGCGCGGCGAACACGGTGTTCGGTTCCAGGGTGAGCTGGTAGTGGCTCAGGTGGGTCGGCTGCAGCGCCAGCGCCTGCGCGATGTCGCGCTCGGCCTCGGCCAGGGTCTGCTGCGGCAGCGCGTACATCAGGTCCAGGTTGAGATTGGCGTAGCCGGCGTCCTGCGCCAGCTTCACCGCACGCTCGGCCTCGGCGCCGTCGTGGATGCGGCCCAGCCGCTGCAGCGCCGCGTCGTCGAAGCTCTGGATGCCGAAGCTCAGGCGATTCACCCCGGCCGCCAGATAGCGGTCGAAGCGGCCGTGCTCGGCGGTGCCGGGGTTGGTCTCCAGTGTGATCTCCAGGCCCGGCGCGAAGCGCAGCCGGGCGCTGGCCGCCTGCAGGAAGCGGTCGATCGCCTCGGGCGGAAACAGGCTGGGCGTACCGCCGCCGAAGAACACGCTGTTGACCACGCGGCCCCAGACCAGCGGCAGGTCCTGGTCCAGGTCGCGGATCAGCGCATCCACGTAGGCGTCGAACGGCAGCGCGCCCTTGGCCGCATGCGAATTGAAATCGCAGTACGGGCATTTGCGCACGCACCAGGGCAGGTGCACGTAGAGCGACAGCGGTGGCGGCACCAGCGTCGGGGTGTCGGCGTGCGCGGACGGATCCGGGCAGGCGGTGCCGGGCGGATGCTGGCAATGGTCGTGGGCGTGCGGCATGGCGGGCGGGAATCTGGAAACGGAGATGCGGGTGGTGCGGGCGCCGGAGGGTTCAGGGCTTGGCGCAGCGGCGCAGGGCAGTCTGCGCGCGCCGCGGTGTCCTGACTGGCCCGGTGCCTGCGCGCGGTGCGGTCACTCGGCGGGATGCGCCGCAAGATGGTCCGCCAGGCGCTGCTTGAGCTGCTGCAGGGCGAGGGCGCGGTGGCTGATGCGGTTCTTCAGCGCCAGCGGCATCTCGGCGGCGGTCTGGCCGTGGTCCGGATCCAGGAACACCGGGTCGTAACCATGCCCGCCGGTGCCGGCACGCGCATGCGCGATGCGGCCGCGCCAGCGGCCTTCCACCAGCAGCGGCTGCGGGTCTTCGGCGTGCCGCAGCAGCACCAGCACGCAGTAGAAATGCGCGCCGCGCTGCGCGTCGGGGACCTCGCCCAGCGCGTCCAGCAGCTTGTCGATGTTGGCCTGCGCGTTGCCGTGCTCGCCGGCGTAACGCGCCGAGTACAGCCCCGGTGCGCCATGCAGCGCGTCCACGCAGATGCCGGAGTCGTCAGCCAGCGCCGGCAGGCCGGTGACGCGGGCGGCGTGGCGCGCCTTGAGCAGCGCGTTCTCGACGAAGGTCAGGCCGGTCTCGTCGGCATCGCTGACGCCGAGCGTGGATTGCGCGATCAACTCGACCCCGACGTCGTCGAGCAGGGCGTGCAGTTCTTCGAGCTTGCCGGCGTTGCTGCTGGCCAGGACCAGTTTCATGCGATGGGCTCCAGCAGATCCCAGGTGTTGCCGTACAGATCGCGGAACACCGCGACCGTGGCGTAGGGTTCGTGACGCGGGGCTTCCAGGAATTCCACACCGGCGGCCAGCATCGCCGCATGGTCGCGCTGGAAGTCGTCGGTGTGCAGGAAGAAGCCGACGCGGCCGCCGGTCTGGTCGCCGATGCGGCTGCGCTGCGCGTCGTCGCTGGCGCGCGCCAGCAGCAGCGCCGCGCCGCGCGCATCGCCCGGCCCGACCACGACCCAGCGCTTGTGGCCCTGGTCCACGTCCTCCAGCACCTGGAAGCCCAGCTTGCCGGTGTACCAGGCGATGGCCTCGTCGTAGTCGGCCACCACCAGGGTGACCAGGGCCAGGCGCCGGTTCATTGCGCCAGAGCGGCGCGCTGTGCCGCCAGCAGTTCGCCGATGCCGCGCTCGGCCAGGCCGAGCAGCGCGTCCAGTTCGTCGCGGCGGAAGGCGTGGCCCTCGGCGGTGCCCTGCAGCTCGATGAAGCCGCCGCCATCGTTCATCACCACGTTCATGTCGGTGTCGCAGTCGCTGTCCTCGGCGTAGTCCAGGTCCAGCACCGGCACGCCGCGGTAGACCCCGACCGAGACCGCGGCGACCGCGCCCAGCACAACCGGCTTCTTCAGGTCGCCGCGCTTCTGCAGCCAGTTCACCGCATCCACCAGGGCCACGTAGGCGCCGGTGATGGCGGCGGTGCGGGTACCGCCGTCGGCCTGCAGCACGTCGCAGTCCAGGGTGATGGTGCGCTCGCCCAGCGCCGTGCGGTCGACGCAGGCGCGCAGCGCGCGGCCGATCAGACGCTGGATCTCCAGCGTGCGTCCGCCCTGCTTGCCGCGCGCGGCTTCGCGATCGGAACGCGAGTGGGTGGCGCGCGGCAGCATGCCGTATTCGGCGGTCACCCAGCCTTCGCCCTTGCCGCGCAGGAAGCCCGGCACGCGGTTCTCGACGCTGGCGTTGCACAGCACGCGGGTGTCGCCGAAGCTGACCAGGACCGAACCTTCGGCATGGCGGGTGAAGGCGCGTTCGATGCGGACCGGGCGCAACTGATCGGCCGTGCGGCCGCTGGGACGGGAGAAGGACATGCAGGGGTTCCGGGAAGGGCGGGGCCGTGCGCGGCCTGTGACCGCGTCGGTGAGGCAGGAAAGGGCGCTAGGTTAACATTCGCCCCCTGTCCGCACCGGAACACCGCATGATCCGCAGCATGACCGCCTATGCCGGCGCCGAGCGCATCACTCCCTGGGGCACGCTGGGATGCGAGCTGCGATCGGTCAACCACCGTTTCCTGGAAGTCGGCGTTCGCCTGCCGGAAGAACTGCGCGCGCTGGAGCCGCAACTGCGCGAACGCGTCGCCGCGCGGATCAGCCGCGGCAAGCTCGACCTGATGCTGCGCCTGCGCGCGCCGGAGGCAGCGCAGACCCTGGCGGTGAACGAGGCCCTGGTCGAGCAACTGGGTGTGCTTGCGCAACGGCTGGGAGTGCGTTTCCCGCAGATGCAGGTGCAGTTCGTCGACCTGCTGCAGCTGCCCGGCGTGCTGCAGGGGCAGACGGCCGATCCGGCGGCGCTGCAGGCGCAGGCGCTGGAATTGCTGGACGAGGTGCTGGCCGAGTTCGTCGCCGCGCGCGAGCGCGAGGGCGGCAAGCTGGCCGCGGCCATCGTCGAGCGCGTCGATGCGGTGGAACGCATCGCCGGCGAGGTGCGGACGCTGATCCCCGCCATCCGCGACGGCCAGCGCGCCAAGCTGGCCGCGCGCCTGGCCGATCTGCCGCATCCGGTCGACCCCGGCCGCGCCGAGCAGGAACTGGTGCTGTGGCTGCAGAAGCTCGATGTGGACGAGGAACTGGACCGGCTCGGCAGCCACATCAAGGAACTGCGCCGCGTCCTGCGCCAGCCGGAACCGGCCGGCCGGCGCCTGGACTTCCTGCTGCAGGAGTTCAACCGCGAGGCCAACACCCTGGGCTCGAAGTCGGTGGACAGCCGCACCTCCAACGCCGCGGTGGAACTGAAGGTGCTGATCGACCAGATCCGCGAGCAGGTGCAGAACCTGGAATAGCCGGGATGGCGGGAGTCGAGATTGGGGATTGGGAAGGCGGATTCCGAGTGCCGGGCGGGTCACGTCCATACCGGGTAGCATATCGACCCCGTGGGTATCGGCCCGCGGCCCCGTTCGCGAATCCCGACTCCCCAATCCCGAATCCCTGACCCTATGCGCGGCACTCTCTACATCGTGGCGGCCCCGTCCGGCGCCGGCAAGAGCAGCATCGTCAACGCCACCCTGGCGCGCGACCCGCAGATCGCGCTGTCGATCTCGTTCACCTCGCGTGCGCCGCGCCCGGGCGAACGCCATGCCGAGCACTACCATTTCGTCTCCGCCGACGCGTTCCAGGGCATGATCGATGCGTGCGACTTCTTCGAGTACGCCCGCGTGCACGGCGACTGGAAGGGCACCGCGCGGCAGTCGGTGGAGCCGCAGCTGGCCGCCGGCCACGACGTGCTGCTGGAGATCGACTGGCAGGGCGCGCGCCAGGTGCGGGCCAAGGTGCCGGACGCGGTCAGCGTGTTCATCCTGCCGCCGTCGCGCGAGGCCCTGGAGCAGCGCATGCGCAAGCGCGGCCAGGACAGCGAGGCGGTGATCGCGCAGCGGCTGGCCGCCGCGCGCGAGGAGATGTCGCACTACGCCGACTTCGACTACGTGATCGTCAACGAGCATTTCGACACCGCGGTGGACGAGATGTGCGCGATCTTCGTCGCCAGCCGCCTGCGCCGGCCGCAGCAGCAGCAGCGCCATGCCGCGCTGATCGACACCCTCCTGCAGGAACAGCCAACTGGCTGATTCCAAAGGGAACTGAATGGGGTGGGGTTGATCTCGGGCGGTTGCCGCCCTACAATCCCCGCCCTTTCCCTCATTCGAACGCGTGGCCGCCGCCGGCCCGCCGGGAGCCCGCATGGCCCGCATCACCGTAGAAGATTGCCTGGAAGTCGTTAACAACCGTTTCGAACTGGTCATGATGGCGTCCAAGCGCGCCCGCCAGCTCGCCAACGGCGTGCAGGCCACCCTCGACAACACCGAGTCGGCCGACAAGCCGACTGTGCTGGCGCTGCGCGAGATCGCCGCGCGCAAGATCGACAACGCGCTGATCGACGAGGTCGAGAAGGCCGAGCGCGAGCGCGCCGAGCGTGAAGCCCTGGAATGGGCCGCGGCCGAAGTGGTGGCCGACGAGGACATGTCCAAGAACGACGACTGATCGCGTCCCGCGTCGCGATCGTCCTGCGAACAGCCCGCATCCGCGGGCTGTTTCGTTTTGCGGGTTTGCCGTCCACGCGCCGCTGGCATAGTCTTTCCGCATGAACCCAGGCCCTTCTGCCCAGGTCGCCCACGCCGCGCCATCGTCGGCCGACGAGGCGGTCCCCGACTACGTCCTGCAGCTCGAACGCAGCGCCAGCTATCTGCCGCCCGAGCAGATCCCGCTGCTGCGCCGCGCCTGGGAGGTCGGTGCGGCCGCGCACGCGGGGCAGACCCGCAAGTCCGGCGAGCCCTACATCACCCATCCGGTGGCGGTGGCCGGTGTACTGGCCGAACTGGGCCTGGACGTGGAGGCACTGATCGCGGCGATCCTGCACGACACCATCGAAGACACGCCGCTGACCCGCGCCGAGCTGGCCGCCGAGTTCGGCGAGGCGGTGGCGGAACTGGTCGACGGCGTCACCAAGCTGGACAAGCTCAAGTTCCGCGACCGCCAGGAAGCGGCCGCCGAGAGCTTCCGCAAGATGCTGCTGGCGATGTCGCGCGACCTGCGCGTGATCATGATCAAGCTCGCCGATCGCCTGCACAACATGCGTACGCTGGGCGCGCAGAGCGCCGAGGCGCGCAGCCGCATCGCCCGCGAGACCCTGGAGATCTACGCGCCGATCGCTCAGCGCCTGGGCATGAGCCTGATGAAGTCCGAGCTGCAGAACCTCGGCTTCCGCGCGCTGCATCCGTGGCGGCACGCGATCATCGAAAAACACATCCGCAGCCAGCCGGTGGTGCGCCGCGAGTCGATGGCGCAGGTGGAAGTGCAGTTGTCGCAGCGCCTGGCCAAGGAAGGACTGGAGCACCGGCTGGTGAGCCGGATCAAGACGCCGTGGAGCATCTACAACAAGATGCGCGACGAGAACAAATCCTTCGACCAGGTGATGGATGTGTTCGGCTTCCGCCTAGTGGTGCGCGGCGTGCCCGACTGCTACCACGCCCTCGGCGCGGTGCATGCCACCTTCAAGCCGCTGGATGCGCGCTTCCGCGACTTCATCGCCATACCCAAGGCCAACGGCTACCAGTCGCTGCATACGGTGCTGTTCGGGCCCTATGGCTCGCCGATCGAGGTGCAGATCCGCACCGAGGAAATGGACCTGATCGCCGAACGCGGCGTCGCCGCGCACTGGACCTACAAGTTTGGCGGCGATTCGCCCAACAGCGCGCAGAGCCGCGCGCATGCGTGGATCGTCGAGCTGATCGAATCGCAGCGCGCCGCCGGCTCGTCGCTGGAGTTCCTGGACAACGTCAAGGTCGATCTGTTCCCGGACGAGGTCTACCTGTTCACGCCCAAGGGCAAGATCCTGGCGCTGCCGCGCAACTCCACCGCGCTGGACTTCGCCTATGCGGTGCACACCGACGTCGGCAACCGTGCGGTGGCCTCGCGCGTGGACAAGAAGCTGGTGCCGTTGCGCACCAAGCTGGTCAGCGGGCAGACGGTGGAAGTGATCACTGCGCGCTCGGCCACGCCCAAGCCGCAGTGGCTGGAGTTCGTGGTCAGCAGCAAGGCCCGCACCGCGATCCGCCACCAGCTCAAGCAGCTCGAACACGAGGACGCGGTGCAGCTCGGTCATCGCATGCTCGATCGCGCACTGGAGGCGATGGACAGCTCGCTGGAGCGGCTGCCCAAGGGGCGCCTGGATTCGTTCCTCAGCGAGCACCGCTACCCGCGCCTGGAGGCGCTGCTGGCCGACGTGGCGTTGGGCAACTGGATGCCCAACCAGGCCGCGCAGGCGCTGATGGCGTATGCCGAACTGCGCGGCGGCGGCCATTCCAAGCACTCGCAGGAAAAGATCCTGATCAACGGCACCGAGCGCGGCGTGGTCAGCTTCGCCAATTGCTGCCAGCCGATTCCCGGCGACGAGATCATGGGCTACCACACCGCCGGCAAGGGCATCGTGGTGCATCGGCTGGACTGTCCGAACCTGGCCGAACTGCGCAAGTCGCCCGAGCGCTGGGTGCCGATCGGTTGGGATACCAGCGTCATCGGCGACTACGACACCGCGCTGGTGGTGGACGTGGAGAACCGCACCGGCGTGCTGGCGCAACTGGCCGCGGCGATCGCGCAGAGCCAGTCCAACATCGAGCGTGTCGACTACCTGGACCGCGACTTCAACGCCGCGGTGCTGCGTTTCAACATCCAGGTGCGCGACCGTAACCACCTGGCCGAAGTGATGCGCCGGCTGCGGCGCTTGAATGCGGTGCAGAGCGTGCGCCGCCAGTAGGTGGTGCCGGGCGGAATGGGTCGGGAGTTCTTGTGGGAGGGACTTCAGTCCCGACGCGTGATGGTGTCAGGCGGCTTTCTGCTTCACTCGTCGCGGCTGAAGCCGCTTCCACAAGGACTGGACTGGGGTTTCGTGTCAGTGCGCGTGATCGGGCATCGTCCGCGCCGCCTGCCAACGCGGCTGCATGACAGTCGACGCCTGCGAAAGAACGCCTGGTCGCGATCCTGTCACGGTCATGCTCCCCAATCCCCAATCCCTAGCCGCACACGCCAGCTAAACTAGGCGGACATTCTTCCAACGGAGTCGCCATGTCCCGCCAGATCATCCATACCGACCGTGCACCGGCCGCGATCGGCCCGTATTCGCAGGCCGTGCGCGCCGGCAACACCGTGTACTTCTCCGGGCAGATCCCGCTGGATCCGGCCACCGGCGAGATCGTCGCCGGCGACATCGCCGCGCAGGCGCGCCGCGCGTTCGACAACCTGCAGGCGGTGGCCGAGGCGGCCGGCGGCTCGCTGGACCGCATCGTGCGCCTGGGGCTGTACCTCACCGACCTGGCGCAGTTCGCGCAGGTCAATGCGGTCATGCAGGACTACTTCCAGGCGCCGTTCCCCGCGCGCTCCACCATCGAAGTCTCGGCGCTGCCCAAGGGCGCGGGCTTCGAAGTGGACGCGGTGATGGTGCTGGACTGATCCCCCGCCGTGCCGCGCGTGCAGGTTCCGGCGCCGGCGCTGTCGGCGGCAGGCGAGGCGACGCTGACCACGCTGCCTGGCGTCGGTCCCAAGCTGGCGGAGAAATTCGCCGCGCGCGGCCTGTCCACCCTGCAGGACCTGTGGCTGCACCTGCCGCTGCGCTACGAGGACCGCACCCGCCTGACCACGGTGGCGGCGCTGCAGCCGGGCGTGCCCGCCCAGATCGAGGGGCGGGTGCAGGCGGTGGACCGCGGCTTCCGCTACCGGCCGATGCTGCGCGTGGCGGTCGCCGACGAGTCGCGCGGCACCCTGGTGCTGCGCTTCTTCCAGTTCCGTGCCGCGCAGGCGGCGCAGTTCGCGGTCGGCGCGCGCTTGCGCGCCTTCGGCACGCCCAAGCCGGGCCAGCATGGGCTGGAGTTCGTGCATCCCAGCTACCAGATCCTCGGCGAGGGCGACGATGCGGCGCTGGGCGATCGCCTGGATCCGGTTTACCCGGCGGTGGAGGGCGTCGGTCCGGCGACCGTGCGCCGGTTGATCGGCCAGGCGCTGGACCGGCTGCCGGAGGAGGCGGCACTGGAACTGCTGCCGGCGTCGCTGCTGAGCGAACTTGGCCTGCCGTCGCTGCGCAGTGCGTTGCTGGTCGCGCACCGGCCGCCGCCGCAGGCCGACCTGGCCGCGCTCGCCGCCGGCCTGCATCCGGCGCAGCAGCGCCTGGCGCTGGAGGAACTGCTCGCGCATCACCTGAGCCTGCGCCGCCAGCGCATCGCCATGCAGTGCCAGCCGGCGCCGTCGCTGCGCGGCCGCGGGCTGCTGGCCAAGCGCCTGCAGCAGTCGCTGCCGTTCCAACTGACCGGCGCACAGCAACGCGTGTTCGCGCAGATCCGCACCGACCTGGAGCGGCCGGCGCCGATGCTGCGGCTGGTGCAGGGCGACGTCGGCAGCGGCAAGACCGTGGTCGCCGCGCTGGCGGCGATGCTGGCGGTGGACAAGCGCAAGCAGGCGGCGCTGGCCGCGCCCACGGAACTGCTCGCCGAACAGCATCTGGCCAACCTGCGCGGCTGGCTGGAGCCGCTGGGCGTGCGCGTGGCCTGGCTGGCCGGCAAGGTCACCGGCAAGGCGCGCAGCGCGACCCTGGCGCAGATCGCCTCGGGCGAGGCGCAGGTGGTGGTCGGCACGCACGCGCTGATGCAGGAGGCGGTGCGCTTCCACGACCTGGCCCTGGCCATCGTCGACGAGCAGCACCGCTTCGGCGTGCACCAGCGCCTGGCGCTGCGCGACAAGGGCGCTTCCGGCGCAGGCGTGCCGCATCAACTGGTGATGACCGCCACGCCGATCCCGCGCACCCTGGCGATGGCCGCCTATGCCGATCTGGACGTCTCCTCGATCGACGAACTGCCGCCGGGGCGCACCCCGGTGCAGACCATCGTGCTCAACGCCGAGCGCCGTCCCGAGCTGGTGCAGCGCATCCGCGTGGCCTGCGCCGAAGGCCGCCAGGCCTACTGGGTCTGCACCCTGATCGAAGAGGCCGAGGACAACGAGAAATCCGCGCAGGGCGGCGGCGCCGGTAACCGGCTCGAGGCCAGCGCCGCGCAGGCCACCTTCGAAGCGTTGTCGGCGCAGTTGCCGGAACTGCGCGTGGGCCTGGTCCACGGACGCATGAAGCCGGCCGAGAAGCAGGCGGCGATGCGCGCGTTCAAGCAGGGCGAGATCGACCTGCTGGTCGCCACCACCGTCATCGAGGTCGGCGTGGACGTGCCCAATGCCTCGCTGATGATCATCGAAAACGCCGAACGCCTGGGCCTGGCGCAGCTGCACCAGTTGCGCGGGCGGGTCGGGCGCGGCGCGGCGGCGTCGAGCTGCGTGCTGATGTACCAGGCGCCGCTGTCGGCGATGGCGCGGCAGCGCCTGGAAACCATGCGCCAGACCAACGACGGCTTCGTCATCGCCGAGAAGGATCTGGAACTGCGCGGTCCCGGCGAACTGCTCGGCACCCGTCAGACCGGCCTGGCCGCGTTCCGCGTGGCCGACCTGGCCCGCGACGCTGGCCTGCTGCCGCGCGTGCACGCCCTGGCCGACCGGCTGCTGGAGGAAGCGCCGGTCCTGGCCGACCGCATCGTCGTGCGCTGGGTCGGTGGGGCGGTGCGGTTCGCCGGGGCGTGAGGGGCCGGGATTCGGCATTGGGGATGACCAGCCATTCGGCTGTTGAAAGCGGGGATTCGTAAAGCGGCCGGCCCGGCTGCCCCTGCGAATCCCCACTCCCCACTCCTTCCCATGCCTGCGCCGCAGTGCCAGACTCGGCGGCCGAATGGACGAGCGAAGCGACGCATGAGCGACAAGATTCCCCTGTTGATCGATACCGACCCTGGCGTGGACGACGCGCTGGCCCTGCTGATGGCGTTCGCCGATCCGCGCCACGAGGTGGTCGGGCTGACCATCGCCGCCGGCAACGTCGGGCTGCGCCACACCGTGCGCAATGCGCTGAAGCTGTGCGAGGTGGCCGGGCGCGAGGATGTGCCGGTGTTCGCCGGCTGCGCCGATCCGCTGCTGCACCCGTCGGTGGACGCCGGGCACGTGCACGGTCAGGACGGTTTCGGCGACGTCGACCTGCCGCCGGCCGCGCGCGGCGCCGAGGCCGAGCATGCCGCGCTGGCGATCCTGCGCCTGTCGCACCAGTACGCCGGGCGCCTGCTGCTGGTCGCGCTGGGGCCGCTGACCAACATCGCGCTGGCGCTGAAGCTGGACCCGACCCTGCCGCAGCGCGTCGGCCGCTTCCTGGTGATGGGCGGGGCGATCACCTGTCACGGCAACATCACCCCGGCCGCCGAGTTCAACATCGCCTTCGACCCGGAAGCCGCGCACATCGTGTTCAAGGCGTTCCCGCACATCGAAGTGGCGGATTGGGAGGCGACCGTTGCGCACGGCCTGCCGCACCGCGAGGTCGAGCAGTGGCTGGCGGTGGATGCGCCCAAGGCGCGCTTCTACGAACTGATCTCGCGCAAGACCCGGCTGTGGTCGGAAGACGCCCGCGGCGAGCACTGGTATGCCGCCGACGCGCTGGCGATGGCCTGGGCGCTGCAGCCCGACGGCGCCGAGGAGGTGCAGTCGCGGCCGATGCAGATCGAGCTGTCCGGGGTGCACACCCGCGGCGCCACCCTGGTCGACTGGAACCGCCAGCTGGGCCTGCCGGACAACGCGACCATGCTCATCCGCTACGACCAAGCCCGCTTCCTGGGCCTGGCCCGCGCGGCGGTCGGCGCCGGCTGAGCCTGGCGGTCCCTGCCTGCACATGCTTCAGAGCCCAGGGCGGCGGCTGGCGACTACACGTAACGTGTGAATTACACGTTGCGTGTAGGGCAGGAGGGCTGTTATAGTTTCCCTCTTGTCCAGCAGCCACCTACGGTGCGAGCCCATGAAGGCCGACATCCATCCCCAGTACCGCGACGTCGTGTTCCACGATGTCACCTCCGATTTCAAGATCCTGACCCGTTCGACCATGTCCTCGAAAGAGACGGTCAAGTGGGAGGACGGCGAAGAGTATCCGTTGATCAAGGTCGAAATCTCCTCGGCTTCGCACCCGTTCTACACGGGCAAGCACAAGGTCATCGACACCAGCGGCCGCATCGACAAGTTCCAGAAGCGCTACGCGCGCTGATCGGAACCGTCGAACGGATGTAAAGCGACGGCCGCCTGCGCGGCCGTTCTGCTATCTGCTTTCCTCTCCCGGCGTTGACGCGCCGGTGTCATCCTTCCGTGAAAGTGCGGCGAGGATGCAACGCTGTGTCGCTTTCCTGCCGCCATCGTGCAGCGTGGGTGGTGAGCGACGACGCAAATGCTGCTGTGCGATAATGGCGCGATCCGTGGCGATTGCCGTGGACTTCCTTCACGCGTCTGTTCGCAACGTAATCGGACAGGCGCCTTCCATCGAGGAGCGCACACTGTGTCCGATCTTGATCAGGTCACGTTGAACGCCGGCGACAAGTCGGTCGTTCTTCCGGTACTCAAGCCCACCCTGGGCAACGATTGCGTCGACATTTCCAAGTTGACCAAGGAGACCGGTCTCTTCACCTACGACTCGGGCTTCACCGCGACCGCCAGCTGCAAGTCGGCGATCACCTACATCGACGGCGACAACGGCGTGCTGCTGTATCGCGGCTACCCGATCGAGCAGTTGGCCGAGAAGTCCAACTTCCTCGAAGTGGCCTACCTGCTGATGAACGGCGAGCTGCCCACCGCCGACGAATTCAAGAAGTTCGACCACGAAGTGACGCATCACACGATGATGCACGAGTCGCTGAAGAACTTCCTCGGCGGCTTCCGCCACGACGCGCACCCGATGGCGATGCTGGCCGGTAGCGTGGCCTCGCTGTCGGCGTTCTATCACGACACCCTCGACCTCAACGATCCGGAGCAGCGCCGCCTGGCCGCGATCCGTCTGATCGCCAAGGTGCCGACGATCGCCGCCGCCGCCTACCGCTACTCCATCGGTTGGCCGATCCGTTACCCGCGCAACAACCTCGGCTACGTCGAGCGCTTCCTGCACATGATGTTCGAGGTGCCGAGCGAGCAGTTGCAGATGAACCCGGTCGTGGCCAAGGCTCTGGACCTGCTGTTCATCCTGCACGCCGACCACGAGCAGAACGCCTCGACCTCGACCGTGCGTCTGGTCGGTTCCACCGGCGCCAATCCGTATGCCTCGGTCGCCGCGGGCATCACCGCGCTGTGGGGCCCGGCGCACGGCGGCGCCAATGAAGCCGTGCTGAAGATGCTGGAAGAGATCGGCACCGCCGACAATGTCGAGAGCGCCGTGGCCAAGGCCAAGGACAAGAACTCGAGCTTCCGCCTGATGGGCTTCGGCCACCGCGTGTACAAGAACTTCGACCCGCGCGCGAAGATCATCCGCGAGATGACCCACAAGGTGCTGGGCGAGCTGGGCGTCAACGACCCGCTGCTGGAAGTGGCGCTGAAGCTGGAAGAGGCCGCGCTGAAGGACGACTACTTCGTGCAGCGCAAGCTGTACCCGAACGTCGACTTCTACTCGGGCATCATCTACAAGGCGCTGAACATCCCGGTGGAGATGTTCACCGTGATGTTCGCCATTGCCCGCACCGCCGGCTGGGTCTCGCATTGGCTGGAGCAGCAGGTCGACCCGGAAATGAAGATCGGCCGTCCGCGCCAGATCTACACCGGCTACGAAAAGCGCGACTACACCAGCGCCGACAAGCGCTGATCGATCGCCGTCAAGGCTGTCCGGAACGCCCCGCCTCGCGGGGCGTTTTTCGTTTGTGGCGGGGGGCCGAAGCGGGGAGGCAGATTGGCAGTAGCCTGTCGCGCTGACTGTAGGCCGCGACACGGGGCGCCAGCCAGCTGTGCGGCGCCCGCGGCATCCTGGCGCGGCGGTCCGCTCAGCCGGACTGGTAGTCGGCGATGTCCTGCTCGGTCAGCAGTTGCCGCAGTTGCGGCATCGAGGCGCGCCGCATCGGCTTTTCGTCCACCTGCGACAGCGGCGCCTGGCGCAGCGCGTCGTAGGGCAGCACGGTCAGGTCGAAGGTCAGTTCCTCGGCGGTGAACAGCCACACCGGGAAGTCCTCGCTACGCTCGCGGTCCAGGCGCAGGCGGCGGCTGCGCAGTTCGGCCGGGATCCGGTGTTCTTCGAGAAAACGTGCCACCGCCTCGGTGTCGTCGCTGTGCAGGTGCAGTTGCACCGGACTGTTGGCGTCGGCGGTACCGTCGTGCACCGGTCCGGCCAGGCGTGGCGCGAAGGCGTGCAGGAAGTCCATCGCGCGCAGCGCCGCCTCGCGGCGCCGGCGCAGTTCGCCGGCATGGTCGGGGCCGGCGAACAGCCGCTGGTATTCGCGCAGGGCGTCCTCGATCTCGCTGTTGCGCGGCAGCGAGGCGTCGTCGTGGATGCCGAGCCGGTCGGCGGCCTTGAGCTTGGCCTGGTGGAAATCGCGGATGCCGCCTTCGGCCATCAGCCGGGCGGCTTCATGCGCCAGCCGGCGGCGGCGTTCGTGCGTGCGGGTCCGGGCGTGTTGCCGAGCGTGGTGCATGGTGCGCCTCCCCTCAAAGCCTGCCCCGACTGTACCGCAGCCTTGCGAAATTCGGGTGTAGCCGGCGCCGCTGCCTGAGGCGGCGTCCGCCGGGCGAGGCGCGCCCGGCGGGAACTGCCCCGGCGAGCGCGGGGGCGGGGGACGCGACACGATCAGAAGATGTCGAATGCCGCGTCGTCGGTCTTCTGGTCCTGCAGGCTTTCGTCGAACTGCTGGATGCGGTCCATGTCCTCGGTCTTGACCCATTCCGTGGCGCCGTTGAGGCTGACCTGGACCATGCCGCCCGGCGGATCGTTGCGGGCGATCGGCTGATCCTTCAGCGCGACCCGCATGTAGTCGATCCAGATCGGCAGCGCCGCCTTGCCGCCGTATTCGCGGTAGCCGAGCGAGCGGTAGTCGTCGCGACCGACCCACACGGTGGTCACGTACGGGCCGCCGAAGCCGGAGAACCAGGCGTCGCGATGGTCGTTGGTCGAGCCGGTCTTGCCGCCCACGTCCTCGCGGCCGAGCACCTTGGCCGCGGTGCCGGTGCCGCGCTGGACCACGTCGCGCATCATCGACACCAATTGATAGGCGGTGCGCTCGTCGATCGCGCGCGGCGCCACCTTGGCCTCGGGGTCGGCGGGCTTCTCGGCGGCAGCCGCCGTGGCCGCGGGCTCTGCCGGCTTGGCCGCCGGCGGCGGCGTGGCCGCGCCGAAGTTGAAGCCGTCCACGACCTGGCTGACCGGTGCGGCGTTGCCGCCGACGCTGCCGCAACTGCGGCAGGCGGTCAGCGGATGTTCCTGGAACAGGACATTGCCGTCGCGGTCGGTGACCTTGTCGATGATCCAGGTGTTGACCAGCGAGCCGCCGTTGGCGAACACGGTGTACCCGCGCGCCACCGACAGCGGAGTCAGCGAGGCGGTGCCCAGCGACATCGACAGGTTCGGCGGCAACTCGGCTTCCTGGAAGCCGAACTGGCTGATGTACTTGCGCGCGAAGTCCACGCCGATGGCGTCCAGCAGGCGCACCGAGACCAGGTTGCGCGACTGCACCAGCGCCTCGCGCAGGCGCATCGGGCCGCGGAAGCCGCCGCCGTCGTTCTGCGGCGACCAGGTCTTGCCGCGGCGGTCGCGGAACACCACCGGTGCGTCGAGCACGATCGAGGCCGGGTTGAAGCCCTTCTCGAACGAGGCCGCGTACAGGAACGGCTTGAAGCTGGAGCCGGGCTGGCGGCGCGCCTGGGTGGCGCGGTTGAACTTGTTGCCGGCGTAGCTGAAGCCGCCGACCATGGCGCGCAGCGCGCCGTTGTTGGCGTCCAGCGACACCAGCGCGGCCTGGCCGCGCGGGATCTGGGTGATCTCCCATTCGCCCGGCTTGTCGCCTTCCTGGATGCGCACCAGGTCGCCGCGCTTGAGCAGGGTGGCGGGGCTGCGCCCGGTCCAGCGGCTGGCGGCCACCGGCAGCACCAGCTCGGTCTTGTTGGCGAGCACCACGGTGGCGCTGCCGTCGCTGCCGGTGCCGGCGACGATGCTGGGCAGCATCCCGCCTTGCGCGTAGATGCCGCTCAGATGGCTGGCCAGCGCCGCCGCATCGGCAGTGGCGGGGACGTCGAAGTGCTTCTCGACGCCATGCCAGCCATGGCGACGATCGTAGACGACCAGGCCCTGGCGCACCGCATGGTTGGCGGCAGCCTGCAGGGTCGCATCGATACTGGTGTAGACGTGGTAGCCCTTGTCCAGCACGTCGCCGCCGAAGCGCGCGATCATTTCCTGGCGCACCAGCTCGGCCACGTACGGGGCCTCGACCTCGACCGGGCGCTCGTGCGGCGCGGCGTGCATCGGCACCGCCTTGGCCGCCTCGGCCTCGGCCGGGGTGATGAAGCCCAGCGCGGCCATGCGGCTGAGCACATAGTTGTCGCGGCGCTGCTTGGCGCGCTCGGGGTTGCTGATCGGGTTGCCGCTGGAGGGGAACTTGGGGATGCCGGCCAGCGAGGCCATCTCGTCCAGGCTCAGCTCGTTGAGCTTCTTGCCGTAGTAGTACTCGGCGGCGGCGGCGACGCCGTAGGCGCGGTTGCCGAAGAAGCTCTTGTTGAGATACAGCTCGAAGATCTCGTCCTTGGTCAGCTCGGCCTCGATCTTGCGCGCCAGCAGGATCTCCGCCAGCTTGCGGGTATAGCTGTATTCCGAGCTCAGGAAGAACTGGCGGGCCACCTGCTGGGTGATGGTGGAGCCGCCCGGTACGCGCTTGTCGTTGGTGGTGGCCAGCAGCCACACCGCGCGCGCGATGCCCTTGTAGTCGACCCCGCCATGCTCGTAGAACCGGGCATCCTCGGTGGCAAGGAAGGCCTGCTTCAGCCGCTCCGGCACGTCCTTCATGGTGATGGGGTAGCGCCGGGTCTCGCCGAACAGCGCCATCAGCTTGCCGTCGCTGGAGTAGACGTACATCGGCTCCTGCAGTTCGACCTTGCGCAGGGTCTGCACGTCCGGGAGCTTGGAGGAGACGACGTAGTACAGCCCGCCTGCCACGGCGGCGCCGACCAGGCCAAGGAGGACGAACAAGACCAGCGCCCAGCGCAGCCAACGACGAAAACGGGGCATCGCGAGAGATTCCGATTGCAGATTTCTTGGGCGCAGAGTATAGAGTACGCCGGGGAACGGCTGGGGCCGGTTCCGGGGATGCGACGGGTTTGCTGCCGCAGGTCATGCCGTGACACGGATCGCGACATGCAACCGGGCGGTTGCCAATTGCAAAAAATTTGTTATTAATGCGCTGGCGCAACATTGGCGTCCAAGTGCCCGCCGGCAGGGGAAAATCCGTGGGGCTTATCCCAAAGAGTCAGCAGCCGCTGATCGGCATCGACATCAGCTCGACCGCGGTCAAGCTGCTGCAGCTTTCGCGTAACGGCAACCGGTTCCGGGTCGAGCATTACGCCGTCGAACCCTTGCCGCCCAATGCCGTGGTCGAGAAGAACATCGTCGAGGTCGAGGCGGTGGGCGAGGCGATCCGCCGCGCCGTGACCCGGTCCGGTACCCGCGCCAAGCATGCCGCGGCCGCCGTGGCCGGTTCGGCGGTGATCACCAAGGTGATCCCGATGCCGGCCGAGCTGGACGAGAGCGAGCTGGAAGCCCAGGTCGAGCTGGAGGCGGTGAACTACATCCCGTACCCGATCGACGAAGTGAACCTGGATTTCGAGGTGCTGGGCGTCATCCCCAACAACCCCGAGATGGTGCAGGTGCTGCTGGCCGCCTCGCGCTCGGAGAACGTGGAGCTGCGCCAGTCGGCCCTGGAGCTGGGCGGGCTGGTGGCCAAGGTGATGGACGTGGAGGCCTTCGCGGTCGAGAACGCCTTCGCGCTGGTGGCCAGCGAGCTGCCGGTGGCCGCCGACGGCATCGTCGCCCTGGTCGACATCGGCGCCACCATGACCACCCTCAATGTCCTGCGTGGCGGGCGCAGCCTGTACAGCCGCGAGCAGGTGTTCGGCGGCAAGCAGCTGACCGACGAAGTGATGCGCCGCTACGGCCTGACCTACGAGGAAGCCGGCATGGCCAAGCGCCAGGGCGGGCTGCCGGAAAGCTACGAGGTCGAGGTGCTGGAGCCGTTCAAGGAAGCCACGGTGCAGCAGATCAGCCGCCTGCTGCAGTTCTTCTATGCCGGCAGCGAATTCAACCGCGTCGACCATATCGTCCTGGCCGGCGGCTGCGCCGCCCTGGCCGGATTGCCGGAGATGGTGGAGGAGCAACTGGGCGTGGCCACGGTGGTCGCCAACCCGTTGGCGCAGATGACCCTGGGGCCGAAGGTGCAGGCGCATGCGCTGGCCCAGGACGCGCCGGCGCTGATGATCGCCACCGGCCTGGCGCTGAGGAGCTTCGACTGATGGCGAAGATCAATCTGCTGCCCTGGCGGGCGGAACGGCGCAAGCAGCGCGAACGCGAGTTCTATTCGATGCTTGGCCTGGCCGCGTTCGCCGGGGTGCTGCTGGCGGGACTGATCTGGTTCTACTACGACCTGCAGATCAGCGGCCAGAACGAACGCAACGCGTATCTGCAGGCCGAGATCGAGAAGGTCCAGGCGCAGAACAAGGAAATCGACACCCTCGACGAGAAGAAGCGCCGCCTGCTGGCGCGCAAGCAGGTGATCGAGGAACTGCAGGCCAAGCGTTCGCAGATGGTGCACCTGTTCGACTCGCTGGTGCGGACCATTCCCGACGGCGTGGTGCTGACCTCGGTGAAGCAGGAAGGCGACATGCTGACCCTGGAGGGCCGCTCGCAGTCCAACGCGCGGGTCAGTACCTACATGCGCAACCTTGAGGGCTCGGGCTGGATGACCAATCCGGAGCTGACGGTGATCGAGGCCAAGGCCCAGGAGAAGGAAGCCAAGGGTCCGATCGTCGATACCAAGGCGCTGCCGTACGTGTTCACGCTGCGGGTCAAGCTGCCGGTGCCGGGCGAGAGCACCGATCCGGCCGCCGCCGGGACGGCACCTGCGGGTTCCGCTGCGCCCGGAACACCTGGTGCAGCCCCCGCGGGCGGCGCGCCTGGCACGCCGCCGGCGCAGGCTTCGGGCGCTCCTGCGCCTGCACCTGCCGCGGGCAGCCCTGCCGCACCGGCGCCGGCCACCGCGCCGGCACCCGCCGCCACGCCAGCGAAACAGGGACCGGCGTCATGAGCAAGAAATTCAACATCAAAGAGCTGGATTTCAACAACATCGGCAATTGGCCGCAGCAGGCCAAGATCGTGTTCTGCGTGCTGGTGACCCTGTTCATCCTGACCCTGTCCTGGTTCCTGCTGATCAGCAGCAAGAGCGACGAGTTGCAGGCGCTGGAGCAGAAGGAAACCGAACTGCGCGCCTCCTTCGAGAAGGAGCAGAGCCGTGCAGTCAACCTGCAGCCGCTGAAGCAGCAACTGGTGCAGATGGAGCAGGTGCTGCAGCAGATGCTGCGGCAGCTGCCGAGCAAGACCGAGATGCCCGACCTGATCATCGACATCTCGCAGACCGCGCTGTCCAGCGGCCTGACCAACGAGTTGTTCCAGCCGGGCCCGGAGTCGCCGAAGGAGTTCTACGCGGAGAAGCCGATCGCCCTGCGCATGGTCGGCAGCTACCACCAGTTCGGCGCCTTCGTCAGTGGCGTGGCCTCGTTGCCGCGGGTGGTGATCCTGACCATGCACGACATCAACCTGAAGCCGCGCGACAAGAGCAACGGCATCACCGCGCGCGGCGAGCTGGAGCTGTCCGGTACGGTCAAGACCTATCGCTACCTGGACGACAAGGAAATGGCCGACCAGGAACAGGCCGCGGCGGCCGCGAAGAAGGCCGGCAAGCAAGGCGGTGGCGCATGAGCCGGCAGCATCGGGTGGTCAGGATTCTCGTTGCGGGCGCGCTGGCGCTGGTGCTTGGCGCTTGCGGCCGCACCATCACCAGCACGCCGGGCGATGCGCCGAATCTGGAGAACTGGGTGAAGGAAGTGCGCGCGCGACCGGCGCAGCCGCTGGAGCCGTTGCCGGTGATGCAGCAGTTCGAAACCTTCGAGTATGCGGCGCAGGGCCTGCGCGATCCGTTCAGCGATGCCTGGGCCAGTCCCGACGGCAGCAGCGGCCTGCGCCCGGATCCGAACCGCCGCAAGGAACCGCTGGAACAGTTCCCGCTGGACAGCCTCAACATGGTCGGCACGCTGGGCAGCGGCGCGGGCCAGGTCGCGCTGGTGATGGCGCCGGACAAGGTGACCTACCGCGTGCGTCCGGGCGTGTACATGGGGCAGAGCGATGGCCGCGTGACCGGGGTGCACGAGGATCGCATCGATTTGATTGAACTGGTGCCGGATGGCGCCGGCGGCTGGCTGGAACGTCCCGCCTCCGTCGCGCTGGACGATCAATGATTGATTATGGGGATAGCACGATGACTTTTTCCAAAGCCCTGAGCCTGCGCCCCATCCGGCGCCACGCGACGATGCGGCTATGCGCGTTGGGGTTGGCGGCGATGCTCGGGAATGCGGTCGTCGCCAGCGCGGCGCCGCCCGCCGCGCCTGTTGCCGCGTCTCCCGCACCTGCGGCGGCGCCGGCCAAGCTCACGGTGTCGAAGATCGACTTCAAGCGCGGCGACGGCGGTGCGGGGCGGCTGATCCTGTCCTTCAACGGCACCGGCGCCAGCCCGGACCTGCGCACCCAGGGCAACAGCGTGGTGGTCGATGTCGGCAACGCCACGCTGCCGCCGGAGTTGCAGCGCCCGCTCAACGTCACCGACTTCGCCACGCCGGTGCAGCGCATCGATGCCAAGCCCTATGCGGGCGGCGCCGAGCTGGTGCTGAACACCAATGGCGCGTTCGAATCGCTGGCCTACCAGTCCGGCAACGAGTACGTGGTCGAGATCACCCCGCGCGCAGCCGCGCCGGCGGTGGGCGCGGTCACCGCGACCACGGTCAGCCAGGCCGCCGCGCAGGTGGCGGCCCGCGGCTACAGCGGCAAGCCGGTGACCTTCAACTTCCAGGACGTGCCGGTGCGCACGGTGTTGCAGTTGATCGCCGAGGAGTCCAATCTCAATATCGTCGCCTCCGATACCGTGCAGGGCAGCGTCACCCTGCGCCTGGTCAATGTGCCGTGGGACCAGGCACTGGACATCGTGCTGCGTGCCAAGGGCCTGGACAAGCGCCGCGACGGCAAGGTGATCTGGGTCGCGCCGCAGCAGGAACTGGCCAAGTTCGAGCAGGACAAGGAAGACGCGCGCATCGCGATCGAGAACCGCGAGGACCTGATCACCGACTACGTGCAGATCAACTATCACAGCGCCACGGCGATCTTCAAGGCGCTGACCGAGGCCAAGGGGATCGGCGGCGGTGGCGGTGGTGGCAGTGGCGGCGCGGGTGGCAGCGGCAACAGCCAGAACGACAATGGCTTCCTGTCGCCGCGCGGGCGCCTCGTCGCCGACGAGCGCACCAACACGCTGATGATCAGCGACATCCCGAAGAAGGTCGCGCAGATGCGCGAGCTGATCAACGTGATCGACCGCCCGGTCGACCAGGTGCTGATCGAGGGCCGCATCGTCATCGCCACCGATACCTTCGCACGCGATCTGGGTGCCAAGTTCGGTGTCGGCGCGACGCGCACCTATGGGGACAATGTCGCTACGGTCGGAAGCAACGCGGCTGGCGGCGGCGTCAATACGCGTGGTCTCAACGTCGATCTGAGCGGTCCGACCTTCACCAGCGCGCAGACCCTGCCCAGTCTTGCCTACACCCTGCTCGGCAAGAACTTCAATCTGGACCTGCAGCTGTCGGCATTGCAGGAAGAGGGGCGGGGCGAAGTCATTTCCAATCCGCGCATCGTGACCTCCAACCAGCGCGAGGCGGTGATCAAGCAGGGCAAGGAGATCGGCTACGTCACCATCACCGGCGGCACCGCTGGCGCTGCCCCCACGCCGAACGTGCAGTTCAAGGAAGTGTTGCTGGAGCTGAAGGTGACCCCGACCATCACCGACGACAATCGTGTGTTCTTGAACATGAGCGTCAAGAAGGACGAAGTCGAGCGTTTCGTGGTCCTGCAGGGCTACGGCACCATTCCCGAGATCAACCGCCGCGAGATCAACACCGCGGTGCTGGTCGACGATGGGCAGACGGTGGTCATCGGCGGTGTCTACGAGTTCAACGACCGCAGCAGCATCTCCAAGGTGCCGTTCCTGGGCGACGTGCCGTTCTTGGGCAATCTGTTCAAGAAGCGTGGCCGCAACAAGACCAAGGCCGAATTGCTGATCTTCGTGACCCCGAAGGTGATGCACGTGGCCAAGCGCGCGCCAGCCTGAGCTGCCTCAAGCAGGTTGGATTCTTCGACGGGAGAGGCGCAAGCCTCTCCCGTCGGCGTTTGCGCCCATCGATGAGGAAATCCTGAATTCGCAGCACGCGGCGTCCGCCGTGCGCGGAACCATTTTCACCGGCGATCGGTCAGACTGCACAAATGAACACTCCATCCCCGACCCTCGATTCCCCGCCGGCCGCGCCCGAGCAGCAGCGCCTGCATGCCGCGTTCGTCGCCCTGCGCGACGGCCTGTCCCAGACCATCGTCGGCCAGTCGGCGCTGGTGGAGCGCCTGCTGATCGCGCTGCTCGCCGACGGCCATCTGCTGGTCGAAGGCGCGCCCGGCCTGGCCAAGACCACCGCGATCCGCGCCCTGGCCTCGCGCCTGGAAGCGGATTTCGCCCGCGTCCAGTTCACCCCCGACCTGCTCCCGGCCGACCTCACCGGTACCGAGGTGTGGCGCCCGCAGGAGAGCCGCTTCGAGTTCCTGCCCGGGCCGATCTTCCATCCGATCCTGCTCGCCGACGAAATCAACCGTGCGCCGGCCAAGGTGCAATCGGCCCTGCTCGAGGCGATGGGCGAGCGCCAGGTCACCGTCGGCCGGCACACCTATGCGCTGCCGAAGCTGTTCCTGGTGATGGCGACACAGAACCCGATCGAGCAGGAGGGCACCTTCCCACTGCCGGAGGCGCAGTTGGACCGCTTCCTGATGCATGTGCGGATCGGCTACCCGGAAGCTGCCGCTGAAGCGGAGATCCTGCGCCTGGCGCGCGAGCGCGCCCGCGAGACGCTGGAGGCCGGCGAGGCGCCGCCGCCGCGCATGCCGCTGGAAGACGTATTCGCGGCACGCCGCGCAGTGCTGGCGCTGCACATGGCACCGCCGCTGGAGCGCTATCTGATCGAACTGGTGCTGGCCTCGCGCGATGCCAGCGGCTACGACGCCGCGTTGGCGCGGCGCATCGCCTGGGGCGCGAGTCCGCGCGGTTCGATCGCATTGGAGCGGTGCGCCCGCGCCCGCGCCTGGCTGGCCGGGCGCGATTTCGTCACGCCCGACGACGTGCGCGCGGTCGCCGCCGATGTACTGCGCCACCGCGTGCTGCCCAGCTACGAAGCGACCGCCGAAGGCTGGGATGGCGATCGCCTGGTCGCGGCGCTGCTGGACAAGGTGCCGCCGCCGTGAGCGTACGCCGCCAATTACGGCTGTTCCCCGCCGCCCGCCTCCGCGCGGAGTAACGACGATGGCACCGCAGCCGACCGCGCCGGGCACGCCGCACGCTGTCGCGCCGGCCGAGGCGGGGATCCGTCCCAGCCTGGCCGAGCTGGTGGCCCTGCGCGCCGCGGTCGCACGCATGCCGCCGCCGCGCCGAGGCCGCCATGGCCTCAGTGGCGCCGCCCCGTCGCCGATGCGCGGGCGCGGCATGGAGTACGCCGAGTCGCGCGAGTACGTGGCCGGCGACGACGTGCGGCACATCGACTGGCGGCTGACCGCGCGCAGCGGCCGCACCCACACCAAATTGTTCCAGGCCGAGCGCGAACGGCTCAGTCTGATCGTCGCCGACACCGCGCCGTCGCTGTACTTCGGCACGCGCGTGCGCTTCAAGTCGGTGCAGGCGGCGCGTGCCGGGGCGGTGGCGGCGTGGGCGGCGCAGCGGCAGGGCGATCGCCTGGCCGCCTTGCGCGGCAGCCGCAGCGAAGCGCCGGTGCCGCCCGCCGCCGGGCCGCGCGGCGTGCTGCGCGTGCTCGATGCGCTGGCGCGCTGGTATGCGCAGCCGCCGCAGGACGATGCCGGCCTGACCATGGCGCTGGATCACGCGGCCAAGCTGCTGCGCCCGGGATCGCGCCTGACCGTGCTGGCCGATCCGGCCAGTGCGCAGGCCGTGCCGGCCGCGCGCTGGGCCGGGCTGGCGCTGCACAACGAAGTGGAGTTGCTGCTGCTCGCCGATCCGCTGGAAGTGCATCCGCCACGCGCCGCCCTGCCGTTCTGGGCAAGCGGTCGCCGCGTGGAGGTGGATCTGCTGGCGAGCACCGCGCAACAGCGCTGGCGTGCGCAATTCGTGCAGCCGTTGGAAACCCTGTCGGCGGAACTGCCGGGCCGCGGCGTGCAGGTGCGGGTATTGCTGAGCGACGCGCCCAGCGAGTCGTGGTTGCTGCCGGTGCAACGGGGGGCGTCGGTATGAGCCCGCAGCAACTGCCCCTGCGCGATGTGCATCTGCCGCCGGCACCGGCCTGGTGGCCGCCCGCACCGGGCTGGTGGATGCTGGCGGCGGTGTTGCTGCTGGCGCTCGGCGTTGCATTGTTGGTATGGATGCGCCGGCGCCGGCGCGAGCAGCGCTGGCAGCGTCAGTTCGATGCGGCGACGCGCACGGGCGAACCGCCGGCGCAGGTGGCCGCGGTCTCGGAGCTGCTCCGGCGCGCGGCACAACGCCGCGATCCCGCCGCGGCGGTGTTGCAGGGAGAGGACTGGCTGCGGTTTCTGGATGGTGGCGACACGCGCCAGGCGTTCTCCACCGGCCCGGGCCGTGTGCTGCTCGATGGCGGCTACCGGCCCAGCGTGGACCCGGCGCAGGTGCAGGCGCTGCTGCCGCTGGCGCGGCGCCGCTTCCTGGCGTTGATGGCAGCGCGGCGTGGAGGACGGCGATGAGCCTGGTGTCGTCGTCGTGGCAGAGCCTCAGCGACCTGCTGGCCGGCTTCGCCTGGCCGTGGATGTGGCTGGCGATGCCGCTACCCTTGCTGGCCAATCTGCTGCTGCCGGCACGGCGCGGCAATGCGCCGGCCTTGCGCGTGCCCTATGGCGAGCGCCTGCAGGCCGTGGCCGCCGCGCCGGCACGCGGCGGGCTGTGGCGCGCCAGCGTGTGGCTGGCGTGGCTGGCCTGGTTCTGCCTGTGCGCGGCGGCGGCGCGGCCGCTGCAACTGGGCGAACCCATCGCGCCACCGCAGCAGGCGCGGCAGCTGATGCTGGCGGTGGATCTGTCCGGCAGCATGAGCGAGCCCGACATGACCCTGGGCGGGCGCGTGGTCGATCGTCTGACCGCGGCCAAGGCGGTGCTGGCCGACTTTCTCGATCGCCGCGATGGCGACCGCATCGGCCTGCTGGTGTTCGGCCAGCAGGCGTATGCGCTGACCCCGTTGACCGCCGATCTGGCCACGGTACGCGACCAGTTGCGCGACAGCGTGGTCGGCCTGGCCGGGCGCGAGACCGCGCTGGGCGATGCGATCGCGTTGGCGGTCAAGCGCCTGCGCGAGCAGAAGCAGGGCGAGCGGGTGCTGATCGTGCTCACCGATGGCGTCAACACCGCCGGCGTGCTCGATCCGCTGAAGGCCGCCGAACTGGCCAAGGCCGAACACGTGCGCGTGTACACCATCGCCTTCGGTGGCGATGGCGGCATGTCGTTGTTCGGTCTGCCGATCCCCGGCAGCGGCGGCGACGACCAGGTCGACGAGGACACGCTGCGCAAGATCGCGCAGGATACCGGCGGGCGCTTCTTCCGCGCCCGCGACACCGCCGAGCTGGCCTCGATCTATGCCGAACTGGACCGGCTCGAGCCGGTACGTTCGGCCGGTCCGGCGGTGCGGCCGCGGATCGAGCGCTACGCCTGGCCGCTGGCGGCGGCGCTGGCGTTGGCGTTGCTGTCCTTCATCTGGCCCTGGAGGCGGCAATGACCCGCGCGATGGAGTTCCTCCAGGCATTGCATCTGTTGCGTCCCGAATGGCTGTGGGCGCTGCTGTTGCTGCCGTTGCTCGGCTGGAGCTGGTGGCGCCGGCGGCGGCGCCGCGACATCTGGCGGCGCACGGTGGACCCGCACCTGTTGCCGCATCTGCTCGCGCGTGGCGATGCCAAGGGCAGCGCTGGCCTGTTGCTGGGCGCGCTGGGCTACGCGCTGGCGGTGCTGGCGCTGGCCGGACCGAGCTGGAGCCAGGAGCAGCAGCCGCTGTGGCAGGCGCGCACGCCGTTGGTGATCGCGCTGGACCTGTCCGCGCAGATCGACGCGCGCGATCTGCCGCCGTCGCGGCTGCTGCAGGCGCGGGCCAAGCTGGCGCGGCTGCTGCACGAGCGCGCCGGCGGCGAAGTGGCCTTGCTCGCGTATGCCGGCGAGCCGTACACGGTGGCGCCGCTGACCGACGATGCGGCGAACGTGGGCCTGTTCCTCGACGCGCTGTCACCGCAGGTGATGCCGGTGGCGGGGCAGCGCACCGACCTGGCGGTCGATTGGGCGGCGCAGTTGCTGCGCCAGGCCGGCTTCTCCCGCGGCGACATCCTGGTGCTCAGCGACCAGGCCGATGCGCAGGCGCAGCAGGCCGCGGCGCGCGCGGCCAGGCAGGGCTATCACGTGTCCGCGCTGGGGCTGGGCACGGCGCAGGGCGCCGCCTACCGCGACGACCAGGGCCGGCTGTCGCACGCGCAATTGGATGCGGGTGCGCTGCGCGCGCTGGCGGAAGCGGGCGCGGGCCGTTACGCGGCGTTGACGCCAGACGATACGGATCTGCGCGCGCTGGGCGTGCTGCGGCCGCAGGAAGCGGACGCCACGGCGGCCGACGAAAGCCATGGCCGCGTGTGGCTCGATCAAGGCTATTGGTTGCTGCCGCCGCTGATGCTGCTGGCCTTGCTCGCGTTCCGCCGTCGCGGTGGCGCCGCGGTGCTGCTGCTGGTGTTGGCGCCGCTGGCGATGCCGCTACCGGTGCATGCGCAGGCTCAGGCGCCAGCGCCAGCACAGACGCCGACACTCGGTCCTGTCGCAGGCGGGTGGTGGGAACGTGCCGATCAGGTCCGCCAGCAACGGCTCGATGCAGGCGTGCAGGCCTACCGCAAGGGCGATTTCGCCGCCGCGCAACAGCAGTTCGAAGGCATCGACAGCGACGCCGGCTGGTACAACCTCGGCAATGCGCTGGCACGGCAGGGCCGTTACGACGAGGCGATCGACGCCTACGACAAGGCGCTGAAACTGCATCCGCAGATGGCCGATGCGATCGCCAACCGCGCCGCGGTGGAGGCCGCGCGCAAGCGCCAGTCGTCGCAGGACTCCAAGTCCGGCCAGCAGGGCAAGGACGGCAAGCAGCAGAAGAGCGGGCAGTCGCAGAACGGCCAGCAACAGAACGGTCAACAGCAAAACGGTCAACAGCAGGCGGGTCAGCAGCAGAACGGCGCCCAGCAGAACCCGCAGCAGAAGAACCAGCAGCAAAACGGCCAGCAGCGCGACGGCCAGCAGGGACGCGATGGCGCCAAGGACGCGCGGCAGGCGCCGCCGAAGCCGGGCGATGCACAGGCGCAACAGCAGGCCGATGCGGCGCAGCGCCAGCAGATGCAGCAGGCGATGGCACAGCAGGGCGGCACCGACAAACAGGCCGCCGAGCGCGCCGCTGCCGCCGCGAACGAGACGCCGCAGCAACGCGAGCAGCGTCAGGCGGTCGAAGCGTGGCTACGGCGGGTGCCGGACGATCCGGGTAATCTGCTGCGCGCCAAATTCAGGCTGGAACACGAACGCAGGCAGCGGGAACAAGAGCCATGATCCACTTCAAGCGACTCGGCCAGGGGGCCCGCGCCTGCGCGGTGCTGATGGTGTTGGCCGCGCTGCTGCTGGCGCTGCCGGCGGCTGCCGCCACGCGCGCGTGGCTGGATCGCGACAACGTCGGCGCCGGCGAGGGCGTGACCCTCAACATCGAGACCGACCAGGCGGCGGCCACGCCGGACTACGCGCCGCTGCGCGCGGATTTCGCGCTCAGCAACGAGGTCAAGAGCCGGCAGATGCAGATCGTCAACGGCACGGTCTCGTCGAAGTCCTTGTTCGGGGTGATGCTGACGCCGCGCAGCACCGGCACGCTGGAGATTCCGTCGCTGCAGGTCGGCAACGAACGCACCGCGCCCTTGCGGCTGGAGGTGGCCGCGGCCAGTGCCGCGGTGCCGGCCACCGCCAATGCCGACGTGCCCGCGCAGGTGGGCAACGCCGACGTCTTCGTGCAGACCGTCGTCGACGACGCGCGGCCCTACGTGCAGCAAAGCGTGGGCGTGGTGGTGCGGCTGTATCTCGGCGTGCCGCTGAGCTCGGGCGAGCTGGACCTGGACGCGCCGGCCGGCGCGTCGCTGCAGCGCGTCGGCGACGACATCCAGAACCGCCGTCAGATCGACGGGCGCATGTACACGGTGGTCGAGCGGCACTACCTGCT
The DNA here is from genome assembly GCF_964278005.1 of uncultured Xanthomonas sp. Classification (NCBI taxonomy): domain Bacteria; kingdom Pseudomonadati; phylum Pseudomonadota; class Gammaproteobacteria; order Lysobacterales; family Lysobacteraceae; genus Xanthomonas; species uncultured Xanthomonas sp. The sequence goes on from NZ_CAXYKF010000023.1 coordinate 618,911, forward strand.
GGTGCCAGAGCGCAGCGGCTCGCTGCTGTTGCCGGGCGCGCGTTTCAGCGGCCGCGGCCCCACCGGCTTCTTCGACGACTACTTCGGCCGCGGCGGCGAACTCAATGCGCGCGGCACCGCGCAGACCCTGCAGGTGCGCGCGCAGCCGGCCAATGCGCCGCAGCCGTGGCTGCCGCTGCACGAACTGCGCCTGCGCTACACCGCCACGCCGCAGCGTGCCAAGGCCGGCGAGGCTGCCGACATCGTGGTCGAGGCCACGGCACGCGGCGCGACCCAGGCGCAGTTCCCCGAACTGCCCACGCCTAGTGTCGATGGCGCGCAGGTGTTCGCCGAGCCGCCGCAGGTGCAGGAACGCTTCGTCGATGGCGGGCCGCAGGTGACCGTCACCCGCCGTTACTCGATCGTGCCGCAGGCGGCCGGCCCGTTACTGGTGCGCGGCCTGCGCATGCCGTGGTGGGACGTGGGCGCCGGCGCCGCGCGCGAGGCCAGCCTGCCGGACCTGACCCTGCAGGTGCAGCCCGGACAGGGCGTGCCCACGCCGGCCCCGGCGCCGGTCAGCCCGTCAGCGCCGACGCTGAGCGTGGTGCCGGCCGATAGCGCGGTGACGCCGACGCACACCTTGCAGGGGCGGCTGGCCTCGTTGCCGCTGTGGATGGCGCTGGCCGCGGGCTTCGCGGTGCTGTGGCTAGTGACCCTGGTCTGGGCCTGGCGCCGCGCGCGCCACTCGCGAGCCGTCGCGGCACTGCCGGCCACGGCGGACAACGCGGCGCCTGCGCGTGCACGCGCCGCACTGCCAGAATTGCGCAAGGCGCTGGACAGCGGTGGACTCGACGAGGTCGCCGCGATCCTGTGCGCGCAGGCCAGCGTCGCCGATCTGGATACGGTGGTGCAGCGTCTGGACGATCCGACGCAGCGCGACGCGGTGCTGCGCATGCAGCGCGCACGCTGGGGCGGCGGCGGCGATGTGGCCGGCGCGCGCGCCGCATTGCGCCAGGCATTCTGGGCCGGGCCGCGCTGGCGCGCTGCGCCGCGCAAGCAGGACCAGGACGAGCTGCCGCCGCTGTATCCGCGCGACGTGTGAACCACACCGTTGTACCTTTTGCGATGACTTGTAGCGATATGGTGTGACGAACGTATCGTGTGGGGATCGCTGTCGTGTCCGGTCCGATGAAGCGCGATAAATTCGGTGGCGCTGCCGGAAGCAGCGCTAATTAGGAGGATCGCAACATGAAAGAGGTTTTCACGTTGGCTGTATTGACTGCCTGCTGTTTAGGTGCCGCGCCGTCGGAGGTGAAGGCTGCCAACTCCTCGATAGGCCCTCAGGCAACATGTGGAGCGATTAGCAGTCAAGTGTTCGCAGGTGGATACGTTGTCAATCGCACATGTGACGGTTCGAACATAAGCGGTTTTGGGACGACATTGGACGATGCTGTGACTAACGTTGGTGAGTTCTCGAAGTTGCTGGATCAAGGATTGAGTTGTTCATACGGGAGTTTTCAGGCGTCTCCTGGAGCGTTCAATACAAACTTCAACTGCTTTCTGAAAAATGCGGGTGGAGGGCTCGCCAGATCCGGGCAGATTGCTGGCATTGGCACTACGGCAACCGATGCTGGGAATAACGTATTGGAGTTTGCGAAGTTGTATGCGGCCTCATCGGGCTACCGGTGTTCGTCTGCGCAAATCCAGCTCTTGAATGGTGGGTTCATTACCGATTTCTCGTGTGCTTATCCGAATACGGGCGGTGGGTTGGGAAGGTCGGATACGATTAGCGGAATCGGATCTACTTCGACCGACGCGGCCCAGAATGCCAGAGGCTTCGCCGAGATGGCGGCATCAGTCAAACGCGTATGTCGTACAACATCCGGTTCCATCCGCCTCAATGGCGTGATCTTTGAGGTCACCTTCACCTGCTCAAATACGCGACAGGCGATCGTGGGGTATGGAAGTACGCTGACCTCTGCGGGTAGGGATGCGCTGATGCAAGCCCAGTCGCAGTAAGGTCTCGATAGCGTGTCGATGCGGATGGTGCGGATCCAGCTTCGCGCCATCCGCGTCTTGAGCTAGAGCGTGGGGCTCTGGCGACCGGCCACATGTCGTTGGTGTGGGAGCGCAGTTGTCGCTGGCGGTGCGTATCGGTTACTAGGCCTGTTGCAGCGATTGCATCGATCGACGGCTGCGCTGTCACGCAGCTCGCACCAGCGGCGTTCTGTCGACGCTTGCTCATGGTTTGTTAAGCTGGGGGTTCATCCTTTCAAGGCGCACACTATGACCGACACCCCCGTGAAGGCCGAAACCGGCATGCCGTTGCACTGGAAAATGGCGATCGGCTTCGTCCTTGGGCTGGTGCTGGGGCTGGCGGTGCACATGAGCGTAGGCGGCGATGCGGCCTGGGTGCAGGCGCTGACCAAGTACCTCACCACGCCGTTCTCCAAGCTGTTCCTCAACCTGATCTTCATGCTGATCGTGCCGCTGCTGTTCTCGGCGCTGGTGATGGGCATTTCGGAGATGGGCGACATCCGCGCGCTCGGCCGGATCGGCTGGAAGACGCTGGGCTACACCGTGGTGCTGTCGGGTGTGGCGGTGCTGCTGGGTCTGGTGCTGGTGAACGTGCTCAAGCCGGGCATCGGCGTGGATCGCGAGCTGGCGCAGCAACTGCTGCAGCAGAACGTGGAGCGCACCGCGCAGATCGTCGACCAGAGCAGGCATCAGCCGCACGGCATGGACATGCTGCTGTCGATCGTGCCCGACAACGTGGTCGAAGCCGCCTCCAGCAATGGCGCGATCCTGTCGCTGATGTTCTTCGCGGTGATGTTCGGCGTGGGCATGGTGCTCAGCGAAGACGCCAAGGTCGCGACGTTGCGGCGCGGCATCGAGGGCGTGTTCGAGATCTCGATGACCCTGATCGGGCTGGTGATCCGCCTGGCGCCGTACGCGGTGGCCTGCTTCATGTTCAACCTCGCGGCCCTGTTCGGCTTCGAGTTGCTGGTACGGCTGGGCGCCTACGTGGGCGTGGTGGTGCTGGCGCTGGGCTTGCACATGGTGGTGAGTTACGGCGTGGCGGTGCGCCTGGCCGGGCGCTCGCCGCTGTGGTTCTTCCGCGCTACCCGCGAAGCGACGGTGATGGCGTTTTCCACCGCGTCCAGCAACGCCACCCTGCCGACCGCGCTGCGCGTGGCCGACCAGATGGGGCTGCCGCACAAGGTCTCGCGTTTCGTGCTCACCGTCGGCGCCACCGCCAACCAGAACGGCACCGCGCTGTTCGAGGGCGTGACGGTGATCTTCCTGGCGCAGTTCTTCGGCGTGGAGCTGAGCATCGCGCAGCAGTGCATGGTGATGCTGGTCTGTATTCTCGGCGGCATCGGCACCGCCGGCGTCCCGTCCGGCTCGCTGCCGGTGGTGGCGCTGATCTGCGCGATGGTCGGCGTGGACCCGGTCGGCATCGGCATGATCCTGGGCGTCAACCATTTCCTGGACATGTGCCGTACCGCGCTGAACGTGACCGGCGACCTGGCCCTGACCACGATGGTGGCCAAGGGGGAGGATGGCGGGGATTCGGGAGTCGGGATTCGGGATTGATGAAGGCGGCAGCGTCGCGGCCTGACGGGCCAGGCGTGGGAGCGGCTTCAGCCGCGATGGGCCTCCCGGTGAACGCCTGTCGCGGCTGAAGCCGCTCCTGCGTCATCTCAGGCGTCCAGCCGGTGACGCTACCAATCCCCAATCCCCAATCCCCGCCTGTGGGACAATAGTGGGCCCGACGCCACGCGCCCGCTTCCGACAGATCCCTCATGACGACGCCCACCCGCCGCGAACTCGCCAACGCGATCCGTTTCCTTGCCGCCGATGCGGTCGAGGCCGCCAATTCCGGCCATCCCGGCATGCCGATGGGCATGGCCGACATCGCCGAAGTGCTGTGGAACGACTTCCTCAGCCACAACCCGAACAACCCGCACTGGTTCAACCGCGACCGCTTCGTGCTGTCCAATGGCCACGGTTCGATGCTGCAGTACGCGCTGCTGCACCTGTCCGGCTACGACCTGCCGATCGAGGAGCTCAAGCGCTTCCGCCAACTGCACAGCAAGACCGCCGGCCACCCCGAGCGCAGCGAGACCCCCGGGGTGGAGACCACCACCGGTCCGCTCGGCCAGGGCTTCGCCAACGCGGTCGGTTTCGCGCTGGCCGAAAAGCTGCTGGCGCAGCGCTACAACCGCCCCGAGCACCAGATCGTCGACCACCGTACCTGGGTGTTCATGGGCGACGGCTGCATGATGGAAGGCGTGTCCCATGAAGCCGCCTCGCTGGCCGGCACCTGGGGCCTGGGCAAGCTGGTGGCGTTCTGGGACAACAACCATATCTCCATCGACGGCAACACCGCCGGCTGGTTCAGCGACAACACACCGGCCCGGTTCGAGGCCTATAACTGGCACGTGATCCGCGATGTCGACGGCCAGGATGCCGATGCGGTCAAGGCCGCGATCGAGGCGGCGATCGCCGAGAGCGAGAAGCCGACCCTGATCTGCTGCCGCACCACCATCGGCTTCGGTGCGCCGACCAAGGCCGGCAAGGAATCCTCGCACGGCGCCGCGCTGGGCAAGGAAGAACTGGAAGGCGCGCGCAAGGCGCTGAACTGGCCGTATGCGCCGTTCGAGATCCCGCAGGCGATCTACGACGGCTGGCGCGCCGGCGGTGCCGGTACGTTGCGCCAGGCCGAGTGGGAGCAGGCCTTCGACAAGTACGCCAAGCAGTACCCGGCCGAAGCCGCGGAACTGACCCGCCGCTCGCATGGCGAGCTGCCGGAAGACTTCCTCGCCCAGGCCGACGCCTACATCGCCAAGCAGGCCGCCGAAGGCCAGACCATCGCCTCGCGCAAGGCCTCGCAGATGGCGATCGAGGCGTTCGCGCCGCTGCTGCCGGAGCTGGTCGGCGGGTCGGCCGACCTGGCGCATTCCAACCTGACCCTCTGGAAGGCCAGCAAGTCGGTCGCCACGGATGATCCGAACGCCAACTACGTGTACTACGGCGTGCGCGAGTTCGGCATGACCGCCATCGCCAACGGCCTGGCGCTGCACGGCGGCTTCATTCCGTTCGACGCCACCTTCCTGGTGTTCAGCGACTACGCGCGCAACGGCGTGCGCATGAGCGCGCTGATCCCGGCGCATGCGATCCACGTCTACACCCACGACTCGATCGGCCTGGGCGAGGACGGCCCGACCCACCAGCCGGTGGAGCATCTGGCGTCGCTGCGCTACATCCCCAACAACGACGTGTGGCGCCCCTGCGACACGGTGGAGTCGGCGGTGAGCTGGAAGGCCGCGATCACCCGCAAGGACGGCCCGAGCTGCCTGGTGTTCAGCCGCCAGAACCTGCCGTTCCAGGCTCGCACTGAGGCGCAGATCAAGCTGATCGAGCGCGGCGGTTACGTGCTGGCCGATGCCGAGGGCGGCACGCCCGACGTGATCCTGATCGGCACCGGTTCGGAGGTGGGCCTGGCGGTGGAAGCCAAGCAGGCGCTGGATGCCGCGGGCCTGAAGACCCGCGTGGTGTCGATGCCCTGCACCGACGTGTTCGATCGCCAGGACGCCGCCTACCGCGAGTCGGTGCTGCCGTCGGCGGTGCGCAAGCGCGTGGCGGTGGAAGCCGGGGTCACCGCGTTCTGGCGCGCCTACGTGGGCCTGGACGGCGCCGTGGTCGGCATCGACAGCTTCGGCGCCTCGGCGCCGGCGAACGTGCTGTACAAACACTTCCAGATCACCGCCGAACACGTGGTGGCGGCGGCGAAGGCGCTGTAAGCCGAGAGCCGCGATTGTGACGAAAAAGGCCGGCGCATGCCGGCCTTTTTCTTGCCTGTGCGGGTGTGTCGGATGAGGAAAGGGACGCTTCTACGACCACGCAATCGGCGCGATGCGTGTCGGCGATGCGGTCAACCGCGCTTGCGCGGCTTGCTGCGCGGCGTCGCAGGCTTGCCGGCGGCGCTGCCGGATTTCTGCGGCGTCGCCAGTGCGCCCGCCTCCTGCAGTTGCTGCAACCAGGACAGCGCGTCGACGTAGGACAGGAAGTGCTGCAGGTAGCCGGGCGAGAGCGTGCGCATCAGCGCCAATGCGCGATGCACCAGCACGCCGGAGTTGAGCGGGCCGGCGTCGGCGGGGGCCGGTTGCAGCGACTGCCGCAATTGGCTGCGGCTGCGCAGTTCTGTCCACAGCCGGCGCGCGTCTTCGACCGCGGGCAGTTGCGGTGCGGTAAGTCGCGCCGCTGCGGTCGCTGCGGTGGGCAAGGGCGATGGTGCGGGGAGTTCTGTGTCGATGGCATCGGTCGCCGTGGGGGCTTCGTCGTTGGCCTCCAGGTTGGCGCCGTGGTCGTTGCCGGCGCGGATCGCAACCGCCGCGGCGCGGAACTGCGCCAGCAAGGCGCCGAGCGGGCCGGGTTGCATCGCTCGCACTGCGGCCTCGGCATCGCCAGCGCTTTGCGGCGCCGCGTCCAGTGCCGCGGCGTACGCGTCGAGCAACGCGGACAGCTTCTGCTCCAGCAGTTCCCGCGCCTTGCCCTGCTGCGCCTCGGTGCGACGCGCCAGCGCTTCGAGGAAGCGGAAGCGCAGCGGGTCCAGCCGCTCGGCGTGCTGTGCGCGCCAGGCGGCGAGGCGGTCGGTGGCGGCGATCCGCTCAGCGCGCATGCGGGGGGGCGGCGCTCTTGCGCATGCGCGGCAGCGGCGCCATCTCCACGCGGCGGTTGCTGGCGCGTCCGGCCTCGTCCGCGTTCGGCGCCACCGGTTGCTGCGCGCCGAAGGCGGCGGCGAAGATCGCATCGGCCGGTACGCCTGCCTCGATCAGCGCGCGGGTCACGGTCAATGCGCGCTCGGCCGACAGTTCCCAGTTGTCGGCGAACTGGCGATTGCTCTCGCGCACCTGGCGATCGTCGGTGAAGCCGCTGACCATCAGGATCTCGTCGCGCGCCTTGAGGTAGCCGGCCAGCGGCGCGGCCAGGCTCTTCAGCAGGTCGCGGCCTTCCGGCTGCAATTGGTCGGAGTTCAGCGCGAACAGCACGTTGCCGCGGATACCGATGCGGCCGTCGACCAGGGTCACCCGGCCGGCTGCCAGCGGTGCCGCCAGCGCCTGTTCCAGGGTCTTGCGCTGCTGCGCTTCACGCTGGCGCTGGCGCATTTCCGCATCCAGCTTGTTCGACAGCTGCAACTGCACGCCGATCACCCCGATCAGGATCAGCACGAAGGCGCCGAGCAGCACCGACATCAGGTCGCCGAACACCGCCCAGACCGGGGCGCCGTTGTCGGCGTCCAGTTCCAGTTCGTCGCTCATGCCGCGTCGGCCTGGTCGGGCGCCTGGCGCGCGGCGAGCTGGCGCAGCTCCTCAGTGATCTGCTGCTGCGAGAGCATGCTCAGGTCGATCACCTCACGCGCCTGCGCCACGTAGTAGGCCAGTTGCTCGTCGCTGCGCGTCAGCGACTTGTCCAGCGCCTGCTCGATGCCCTGCAGGCGTTCCAGCAGGGCCATGTTGGATTCGCCGAAGGCCTGCACCGCGCCGGAGAACGCGTCGCCCAGGCTGACCACCTCGGTGACGCCGGCGACGACCTGCGCGGCAGCGTCGTCGAGCTTGCCGGTCTGGGCGTCGATCTGGTCGGTGAAGCGGCTGCCGACGCGCTCCAGCAGGTCGGCCGACGTCGCGACCAGGGCGTCCACCGCGCTGCGCTGTTCGGTGGACGCGTGGTTGACCGCCTCCAGCAGGGTCTGCAGCGTGGCCAGCAGGCGGTTGCGCTCGTCGAGCATGGCGGTGTCGCGGACCATGCTGTCGGACAGCTTCTGGCGCAGTTCCGCGACCACGTCGGCCGCGGCCCTCGGCGCTTCCGAGGCCACCTGCACCAGCCGTTCGATCTCGGCGATGGTGTCGCGCGCCTGTGCCTGGCCCTGCTCGGACATCGCCGCCGCGGTTTCCTGCAGGGTGCTGCAGATCTCCTGCTGGCGCTGTGCGATGCGCTCGCCATGGTGCTCCCACTGTCCGCCGAGGGTCGCGGCCATGCTGGCGAAGCTGTCGGTCCAGGCACGCAGACGCGCCTGGTCGCGCGCTTCCAGTGCCTCCTGCAGGTCGGCATGGGCCTGCTGCAGCGTCTCGGCGAGGGCGGCGGCGCGCTGTTCCAGGCTGGCCGTGGCGGTGTCCAACGCCTGCGCGTTGCGCGTGGCCAGGGCCTCGTTGACCTCGCGTTGCTGCGCCAGCGCCGCGCTCCACGCCTGTTGCACGGCCTCGACGGTGGCGTCCAGGCGGGTCGCCACGGTCTCCAGCGCCTGCGTCGTGTGCGTGGCGAGGGTGTCGTTGATCGCGCGCTGCTGGGCCAGCGCAGCGTCCCAGCCCTGCCGTGCGGCCTCGGCGGTGGCGTCCAGCCGCGTCGCCACGGTGTCCAGTGCCTGCGCGTTGCGTGCGACCAGGGCCGCGTTGGCCTCGCGCTGCTGTTCCAGCGCCGTGCTCCAGGCTTGCTGGGCAACTTCGGCGGTGGCATCCAGGCGGCTGGCCACTGCGTCCAGTGCCTGTGCCTGGCGCGCGGCGAGGCCGTCGTTCGCTTCGCGTTGCTGCGCCATCGCCTCGGTCCAAGCCTGCCTGGCGTCGTCGCTGGCGGCTTGCAGGCGTGCCGCGGTCGCCTCGACCAGCGTGGTGGCACGTTGCTCCAGGCCGTCGCCGGCGCGTTGCAGCGCGCCGCCCAGTTCCTGCAGCAGTGCGCCGTTGACGCGTTGCTGCTCGGCCAGCGCGCTGTCCCAGCGCTGCGTGGCCTGCTCGGCGGCCTGGGCGAAGCCGCTGGCCAGGCCGTCCAGTTGCCGCTGCACCGCCTGGCCGACGCTGTCCTGCAGCGCGGCGGTCTCGCGTGCCACGCCGTCGAGCGTGCGTTGCACCACCGGTTCCAGCGCGTCGCCGAACGCCCGCGCGTGCGCGGCCACGCCGGCCTGCAGGGCGTGTTCGACCGCGCCGGCCAGGCGCGTGTAGGCGGCCTCGGTGCGGCTGTGGAAGGCGTCCTGGCTGCTGGCCAGGCGTTCGCCGCTGACCGCGCTGTGCTGTTCCAGCGCCGCCATCATCGTCTGCATGCGCTCGATCAGGCCCGGCATCAGCGTGGCCTGGGTCTGCAGCAGCCTGAAGGCCTCGTTGCGCTGGTAGGCCAGCGAATGCGTGCGCAGCGCGGTCGCCGCGTGCAGGTCCAGGTGCTGCACCGCCTGCAGGCGCTCGCGCCGGCACAGTGCGGCGAGCAGGCCGAGCATCGCCGAGGCGGCGACGCCGGCGATGGAGGTGCCGAAGGCGAAGCCCAGGCCCTTCAGCGGCGCCGCCAGCGAGGCGCGGATGGCATTCAGATCGGTGGCGCTGTCCAGTGCCAGGCCGGTGCCGCGCAGGGTGGCCATCATGCCCAGGAAGGTGCCGAGCATGCCCAGCAGCACCAGCAGGCCGACCAGGTACGGGGTCAGCGCCGGCACCGGCAGGGCCGCGCGCTCGCCTTCGATGCGCAGGCGCACCGCGTTGCGCAGGCTCAGGTGCAGCCGTTGCAGCCAGCCGCCCAGGTCGTCGCGCGCGGACTCGGCCTCGATCAGCGCGGTCTGCAACGTCGCCGTGGCTTGGCGATAGCGGTACAGCTCGGCGATGCCGGCCAGGTAGCACAGGCCGATCAGCGCGGCGAAGCTGGCGCCCAGCGGGTTGGAGCCGAGATAGCCGACGCCGATCCAGCAGACCACGGCGAGGCCGGCAAGGAACAGGACGGAATGGAGCAGGGTCTTGGGCATGAGGGTCGAATCAACGGCTGCGAAGCGCGGCGAGCAGCGCTTCGATGGGATGGAAACGGACGTCCAGCTCGGCGCGCAACACGCTGTGCAGGTCCTGGCGGAACAGGTCCAGCCAGGCCGTGTCGGCAGGCGCCGGCGGAACGTCGGTGAGGGATGGATCGGGGGCGGGCGCGGCGGCCGCGCGCAGGCGCTGGAAATGCGCTTCCAGCAGGTTGGGCACCGTCGCCAGCAGGGTCTGCTCGCGCGGGCTCAGGGTCAGTTCCATCACCGCATCGACCTCGGCCAGCCGCGCCATCTCCGGCGAGAGCGGGACCAGGGCATCGCGCAGCAGGCCGCGCAGGCGCCCGGTCGCGGTCAGCATCGCGCGCTGCAGCGCCTGGTAGCGCTGGCGGAACGGCGCGTAGTCGATCGGTGCGTCGGGGTCGTGCTGGCGCTTGCCCACGGGCTTGCCGGTTTCCTTGGCGATGTCCAGGGCGATGCTCTCTTCCAGTGCAGCGCGCACGCGGCCGCATTCGGCCTCCAGGGCCGACGGTTCCGGCGCCCCGGGGGCATCTTCGGCAGGCTCGGGCAGTTTGCCGTCCAGCGCCCGTGACACTGCCACCGCGCGGTTCCAGTCGATCCATTGGCCGAGCCGGTCGGCCAGCGCGGGGCTGGACGCGGGCATCGGCGCATCGCTCAGGCGCGCCAGCAGGCGAATGAAGGCCGGGCCCGGGACGGGCGCCCGTGGAGGGGCTTTCGCCATGTGAGTGGTCAAAAACCCGCAATTTTACACGCGAATGACATCGGCTGCCCGGAGGCGGCCGATGCCGACCCGCAAGGGGACGCCAGCGACCTCAGCGCGCCTGGCGTTCGGTGCGAATGCGTGGCCTCATTTGCACTGCGGCTTGTTCATCTTGATGTCTTTCAGATCGGCAGCGGTATACAGCGCCGCGGGGCGGTTCGGGTCGTTCTGCATGTTCTGGTAGAGATTGGCCAGTGCCTGCAGATGGCCGTTTTCGCCGCTGCCGAAGCTCTGCTGCGCCGATCCCCCGGCGCCATACAGGCCATTGCACAACAGGGCTTTCCTGAAGATCTTCAGCACTTCCACGCGCGCATAGTAGGTCTGCAGGCGCTGTGCGGCGTCTTGCGGCTGGTGATTGATCTTCGCGTAGTTGCTGTTGCAACGCGGACCGAGGTCCGTCGGATAGGCGGCGGCGATGCCCGCGCAACTGGCGACGGTGGCGGGCGGAGCGGCCAGCGCAGCAAAGGGCAGGAGTGTCGACAGCACGAGCAGAAGAGCGCGGAGCGATGGGCGCATGTTCATCGAAGGGAATCCTTGGTCGCAATGGGATGGATGGTCGGCTTGCGCGCCATGCAGACATGGTCGTCGCGCAGCCACTGTCGCTGCGTGCCGATATGTGCGGGATCGGGAAATGTCCGTAGATGCCCGGGCCTTCAGCCCGAGGAAGCGCGATGCAGCTTGCGGAGGATTGCCGCGTCTCTCGATGCTTCGGCGCCAGGAGTGGTCTCTGAGGGCGGGGCGCGGCGCTGGTGCATCCTGCCCAATGCCTTGCGTGCGGTCTGCACGCAAGGCACCCGCCGCAGCGGCGGAGGCAGGGCAGCGTCAGTAGGTATAGCTCAGCGTGAGCATGTACACGCGCCCGGTTTCCACGTAGGCACCGTCGGCACCGGGGTCGTAGGCCATGTAGCGGGTGGACTTGCCCTGGGTCTCGTAGAACGTGGCCGAATTCAGCAGGTTCTTGGCAGCGATGCCGACGTCGATGCCGTGCGGCAGGTGGTAGGTGGCGGTGAAGTCCAGCGACTTGACCGGCTGCAGGTAGTAGTTGAGCCGGTCGCTGGTCAGCCCGAGCAGTTGCAGGCCGGTGTAGTTGTAGCTCAGGTCGGCGCGCAGGCGGCTGTCGTCGTAGAACAGGCCCAGGTTGTAGATGCGCTCGGGCGCACGCGGCAGCCAGGTCTTTTCGGGCTGGTCGGTGCGCTTGCTGTCGGCGGAACTGTGTTGCAGGGTCAGGTTGGCGGCAACGCCGACGTTGCTCCAGAACCCAGGCAGATCCTGCAGGCGCTTGCTGCCGGCCAGTTCCACGCCGTACAGCGTCGCGGTGCCGCCGTTCTGCGGCATGGTCACCGGCACGCCGTCCTCGAAGGTGGTACCGGTCGGGACCAGGCCGCCGAGCGTGTTGTCGTTGCTGGTCGCCGACTGCGAGGTGTAGATGAAGCCGGTGATGCGCTTGTAGTAGGTCGAGGCGCTGAGCACGCCGCCGTTGCGGTCGTAGAACTCCGCGGACAGGTCTGCATTGTCGGCCTTGCTCGGCTGCAGGTCGGGATTGGGTTTGGAGATGCCGATGACCTTCTGGGTGGGGTCGACCGTGTACACGGTCTCGCCGGAGATCAGCCCGAACGCCGGGCGGCTGAAGCTGCGCCGCAGCGACGCGCGGTAGACGGTCAGCTCGTCCGGGCGGTAGTTGAGGCTGATGCCCGGCAACACCTCGCCGTAGCTGCGGCCGCTGCCGACGAAGCGGCCGTTGATGCCGTCGCCGTTGGATTGCCAGGCGTCGGCCGAGTAGCGGGTCAGTTCGTAGCGCACGCCGGGCAGGATGGTCACCGCGCCGACATGCAGCGTGGCCATCGCGTAGCCGGCATAGATCGCCTCGGTGCTGGAGGTGGTGTTGGCGTTGTAGTCGTTGGCGGTATAGACGCCGGCCCCATTGGGATCGTTGACGTACTTGTACGGCACCGCCTGCGCGCGCACCCAGTCGCGGTCGAGGATCTTGAACGGGCCGGCGTAGTGGCCATCGAAGGCGGCGTAGGTGAGGCGGCCGGGCAGCGCGCTCAGCGGCGGACCGCCGGCGTTGGGGAACACGTAGTTGCGGCCGCCGAAGTAGGGGCCGTTGTAGATGAAGTTGCCGTCCTTGTGGAAGAACGGGTGATCGTAGGAACCGCGGTCGGCGTGGTCGAGCGACAGGCCGGTCTTGACCTCGTCGAGCAGGTCGCCGTCCACGCGGTAGCTGATGTCGGCATGCGCGTTGGCGCGGTTGTCGTGGCTGCCGGCATCGTGGCCCTGGGTCTTCCAGAACAGCGCCGAATCCAGGCTGTAGAAGAAGTTCTTCAGCGCCGGCGAGCTCGGGCCGATGCTCGGGTAGGTTGGATCGCTGAGATCGAACGCGAAACTGCCAGGAGTGAAGCCGTACAGGCTGGCCGCGACATAGTCCGGGCGGCTGCGCGTGCCGCGCCCGAACGAGCTGCCGTAATCGAAGCGCAGGCGGTCCAGCGTGGTCTGCCCGCCCAACTGCAGCGTGGCCAGGGTTTCCTTGATGTCGTGGGTGTTGAAGTAGCCGCCGCGCACCGCGGTCGGCTGGTTGTTGACGGTTTCCAGGCGTGCGCTGGACTGATCCTGCTGGCCGGTGACGTTGTAGCTGCCGTAGATGGCGCGGGCGAAGAGGGACGTGTGGTCGCCTTGCCAATCGAAGGCGAGATTGCCGCCGTAGCGCTCGATCTGGCTGGTGTAGACGCTGTACTTGTAGCGCGCGCTGAGCAGCGGGCCGACGTCGCGCAGGTCCACCGCCTTGGCCTGGGCCGGGTCCGCCGGGAAGTACGCGCTATTGGGCGCAGGCGCCTGCGCCATGTTGTTGTTCTTGCCGTAGTAGGCCGAGGCATAGACGCCGAACGCGTGGTCGTTGCCGAACTTCCAGGCCAGCTCCTGTTGCACCGTGCCGCCGGTGTGCTTGCCGCCGAGGTCGGAGGCGAGCGCGTTGAACTGGCCTTGCGCGGTGGTCTTGCCGTAGAAATCGCCGTCGAAGTCGAACGCGCTGGGCGTGCGCATGTCGATCGCACCGCCGATGGCGTCGCCGGGCAGGTCCGGGGTCGGCGACTTGGAGACCTTGACCGACTGGATGCCGAACGGCGCCAGCATGTTCAGCGAGATCGCGCGCGTGGACGAATCGGTCTCGGGCATGCCGAAGCCGTTGAGGCTGTAGCTGTTGTAGCTGGCATCCAGGCCGCGGATGCTGACATAGGCATTCTCGCCGGTGGTGGCCTGGCCCAGGTGCATGTCGCTGTAGGCCGACAGCCCGGGCAGGTGCGCGACCACGTCGGCGATGCCGGCGGAGGGAATCGCCTCGATCTGCTGCTTGCTCATCACGCTGTTGACGCCGTTGGACAGGCGCTGTTCGTCCAGCGATCCGGGGACGGTGGCCTGCGCGGCCTGCACGTTGACCGAATCCAGGGTGGTGGTGCGCGCGCTGGCGTCATCGGCGTCGCTGGCATGGGCGGCTGGCGAGAGCGCAAGCGCGAGGGCGATGGCACAGCACAGGGGACGGGGGCGATGGAACGGGGACATTGGGGGCGACTCGTTGGGGGAAACAGCGGTTGCGATCCGAGGTCCGGACACGCCGATGCCGGCGCGCGGATCGCCCAGGCCTTCCATTGCGTGTGTGAAGGGCGTGGCCGCGCCGTCGCGCGGCCAATGGCGGTCAGTGGCGCAGGTCGATGCCGTGGCAGTCGGCCTGCGGACGTTGCGGATTGCAGCGGGCGACGGCGTCGCCGGGAAAGCGCACCACGTAGCCGGAGGCGGCCGGCTCGTGATCGGGGAAGTCGGTGCTGAGCAGTTGCGCGCCGCTGGCGAGCATGGCGTCGCGCCGCGTCGTGTCGGCGTGCGCGGCTTCCTTGAGGTCGGCATCGGTGCGCGTGCGCACCAGGTAACCGGCCTTCACCAACTGCGTGATCGCGTCGGCGCTGCCGTCGTTGCGCTCGACGAAGGCGGCATCATCGGTGCCAGGATCGGCGTTGGTGAAACACACGCGGCCGCGCAAGGCCGGATGGCCGGCGAGGTAGGCCGGGCCGACCGCGCGCTGGTCGAGCAGGAACACCACCTTGCCGCGCGCGGCCGCCAGCGTCGGCCAGCCATGCGCGAGCACGGCGGCGTTGAGCGTCGGCGCCGTGCCGCGCACCTGATCGGGGCTGATGTATTCGTTGGCCGCGAACACCGAGCGCAGTTCCGCGTCCAGCGCATCCAGCGCCTTGCCGTCGAACGGCTCCGGCTGCACCGTGGGAAACGCCGCCGGCAGCGGCGATTGCTTGGTTTCCAGCAGGATGAAGAGCGGCAGATGCCCGGGATGCCGCCGCGACCATGCCCGCACCTCGCGCAGGCAGGCCAGCAGCGGCTGGCAGGTGCTGCGCTGATCCAGGTCCTGGATATGCATGACCTTGAAGCCCGGTTGCTGCATCACCCCCGGCGCGGCGATCGGCGGCGCCGGCGGCAGCCCGGCCTTGGCGAGCTGATCGTTCATCGCCGGATGCGCATAGCGTCCGCCCTTGGCGTCGGCGTAGATGTCCAGTTCGATCTGGCGCACGCCGTCGTCCAACTGCTGCGTCAACGGCGGGTGCCGGTAGTCGAGCACCGCGAACGTCGCCGGGTCCAGGCGCTTCCACAGTGCGGCTTCGCTGGGCGCGAAGCCGGCGTGGTAGCTGTTGTGGCTGCCGATGTACTGCAGGTCGCTAAGCCTTGGTGCGGCGCACAGCGCAGATGGCAACAGCGCCAACACCGCCAGCAGGGCGCGCAGCGCAGCTGGCGCGCTGCGGAGTTTCGACGACATCGGGACAGAACGTTGGGGGAACATCGTGGCCACGCTTGGTAACGATATCTCGACAGCATCCCGAGTGGAGTTGACGCGGGTGTTGCCAAATCGTGTCATGGCCCGCGCTGTGCCACGATCGTGCGCGGTGTCCTATGCACGCATGACCGTCGTCACGTTGTTGCGGCTGGTTTGGACAAGCACCGCCGGCGATGCGGTTTTGCCGCAACTCAGTGCGAAGTGTTGTCGTTGTTGCGAGAGCGACTCAGCCGCGACGGGCATTCCCGATCGCGCGCGTTGCGGCTGTCGGCCCAGGGCACGTCTAGCCGCTTCTACACGTAAACCCTGCGTCGCCGGGTGGCTCCCTGCCGTTGCTGTGCGTGCGTCATTGCGGCGTGCGCGTGCGCTGCAGGGCGAATGCCAGCAACGTCGCTTCCAGCCGTTCGCCGAGGCTGCGCGGCGCGTCCAGCCCCATGCGCTGCATGCAGGCGGCATCCGCCGCGGGACGCGCCAGCACCGCGCTGGCCACCGTCTTCAGCTTGGCGCCGGTGCTGGCGGTGTGCTGCTGAAGCCAGGACAGGGCGCGCAGCAGGCGCTGCTCGACCTCGGTGAAATCGCTGCCCAGCGGATAGTCGGGCAGGGTGCCGTCGCGGCGGAACGGCGCCAGCGCGTCGCGCACGCGCGCAGCCTGATTGCGTTGCCAGTGCGTGGGTGCTGCGAAGTCGGCGGCCAGCTTGCCGTTGGCCTTCGCCGTCTCCAGCAACGCAAGTTGGGCCTGCACGTCGGCGATCCCGACCATCGCCGCGACGCAGTCCTCGTCGGTGAGGCCGCGCAGGTCGGCGATGCCGTACTCGTTGACGTAGAGGTCGCGCAGGTGTCGCGGAATGGTGGTGTGGCCGTAGTTCCAGCGCACGTTCGACTGCGGTGCGCCGGCATCGCTGCGGACGGCGCGGAACATCAGCACGCTGCGCGCGTCGTCCAGCGCGTGCGCCATGGACACGAAGTTGTACTGGCCGCCGACGCCGGACACCACGCGACCATCGTCCAGCGCATCGGACACCGCCGCGCCGAGCGCGGTGGCCATCATGCACGAGTTGAAGAAGCGCGCCTCGCGCCGCTGTACCCGGCGCAGCGCCTCGCCGCCGTAGAGCTGGTTGATCTCGCTGATGCGGCGCATGCCGATCGCCGCGCGCGCCTGCGGATCCATGTCGCGCAGCCAGGCGTAGAACTCCGGCGAGCCCAGGTAGAACGCGCCCTGCAGGTATTCGCCCTCGCGCTCCAGACGCTGCAGGTCCTGCGCATCGGCAGTGCCGTCGGCCACGCGCTGCAGCAGCGGCGCGTCGTCGAGCACCTTGCGCCGGATCACCCCGCACTGGACCAGTTGTCGGAAGCCTTCGTTGAGCATCTCGCTGCAGCCGAACAGGCCGATCGCGAACGGCTCCAGGCCGCCGCATTCGCGTACCGCCGGATGCCGCTCCAGTTCCGGATCCAGCGCCGCCAGCACCTGCCGGTAGCGCGCGTTGTCGGTATGCCGCAGCACCAGCGCGTGACACAGCGCATCGGCCAGGGTACCGATGCCGATCTGCATGGTGCCGCCGTCGCGCACCAGCGTGCTGGCGTACAGGCCGATGGCGTAATCGGCGTCGGCGACCGGCTGCCGCGGCAGCCCGAACAGGCGCGGATACGGCCCCGGCGGCGTCACCACTACGTCGAAGAAGCTCGGCTCCACCGCCGCGCAGCCGCCGATCCACGGCAACTGCGGATCGACTTCGGCCACCAGCAGCGGCCGCGGCAGGCCGCGCCGCTGCACCGCGGCCAGGGTGTCCTGGGTGATGTCGTTGTTGCACGAGAACGACAGCCGGGTACCGTCGGGTTCGAGCGCCACCTTCTGCACGATCAGGTTCGGCGCACGCTGCGCCACCGCATCGGCGGCATGCGTGTAGTTGAGGCTGGTGTAGCTGCGCTGCGCCTGGGTCGAGCGCAGCAGCGCGCCGGACTGCATGTAGAACTCTTCGACCTGGATGTGTGCCGGCAGCGCATCGCGCTGCATCGCCTGCACGTAGCGCAGGCGCGGGAAATCTTCGCCGAAGTGGCGCTGCACGAACGGCCGCGCGAAACGGCCCTGCAGCCCGCCGCCGGGCGCCGGCGGATTGAGCGACAGCGCGGTGTAGATCTGCAGCGGCCGCGTCGGATCGTGTTCGATGCGCTCGTACAGCGCGTTGAGCAAACGATGCGGCTTGCCCAGGCCCAGCGGTGCGCCCACGCGCAGCGGGCCGGCGATGCGCTGCAGGATCAGGTCGGCAGCGGCGTCGAGGTCGTCGAGGTGATCGGTCATCGGCATAGCTTAGAGGGTGTGCCGGCGATTGCGTGGATCGTGGTGCGAGCGATACGCGCGGTGCCGCGGCGTACGCGATTGGCGGCGACGACCTCCGGGCGTGGTGGCATGCCGATCGCCAGGACATCCGACGCTGCGCAAAAAACGCTTGACATGCGTTTTGTTTACGCGCGTAATCAGTGAAAATTTACGGGCGTAAACGAAATGTCGATCAGCGACGCGGAAGCCGTGGTCATGGAGGTGCTGTGGGAGCGGCACCCGCTCAGCGCCGAGGAGGTGTTCGCCGCCTTGTCCGGGCATGGCGGCTGGGCCGAACCCACGGTCAAGACCCTGCTCAACCGCTTGCTCAACAAGGGCGCGATCCGCGCCGACAAACAAGGCCGCCGCTATCTGTACACGCCCCTGCTGCAGCGCGCGCAGTGGGTGCAGCAACAGAGCGAAGGCCTGCTCGACCGCCTGTTCGGCGGCCGTATCGCGCCGTTGGTGGCGCACTTCAGCGAACGCGGCAAGCTCAGCGATGCCGATATCGCCGAACTCAAACGACTGATCCAGGAGCTGGACGATGAGCATTGACGGGATCGTGAGGGACCTCGGGAGTACCGCGCTGGTCGTCAGCGTGGCCATCGCGGCGGTGCTGGCATTGCGCGTGCCGATGCGGCGCGCGTTCGGCGCCGGCATCGCCTACGCGCTATGGATCGCGGTGCCATTGGCGCTGCTGGCGGCACTGTTGCCCAGCGGCTGGCGTCCAGCTTTGCCGGCGGGCTTGGCGCTGGACATGCCGGCGGTGCTGGTCGGCGTGACACGGGCGCAGATGTCGGTAGGCGACGGCGTGTCGGCGAGCGGGCATGCCACGGTCTGGTTGCTGTCGTTGTGGCTGGCGGGTGCGCTGGCCTCGGCGGCCGTATTGTGGCGGCAGCAGCGCCGCTACCGGCGCAGCCTGGGTCGCTTGCAGCCTGGCGAGGATGGCGTGCTGGTCGCCGAGCATGCGCTGCATGGGCCGCTGGTGCTGGGTGCGTGGCGGCCGCAAGTGGTGGTGCCGATGGACTTCGCCGCGCGCTATCCGCCGCCGCAGGCGCAACTGGTGCTGGCGCACGAACGCATGCATATCGCCCGCGGCGACACCCGCAGCAATCTGCTGCTCGCCGTGCTGCGCTGCGTGTACTGGTTCAATCCGCTGCTGCACTGGGCCGCCACGCGCTTCCGCCTGGATCAGGAACTGGCCTGCGATGCCGCGGTGCTGGTTCGTCATCCCGGCACGCGCCGGCACTACGCCGAAGCGATGCTGCAGACCCAGTTGGACGCGCTGGCCTTGCCGGTGGGCTGCCATTGGCAGGCGGGCAGCGTCCTGTGCCAGCGCATTGCCTTGCTGCGGCGCCCGGCGGTGCGTGGCTGGCGGCGTCGTCTGGGCCTCGCGGCGGTGACGCTGGCCGCGTTGAGCGGGAGTGCGATGGTCTTGGCGCTGCCAACCGCTGCGCCGGTCGGCGGGATGGCGCGCGACTTGGTGGCGAGCGAGATGGAGAGTGCGCCGGCGCCCGCGCCGCAGCGCGGATCTGCCAACGCGCGGGCGACGCGGCCGGCCAAGATGATCGACCTGACCCCGCCGAAGTATCCAGAGGAGGCAGTGCGTGCTGGCATCTCAGGGAAGGTGATGCTGCTGGTCGAACTTGACGCACACGGGAGGCCGAGCGATGTGCGCGTGCTCGACCATGGCAGCGGCAGTGCGGTATTGGATGCGGCGGCGGTGTCCGCCGCCTGGAAGTGGCGATTCTCTCCGGCGACCGAACACGGCCGGCCGGTGCCCAGCCGCATGAAGATACCGGTGGCGTTCGACGTGGAAATGGATCCCGTGGCGGCACCGGCGGGCGTCGCCGAGGCTGCGGACTACCGTTGGTACCGCCTGGGCGAAGGCGTCGGCGATGCGGTGGCGAGCCTGTGCGACAAGACGTTCGCGGGCACTGGCGGCGCCGCGCCGCTGTGCGGCATGGCGCGGACCGTGCGATGAGTGCGCACTTGCGGGCCGGCATGCTGCTGGCTCTGGTCCTTTCCGGCTGCGCCAGCCACGTGCCGAAAGACGCGCCGCAACCGACCCAGCGCATCGACTCGGTGGATCAGCGCATGCTGGAAACAGGATTCGGCGCGGCGCCCGGTGCGGCGGCGGTGCAGTCGTATCGGATGCAGCCGCAGGAAGTGTTCCGCATGCCGCAACCGCTGCAGGCGCCGACGCCGCAGTTGCCGAGCGAGTCGCCGCGCCGCACGCTGGCCCCGACCGCGGTCTGCGTGCGGGTGATCCTGTCCGCGCAAGGCACGGTGGAGCGCAGCGCCCTGTTGAACGATCGCCCGGACTGCAGCGCGGGTGCGCAGCCGGAGATGGCCGATCTGCTGCAGGTGGTGCAGGAGACGGTCGCGCAGTGGCGCTTCGTGCCGGCGGCGATCTGTACCTATGCCGATCCGGTGCAGCGGCCGGCGCAGGAGGGACGCTGCGACGATGCGCAGTCGGTGCAGGAGGTGCCGGTGACGCTGGCCTACGCGTTCACCTTCGAGGTCCGACAGGGCAAGGCCAGCGTGCAGTCGGGGCGCGTCGGCGGCGCGCGCTGAGCGCCGCGATCGCCGCGTGCGGTCTGCCTTGCCCGTTGCCGGGAACTACAGCATCTCCGGCTTGAACAGGCGCCGTCGCGAGATCTCCGCGCCCGACAGCATGAAGCGGCCGTCGCCCCGGTAGTGCAGGGTGCGCGGCCGCTTCGGCGAGGCGGCGACGTGCGCCTTGACCACCTCCCATACGAACAGGCCATGTTTGCCGATCTGGCTGCCGTCGTGCAGGCGGCATTCGAAGCTGGCGTAGCACTCGGCGATCAGCGGCGCCGCCACGTGCGTGGCGGGCACCGCGGTGAGGCCGAAGTGCGCGAACTTGTCCAGGTCCGCACCACTGGTATTGCCGATGCCGACCACGGTGTCGACCAGGTCGGCGGTGGGAAGGTTGATCACGCATTGCTTGCTGCGCCGGATCAGGTCGAAGCTGTGGTTGCCGCTGGAAATGCAGCAGGCGAGCAGCGACGGCGAGAACTCCAGCACCATGTGCCAGCCCAGGGTCATCACGTCGCGCTGCCGCTTCCACGCCGAGCTGACCAGCACCACCGGGCCCGGCTCGAGGAAGCGGCGCACGTCCTGGGTAGGAAAGTCGAGCTTG
Source organism: uncultured Xanthomonas sp. (assembly GCF_964278005.1). NCBI lineage: Bacteria > Pseudomonadati > Pseudomonadota > Gammaproteobacteria > Lysobacterales > Lysobacteraceae > Xanthomonas > uncultured Xanthomonas sp. The sequence continues at coordinate 639,754 of NZ_CAXYKF010000023.1, forward strand.
CGGTAGCGGCGCATGCGCAGTCTGCCGTGGCGGGGCCTTCAGTCTCGCCGGCCCGGGTGAACGCGACGTCTGCGTCAGTCCAGCCGATGCACCGCGTCGGCGATGCGCGCCACTTCCTCGGCCTGGTGGCTGACGTAGAGCATCGGCAGGCGCACGTCGTCGCGCACGCGCTGCAGGTAGGGGATCAGGTCGCTGCGGCGGTCGGCGTCCAGCGCCGACAGCGGTTCGTCGAACAGCAGCAGCGACGGCTGCGACAGCAGTGCGCGGCCGATCGCCACGCGTTGCGCTTCGCCGCCGGAGAGCGTGTCGGGGCGCCGCCCGAGCAGGGCGCCGATACCGAGCAGGTCGACCACCGCATCCAGTGCGAAGCGCGCCGGCCGGCCGCGGCCGTGGCGGCCATAGCCGAGGTTGCGGCGCACGTCCATGTGCGGGAACAGGCGCGCGTCCTGGAACACGTAGCCGATGCCGCGGCGATGCGCCGGCAGGTCGATGCCGGCAGCGCTGTCGTACAGCACGCGGCCATCGATGGCGATGCGCCCGCTGCGCGGCGGCAGCACCCCGGCGATGGCGTTGAGCAGGCTGGTCTTGCCCGCACCGGACGGACCGACCAGCGCGACCACGCGCGCCGGTTCCTCGATGCGCACGTGGCGCGCGAAACGGCCGCGCTGCAGGTGCAGGTCGATGCTCAGCATCGGTGCAGGCTCCGAGTGCTTGCGCGGCTCATGCATCCGCCTCCTCGCCGCGCTGGCGCCGGACCAGCCACTCGGAGGCCAGCAAGGCGCCCAGCGAGATCGCCAGCGCCACCGCCGCCAGCCGCCAGATGCCGGCTTCGGCGCCGGGCACCTGCAGCAGGCTGTAGATCGCCGAGGCCAGGGTCTGGGTCTGTCCGGGGATATTGGAGACGAAGGTGATGGTGGCGCCGAACTCGCCCAACGCCTTGGCGAAGCCGAGCACGCCGCCGGCGACCACGCCCGGCCATGCCAGCGGCAGGGTGACGGTGAAGAACACCCGCCAAGGGCCGGCGCCGAGTGTGGCGGCGGCCGCTTCGAGGCGGCGGTCGGTGGATTCCAGGGCCAGGCGGATCGCCCGCACCATCAGCGGGAAGCCCATCACCGCGCTGGCCAGCGCCGCGCCGGTCCAGCGGAACGCGAACTGCACGCCCAGGTGCTCGAACAGCCAGCCGCCGATCGGCCCCTGCAGGCCGAACAGTTGCAGCAGCGCGTAGCCGGTGACGATCGGCGGCATCACCAGCGGCAGGTGCAGCAGCGCGTCCAGCAACGATTTGCCGAAGAAGCGGCGCCGCGCCAGCAGCCAGCCGCAGGCCACGGCGAACGGCAGGCTGGCCAGCGCCGCGACCAGCGCGACCTTGACGCTCAGCGCGATCGCGGTCAGTTCCTGCGCGGTGAAGTCGAACAACGCCAGGCCTCAACGGGCGAGCGAGAAACCGTGGCGACGGAAGATCGCCTGTGCCGGTGGCGTGCCCAGCCAGCGCACGAAATCGGCGGCGCTCTTCGCCTGCGCGCTCGCCCGCAGCGGCGCCACCGGATACACGATCGGCGCGTGGCTGTCGGCCGGAAAGGTCGCCACCACCCGCACCTTCGGTTCGGCCTGGGCGTCGGACCCATAGACGATGCCCAGCGGCGCTTCGCCGCGCGCCACCAGCATCAGCGCGCTGCGCACGCTCTCGCTCTCGGCCAGTCGCGGCTGCACGCTGTCCCACTGACCCAGCGCCTGCAGTGCGGCGCGCGCGTACTTGCCGGCCGGCACGCTGGCGGTCTGGCCGACCGCCAGGCGCCCCTGCGCGCCGAGCGCGGCGAGCAGCGCGCCGTGTTTGCGCAGGTCGACCTGCGCCGTGCTGGCGGCCGGCGCCACCAGCACCAGGGTGTTGCCGAGCAGGGCGCGGCGCAGCGCCGGATCGATCAGCTTGCGCTGCTGCAGGTAGTCCATCCATTCCTGGTCGGCGGACACGAACACGTCCGCCGGCGCGCCTTGTTCCACCTGCCGGGCCAGCGTGGAGCTGGCGGCGTAGGACACCTGTACGGGGGTGCCGCTGGCGCGCTGGTAGGCGCTGGCGGCCTCGTCCAGCGATTCCTTGAGGCTGGCGGCGGCAAACACGGTCAGCGGCGTCTGCGCCGAGACCGGCGCGATCGCGGTGGCGACGATCAAGGTGCACAGGCACAGCAGGCGGCGCAGCGGTCGGGTCATGGGTCACTCCAGCGGGGGCAGGTAGGCGATGCGGCAGTGCGCGGCGGCGCGCGCGTACGGTCGCGCAGCGCTGTCGCAGCTCCGCATCCTAGCGCGCCGGCGGCGCGCTGCCTGCTCACGCCGGCGGCGGCGCCAGGTCGTCGGTGCGGCCGGCCTGGATATTGGCGCGCACCGACGGCTGCATCAGCCGCGGCTCGGCCAGCGTCGCATCGCGCGCCTGGCGCAAGGCCACGAAGGCCGCTTCGTCGATGCCATCGCGCACATGGATGTTGCTGCGGCGCTGTTCGCCGATGCTGGTCTGGCAGGCCACCGCGCGGCCGCCTGCGCCGTAGTCGTGGCACACGAACACGCGCGTCGCCTCCGGCAGCGCGTACAGCCGCTGGATCGAACGGTACAGCGTGGCCGCGTCGCCGCCGGGGAAATCGCAGCGTGCGGTGCCGCTGTCGGGCATGAACAGCGAATCGCCCGGGAACAGCGCATCGCCGATCAGGTAGGCGACGCTGTCGCCGGTGTGGCCGGGCACGGCGATCACCTGCGCCTGCACATCACCGACCGCGAAGCGCTCGCCATCGGCGAACAGGTGATCGAAGCCGCAACGCGCCTGCGCGTCCGCGTCCAGGCCGAACTGTGGCGCGAAACGGGCGCGCACCTCGCGGATGCCGTCGCCGATCGCCAGCGTCGCCTGCGGCCATCGCTGCTTGAACCACTGCGCGGCGGAGACATGATCGGCGTGGGCGTGGGTCTCGAGAATCCAGCGCAGGTGCAGTCCGCGCGCGTCCAGGCACGCGGCCAACGCCTGCGCCGGTGCGTGGTCCAGTGCGCCGGTCTGCGGGTCGTAGCCCACCACCGGGTCGATCACCGCGGCGTCGTTGCCATCCTCGACCACGTAGCTCCAGGTGCCGGAACCGGCATGGTGGAAGGCGTGGACGTGCGGATGCTGGCTCATCGATCGCTCCGGGTGGCGGCAGGTGGCGCGGCGCTGCAGTAGATGCCGTGCAGCACCTCGAGGATGCGCTGCACCGGGCCGGGCACCAGCGAATAATAGATGGTCTGACCCTCGCGGCGGGTCTGCACCAGTCCATCCTCGCGCAGCAGCGCCAGGTGTTGCGACAGCGCCGACTGGCTCAGCTCCACACGTGCGTTGAGCTCACCGACCGATTGCTCGTGGTCCACCAGCAGGCACAGCAGCAGCAGCCGCTTCTCGTTGCCGAGCGCCTTCAGCAGGCGCGCCGCCTCGCTGGCGTGCGCGCGCATCGCGGCAGGATCCAGGGCGGGCGCGGCGCGGCGCGGCATGGGCTCAGAAATCGACCGGGCCACCGGCCGCGGTCCAGCCCAGGAAGCCGCCGGTCAGCGAGCGCACCGCGGTGTAGCCCAGGTGCTGCAGGCTCAGTGCCGCCAGGGTGGAGCGGCCGCCGCTGGCGCAGTACAGCAGGATCGGCTGGTCGCGTCGGGCCAGCGCCGGATCGGCGTCGAGGCGGAATTCGAGGATGCCGCGCGGGATGTTGATGGCGTTGGGCAAATGGCCCATGGCGAACTCGCCGGGTTCTCGCACGTCGATGATCCACTCGCCGGGCAGCGGCGTGGCGGCGGCATCGGTGTGGACAGGGGTTTCGTGGATCTGCGCGCGTGCGCGGTCGACCAGGGCTTGGGCGGAGGAGGCGGGCATGGAAGCGCTCGAAGGGAAATGGTGCGGTGCATCATATCAGCCGACGCTAATATGCGCGCAGCCGCATGCATGGCCCGGACAGCGCCGCGTCACGTTCGGCCTGCGCTAGGTGCGTGTGACGCAGTCGCTGTGTCGACATGGTGTTGCTGGCGCGGGCGTAGAGTCGGCGGAGTCACTGGAATGGAGTACACGATGCCCATCGGCGATCCGATCCGCGTCACCCTGGAGCAGGACACGGACTTCGCGTTCCGCATTCGCTTCGACGAAACCGCGCTGGAGCCCTGGCTGAGCGACGAAACCGCGCCACTGGGCCAGGAGCGCGGCCCCAATCCCACGCGCATCCTGCTGGCCGGCATCGCCAATTGCCTGGCGGCCAGCCTGCTGTTCGCGATGCGCAAATACAAGAACGATCCGGCCGGCGTGGTCGCGCACATCACCGCCACGCCGATGCGCAATCCGGAAGGGTTCTGGCGCATTCCGCAGGCCTCGGTGGAACTGCAACTGCCCGGCGCCAACCAGGACTACGCGCAGCTGGAACGGATCCTGGCCCAGTTCGAGCAGTTCTGCGTGGTCACCCAGAGCGTGCGCCAGGGCATCGACGTGCAGGTCACGGTCAAGGATGCGCAAGGCACCGTGCTGCTGGGCGACAAGAGCATCGAGGCCGGCGCGTGACCGCGCCGCTGCATGTCGCCTGCCCACACTGCGCCGCGCTCAACCGGGTGCCGGAGGCGAAACTGGCGGACGCGCCGCAATGCGGACGCTGCCATCGTGGCTTGTTCGACGCCACACCGGTCACACTGACCGCCGAGACGTTTGCCGCGCATGCCGAGCGCAGCGAGCTGCCGCTGCTGGTGGACGTGTGGGCGCCGTGGTGCGGCCCATGCCGGACCATGGCCCCGCACTTCGCGGCCGCGGCCGCGCAGCTCGAGCCGCGGCTGCGCCTGGGCAAGCTGGACAGCGACGCGCAGCCGGCGTTGGCCGGGCGCTTCGGCATCCGCAGCATCCCGACGCTGCTTTTGCTGCGCCAGGGCCGCGAACTCGGCCGACACAGCGGCGCCATCGGCACCGCCGAGATCGTGCGCTGGACGCGGGCACAGCTGAATTCTGCGTAACGCTCTCGTAGCAGCGGCTTCAGCCGCGATGGGCTTGCCTGGGAAAGTCCATCGCGGCCGAAGCCGCTCCTGCACGGTGCGCCGGGCTTACTTGCCCAGCGCCGCGTTCAAGGTTGCCGCCAGGTCGGCACCGGCCTGGCGCAACTGCGCTTCGGCGACCGGGCGCCAGGTCGTCACGTAATCGGCCGGCAGCGTGGCGCCGGGCGGATAGAAGCCCGGACGCAGCATGATCCTGCAGGAGGCCTCGGCCCACGCCGCGGCCGGTGGCGGCAGCGCGCTGCCCGCCGGCGAGGGCGCCGGCAACGGCTGCTTTTCCAGCTCGGCCAGGTAGGCCTGCTCGTCCAGCCCGCGGCTGCGCAGCAGGCCGCTGTCCCACAGCGAATGCAGATTGCTGCCCTTGCCCTCGAACTGGATCTGCACGGTGTTGGCACCCTTGTCGCGGGCGTAGCCGGCATGCAGCGGCTGCTGCACGTCGCCGGCGAAATGCACGACGAACTTCAACGCCTGCGCACGCGCGGCCTGCGGCTGGCTGCGGTCGGCGAGGATCGCGGCCTGGCGGCGCAGCGCCTCGACCGCGCAGTTGCCGTCCGGGCAGTCGCGGGTTTGTTCGTAGTGGCAGTCGTTCTCGGCCAGGTTGACGTAATGCCAGCGCGCGCTGCGCTTGCCCAGGTCGGGATCGTGTTCGCGGAGCTGGTCGGCCCAGTTGGCCACACCGGCCAGCGTCGGGTCGGGTTCGCCCTGCAGCAGGGTGCGGACCTGCGCGCGGGCTTGCGGGGTGAGCTGGGTGTCGGCGAGATCGGCGACCAGGCGGTGGCCCAGCGGACCCCAGGCGAAGGCGGCGGACGGTGCGGCGGCGAGGGCCGCGGCGAGCGCGGTGCGAACGAAGGGAGAGATTTTCATGCGCCGATTCTAGCCGGCGCCGACGACGCGGCCATGACGCGCGTCAGGTCTGTTGCGTTGCCGCTCAGCACGGCGGACGCCGCTGCCAGACGGCGTCGCCGACCGCGCCGAGCCGCGTCCGAGGACACGACCCGGCTGCAGGCTCAGAAATACATCAGATAGGCGACGCCGTAGGTGACCGGATCGAGCTTGGCCTTGCCGAGCGTGCTGCCGTCCACCTCTACGTCGCTGCGCATGCCGGTCCAGCGCGCATCCACGCGGATCGCGCTGCGCTCGCCGACGGCGAAATCCACGCCGGCATGCAGCGCCGGGCCAATGCTGTCCTTGAACTTCACGTCGTTGGACGAAAACGCGCCCTTGCCGTCGCTGCCGAGGAAGGCGGTGTAGTTGAGGCCGGCGCCGACGAACGGGGAGATGTCGCCGTTGCCGTTGAAGTGGTACTGCAGGGAGATGGTCGGCGACAGCATCCAGGCGCTGCCGATATCGCCGCCGCGGTCCAGGCCGATCTTCTGCTGGCCGACCAGGCCCTGGATCTCCACGCCGAGGTTGCCGCGGAAGAAGTATTCGTAACTGAACGACACGGCCGGCGCGACGTCGGCGTCGAAGCGCTGATCGCTGCCGCGCAGCGTGCCGTTGGACGACCCCGGCACCATGCCGTGCAGGCCGTAGCTGGTGGTGAAGTGGCCGGCCGACTGCGCCGCGGCGGGCAGGGCGATGCTGGCGAGGGCGGCGACGGCAAGGCGACGGAACAGGCGTGGCGGCATGGGAGACCCCGGTGGACGACGAGTGGGCGGATGCGAACCCCGTGTCGGCCCGGCGGGCACCGATCCACATCCGTGTGGCGCGTAGTCTGCCAGAGAAGCGGGGCGGACGCGCTGCGCTCCGGCGAGGCCGCGTGTGCGGCCCGCGCGTCGATCCGGTACGGCCATGCTCCGGAATGGCGCCGCTGCCGCGAGCGGCGCCGATCCTGTTGCCGCCGGCGCCGCAGGTCGCAGCGGCGCCGGCGCCCGTCTCAGAACTTCATCACGTAGGCCAGGCCGTACACCAGCGGATCGATGTGCGCGGTGCCCAGGTCGCTGCCGTTGACCTTGACCTTGCTGTCAATGTCGATCCAGCGCATGTCCACGCGCAGCGCCGACTTGTCGGTGAGCGCGATGTCCACGCCGGCATGCGCGGCCAGGCCCCAGGAGTCGTCCAGCTTGAGCTTGCTGCCGGCCAGCGCGCCGGTGGTCTTCTCGCTGAAGAAGGTGGTGTAGTTGAGGCCGGCGCCGACGAACGGCGAGACCTTGCCGGCGCTGTTGAAGTGGTACTGCAGCGACACCACCGGCGGCAGGTGCTTGGTGCTGCCGACCTTGCCCACGCCCTTGACGCTGATGTCGTGCTCGAACGGCAGCGCGGCCAGCACTTCCACGCCCAGGTCCTGGTGCACGAAGTACTCGAAGGTCACCGTCGGCCGGATGTTGCTGTCGATGCGCAGCGGCAGGGTGCCGCCGGCGAGCGTGCCGTTGTCGGACTTCGGGTTGACCTGGTGGGCGCCGATGCCGATGGTCCAGTCGCCTTGCGACTGCGCCAGCGCCGGCAGGGCGCACAGGGTCAGGGCGGCGGCCAGGCCGGCGAGCAGGAGGGGGGAGGTGGTGCGCATGGTGGAGTCTCGGTTGGGTGTGGACGCAGTGTCCGGCGCGCCGCCCCATGCCGCCTTGATCCTGATCAAACCGGCGTGTCCGGCGTGGCGCGGCCGGCCTGCTAGAATGGGATTTCCCCTTCCATCCGCCGCGCCAGGCGCGGCCGCAGGAGCTACTGAAATGGCAATCAAGGTCGGCATCAACGGTTTCGGTCGCATCGGGCGCAACGTGCTGCGCTCGGCGGTGCAGAATTTCGGCAGCGACATCGAGATCGTCGCCATCAACGACCTGCTCGAGCCGGATTATCTGGCTTACATGCTGCAGTACGACTCCGTGCACGGCCGCTTCCAGGCGGAGGTGTCGGTCGACGGCAATCATCTGCTGGTCAACGGCAAGAAGATCCGCCTGACTCAGGAACGCGATCCGGCGGCGCTGAAGTGGGGCGAGGTCGGCGTGGACGTGGTGATCGAGTCCACCGGCCTGTTCCTGACCAAGGAAACCGCGCAGAAGCACCTGGACGCCGGCGCCAAGAAGGTGATCCTGTCGGCGCCGTCGAAGGACGACACGCCGATGTTCGTGTATGGCGTCAACGACAGCACCTACGCCGGCCAGGCCATCGTCTCCAACGCCAGCTGCACCACCAACTGCCTGGCGCCGCTGGCCAAGGTGATCAACGACAAGTGGGGCATCAAGCGCGGCCTGATGACCACCGTGCACGCGGCCACCGCCACCCAGAAGACCGTGGACGGCCCGAGCAACAAGGATTGGCGCGGCGGCCGCGGCATCCTGGAGAACATCATTCCGTCCAGCACCGGTGCGGCCAAGGCGGTCGGCGTGGTGATCCCGGAGTTGAACAAGAAGCTCACCGGCATGAGCTTCCGCGTGCCGACCTCGGACGTGTCGGTGGTCGACCTGACCGTGGAACTGGAAAAGCCGGCCACCTACGCCGAGATCTGCGCCGAGGTGAAGGCGCAGAGCGAAGGCGCGCTGAAGGGCATCCTCGGCTACACCGAAGACAAGGTGGTGGCCACCGATTTCCGCGGCGACGCGCGCACCTCGATCTTCGATGCCGATGCCGGCATCGCCCTGGACGGCACCTTCGTCAAACTGGTGTCCTGGTACGACAACGAGTGGGGCTACTCCAACAAGTGCCTGGAAATGGTCAAGGTGGTGGCGAAGTAAGCCGCCTGGCGTCGCCCACAAAGAAAGCGCCTTGCGGCGCTTTTTTTGTGGGCGATGACGTGCCCGGATGGAATGGCGCAGGTCCCGTGCCTGCATGTCCCAAAGGACATGACACGCTCCAGGTGTCGCACGCCGGCTTGCCGGACGGATCGTGCAGGTGCTTCCTGCCCCGGGTCGATGTTCGTGCGGTCGCGGCGGCACTGTTCAGGCTGGGGATCCGGATGGACTCGAGACCTGCCTGGCTTGAAGCCAATTCGATGCACTGCTATTGCCGGCATTGCTTCGCGAAAAGCTTCGGATAGTTCATTCTGGGGTCGATGCTTTTCAGGGGAATGGGCGTGGTGTTTTCGATTTCCTTTCCATCGAGGCCGATAAGCCTTGCGTGGCATTCCTTGTCGATCACCACAAGGCAGGTCTTGCCGAAGATGGATTTGTCTTTGACGAGCGTTGCGGATAGGTTGAAAAAAAGCCACGGACACTCGAATTCCGTCACGATCCTGCTGCCGTCCTCGTTGAGGATCGTCAGGCACGGCGGCTGATGATCGCGTTCGGGCAGCGCAAGGCACAGAATTTTCTTGTCGATGTACTTCGGATGTCTGGTCGAGGTCTTGCCGAAATACGAGGGTACCTGTCCCGCAATGTAATAAAATTCCCCGTAGTTATTGCCTTTCCTGTCGATCAGTACATCGCATGCCTCATAGCGGTTGAAATACCAGCTCGAAGATAGAAGGATGGGTTTGTCCAGAATTCTGTGAGTGATTCCCATGCCTCGTTGGGAGAGATCGAAACAGGTGTCTCCGCCGCCCTGTCCCCGGGTCGTTTCAAAATCTACCAGCGGTTCTCCTTCGGCGGTATATAGCTGGAAAATCTTGTGTGTGTAGTGATCGATGGGATTTTCGTCGTCGCGAATCCAGATCGAAAAGAAATACTCCGCGCCGCGCACGCGATGAACAGAAAATGGTTCTTCCCGGTAAGGGCCTTCCCATAGTTCCCGGCGTTCGTTTCTAAGCGTGTCGTAGAGGTGGATGCTGATCTGGGACAAGGGATTGTCCTTGTCCTTGGCCACTTGCAGCAACAGTCGTTGCGGCGTTATGGGGACTGCATGCAGGATGAGCTCGTCTTCAAGTAAGCGGACAAGGTTGCCGTTCCGAAGGGAGAAAATCGAGTTGGTAATGAATTTCCCTGAAAAATGGATTTCTATCCAGTAATCGATCTGACGGTTGAAATCCGTTTCCCACTTGTCCCAGTTGTAGGGGAAGTGGCTTCCATTTAAATCGGCGAACGTCTCTTCGGGCGATTGGTAGACGATGTCTCCATTGCTTTCGATCAGGTATGTCTTGTTCTCTTCGCCGGCTGCGTAATACAGGCCAAGCTTTTCCAGCCAGAAGAAATAGAGGTCCGGGTACTTGTCCTGTAGCGTAAGGCAATCCATATCTGCTCGTTTTTGAGTTGCAAATGGAGGGATGTTGGACGGTCATTGGCTGCGCATCGGCCTTGCGTGGCCAGTTTTCCGCCGTTTTCGTTGCGTCTTTATTGCTTTCCTCGACTTTCGCATGCAAGCAGGGGTGGTCGCTTGCCGCATCCACGATGATTGCATCGGTCCCAACGCGAGATCCACTCTTCATGGCCGGAGTGGTTCTGCGAGAGCCGATGGAGTCCTTGCGACGTGTTTCAGGCCCACCAGCGCATGTCGTCACAGTGCTCGTGGAGGTGCGATCAGGTCGATACTGACCAGGGCCGGTTCTGAGGTGCGTGCGGCGACCTTGTCCAGGTGCTGGAGTGGTCTCGGCCATGCGACTGGCGGGATGCGTCTGTTCCCGTGCAGCGCTCGGCCCGTTCTGGCGCTGTCACGTACACAGGTCGAGGCCACAACGCAAAAGGAGCGCTGACGCGCTCCTTTTGCGTTGTGGCGAGCCGCTGGCCTTGCCGCGGCGCGTCGGCTGCCGCAGGCTGGCTCGGCCTCGCGATTACAGCGCGTCGCGCGATTGGTTGCTTTCGGTCTGCTGGTAATCGGTGACCACGCCCTTGGCGTCGAATTCCACTTCCAGGTCGTACGACTTGACGTTGCGCGCGCCGACGCCATGCTCCTGCGCTTCGTTGATCGCCGGGCCGGTGTAGTAACCGGGCAGCATCCGCTTCAGCAGGCCGGTCGCGGTCTTGCGCGCCTTCTCGCCGTGAGATTCGCCGGGGCGATAGCTCCAGGACTTCTCGTAGCCGCCTTCCTTTCCGGACGTCCTGGAGACGTAATTGGGCTCGCCATAGATCGCGCGCACCTGCTCCTTGGTGGTCTTGCCGATGACGATGTTCTTCTTGACCGCATCGGCGGTGTAGAGATCCGGATTGTCGACCTTTTCGGCCAGGGCGGGAGCGGCGAAAGACCCGGCCAGCAGGGCCGAGATCAGCAGGGTGCGAAAGGGTTTCATGGTCATGTCCGTTTACCTGGGAAGTGGCGTCTGCAATCCAGAGTGCACCGGTCGCGTCGAGGCGATGCGTCGGCGCGGCATCAACGCGGCGCGACGAGCTTAGGCATGGCGAAATGACGCCGTCAATACAGTACGCACGGGCGTTCAGGCAGAGACGACGCCCTGCCGATGAGGTCGTCGCAGTCGTCGGCACACGGTCTGCGGGTGCCGGACAGGCGGCTGTGCCGACACCGCACGCGGCAGCCTGTGATCCGCTGCCGCTTTTGCGGTGGGCGCCAGTGTGTGCGGCCTACAGCGCCTGCAGGATCAGCGAGTGCCAGCCGGTGCGGTAGGTTTCGTAGCCGGGAGAGGCGGCGTGCGCGATGCAGTGCGGCCGGCCGTCGAGATCGATCAGCACCGCGCCGCGCGGCTGCTTGAACAAGGCATCGCGGCCGTCGAAGTCGATCCGGTCCTGCAGCATGCGCCCGGCCGAGTCGGCCAGCACCCGGCCCTGCGCATCGACGATGCAGACGCGGCTGCGGCCCCATTCGGATTCGGACAGCGGCGTGCGCTGCACGATCGTCTGCGCCAGCGCGTCCCAGCGGAACACGATGCCCAGCACGCCCAGCACGCGGCCATCGACGCGACCGCCGTCGCGCACCGTGCAGGCGTACACCAGCACGCGCTCGCCGTCGGCCAGCGCGCTGGCATGCACGTCCTGAAAGCCGAATTCCTCGCCGCTGCGCGTGCGCATCGCGTGTTCGAACCATGGCTGCGCGGAGACGTCGCTGCCGACCGAGCCGAACTGCCGTGGCCGGCCGTTGGCGCGGATGCGGCCATCGCTTCCGGCCAGGATCAGGTCGAAGTAGACCGTGTACGAATCCAGGATCTGGCCCATGCGCCGCGAGGCGTAGGCCAGCGCCTCGGCATCGCTGTCGGCACGCGACGCGGCGACCACCGCCGCGTCGGTGGCCCACCAGCGCACGTCGCAACTGCGCTCGTAGAGGTTGCGGTCGATCAGGTCGATGTTGCTCAGGGCCAGCTCGCTGAGCCGCGTGCGACGCACGTCGTCCTGCAGGCGGCCCAGTGTCTGCCGCATCTCCGCGCTGGTGCGCGCGGCGACCTTGTCCAGGTCCTGGGTGGCCTCGGCCACGCGTCGCGACAGCCCGTCCATTTCCTGCGCGATCACGCTGAAGCCGCGTCCGGCGGCGCCGATCCGCGCCGACTCGATGCGCGCGTTCATGGAGATCATGTGGGTGGTGCGGTTGATCGCATCGATCCCCTGCAGCGAGCGGCGCAACTGGCCGAGCAACTGGTCGGACAAGCCGACGACGGCGCGAATATGGTCATCGATCCCCGCGTCGGCGGGGTGGGCGGGTAGGTGCATTCATGCTGCCGGTGGGGTGGGAGAAAACAGCAGACGGACGACGCGATAAGGGGTGTAGCGGCCGCCGGTGCACGGGACTTGAGGGCGGTGTGAAGACCGTTTGTCGGAACGCCGGGCCTTGCGCTGACTGGGCTGCGGCCCCGTCCGTGGGCCGATGTCGGCGCCGAACTCGTCTACCATCTGCGCCAGGTCCGGCGCCGCCGGGCTCCCGGTGCGCGCCACGGGCGCCGCACCACCGCCTTTGGAGATGTGAGACGAATGGACAAGTTGGTCGTGCTGGTGGTGTTTGCGGCGCTGGTGGTGCTGGCGCTGCCACTGCTGTCGATCGTGGCCTTGGTCGGGCAGTCGCGCCTGCGCCAGCGGCTCGCCGCACTGGAGGCGCAGGTGGCGCGGATGGCCGCCGCCACGCCTGCCGCCGCAACGGATCGCGCCGATTCCGCGGCCGCTGCCGCAGAGGTTCAGGCCGCCGTCGCCGAACCTGAGCCCGAGGCGGAGGGCATGCCGTTCGTCGTCGGCCTCGACCTTCCGCGTCCAGACCCGTTCGCCGAGCACGCCGCGGCGCCGCCGCCGCTGCCGCCGCCCTTGCCGGTGCCTCCCAGGGACGAGGATTTCGCGACGCTGGCCGCCGCGGTCGAACGCGCCGAGCAGCAGCAAGCCCAGGCGCGCACCGCCGCGACGGCCCAGCCCGCCGCGCCGCGTGGGCCGGATCCGATCGAACGGCTGTTGGGCGGGATCAAACGCTGGTTCACCGAGGGCAATGTCCCGGTCAAGATCGGCATGCTGGTGCTGCTGGCCGGTGTCGCCGCGCTGCTGAAGTACGCCGGCGACCAGGGCTGGCTGCGCATGCCGATCGAGCTGCGCTACGCCGGCATCGCCGCCGCGTCGCTGGCCGGCCTGGCCTTCGGCTGGCGCCAGCGCACGCGCAAGCGCAGCTTCGCCCTCGCCCTGCAGGGCGGGGCGATCGGCGTGCTGCTGCTGACCGTGTTCGCCGCCTTCAAGCTGTCCGGGCTGATCCCCGCCGGCGCGGCGCTGGCGCTGAGCGTCGCCCTGGTCGCGGGCATGTGCGTGCTGGCGGTGGCGCAGGAATCGCGCACGCTGGCGGTGCTGGGCACGCTGGCTGGCTTCCTCGCGCCGCTATGGCTGTCCACCGGCAGCGGCAACCACGTCGCGTTGTTCTCCTACTACGCGCTGCTCAATGCGGCGGTGTTCGCGATCGCCTGGTACCGGCCGTGGCGGGTGCTGAACCTGCTCGGGTTCGGCTTCACCTTCGGCATTGGCACGCTGTGGGGCGTGTTGCAGTACCGGCCCGAGAAGTTCGCCAGCACCGAGCCGTTCCTGCTGCTGTTCTTCGCCTTCTATCTGGTGATCCCGATTCTGTACGCGCGGCGCCAGGCAGCGCGCAGCACGCTGATCGACGGCAGCCTGGTGTTCGGCACGCCGCTGATCGCGTTTTCGCTGCAGGCGGGGCTGCTGCGCGGCGACGGCCTGCCGTTGGCGCTGTGTGCGCTGGGACTGGCGGCGATCTATGCCCTGCTGGCGGCGGCGCTGATCCGGCGCGCGAGCTTCGCGGTGCTGGGGCAGGCGTATGCGGTGCTGGCGGTGGGGTTCGCCACGTTGGCGGTGCCGCTGGCGCTGTCCGCGCGCGCGACCGCCAGCGTGTTCGCGCTGGAGGGGGCGGCGTTGGCGTGGCTGGGCCTGCGCCAACGGCGCTGGCTGCCGCAGTTCAGCGGCGCCGGCCTGCAACTGGCGGCGTCGTTCGGTTTCCTGGTGGGCGTGGAGGACATCGCCCAGGACACCCAGGCGGTGGCCAACGCCACCTTCATGAGCGGGCTGCTGCTGGCGCTGGCCGGCTTCGCCAGCGCCTGGTGCTACCGCCGTGGGCGGGCCGCCGTGCCGGCGCTGGGCTACTACGTGTGGGGGCTGTTCTGGTGGTGCGGGATCGGCGTCACCGAGATCGTGCGATTCGTCGACGCCGACGCGCGTGCCGACGTGCTGCTCGCCTGGGTCGCGGTCAGCGGCTGGCTCGCCGCCGAGGCGCAGCGGCGCTGGCCGGCACTGGCGCTGGCCGCGACCACGCTGGGTGGCCTGGCCCTGGCCTTGCCGCTGGCGGTCTGGCAGGCCGATGTGCACGGGCAGCCGTTCGCCGGGCATGGCGCCTGGGCCTGGGCGCTGTTCGCGGTGCTCGGCGTGCGCAGCCTGCTGTGCCTGCGCGACAGCGGTGGCGGCGTCGCGCGTGCGGCGCAGTTCGTGTGGTGGCTGGTGTGGCCCAGCGTGGTCGGGCTGCTGTGCACCTGGATCGCGCTGCACAGCGAGCTCGCCGCCGGCTGGCGCTGGATGCTGTTGCTGGCGCCCTGGTTGCTGGCGACGGCGCTGTCGCTGTGGCGCTGGAACTGGCTGGCGGCTCCGCTGGGTGCGGCATTCGCGCCGTGCCGCAGCGCGCTGCAGAGCACCTACTTCGGCCTGCTGTCGGTGGCCTGGCTGTACAGCCTGGGCCTGCCCGGCAGCAGCGCGCCGCTGCCCTGGGTGCCGGTGCTCAATCCGCTGGAACTGACCCAACTGGCGCTGCTGGTCCTGGGCGTGCGCTGGACCCGCACCGCGGAGCTGCCGGGGCTGCTGCGGCCCTGGCGCACCCAGCTGTTGGCCGGTGCCGGCTTCCTGTGGATCACCAGCGTCACCCTGCATGCGGTGCATTACTGGGCGGCGGTGCCGTGGCCCGGCGTGCTCGGCAATGGCGTGGCGCAGACCAGCCTGACCGTGGTCTGGAGCGTGCTGGGCGTGCTTGGCTGGGTGCTGGGCTCGCGGCGCGGCCAGCGCGGCCTGTGGCTGGCCGGCGCGGTATTGATGGCGGTGGTGCTGGGCAAGCTGCTGCTGGTGGACCGCGGCAACCTCGGCAACGTCGCCGGCATCGCCTCGTTCATCGCGTACGGGTTGTTGTGTACGGTGGTCGGCTATCTGGCGCCGGCGCCGCCGCGCGCTGCCGAACCGGCCGAGGAGGCCATCCCATGATCCGACGTGCGCTGTTTCCATTGTTGCTGGCCGGGTTGCCGCTGTGCGCGTTCGCGACCAGCCAGCGCGACGACTACGCCCAGCAGTGGCCGCTGACCCTGCAGGACGCCGATGCCGGCGCCTATCGCGTGCAGCTCGACGATGCGGTCTACCGCAGCGCGCAGCGCGCCTCGCTGGGCGACGTGGAGGTGTTCAACGCGGCCGGCGACCCGCTGCCGGCGGCCCTGTTCGCCGCCGAGCAGGCCGAGACGGCGCCGCGCCGGCAGCCGTTGCCGTGGTTTCCGCTGCCGGCGGCGCCCGACGGGCGGACCCCGGATCTGGAGCTGATCGCCGAGCGCGACAGCGACGGCAGTGTGCGCCGCATCCAGACCCGCGTGGCCGGCGCTGGCTCCGACGCGGGCGCTGCCGGCTGGCTGGTCGATGCCAGCGCGTTGCATGCGCCGCTGCGCGCGCTGTCGCTGCAATGGGCCGCCGCTGCGCAGCCACAGCAGGCGCGCTACCGCGTCGAGGGCAGCGACGATCTGCGCGACTGGGAGGTGCTGGTGGCCGATGCGACCCTGGTCGACCTCAGCAACCAGGGGCGCCGGCTGCAGCAACTGCGCATCCCCATCGGCCGCGAAGTGCGCTATCTGCGCCTGCTGCCGCTGGCCGGTGCCGGCGCGCCGCCGCTGACCGGGGTGGAGGCCGAACTGGCACCGACGCCGGTCGTCGCCGATTGGCATTGGCAACAACTGGACGCGGCGAGCACCGATCCCGCGCAGCACGGCTATGCCTTCGTGTCGCCGGGGCGCTACCCGGTGACGCGCGTCGACATCGCTTTGCCCGGCAACAACGCCATCGAATGGCGCGTGCAGAGCCGCGACAGCGCCGAGGCGCCGTGGCAGGACCGCGCCGGTCCATGGCTGGCCTACCAGGTGGGTGGCGGCAGCCGCTCGCCGCCGCAGGCGCTGACTGCGCCGGTGCGCGACCGCTACTGGCGGTTGCTGGCGGCACAGGACCCGGGCCGGCAGCGGCCGGCGCTGCGCCTGGGCTACCAGCCGGAGACGCTGGTGTTCCTGGCGCAGGGCGCGCCGCCTTATGCGCTGGCCGCCGGCAGTGCGCGCACCCAGCGTGCGCAGGCGCCGCTGGCCGCCGCGTTGCAGGCCTTGCACACCCAGCGTGGGCCGCAATGGGCGCCGGCCACTGCCAGCCTCGGCGCGGCGCAGCCACTGGCCGGTGCCGCGGCGCTGCAGGCGCCACCGCCGCCGCGCGACTGGAAGACCTGGCTGCTGTGGGCGCTGCTGGTCGGCGGTGCGCTGCTGGTGGTCGGTTTCGCGCTCAGCCTGCTGCGCAAACCCGGCGCCGGCGAGGGCACGGGCTGATCGATCCCGCGGCGACGGCGCGCACGCCGCGCCGCGCGCGCGGGGCAGCGCACCGTCCCCCACCGATTTGCCGCTGTGCGGCCGACGCCGGACAATGGCGGTTTCGCCGCTGCGCGGCGATCGGCCGAACGGCGTGCACCCGACGTTCCGATGCCGACGCCGATACTGCACCGATGGCGCGGTTTTCCCTTTGCAATCCCACGAAAGCGAGCAATCACATGTCCATCCTGCGAATGACCGATCTCGACCTGTCCGGCAAGCGCGTGCTGATCCGGCAAGATCTGAATGTGCCGATCGACAATGGCCTGATCACCTCCGAGCAGCGCATCCTGGCCTCTGTGCCGACGCTCAAGCACGCGCTGGAACAGGGCGCGGCGGTGATGGTGACCTCGCATCTGGGCCGGCCCAAGGAAGGCGTGTGGACCCAGGAGGATTCGCTGGAGCCGGTGGCCATCCGCCTGGCTGCGCTGCTCGGCGTCGACGTGCCGCTGATCCGCGACTGGGTCGATGGCGTGGACGTGCAGCCCGGGCAGATCGTGCTGCTGGAGAACTGCCGCATGAACGTCGGCGAGGGCAAGGACGACGAGGCCCTGGCGAAAAAGTATGCGGCGCTGTGCGACGTGTTCGTGATGGACGCGTTCGGTACCGCGCACCGTGCGCAGGCGTCCACCCATGGCGTGATCAGGTTCGCCCCGGTCGCCGCCGGCGGCCCGCTGCTGATGGCGGAGCTGGATGCGCTGGCCAAGGCGCTGGAGCAACCGGCCAAGCCGCTGCTGGCGATCGTCGCCGGCAGCAAGGTCTCGACCAAGCTGGAACTGCTGTCCAACCTGGTGGACAAGGTCGATCAGCTGATCGTCGGCGGCGGCATCGCCAACACCTTCATCGCCGCGGCCGGGCATGCGGTCGGCAAGTCGTTGTGCGAGCCGGACCTGCTCGACACCGCGCGCAAGATCGTGGCCGACGCCAATGCGCGCGGCGCGGCGATCCCGCTGCCCAGCGACGTGGTGGTGGCCAAGCAGTTCATGCCCGACGCCGAGGCCACGGTGAAGGCGGTCACCGATGTCGCCGACGACGACCTGATCCTGGACATCGGGCCGCAGACCGCCGCGCACTACGCCGAGCTGATCGCCAAGGCCGGCACCGTGGTCTGGAACGGCCCGGTCGGCGTGTTCGAGTTCGACGCCTTCGGCAAGGGCACCGAGACCCTGGCGCGGGCGATCGCCGCCTCGTCGGCGTTCTCCATCGCCGGCGGCGGCGACACCCTGGCCGCGGTCGACAAGTACGGCATCGCCGAGCAGGTCAGCTACATCTCCACCGGCGGCGGCGCGTTCCTGGAGTTCCTGGAAGGCAAGACCCTGCCGGCGGTGGCCGCGCTGCAGGCGCGCGGCGCGTGAGCGCCGCCGACGTCCTGTTCTTCGACCTGGACGGCACCCTGGTCGATTCGGAGGCCGGCATCGTCGGCAGCCTGCGCCATGCCTTCGCCGAACTGGGCCAGCCGCTGCCGACCCCGGCGCAGTTGCGCGCCTGGATCGGCCCGCCGCTGCGCGACAGCTTCCAGCAGCACTTCGGCGGCGATGCGGCGTTGGTGGAGCAGGCCTTGACGCTGTACCGCAGCCGCTACGACAGCCACGGCTGGCGCGAGCACACGGTGTTCCCGGACATCGGCGCGGCGGTGGAGGCGGTGGCTGCGGCCGGTCACCGCTTGGCGGTGGTGACCTCGAAGAACGAACGCTTCGCGCGGCGCATCGTCGAGCAGTTGCCGTTCGGCGCCCGCTTCGAGGAGATCGTCGGTGCCAGCGACGACGGCGCGCGGCGGGCCAAGCCGGACCTGATCGCCGAGGCGCTGCGCCGGCTCTCTGTCGTGCCGGCGCAGTGCCGCATGATCGGCGACCGGCGCATGGACATCGACGGCGCGCGCCATCACGGCATGCGCAGCATCGGCGTGCTGTGGGGCTTCGGCGATGCCGAGGAGCTGCGCCAGGCCGGTGCCGATGTGCTGGCGCAGTCGCCGGCGCAGTTGCCGGCGCTCGTCGCGGCCTGAATGGGCACGTGCGCCGGTGCGTCCGGCGCACAGGGCGCTGGCTGCGCATGCTGCGTCGCCTGCCCGCGCGGTGGCCGCGCGGTGGCCGCGGGCCGGCGGCTGTTGGCGTGGCATGACCACATACTGTCCCGCATTGTCCGCTCGCTATGCCGGGAAGCGCGTGCGTCTATGCCGAAATGCCATGCTGTGTGATGGGCGCGTGTGCTAGCTTTGAGCGCTTTTTCCAAGGATGCCATCATGATCGAACGCCAGCGCCGCACCAAGATTCTCGCCACCCTCGGTCCGGCCACCGACCCGCCCGGCGTGCTCGAGGATCTGTTCCGCGCCGGCGTCAACGTGGTGCGGTTGAACTTCAGCCACGGCGATCCGTCCGGCCAGGCCAAGCGCGCCGCCGAAGTGCGCGCCGCCGCGGCCCGCGTCGGTGCCGAGATCGGCATCCTCGCCGACCTGCCCGGTCCGAAGATCCGC
Source organism: uncultured Xanthomonas sp. (assembly GCF_964278005.1). Taxonomy (NCBI): domain Bacteria; kingdom Pseudomonadati; phylum Pseudomonadota; class Gammaproteobacteria; order Lysobacterales; family Lysobacteraceae; genus Xanthomonas; species uncultured Xanthomonas sp. The sequence continues at coordinate 659,106 of NZ_CAXYKF010000023.1, forward strand.
ATCGAGCGCTTCGCCCAGGGCAAGGTCTCGCTCAAGCTCGGCGACCGCTTCGACCTCATCGCCGACCCCAATGCCGCGCCGGGCGACGCCAGCCAGGTCGGCGTCAGCTACCTGGGTCTGCCGCAGGACGTGGCGCCGGGCGACGTGCTGCTGCTGGACGATGGCCTGATGCAGCTGAAGGTGGTCGAGGTGCAGGGCGAGCGCATCGTCACCAGCGTGCTCAACGATGGCGTGCTGTCCGATCGCAAGGGGCTCAACAAGCAGGGTGGCGGCCTGTCGCTGGGCGCACTGACCGAGCGCGACAAGGAACTGATCGGCATCGTCGCCAAGATCGGCGTGGACTTCATCGCGGTGTCGTTCTGCCGCAACGCCGAGGACATGAACGAGGCGCGGCGCATCGCCCGCGCGCACGGCTGCGACGCGGCGCTGGTGTCCAAGATCGAGCGCACCGAGGCGATCGAGAACCTGAGCGAGATCGTCGAGGCCTCGGACGTGGTGATGGTCGCGCGTGGCGACCTGGGCGTGGAAATCGGCGACGCCGAGCTGCCGGGCCTGCAGAAGAAGATCATCAAGGAATCGCTGGCGCAGAACAAAGTGGTGATCACCGCCACGCAGATGCTGCAGTCGATGGTGGAAAGCCCGATCCCGACCCGCGCCGAAGTGCTGGACGTGGCCAACTCGGTGATCGACGGCACCGACGCGGTGATGCTGTCGGCCGAGAGCGCCGCCGGCGCCTATCCGATCCGCGCGGTCGAGGCGATGGCGCGCATCTGCCTGGGCGCCGAGCGCCAGTTCGAGACCGAGACCGACTTCGGCATGGCCCCGCGCAACCTCGAGCGCGCCGACCAGGCCATCGCCATGGCCACGATGTTCCTGTCCCAGCACGTGGGCGTGCGCGCGATCGTGGCGATGACCGAATCCGGCGGCACCCCGCGCTACCTGTCGCGCTTCCGCGCCAAGGCGCCGATCTTCGCGGTGACCCGCCACGACGGCGCGCGCCGGCACATGGCGATGATGCGCGACGTGTTCCCGATCAACTTCGACAGCCGCGGCCTGACCCCGCGCGAGGCCGCGCGCGGCGCGATCCGCGTGCTGGTCGAAGCCGGCCTGCTGGCGCCGGGCGACCGCGTGGTGTTCACCAGCGGCGAGCACATGGAAACCCACGGCGCGACCAACACCCTGCGCCTGCTCGAGGTCGGCCCGGACGGCCGTGCCAGCGGCCTGGGCGAACTCTGAAGGACGCGGCGCGGCGGCCCCGGCCGCCGCGCCGTCGGCAATACCTGTTCGATCGCGCATGGAACGGCGCGGCGCCCTCCCGTTCCCTGATCGTGCGACACCCCCATGACGTCCCCAAGCGCGCACGCCGAACTCGGGCTGGACCTGCCCGAGCGCCCCGGCACGCATTGCCTTGAACACCTGATCCAGGCCTCGGCCACGCGCGAGCTGGTGGTCACCGAGGATATCCGCGACCGCCGCGGCATCCTGCTCGTCGCCAAGGGCCAGCGCATCAACGCCGGCCTGCGCGAGCGCCTGATCGCGCGGCGCCTGCTGCGTCCGCTGGAATCCTCGCTGGCGTTCTGCGAGGAACTGCGCCCGAGCGAAGTGCAGCTGGCCGCGCAGCGCGAACTGGACGAACACCCGCACCTGCGGCAGTTGCTGGGCGAGCAGGCGCAGCCGGTGATGGCCATGCTGGCCCGCGCCCGCACGCTGGGCGCGCCGGGCACCTTGCTGACCACCCTCGGCCAGACCCGGCCGGCCGCGTTCTCGCACGCGGTGCGGGTGGCGATGCTGGTGTCCTGGCTGGCGGCGCTGCTGTCGCGCTCGGATGCGGCGATGCGCGAGGCCGCGGAAGTCGGCCTGCTGCACGATCTCGGCGAGATGTACGTGGATCCGGTGGTGCTGGAGATTCCGGAGGCGCAGCAGGACTTCGCGCAGTGGCGCATGCGCTGCGTGCACCCGGTGATCAGCGCCGCGCTGCTGGGCGAATCCGGCGTGTACTCGGCGCAGCAGGCCGCGGCCGCACGCGAGCACCACGAACGCATCGACGGCTCCGGCTATCCGGTCGGCGCGTCGGCGCTGTCGCCGCTGGGCCGGTTGATCTCCTGTGCCGAAGCGCTGGATGGGTTGTTCGAACGCGAGCAGGGCCATGCGCAGGCGCTGGCGCGGATGCGCATCGCGCTGCGCGTTGTGCCCGGACAGTTCCCGCGCGACGTGGTCGACCTGCTGACCGAGCGCCTGCGCGACTGCGCGCTGGAACAGGCGCCGGCGCACGATCCGCAGCACCTGCGCGAGGTGGTGGCGGCCCTGCTCGACGGCCTGGAGCGGGCGCGCGACGAGGCGTTGCGGCTGCAGCGCGGCGGCGACCTGCGCGAGGACGAGCGCGCGGCCTTGCAGCATCTGCTGCTGTTGATCGTGGGCTACATCATGGCCATCCACGATTCCGGCGCCGGCAAGATGGTCGAGCAACTGCCGTGGCTGATCGCCGCGCCGGAAGCGGCCGAGGAAGTCGATCGCGTCTGCTGCGAACTGCGCTGGCAGCTGCCGGGGCTGCGCCACCACGCCGCGTTGCTGGCGCACCGCCGCGCGCGCAGTGCCGACGACTGGCAGCCCTTGCTCGATGCGCTCGACATCGCCTTGCCGACAGCGCAGGGCGCGCCTGCGCCGGTGCCGGCCCTGGACATTGCGCCGCTGCAGACCGCGCAGGCCGAAGAAGAGGCGCAGTGTGACGCAACGACGGATGCACTTGGCTGACGTGCCGGGAACATGCGCGGTCTACGCCTGTAACCGCTTGCAATTCCCGCGGTAACGGAATGCATGCAGGCCGGCCCGGTATAATGGGCGTTCCCCCGCTGCAGCCATCAGGAACCGTATGAGCATCGAACAGCTTGCCGAAACCGCACAGGCAATGGTCGCCCCGGGCAAGGGCATCATCGCGATCGACGAATCCACCAGCACCATCGCCAAGCGCTTCGCCGGCGTGGGCATCGAGAATGTCGAAGAGAATCGCCGTGCCTACCGCGAGCTGCTGCTGACCACGCCCAAGCTGAGCGACCACATCTCCGGCGCGATCCTGTATGACGAGACGATCCGCCAGAAGACCAAGGACGGCGTGCCGTTCGCCAAGTACATGGCCGAGCACGGCATCATCCCCGGCATCAAGGTCGACAAGGGCACGCATCCGCTGTCCGGCATGCCGGGCGAACTGATCACCGAAGGCCTCGATGGCCTGCGTGCGCGCCTGGAGGAGTACTACAAGCTCGGCGCGCGCTTCGCCAAGTGGCGTGCGGTCATCACCATCGGCGAGGACATCCCGTCCGGCGTGTGCATCGAGACCAACGCGCATGCGCTGGCCCGCTACGCGGCGCTGTGCCAGGAGCAGGGCCTGGTGCCGATGGTGGAGCCGGAAGTGCTGATGGACGGCGACCACGACATCGAGACCTGCTACGAGGTCACCGAAGCCACGCTGCGTTCGCTGTTCGGCGCGCTGTACGAGCAGAACGTGGTCCTGGAAGGCACCATCCTCAAGGCCTCGATGGTCATCGCCGGCAAGGACTGCGACGAGCAGGCCAGTGTCGAGGAAGTGGCCGAGTCCACCGTGATGTGCCTCAAGAGCACTGTGCCGGCGATCCTGCCGGGCATCGTGTTCCTGTCCGGCGGTCAGACCGACGAGCAGTCCACCGCGCACCTCAACGCGATGAACCAGCTCGGCAACCTGCCGTGGCCGCTGAGCTTCTCCTACGGCCGCGCCATGCAGCAGGCCGCGCTGAAGCTGTGGGCGCAGGACATGAAGGGCAATTTCGCCAAGGCGCAGCAGGTGGTGTACGAGCGCGCCAAGGAAAACGGCCTGGCCGCGCTGGGCAAGTGGCAGGGCTGATCGGCCCCGCAACGCCTGCGAGTAAAGAAGAACGCCGGCATCGCCGGCGTTTTTCGTTTCGGGGCCATCGTGTTGCGGGAGCCGGCAGCGGAGCTTGCGCACTGGTGGCCAGGCCGCAGGGCGCGTCGGCGAGGCACGCCGCGGCGCTCAGGGCGCCAACGCCGCCGGCGCGTGGAAGCGATAGCCGCTGTTGCGCAAGGTCTTCACCGGCAGCGGGCGTCCGCTGATCTCCTCCACGCGGCGCCGCAGGCGGTACATCTGCGTGTCCAGCCGCCGCCGGTCGTACTCGAGGAAGTTCACCCCCAGCGCGTCGGCGATCTCGCGGTGGCCCACGCTCTCGCCGGCATGGCGCATCAGGCAGGCCAGCACCAGCAGATCCTGGCGCGACAGCGGCACCGGCGGCGCGTTGGGAACGTTCAGGCGTGCGGCGGCCAGTTCCAGGACCCAGCGCGCCGCCGGCGGCGGCAGGGCCAGACGCCGGCCCAGCGACGCCAGGGTGGCGGCGAGTTCGTCCAGATCGACGCCCTTGCCCAGGTAGTGGTCCACGCCGAGTTCCAGTCCCGCGATGCGGTCGCTGGCGGTGTTGCGTGCACTGAACACCACGATGCCCAGCCGATGGCCGGCACGCCGCAGTTCACTGACCAGTTCCAGGCCGCTGCCGTCGGGAAGACCGACGTCGATCACGGCCATGGTGTGGCGCGCCGGATCGAATCGTTGCCGGAAGCCGGCGATGCTGTCCACGCAGACGGCGATATAGCCCAGATCCTGCAGGAACTCGCCGAGTTCCTCGCACAGCACCGGCTCGTCCTCGAGCAGGATCACTTCGGACATGGAGTCGCGTCCTCGCGCAGTGCGGTTTGCTGTAACGTCATCGGCTGGCAACGGTGCGGTATGGCGAATGATGGCGCAATGGTGGCGCTGGCTGGTGGGCGTATGGCTCGTGGTGGGCGTGGCCGTGGCCGCCGACGCGGCGCCATCCCCGGTCGCGGCGCTGCCGTTGACCAGCGCGCACCAGGATGCGAGCGGGTATCTGCAGCGCCTGGACGATCCGCACGGCCGACTGGACGTAGTGCAGGCCGCCGCCGCGACCGGCTGGACTCGGCTGCCCGCCGGCCTCAACGCGGGATTCGCCGACGGTACCGTGTGGCTGCGCCTGCCTCTTCATGTTCAAAGTGTACCGCCCGGCGGCTGGATGGTGCGATTGAGCAATGCCTTGCTCGACGACGTGCAGGCCTACGTGCGGCCCGAGGGCGGCGCCTGGCGCGCGCTGGGGGACAGCGGCGAGCGCGTGCCGCGGCGCGATTGGCCGGTGGACTACCGCAGCCCGGTCTTCCAGTTCGCGCCAGCGCATGCGGGCGATTACGAGGTGCTGCTGCGGTTGCGCAGCAAGAACGCGTTGGTCACCCGTCTGGACGTCTGGCAACGGCTGCCGTTCGATAACCACTCGCGGCGCGAGGGGCTGCAGTTCGGCCTGTATTTCGGCTTCTACCTGTTGCTGCTGTGCCTGCACGTGCTGTTCTGGCTCGCCACGCGCGCGCGCATGAGTGGCCTGTTCGTGGCCTATCTCGGCGGCTGCGTGTTCAACGAAGCGATGTCCATCGGCCTGGTGCAGCAGGTCACCGGCATGCCGATGGCGTGGAGCGACACGCTGTTGGGCATCAGCATCGCCTGCAGTCTGCCGGTGGGATTCCAGGTCGCCAGCCGGCAACTGAACCTGCGCGCCTTTCATCCGCGGCTGGTGCGCTGGGGCACACGTCTGCTGTGGGCGGTCGCGTTGGGTTGCGCCGTGTTCGTGCTCGCCGGCCACTACGCCTGGGGCATGCAGCCGGTGCAGTCGCTGGGCCTGCTGGAGATCCTGCTGCTGGCGGGGCTGGGGCTGCACCTGCTGTGGCGACGCTATCGGCCGGCGCTGTTCTTCGTGCTCGCGTTCTTTCCGTTCTATCTGGGGGTGATGTTGGGCTTCCTGCGCAACCTCGGATTCGTCCCGGTCAATGCGTGGACCCAGTACGCCACCACGTTCGGCACCATGCTGCACATGACGCTGCTGAGCGTGTTCCTCATCGGCCGTTACGAGCGGCAGCGCCGATTGCGCGAACGGCGGCATGCCGAGGCCGCGGTGGCACTCGCGCGCAGGCACGGTCTGGCGCTGGAGCGTGACGTGGCCTTGCGCACCGCAGAGCTGCGCAACGAAATCGGCAGGCGGCAGGCGCTGGAGAACGACCTGCGCGGCTTGCTGCAGACCGAGCGCAAGGTCATGCAGGAGCAACGCGATTTCGTGGCGATGGTGTCGCACGAGTTCCGCACGCCGCTGGCCGTCATCATGACCTCGGCGCAACAGCTGGCGCGCAAGCTGGATGCGCCGCCGGAACGCAATCGCGTGCGCTGCGGCAACATCCGCGACGCGGCGCAACGGCTGCTGGCGCTGGTGGACGAGTATCTCGCCGACGACCGCATGGGCGAGGCGGCCTCGGAACTGCGGCTGCAGCCGTGCGCCCTGCGCGTGCTGCTCGACGACCTGTGCGGTGACTTCCCGCCGCAGCGCGTGGTCTGCGAGGTTCTCACCGACGACGATGGTCTGCTCACCGACACCGGACTGCTGCGGGTGGCCGTGCGCAACCTGCTCGCCAATGCCGACCGCCATTGCCCGGCGGGCATGGCCATCCGCGTGCGCGTCCGCGGCAGTGCCGGAGGGCTGCGGCTGGAGGTCGCCAATCCGGGCGAACGCATCGCGCCTGCCGAACGCGAGCGGCTGTTCCAGAAGTACTACCGCGGCGAAAGCGCGCGGCATGCGCCGGGCGCGGGGCTCGGTCTGTACCTGGTGCGGCGCATCGCCGAACGTCTTGGGGGATGGGTAGGCCTGGCCAGGCAGGCACCCAACGAGTCGGTCTGCTTCGTATTGCTGCTGCCGCGCCGCCCGGATGCACAGCTCGCAGTGTCGCGCGTGCCGCCGGCGACGGATGCCTGATCGCAGGCGGCCGTGCGTATCCCGACGCACGCTCTGCGCCAACAGCAAAAACAATCGGGCGCGTCGGCGACCGATCGCCGCGCGTTCGTGCAGAGAGCCCGGTGCCGATTCGTGTGCCGGCGAGGGCCGTGACGAAAGCGGTGCCATGACCCGACGACACCGCCGCGCGGTGTCGTCAGGTCATTCCCGGCTACTGCCGGATGATGCAGCTGTCCGCGGAGGCGTTGGACGCGCCCGGGCTGCAGGCGACCGCCGGGGCGCGGATGCCGCCGTCGACGATCAGGATCGAGTCGGTGGCGGCCGTCACGGTGCCGCTGCTGCCGCCATGTGCTGCGGCCGCCAGTTGCCTGGCCGTCTCGTCGGCCTTTTGCGGACTGGTCTCTGTCGTGCTGCCGGCATCGCTGGTCACCGTGGCGGCGGCGACCGAGGTGTTGATCGCCTGCACGGTGGTGGTCGGCAACTGGACAGCGCCGCCGCCATCGCCGTTGCCGGCGACCACGTTCAACAGGCCATCGACGTAGCTGATGGTGTAGTTGGACAGCCCCGCGCCGGTGGCGCCGGAGGCGGTGATGGCGTAGTTGCCGACCGCAGCGCCGCTGCCGGCACCGGCACTGTTCAGGGCGACGCCGGAGACGGTGTCGCGGTTGAGCAGGCCGGAGACACGGTAGCCGGTGAGGGTGGCGGTGCTGCCGACGGTCTTGCTGGCATCGCTGGCGACGATGCGCAAGGTGGCCGGATCGACGCGCAGGCTGCCGTCGACGTAGTTGACGACGTAGTTGGACAGCCCTGCGCCGGTCGCGCCGGAGGCGGTGATGGCGTAGTTGCCGACCGCGGCGCCGGCACCGGCGCCGGCGCTGCCCAGGGCGACGCCGGAGACGGTGTCGCTGTTGAGCAGGCCCGAAACGCTGTAGCCGCTGAGGTTGACGGTGCCGCCATAGGTCTTGTTGGCGTCGTTGGCGACGATGCGCAGGGTGGCCGGATCGACGCGCAGGCTGCCGTCGACGTAGCTGACAACGTAGTTGGACAGCCCGGCGCCGGTCGCGCCGGAGGCGGTGATGGCGTAGTTGCCGACCGCGGCGCCGGCACCGGCGCCGGCGCCGGCGCTGCCCAGGGCAACGCCGGAGACGGTGTCGCCGTTGAGCAGGCCCGAAACGCTGTAGCCGCTGAGGTTGACGGTGCCGCCGTAGGTCTTGTTGGCGTCGTTGGCGACGATGCGCAGTGTCGCCGGATCGACGCGCAGGCTGCCGTCGACGTAGTTGACGACGTAGTTGGACAGCCCTGCGCCGGTCGCGCCGGAGGCGGTGACGGCATAGTTGCCCACTGCGGCGCCGCTACCGGCGCCCGCGCTGCCCAGCGCGACCGCGGAAACGCTGTCGCTGCCGATCAGACCGGAAACGCGGTAGCCGCTGAGGTTGAGGGTGCTGCCGTAGGTCTTGGAGCCCGAGGTCGCCGTCACTGTCAGCGTCGCCGGGGTGATGGCGATGCCGCCGGAGACCACGTAGCCGATGTCGTAGCCCTGCTGCGAGGACGCCAGGCCACCGATCTGCAGCATGCCGTTGCCGGTGGTATAGCTGCCGACGCCATTGCCTGCGGTCGCGTAGCGCAGCGACGATCCGAACAGCAGGCTGGGGTTGAAGGCGCCGCCGGCCGTGTAGGACGAGATCGTGCCGCTGACACCGTTGCCGTCGTAGGTCTTGTCGAGCCCGGAGAGGCTGGTGCCGATCGTCAACGGGGTCAGGAAGCTGCGCAGCAGCGGCGTGCCCATGTGTTCGTACAGGCGCCAGGTCTGGCCGGTGCCGCCGCGGTTGTCGATCGCCCAGCCGGCATCGGTAAACGTGGACAGCGTGTTCAACGCGCTCCAGGACCTGCCGCCGCTGATCGCATCGATGCTGCCGGTGTTGCTGCCCGCCAAGCGCAGGCCGGCGTTGATCGGATTACCGCCGATGTCGGTGGCGAAGAAGCTGGCGTTGATCGTGCCACTGTTGGTGCCGACCAGGCCGCCGACGGCGTTGCTGCCGCCTATGTCGCCGATGGCGTAGCTGGCGTTGATGATGCCGCCATCGTTATAGCCGACCAGACCGCCGAGATACTGGGTGCCGATCACGCCACGGCCGCCGGCATAGGCCGCGTTGATGGTGCCGGTCAGGTTGTAACCGACCAGGCCGCCCGCATACTCGGTGGCGGCGATGAAACCAGTGGCATAGACACGGGCCAGACTGCCTCGAGAGTTGTACCCGACCAGCCCGCCGATGTACGACGTGCCGGAAACATCGCCGACGGCGTAAGCGTCGCTGAGGCTTGTGCTGAAGAGGTTACCGACCAGTCCGCCGACATAATTGACTCCCGATGCGCCACCGGTCGCGTGCGCGTTCGTGATGGTTCCCCTGTTCGCCACTCCGATCAGCCCGCCGACGTAGTTCGAGCCGGAGACGCTACCGCTGGCCTGCACATTGGTGAGGGTAACGGTGGACGCCTGGCCTAGCAGACCGCCCGCATGCGTGGTGGTCGCGGTGACGTTGCCGCTGGCCGAGGCGTTCTGGATCTGGCTCTGATTGGCGTTGCCGATCAGCCCGCCGACATGGTCGCCGCTGGCGGTGCTGGTGCTGGTCGCGCTGCCGCTGGCCTGCACGTTGCTGTAGTTGCCCTGGTAGTCGTTGCCGACCAGGCCGCCGACACTGCTGCCGCCGGAGACCGTGCTCGACGAGGACGACGCGTTGATCGTGCCGCCGGCGTTGCTGCCGATCAGTCCGCCGACGTAGTTGCCGCTGTAGGGGCCGCCGCTGCCGACCACGCTGCCGCTGGTCTGCGCGCCGGTGATCGTCCCGGCGTTGTTGTAGCCGCTGAGGCCGCCGATGAAGTTGCCGGTGCCGCTCATGGTGCCGGTGACGCGGATGCCGCTGAGCGTGCCGGCATTGAAGCCGGCGACGCCGCCCACGTAGGCAGTGCCGGTGACGGTGGCGCCGGTCAGGGCGAGGTTGACGATCCGGCTGGCAGCGCCAGTGTTGCCGAACAGGCCGACGTAGGACGTGCCGCCGCGGGCGATGGTCAGCCCGGAGATCGTGCGGTTCGCGCCGTCGAGGCTGCCGGTGAAGGCGTTGTTGCTGTCGCCGACCGGGCTGAAGCCGGCGCTGCTCCACATGCCGCTGGCGTTGCTGCCGGCGGTCTGGCTGGCGTCGATGTCGGCCGACAGGCTGTAGTTGGCCGCCAGGTTGTACGCCATCAACTGCAACTGGTGTGCGTTGCCGATGGTGGTGCTGTACTCGCTGGCCAGGAACGGGCGCGTCTGCCCCTCGATCATGATCCAGGCCGGACTGCCGATGCCATCGCTGGCGACGTAGACGTTGCTGGTGCCGGCGAGCAACGCCCAGGTGCCGAGATTGCCGTAGGTGCTGTGGCTGTAACGGTTGTTGCTGCCGAAGCTGGTCAGATTGGTGGCGCTGCCGCCGCCCCCGCTGCTGATGGCATTGGCCTGGCCGGTGCTGTCGACGTCCCACGACGCATTGCTGACGCTGCCCGAACTGGCGCCGATCAGTCCGCCCACGTTGTTGTTGTTGGTGCTGATGACGGCACCCGTGGCGTAGCTGTTGCTGACGCTGCTGGAGCTGACGCTGGCACCGCCCGCGTTATTGACGCCCACGAGCCCGCCCACCGAGGCCGTTGCGGTGACGCTGCCGGTGGCGTAGGTGTTGGCGATGGTGCTCTGGTAGTTCATGCCGACCAGCCCGCCGACCATGGAACTGCTGCCGGTCACGCTGCCGGTGGCGTAGCTGTTCTTGATCGAGCCGGCGTTCTGGTTAGTTCCGACCAGGCCGCCGACGGAACTGGTGCCGCTCACGGTGCTGGTGGAATACGTGTTGGTCAGGCTGCCGCCGTCGTTGTAGCCGACCAGGCCGCCGGTGTTGGAAGAACTGCCGGTCACGCTGCCGGTGCTGTGGGTGTTGCGGATCGTGCCGCTGACGTTGTTGCCCGCCACGCCGCCGACGGCGCTCTGCCCGTTGACGCTGCCGACGAACGCGCTGTTGTCGATCAAGCCCAGGTTGTAGCCGGCCAATCCGCCGACGCCGCCGGAGCTCCCGGTCACACTGCCGTCGACGGTGACGTTCTTGATCGCGCCCTGGCCGTAGCCGACCAGGCCACCGACGTAATAGCCGCCGGAGATGGAGACGTTGCCCAGGTGCACATCGCGGATGAGGCTGTTGCTGCTGGTGGTGCCGAACAGGCCGACGTAGCCGCTGGCGCCGGAGATGGTCAGGTTGTTGATGCTGTGGCCCAGGCCGGCCAGCTTGCTCTGGAAGGAGGACACCAGGGCGCTGCTGCGGGTGACGCCGGCCAGGTCGATGTCCTGGGCCAACGCATAGGCGCCGGGGCTGTTGAAATAGGTAGCCGCGTCGGCCAGCGAGTGGATCAGCGTGTACGCCTGCCCGTTGATCGCCAGGCTGGCGTGCGCGCCGCCGAGCGAGACGGGGGTGTTGACGTAGTAGTCGCCCGTGCCGCCGACGGTGCCGTTGTCGGTGTAGCCGCCGTAGTTCAGCACCAGGCCGGCCGTGTTGCCGGTGGCGGTGACGGCGGCATTGAGATAGATGCTGTGGTAGGCGTCCAGGGTCAGCGTGGAGTTGCCGCTCCAGCCGATCGCCGCATTGACGTTGATGTCGCCGCTGCCGTTGCTCACGGTGCCCGGGCCGCTGGCGTTGGTGCTGGAGGTGAGCAGGGTGACGTTGGTGCCGCCGTTCAACGCGCCGCTGATGGTGCTGGCGGCCGCGCTGTCCACGGTCAGGTCTTCCGGGTCGACCAGCCAGGTGCCGGCGCTGCCGGGGCCGGCGCCCTTGGCGCCGACGGCGATGCCGGAGAAGTCGACGGTGTGGCCGCTGGTTTCGAGCAGGCCGCCGCTGCCGCTGCCGGCCGCGTTGGCGCGCAGCGCGCCATGCACCGCGGTGTGGCCATCGGACCAGACCACGATGGAGCCGCCGTTGCCCTGGCCGGTCGCGCTGGCATCGAGCAGCGCGCCGTCGGCGACCGTGGCCGCATTGGCGTGTTGCAACTGTTCGCCGCCCTGGTAGCCGCCGCCGATGCGCACGCTGCCGCCGGCCGCGGTGCCGCTGGCGTCGATGCGGCCAGCGACGTTCACCGCGCCATCGGACAGCAGCTGCACGCTGCCGCCGTGGGTGCCGGAGACATCGATGCGGCCGCTGCTGGCCACGTCGCCGCCGCTGCCGACCAGGCGCACGCTGCCGCCGGAGGTGTCGATGCCGGTGGCTTCGAGCGCGCCGGTGTTGTTGACCAGCAACTGCGACAACCCGGTGCTGCCTGCCTGCAGCAGGATCTGCCCGCCATTGGCGCGCAGCGTGCCGCTGTTCTCCACCGCCGCCGCGCCATCCACCGACTGGCTGGCCGCCGCGACCATCTGCATGCCGATCGCGCCGGCCGCGTCCATGGTCACCTTGACCTGATCGGCGGAGAGCAGGCGGATGGCGCCGCCGTCGGCGCTGATGCTGCCGCGGTTGGCGACATGGTTGCCGACGAGATTGACCGAGCCGCCGTTGCCGGCGCGGATGCTGCCCTGGTTGACCACGCTGGCGGCGCCATGGTCGCCCCGCGCGAGCAGGTAGCCGTTGTCGTCGTCGCCGGCCAGGCCCAGCGAACTGGCGACCAGGCCGCCGACGTTCACCTGCGCGTGGTTGCCGAACAGGATGCCGGCGGAGTTGATCAGGAATACGTTGCCATTGGCACGCAGGCTGCCGTCGATGACGCTGGCGCCGCGGCTGGCGTCGATCAGGTTGAGCGCCACCGCCGAGCTGGACGGCTGCACGAACACCACGCTGGCGTCCTTGCCGACGTTGAAGCTGTTCCAGTTCAGCACCGCCTTGGCCGCGTTCTGGTCGATCTGCAGGGTGCCGCCGTTCTGCGACACGGTGGCGCCGGTGGCGCTGGACAGCGACGGCACGCCGCTGGCGTGAGCCGGCGCGGCCAGTGCGCAGGCCAGGGCGAAGGGCAGCAGCGGCGCGGCCAGGCGCGCCGCGCCGGTGCCGGTGGCGCCGGCGTGGCCGGTGGCGACTTCGGAGGCGACCTGGAGCACGCCGAGGTGGCGGTTGAAGACGAGGCGGTAGATGCGGTTCATGGAGATCCCCAGGTCAGAAGGTCAGGCCGAAGCGGGCCCAGTAGCGCACATCCTTGCCGTCGCCCGGCTTGGTGGTGCCGGTGGGCTTGGCCGCGGCCAGATCGAACGAGAGTCCGTGCCAGTCGGGCAGCCGGAAGCTGAGGCCGACGCCGGCGCCCTCGAAGGTGGTGACGCTGTCGTACACCGCGCGGTTGGCGCCGTTCGGGTAGACCCGGCCGTAGTCGTAGAACACGCTGGCGGTCAGCAGCTGACCCCAGGCGCGGCCGCCGAACGGCGAGGCGGCGCTGGCGAAGCCCGGTGCGTCCACCTGGTACTCCAGGCCGGAGTCGAAGCCGCGGTCGCCGAGCGCGGCGCCGAGCGGGAAGGCGCGCACGCTGGTCGGTCCGCCCAGCGAGAACTGTTCCAGCGGGGTCAGGGTGTCGTCGCTGTACTGGCCGTTGACGCGCAGCTGCAGCCGCTGCGTGGCGGTCAGCCCCTGCAGCCGGGTGTAGCTCAGGCGCGCGACGGTGAAGTGGCGGTCGTGGCGGGCGTACAGGTAATCGGTCTGCGGCGAATCGTCGTCGAGCGCGCCGCGCACGCTGAGCTGCAGCAGGTCGATGGCGTGGAGCCGGCGGTCGTCGTGGCGCACGCTGGTGCCGAGTTCGGCCACGTCGAATTTCTGCTTGGACAGCAGCACGCCCAGGCCCTGCAGGCGCGAGCTTTCCTTGACCAGGTGCAGCCAGCTCTGCACGCGCCAGGCATCGGAATTGACGAACTTCCAGTCCAGGCCCAGCGCGCTCTGCTGGGTCGGGCCCTGGATGTCGAGCGCGGCGAACGCGCCGTTGTCGAGGTTGACCACGCTGCGCGTGTAGGACGCGCTGGCGCTGAGGCCGTCGACGCCGGCGATCGGCACCTGGTAGGCGAGGCTGCCCTGCCAGGTATTGGCCGGATCCAGCGCATAGGCATAGCTGGCCGACAGGTGGTCGCCCAGACCGAGCGGGTTGTTCCAGTCCACGCCGAGCTGCGCGCGGTAGCGGCCGATGCTCGGGGTGCCGTAGTTGCTGGCGCCGACGCTGACCTGCAGCGGGCGCTCCTCGCTGGCCTGGATCACCACGTCGGTCTCGCCGGGGTTGGCGCCGGGCTTGAGCACGGAGGTGGCGGACACGCCCGGCAGGTCGCGGGTGTACAGCAGCGCCGACTGCAGATCCTGCTGGCGCAGGATCTGGCCCTGCAGGGCCAGGGCAGGGCTGGCGATCAGGCGGTCGTCGTAGCGGCGCGCGCCCTCGACGGTGATCTTGCCGACCCGGCCCTCGACCACGCGGATCTCGACCACCTGGTCCGGCCCCAGGGTCTGCACCGGCAGATATGCCCGGGCGACCAGGAAGCCGGCCTGGCGGTAGGCCTGGGTCAGCGTGTCGGCGATCTGCTGTAGTTGCGCGAAGCTGAGCTGGGCCGGCAGCGTGCCGCCGCCAAGTGCGCGCAGGCGCGCGTCGGCCAGCGCCTGCAGGCGCGCCGGATCGATCTGCTCGCGCGGATGGTCGCCGACGCCGGTGACGCGGATCGCCTGTACCGCGATCGGCGCCGCGGCGTCGGTGGTGCTGGTGCCGGTGGCCGGGGCGGCCTCCTGGGCCAGTGCCGTCGCGCAGGTCAGCGTCAAGGCCAGGCCGGCGGCCCACGGAAGCACGAACAGGGCATTCGCCAGCGTACTCGGACGCGGACGGCAAGAAATCGTCATGATGTTAAGGTGGCGTTAGGGTTGAGGCTCGCGCAATGTAGCCTTCCCACCGCCGATCAATCTGAGCGAATCTGAGCGCGCGATCACTCTTTGCGCGGTCCCCCGACACGCTGTCGGGATAATCCCCACAGCACGCTGTGCCAGCGCCGGGCGCTGGGCGGCCGCCATCTCAGTGAATCAGGGCGTGCCTGCGCCCGGGTGGAACGCAGGCCCTGTGGTGATTGGCGGGTACTCGCCGGGTCTCTGAGAGCGTCCGGGTCGACCGCTCAGGCTGCAGTGGCGCACTGCGCGTCGCGCAACGCCTGCCGGTACGCCTTGGCGGTGGCGTCGTTGTAGGCCACCAGGATGATCCGCTTGGGCACCGCATGCGCGCGCTGCCAGGCGTCGGTCTCGGCCACCGCGATACGCGCGGCCTGGTGCAGCGGGTAGCCGTAGACGCCGCAGCTGATCGCCGGGAACGCCACCGAGTGCAGGCCCATCTGTTCGGCCATGCGCAGGGCGCGCCAGTAGCAGTTGGCCAACAGGGCCGGTTCGTTGTGGGCGCCGTCGCGCCACACCGGACCGACGGTATGCAGCACGTGCCGCGCCTTGAGCTGGTGGCCCGCGGTGGCGCGCACCTCGCCGACCGGGCAGCGTACGCCCGGCTTGAGTTCCGGCAGGCGCCGGCATTCTTCCAGCAGTTCCGGGCCGGCGGCACGGTGGATGGCGCCGTCCACGCCGCCGCCACCGAGCAGGGACTCGTTGGCGGCGTTGACGATCGCGTCCACGTCGAGCTGGGTGATGTCGCCTTGCCAGATTTCGATCTTCATGCGCCGATCTTTAGGGGAGCCGAATGATGGATGCGTGAGGGTGTCGCCACCCGCCGCCGCGCGCTGCCACGGCCGCTTAACCGGCCAGCGGCAAGACTGACGCGCCCCCATCTCAGCACTTGCGACATGAACCCGAACCCGCCGCCGCCACAGGTCGCCGATGCCCTCGCGCAGGGCCAGATCATCAAGGCGATCAAGCTGCTGCGCGCGCACAGCGGCATGGACCTGCGCAGTGCGAAGGAGCAGGTGGATGCCTGGTTGCTGGCCGGTGCGGCGCGCTCGGTGACGGAGTTGCTCGACCGCCACGCCTCCGCTGCCGCAGCAGGCGCGACACCGGCAACGTCGGCCCCGGCGCAAACGCCGACCGAGGAACGGCGCCTGCCGCCGGCGGCGGAACTGGCGCTTCGCCGCGGCGAGCGGCGCACGGCCGCCAAGCTGGTGTTCGAGCACTATCCGGACATGTCGCTGCGCGAGGCACTGGAGATGGTGCAGCGGCATCTGCGCTCGGCGCCGACGCTGGGGGCTGCCTCGACCGTGGCCGCCGGCGACCGTGGCGGGGCCTGGCGTTGGGGGCTGCTGGCGCTGTTGCTGGCTGCGGCGGCGGCCTGGTGGCTGGCGCGCTGAGGCATGCCGACGCGGCCAGTGGCTACAGCCAGCGCGCGACCTGCGCGCAGTAGCGCGCATAGGCGCTGCCGAAGCGCTCGCGCAGGCGCGCTTCCTCGTAGGGGATCACCACCCGCTGCAAGGCCAGCAGCGGCAAGGGCAACAACAGCGCCGACCACGGCCAGCCGATCTGCACGCTCAGGCCGAGGTAACTCAGGGTCAGGCTGACGTACATCGGGTTGCGGGTCAGCCGGTAGGGCCCGTGGCAGACCAGGTGCGAGGGCGCGCGCTCGGGCAGCAGGGTGGTGCGGTCGCGCGCGAACAGCACGAAGCACCAGCATGCCAGCAGCAGGCCGGCGAGCGCGACGGCGCCACCGCCCAGTTGCAGCCAGGCCAGCGCGGTGCCCTGCGGCAACGGCAACGGCAGCGCGTGCTGCAGGCTGGCGCCGAGCAGCAGCGCCAGCAGGAAATGCGCCGGCGAGGTCGTGCGCACCAGCAACGGCACGCGCACCTGCGCGCGTGCGGGCGGTGGATCGGTGCGGTCGGTTCGGTCATGCATGCAGTCCTTCCCTGGTTCGGTTGCGGCCGCGCAAGTTTACGCGGCTGCCCACGGCGTCCGCGCGCGCGCGTCACGAATGGGCACGGGCGCGACCCGGCAGTGCCTCGTCGCGCGTGGCAGTGCGCGCAAACCCGATTACCCTAGCGCCCGTGCGGCACGTCGCCGGCGCTTGCGTTCGACGTGTCGCGTCGTTCCGCGTCGATCGCGCCCGACGCGCCGGTCGTTCCCTTTTCGCCACCACTGTCCCGCCTCATGCCAATCGCTTCCGCCAGCAGCACCGCCGCCCCGCGCCGCCGGGTCATCCTTGAAGACGACATCGACGGCTTCACTCCCGCGCAGCTGTTGCTGCTGCAATCGCCCGAGGTCGAGGTACTCGGCATCTCGGTGGTCAGCGGCAACATCTGGCGCGACGAGGCGCTGGCGCATACGCGTCGGCTACTGGAAATCGCCGGGCGTGGCGAGGTGCCGGTGCTGCCCGGCCCGGTGTTCCCGCTGCTCAACAGCGAGGTCGCCACCGAGCGCTGGGAAGCGCTGTACGGCAAGTTGCTGTGGAAGGGCGCCTGGACCCGGCAATGGGTCGAGCACGACACCGTGCAGAGCGCGCCGCGCTACCACGCCCACGACGTGGTTCCGGACCTGCCGCTGGGCAATCCCACGGTGGTGCAGGCGGCCAGCGAGCCGGCCGCCTTGTTCATGATCCGCAAGGTGCGCGAGTTCCCCGGCGAGGTCAGCATCGTCGCCACCGGGCCGCTGACCAATCTGGCCTTGGCGCAGCGGCTCGATCCCGACTTCGCCACGCTGGCCAAGGAACTGGTGTACATGGGCGGCAGCCTCAATCCGCGGCAGCGCCGCGACAGCGTCTCGGCGGCGCAGTTCGCGCGCGAGTTCGTCAATTCGCCGCGGCGCGAATTCAACATCCGCTGGGACCCGGAAGCGGCCAGCATCGTGATGCGCGCGCCGTGGCGGCGCATGGTGATGGTGCCGGTGGATCCGTCCACCGCCACCGAACTGACCCCGCAGCTGCTGGCGCGGATGGGCGCCGCCGACACGCCGATCGGCCATGCGCTGCGTCGGCGCGAACCTGGCTTCCCGATGTGGGACGAACTGGCCACCGCGGTGTGGCTGCGCCCGGAACTGGCCACCGTCAGCGAGACCCTTTACGTGGACACCAACACCGAGTTCGGCGCCGGCTACGGCGACATCCTGTCGTGGGCGCCGGGCTACCAGCCGGGCCTGGGCGAGCAGGCGCAACAGGTGGTGCGCGAGGTCGACGTGGAAGCGATCGAACAGTTGCTGATCGAGCGCCTGACCGCGCCGCAGCCGCCGGCGCTGGGCGCGCCGCTGCCGGTCTGAGGCATGGCGCACGCGGATTTGCAGTCCGGTGCACGCCACGTCGTCCTGCCGCTCGCGTGCGGGGCAGGCGGGACGCCGGCCTGCGGTGTGCCGGCATGAGCGTATCCGTGCCCGACGACCGCCTCGCGCAGGCGAAGGCCTTGGTCATGGCAGCGTTCCGGGAGCCGCAGCGTGCCGATGCGCTGCTGGCCGAGGCCGAGGCACTTGTGCGCGCCGCGGCCAGAACGGCACCCGCCGATCCACGCCCGCTCACCTGTCTGGGCGCGGTGCTGTGCGATCGCGGGCACTACCGGCGGGCAGCGGCGGCACTGCGCCGCGCCGTGCGCCTGCAGTCCGACGATCGCAGTACCTACTTCAATCTGGGCGTGGCCTTGCTCAACGTGGGCCAGCAGGCCGAAGCCATGGCCGCGTTCCGGCACGCGGCCAGCCTGCGCGCCGCGCCGATATCGTGGACGGCGTACTTCGATCCGCACGCACAGTAGCGATGCCGCGCCGATGCGGCAGCGCCAGGGCGCATGCCTGCCGCTGCGCGTTTACGGCAGGCCGGCCAGCCAGTCGTCGTCGCTGCCTTCGTTGATGTCGGCGAACAGCGGCGTGGAGAAGTAGCGTTCGCCGGTATCCGGCAGCATCGCCAGGATCACCGCGCCGGGCGCCGCGGTCTCGGCCACGCGCAGCGCGGTGGCCACCGTGCCGCCGCCGGAGATGCCAGTGAAGATGCCTTCCTCGGCGGCGAGGCGGCGCGACACGGTGATGGCGTCGGTGTCTTCCACGCTCAGCACCTCGTCGTAGACCTCGCGGTTGAGGACCTCGGGCACGAAATCCGGCGTCCAGCCCTGGATCTTGTGCGGCTTCCACTCCTGGCCCTGCAGCAGGGCCGCGCCGGCCGGTTCGGTGGCGGTGATGTGCACTTCCGGACGCGCGAGCCGCAGCACTTCGCCGACGCCGGTGAGGGTGCCGCCAGTGCCCCAGCCGCTGACGAAATGGTCGAGCCGGCGGCCGGCGAAATCGCGCAGGATCTCCGCGGCGGTGGTGCTGCGGTGGTAGGCCGGATTGGCCGGGTTGGCGAACTGCCGGGCCAGGAACCAGCCGTGCTGCCTGGCCAGTTCCTCGGCCTTGCGCACCATGCCGCTGCCGCGCTCGGCGGCCGGGGTCAGGATCACCTTGGCGCCGTAGGCGCGCATCAGCTTGCGGCGCTCGATCGAGAAGGTTTCCACCATCGTCGCCACGAACTTGTAGCCGCGTGCGGCGGCGACCATCGCCAGCGCCACGCCGGTATTGCCGGAGGTCGCTTCGACGATGGTGTCGCCGGGCTTGAGCAGGCCGCGCGCCTCGGCGTCGAGCACGATCGCCAGGGCGAGGCGGTCCTTGACCGAACCGCCGGGATTGAAGGCTTCGACCTTGACGTACAGGTCCACGTGCGCCGGCGCCAGCCGCTGCAGCTTGACGATCGGGGTGTGGCCGATGGTGTCGAGGATGTTGTCGTAGATGGCCATGGGCAAGGTCTCCGGGAATGGGGGGCGGGTCAGGCGGCGTGGGCCAGGGTAGGCGCCGCCTGCTTCGGGGAAGGTGAGGGCAGCGCGTGCAGCGGTGCGGCGCCGAACCAGTGCAGGGTGTCGGCCAGCGCGGCCACCTCGCCCAGGATCAGCAGCGCCGGCGCACGCACCGCATGCGCGCGGGCGGTGTCGGGCAGGTCGGCGAGGGTGCCGCGCACCACCCGCTGCTCGGCACGCGAGCCGTTTTCCACCAGCGCAAACGGCGTGCCGGCGGCGCGGCCGGCGGCGAGCAGGCGTGTGCGCACCGTGTCCAGGCCGGCCACGCCCATGTACACCGCCAGGGTCTGCCGTTCCTGTGCCAGTGCGGTCCAGTCCAGGGTGTCCAGCGAGGCCTTGCAGTGCGCGGTGACCAGGCGCAGCGATTGCGCGTGGTCGCGATGGGTCAGCGGGATGCCGGCGTAGGCGGCGCAGGCCAGCGCGGCGGTGATGCCGGGCACCACCGCGTAGTCCACGCCGTGCGCGCGCAGGTATTCCAGTTCCTCGCCGCCGCGGCCGAACACGAACGGGTCGCCGCCCTTCAGCCGCACCACCCGGCGTCCGCGCCGCGCGTGTTCCAGCAGCAGGGCGTGGATCTGCTCCTGGGCGACGCTGTGGCCATCGGCCGATTTGCCGACGGCGATGCGTTCGGTACCTGTCGGTATGAGCTGCAGGATCGCGGCGCTGACCAGGCGGTCGTGCAGGACCACGTCGGCCTGGCGCAGGGCGTGCAGCGCGTTGCCGGTGAGCAGGCCGGGATCGCCGGGCCCGGCGCCGACCAGGGTCACGCTGCCTGGGCGCAGCGGCAGCGTCTGCTGTGCGGCGGTCTCGGCGGCAGCGGCATTGGCCGCGGATGCCGGCTCGGCCGGCACGGCTTGCGCCAGCACCCGCCGTGCGGCCGCGGCCTGCAGCGCCTGGCGGTTGGCCATGGTGTCCTCGCTTGCGGCGATCAGGTACCAGACGCTGTTCAGCCAGGCGCTGTCGAAGGCGCCTTGCAGCCAGACCAGCCGTCCCTGCGCGGCCAGCGCATGCAAGCCCGGGGTCAGGGTCGGCGCGGCCACCCGTGGCAGGGCGCCGGCGGCGAGCAGTGCCTGCAGCTGGCGCTCGGCGGCCGCGCCGCCGCCGATCACCAGCACGGCCCGGTCGCGCAGGTCCGGATACAGGGCAATCGGGGCAGGGCTCACAGGGACGGCTCGCAACGCATGGCAGGCGGGAGCGACGACCGTAGCGCCGGCTCATAGCCCCAGGAAATGACTTCATGCCCAAGGCAGATAGCTTTCGGTTATAAGGTGAAAGGCCGAATTCCACTACAGTCGAGCGTCCCGCCTGGCGGCGCCTCGCCCTCGTCCCGATGACGCTGACCCAACTCCGCTACCTCGTCGCCATTGCCGATGCCGATCTGAACATCACCCTGGCGGCGGCGCGCGTGCACGCCACCCAGCCGGGGCTGTCCAAGCAGCTCAAGCAACTGGAGGACGAACTGGGCTTCCTGTTGTTCGTTCGCAAGGGCCGCAGTCTGGAGACGGTGACTCCGGCCGGGCGCGAGGTGATCGAGCGCGCGCGCGCGGTGCTGGCCGAGGCCAACAACATCCGCACCTACGCCGCCAACCAGCGCCGCGAGAGCCAGGGCCAGCTGACCCTCACCACCACCCACACCCAGGCGCGCTTCGTGCTGCCGCCGGCGGTGGCGCAGATCAAACAGGCCTATCCGCAGGTCAGCGTGCATCTGCAGCAGGCCGCCGAGAGCGCGGCGCTGGACCTGCTCAGCCAGGGCGACGCCGACATCGCCATCGTCAGCACCGCCGGTAGCGCGCCGGCGGCGGGCATCGCCGTGCCGCTGTACCGCTGGCGGCGGCTGGTGCTGGTGCCGCGCGGGCATGCGTTGGACGTGCCCAGGCGGGTGCCGGACATGGCGGCGCTGGCGGCGCAGCCGCTGATCAGCTACGAATCCTCGACCCGCGCCGGCTCTTCGCTGCAGCGCGCCTTCGGCCGGCTCGGACTGGAGCCGCGGATCGCGTTGACCGCGCTCGACGCGGACCTGATCAAGACCTACGTGCGCACCGGTCTCGGTGTGGGGTTGCTGGCGGAGATGGCGGTGAGCGCCAACGACACCGATCTGCGCGCGTGGCCGGCGCCGCCGGAGATTCCCGACTGCATCGCCTGGGCGGTGCTGCCGCGCGACCGCGTGCTGCGCGACTACGCGCTGGAGCTGGTGCACGTGCTGGCGCCGCAGATCGACACCCGCGACCTGCGCCGGGTGATGGAAGGCAACCAGCAGCCGGATTGGCCGGCGCCGCCGAGCTGGGAAGATCTGACTCAGACCATTACCAGCTAGAAGCCGGGAATGGGGAATCGGGACTGGGGAATCGCGACAGCGGCGTCCTTTGATCGATACGGCGATTGGCTTCGGACAGACGTCTGGGCAAAAGAAGTAAGGGCAACGGCGTCGCGGCCTGCACTGGAATGAAGACCCCGCACCGGCGTGGCTGCCTGCCGTGCGCGTTGCCGCAGCGCGAGCCGCCGCCTATCATGCGGCCCCTTCTGCCACCCGGCAGACCGCGACCCTGGGCGTGCCGGCGGCTGTCGGTACCACGCCGCCGCTGTGCGGCCGCCGCCCAGGGCGCGTCGACTTTCCCAACGCAAGGACGCCCGATGCATCCTGTTCTCCAGCACAACCTGTTCTTCGTCAAGGAACAGGTCGGCATGTTCAAGGCCGCCAACAACTACGACGTGTTCGATCCGCACAGCAACCGCAAGCTGCTGGAATGCCGCGAGCCGAACCTGGGCGTGTTCACCAAGATCTTCCGGTTCACCGACTACAAGCGCATGACCCCGTTCCAGGTGGAAGTGCGTACTCCGGATGGGCAGAAGGTGCTGACGGTCAAGCGCGGCTTCTCGCTGTTCCTGTCCAAGGTCGAGGTGCTGGACGAGCGCGATCGGCTGGTCGGTTCCTTCAGCCAGAAGTTCTTCTCCATCGGCGGCAAGTTCGACGTGCTCGATGCCCAGGGCGCGCCGGTGTGCACCCTGCGCGGCAAGTGGACCAGCTGGGATTTCCGTTTCGTGCAGGGCGAGCGCGAACTGGCGCAGGTCTCGAAGAAGTGGGCCGGGCTGGGCAAGGAACTGTTCACCAGCGCCGACAACTACATGCTGTCGATCGCCGAGAGCCTGCCGGCCGAGGATCCGCGACGGATCCTGATCATGGCGGCGGTGTTGTGCATCGATATGGTGTTGAAGGAGTGACTGTGAAGCCGGGAATGGGGAATCGCGGTGAAGCCGGGAATGGGGAATCGGGAGTGGGGAATCGCAAAAGCGGGATTCCCGCGGCGGCGGCTCCCCGGCCCCTCACACTGAGCGGCCGTGGCCATTGTGGGAGGGACTTCAGTCCCGACTGCAGGCTGCCGGAAGACCTCAGTACCTCACTGTTCCCTGCCAAGCCTTAGCGACTCAACGCTGCGCGGCTGCGCTTGACATCTTCCTTCTCCCCCGGGAGAAGGTGCCCCGAAGGGGCGGATGAGGGTACGGGCGCCAGTGCCAGTACCCGCGCTCAGCCCAGCGCAGCGCAGTTCAGGCGTCTCACACTGAGCGGCCGTGGCCATTGTGGGAGGGACTTCAGTCCCGACTGCAGGCTGCCGGAAGACCTTGGTACCTCACTGGTCCCTGCCGAGCCCTGGTCACTCAACGCTGCGCGGCTGCGCTTGACATCTTCCTTCTCCCCCCCGGGAGAAGGTGCCCCGAAGGGGCGGATGAGGGGACGGGCGCCAGCGCAAGTACACCTGCGCCAGCGTGGCTCGGGCGTCAGGCGTCCGTGCTCGCCGCCGGCAGCAGCACGGTGAAGTGGCTGCCGTGGCCCGGCTGGCTGCGCACTTCCACGGTGCAACCCAGGGTCTCGGCGGCGCGGCGCACGATCCACAGGCCCAGGCCGAGGCCGTCGCTGCGCGGGTCGGCCTGGCGGAAGGCCTGGAACAAGGTGCGCAGGCCCTCTTCGTCCATGCCGATGCCGCGGTCGATGATCTCCACCGCCACCTGGTCGCCGCGGCGCCGGCAGCCGATCAGCACCTTGCCCTGCGCGGTGTACTTGACCGCGTTACCGAG
This sequence comes from uncultured Xanthomonas sp., assembly GCF_964278005.1. Taxonomy (NCBI): domain Bacteria; kingdom Pseudomonadati; phylum Pseudomonadota; class Gammaproteobacteria; order Lysobacterales; family Lysobacteraceae; genus Xanthomonas; species uncultured Xanthomonas sp. The sequence goes on from NZ_CAXYKF010000023.1 coordinate 682,719, forward strand.
CAGGTTGCCGAGCAACGTGGACAGCAAGGCTGCGCTGCTGCGCACGCGCAAGGACGTCGGCACGCTGCGCAGCTGCACGCCCTTGGCCGCGGCCTGCGGCTGCCAGGTGGCCAGGATCGGTGCCAGCACGTCGGCCAGGGCCAGGGTCTGCAGCGCCGGCAGGCGCAGCTCGCCGGCGGCGGCGTTGGTGGCGAGCTGGTCGAGCCCGCTGGCGACCTGGTTCAAGGCGGTACGTGCGGTCTCCAGCGCACCATCCTGCGCCGCGTCCTGCTGGCGCTGCAGCTTGCTCAGCGCGTACGACGCGGTGCGCAGCGGGGTCTTCAGGTCGTGGCCGGCGATGGCCATCAGGCGACTGCGGTAATGGTTGGATTCCTGCGCCAGATGCAGCGCCTTGCGCAGTTCCAGTTGGCCCATCGCCTGCCGCGCCAGCGCGCGCAGCGCTTCGATCTGCTCGTAGCTGAGCTGGCGCGGGCGCCGGTCCAGCACGCAGACGGTGCCCAGGGCCAGGCCGTCGGAGGTCTTCAGCAGCGCGCCGGCATAGAAGTGCAGGCGCATCTCGCCGGTGACCAGCGGATTGCAGGCGAAGCGCGGATCCTCGCGGGTATCCGGCACCAGCAGCAGGTCGTCCTCGAGCAGGGCGTGCGCGCACAGCGAGGTCGCCAGCGGCGTTTCGCGCGTGCCCAGCCCGATCTCGCTCTTGAACCACTGGCGCTCGCTGTCGATCAGGTTGACCACCGCGATCGGCGCCTGGCAGATCAGCCCGGCCAGCCGGGTGATGTCGTCGAACGCCGGCTCGCGCGGGGTGTCCAGGATCGCGTAGCTGTGCAAGGCGTCCAGCCGCAGCGCTTCGTTGCGGGGCTTGGCCGCGCAATAGACCGGGTCGGCGGCGGGTTCGACGGGAGACATGCGGCGCGACTCGGGCGGAAAGGCACGCAGTCTATGGTACCTGTCACGGTTTTTGCCGACGCGGCGTTCACACGGTGCTCGCGTGCGCTGCACCTGCGCTTAGCGAATCGGCTGCGCCGGCGGTGTCGCCTGGTCAGCCCACCCAGCGGCCCTGCGCGTCGACCAGCGGCGTCCCGTCCTCTTTGGCGAAGGCGCCGCGCTGCGGCGACGGCAGGATCTCCAGCACGGTCTCCGACGGCCGGCACAGGCGCGTGCCCAGCGGGCTGACCACGATCGGCCGGTTGAGCAGGATCGGGTGCTGCAGCATGGCCTCCAGCAGCGCGCCATCGTCCAGCGTCGGGTCGTCCAGCCCCAGCTCGGCGTAGGGCGTGCCCTTCTGCCGCATCAGGTCGCGCAGCGGCAGCCCGCTGGCCGCCGCCAGCGCCTGCAGGGTGGCGCGGTCGGGCGGGGTCTTCAGGTATTCGATCACGGTCGGCTCGACGCCGCTGTTGCGGATCAGCCCAAGCACATTGCGCGAAGTGCCGCAGGCGGGGTTGTGGTAGATCGTGATCGTGGGCATGGGCGGCTCGCTGAGTGGGACGGAACAGGGGCGGCCGTGCCGGAATCCTGCACGCGGCCGCGGCCGATGGTGCCGCAATCGGGGCGCCATGCAAGCGCCGCGCTCGCCGGACACGGCGGTGCGCGGCGCCCGCGATGGTCGCCGCCGCGTCGGAAACGCCGGCCCGTCGTCGATCTGCAGAGAGCGCATGGTCTGGGCGGGCAGCGGATGGACCACCTTGCCGGGCGCCTGGGCGGCGGCAGGACGATGGCGATGCGGCCGTGCTCCGGGGGCGGTAGCGGCCGCTGGGGCTTCGGTCTACCGACCGAGGACGCTGCCGGTCCGGCACCGCCACGACGTGCATGCGTCACTTCGCCGCACACGGCATCGCACGCGTTTCAATGGCCGTCGCACCCTCTAGAATGCGCCGATGGTCCGTCTCCGTCAGCTGCCGTCGTGTTGGGCCGCGCTCGCCGCGCTGGCGCTCGGCTTGCTGCTGCTGGCGCCGCCGATCAGCCAGTGGCGGCAGGCGCAGGCCGAGGCGGTGGCATTGCAGGAGCAGGCGCTGTGCACCAGCGGCGGCTTGCGCCTGGCGGCGCTGGCAGGTGCTGTCTCCGCGGCGCATGGCGGCCACCACGACGATGCCGGCCTGGCGCACGCGCCGGCCTGCGATTACTGCCTGCTTGCCGCGCGTCTGCTGCCGTGGGTAGTCCTGTTGCTGGCGTTGCTGCCCTGGCGCTGTCCGCCAGTGCCGGTGGCGGCGCGGCACAGCCTTGTCGTCACGGTCACCGCACGCCGTGCACACCCGGTACGTGGGCCGCCGCTGTTCTCCTGATCCACGGGTTGCCGTTTCCGTGCCGCGGCATCGCTGCGGCACGCCCTCGTGCCGATGGAGTTTTCGCCATGTTCCGTTTTCCTGCCATGCCACCGGTGGTGGCGTGCTGTTGTGTGTGTCTCGCCGCGCCCGCCCATGCCGCCGACGCGCCGCCCGGCGCCGCCGGCGATTCCGTGCTGACCCTGGGCAAGGTCCAGGCCACCTCGCCGCTCGCCGCCGGATCCAGCGCGCGCAGCGTGTTCAGTTCCGTCGACATCCTTGGCGGCGACCTGCTGCAGGACCAGCATGTGGACTACAGCTGGGAGTTGCTGATGCGCGCACCCGGCGTGCAGGTGACCCAGTTCAAGATGGGCACCGACGCCGGGCGCTTCTCCTTCCGCGGCTTCAACGGCGAAGGCCGGGTCAATGCGGTCAAGCTGCTGATCGACGGCGTGCCCAGCAACGACAATGCCGGCGCCATGCCGTACCTGGACGCGGTGTTCCCGCTGGACATCGCCGCGATCGAGATCGTGCGCGGCACCAACGACCCGCGCTACGGCCTGAACGCGATCGCCGGCAGCGTCGACGTGCTGACCCGCAGCGGCGGCAACGACGGCCGCGCCAGCGTCACCGTCGGCAGCTTCGGCACCCGCGAGGTGCAGGCGACGCAGGGCATCGAGCGCGGCGCCTGGAGCCAGAACTACTTCGGCGCCTGGCGCGACAGCGACGGCTACCGCGACCACGCCGACGCGCGCAAGCACGCGCTCGCCGGCAAGTGGTTCTACACCGATCCGGACGGGCGCTGGCGTGCCGGACTCAGCGCGCGCGACTACCGCAACACGGCGCTGGAGGCGGGGTATCTGGACTACGCCACCGCGCAGCGCGCGCCACGCAGTTCGCCCGACTACGCGCGCGACGACCGCAGCCAGCGCCACACCACGCAGGTGTCGCTGCATCTGGACGCTCGCCTGGCCGAGACCGTGCAGGGCAGCGCCAAGGCGTACTGGAACCGCTACGACAACCAGCGCTGGGTGCGCTTCACCGCGGCCGGCGCGCAGCAGGAGCGCGACACCGACGAGCGCCAGCGCGGCATGCTGGCCAGGTTCAGCTGGCGCCCGGCGCTGGCGCGTGCCGACGCCTTTGCGCTGGAGGGTGGGATCGACGCGCAGTGGCAGGACAATATCTCGCAGCGCTACCGCACTGTGGCGCGCGTGCGCACCGCGCCGCTGCGCGACTGGGATTTCGATCTGCACACCGAAGGCGCCTACGTGCAGGCGGTGCTGCGGCCGACCGCGCGCCTGCAGCTGGTGCCGGGCTATCGGGTGGATCGGGTCGGCGGGCAGTTCCGCGACGTCGCCAGCGGCGCGCGCTATCCCGCCTACGCCTACGGCACGATCCGCCAACCCAAGTTCAGCGCGGTGTACGCGTTGACCGGGCAGGCCAGCCTGTACGCCAACATCGGCCGCACCTTCCAGATCGGCAGCGGCAACGGCGCCTACCGCACCCAGGCGCGCAACCTGGCGCCGTCCTACAACGATGGCTGGGAGACCGGCCTCAAGTTCGCCGGTGCGCAGCAGCGCTGGGACGCACGCGTGGCCTATTGGGAGCAGCGCGCGTCCGACGAAGTGGCGACCATCCTCGGCGTGAACGGCAGCGTCGGCACCGGCGAGGTCGGCAACGTCGGCAAGACCCTGCGCCGCGGCTGGGATGCGCAACTGAACCTGCGTCCGGACGAGCGCTGGACGCTGTGGCTGGCGTATTCGCGACAGCGCGCGGTCATCGTCACCCCCGACCCGAGCGCGCCGGCCACCCGCGGCAAGGAAATCGAGAACGTGCCGCACTACCTTGCCAACGCCGGCATCGACTGGCAGGCCACGCCGCGGCTGACGCTGTCGGCCTGGGGCAACGCACAGGGCGATTACTACGTGGAGCGCAGCAACACCCTCGGCCGCTACGGCGGCTATGCGCTGGCCAATCTCGGCGCGACCTGGCGCTGGCGTGCGCAGCGCGAGGTCTCGCTGCAACTGAAGAACCTGACCGATCGGCACTACGTCTACGCCTGGTACGACAGCGGGTCCTCCGGCTACTCGCCCGGCGACGGCCGCGCGCTGTACGCCACGCTGAGCTGGGGCTGGTGATGGCGACGCACTCTCCCGCGTCCGCTGTGGTGCCGGCACGCTTCTACCGCGCCGTGTGGCGCTGGCATTTCTATGCCGGCCTGCTGGTACTGCCGCTGCTGGTCTGGCTGGCGCTGACCGGTGCGGCCTTCGTCTATCAGCAGCCGATCGACGGCTACTTCCACCGCGCGCTGAAGACCGTGCCGGTAGCCGCCCACGCGCAGACGCTGGCGCCGCAGCGGCTGCTGGACGCGGCGCTGGCCGCGCAACCGGGCCAGGCACTGCGCTACACCACACCGCCGCGGCGCGATGCCTCGGCGGAAGTGACCATCGCCACCGCCGATGGCCGCCGCGAGGTCGTGTACGTGGACCCGTACCGGGCGCGGGTGCTGGGGCAGTTGCCCGAGCACGGCACCGTGGCCTGGACCATCCGCCGCCTGCACAGCCTCGACTACGTCGGCTGGTTCGCCAATGCGCTGATCGAGGTGGCCGCCGGCTGGGCGATCCTGCTGGTGTTCACCGGCGTGTACCTGTGGTGGCCGCGCGGGCGCCGCGGCGGCGTGACTACGGTGCGCGGGCGGCCGGCGCAGCGGCTGTTCTGGCGCGATCTGCATGCGCTTACCGGCAGCGTGGTCGGGGTGCTGCTGCTGTTCCTGGCGCTGACCGGGATGCCGTGGTCGTGGTTCTGGGGCGCACAGGTCAACCGCCTGGCCAATGGTCATCACTACGGCTACCCGTCCGGGCTGCGGGTGGACCTGCCGATGTCGACGCAGCGGCTGAGCGACAGCGAGGTGCCGGCGTGGTCGCTACGCCAGGCGCGCCTGCCGCAGTCGTCGCCGCCGGCCGTGGACCCGCACGCGGCGCACGGTGCGCATGGCGGACACGAGGAGCATGGCGAACACGGCGGCATGGCCGACATGCCGGACGCCATGCCGGCGGCGGGCGCGATCGGTCTGGATGCGGCGGTGGCGCGATTCCAGGCGCGTGGCATCGCGCCCGGCTACAGCGTCGCGCTGCCGCGCGGCGCACGTGGGGTCTATACCGCTTCGGTGTATCCGCCGGACCTGGCACAGCAACGGGTGATCCATCTGGACCAGTACAGCGGCCAGGTGCTGCTGGATATGCGCTATGCCGACTACGGCCCGCTGGCCAAGACGCTGGAGTGGGGCATCAACGTGCATCTGGGCCAGGAGTACGGTGCGCTCAACCAGATCGTGCTGATCGTGGCCTGCCTGGGCATCGTGCTGCTGTGCGTGAGCGCGGCGGTGATGTGGTGGAAGCGGCGCCCACAGGGCGGGCTCGGGGTGCCGCCGCTGCCCGCGGACCGGCGCACGCTGCGCGGCGTGGTCGCGCTGCTGGTGCTGGGCGGGATGCTGTTTCCGCTGGTGGGTGTGTCCTTGCTGCTGATGCTGGCGCTGGACTGGGTGCTGGTGCTGCGGCGGGAGCCGGTGGTGGGGGCTTAGCGGGTCGAGGTCGGAAGCTACGGTGATTCCGCTGCGACAAGCGACGCCACCGGCGCATCCCACCTTGTGCAGTCGGGACTGAAGTCCCTCCCACAAGGCGCAGCCAGTACTGTCAGCACCCGCAGGAGACCGGGATTATGAGCCGTAGAAGCAGCTTCAGCCGCGGCCGGGCGTTCCCATGAAACCCGGTCGCGGCTGAAGCCGCTCCTAAGGAAAAGACGCGGTGTGGCCGGTAACGCCCGTCGCAGTTGACGCCGCGCCTACAAAGAGCCCGAACGTGTGCTGGCACGTCTCACAGATCCTCGTGGATCCCGCATTCGCGCTTGAGGCCGAAGAAGCGGGTGTCTTCCTCGCGCATGCCCGGTTCCCAGCGGCGGGTGGTGTGGAAATCGCCGATGGAGACGTAGCCCTGTTCCCACAGCGGGTGATAGGGCAGGTCGTGCTGCTGCATGTATTGCCACAGGTCGCGGTCGCTCCAGTCGGCGATCGGGTTGATCTTGTAGCGCTCGCCGCGCTTCTGCACGAACGGTGTCTGCGCGCGGCTGTCGGACTGGCTGCGACGCAGGCCGGTGAACCAGGTACCGACCTTCAGTTCGTCCAGGGCGCGGCGCATCGGCTCGACCTTGCGCAGGTTGTTGTACTGCTCGATGCCGACCATGCCCTGTTCCCACAGGCGGCCGTGGCGCGCTTCCATCCAGGCGCGGCTGACCAGCGGGCGATAGATCTTGAGGTTGAGCTTGAGCCGCTCGGTCAGCGCGTCGGCGAAGCGGTAGGTCTCGGCGAACAGGTAGCCGGTGTCGATCAGGATCACCGGGATGTCCGGGCGCTGCCGGGTCAGCAGGTGCAGGGTGGCGGCCGATTGCGCGCCGAAGCTGGACGACAGCGCCGCTTCGGCCGGGCCGTGCTGCAACGCCCAGGCCACGCGCTCGGGCGCGGATAGCGTCGCCAGCAGCGCATTGGCGGCATCGAGATCCAGGGCCGGCACCGGTGCGTTGGCGGAGGCGTCTTGGGAGGCGGCGGGCAGAGCGCTCATGCGTGCAGTTCCGACGGAATCAGGTGACGGTGGGTGGGATAGGCGGGCAACTCGACCACGCCGGTGCGGTGCAGGAAATCGCCGAAGCGCTCGTCCTCATGCCGCTCGTTGGCATAGCGCGCGAACAGCGGTTCCAGCGCGGCGAGGATCTCCGGCTCGGCGATGTTCTCGCGGTAAAGGGTGTTGAGGCGCTGGCCGCGGTGGTCGCCGCCGAGCATCAGGTTGTAGCGGCCCGGCGCCTTGCCGACCAGAGCGATCTCGGCCAGGTACGGCCGCGAGCAGCCGTTCGGGCAACCGGAGATGCGCAGCAGGATCGGCGCGTCCTGCAGGCCGTGGCGCGCCAGCAATGGCTGCAACTGCGCGGCGAAGGCCGGTAGGTAGCGCTCGGCCTCGGCCATCGCCAGGCCGCAGGTGGGCAGGGCCACGCAGGCCATGGCCGCGCGCGCCAGCGCGGTGGGTGCGCGGTTGCCGGCGTCCAGCGCATGCGCGCGCACCAGCGCGTCGATCGCCTCGCGTTGCGCCGCGGGGATGCCGGCGATCACCAGGTTCTGGTTCGAGGTCATGCGGAAGTGCGCGCCGTCGCCGGCGTCGCGCAGCTGCGTGGCGATCGCGCGCAGGCCGCTGAGGTGCTGCGCGCCGTCGGCATGGTCGGCGATGCGCCCGGCCGGCAGCGACAGGGTCAGATGCCAGCGGCCGTCCTCGCCGGCCTGCCAGCCGGCGCGATCGCCGTTGTGCTCGAAGGCGAAGTCGCGCGTGGGCTGCAGGCGCACGCCGGCACGGCGCTCGATCTCCGCCAGCACCGTGTCCAGGCCGTGGTCGTCGATGGTGTACTTGAAGCGCGCGCGCTTGCGCACGGTGCGGTTGCCCAGGTCGCGCTGGGTGGTCACCACCGCGGTAGCGACATCGAGCAGGTGCGCGCGGTCGATGAAGCCGACCACGTTGGCCACGCGCGGGTAGGTCTCCGCATCGCCGTGGCTGGCGCCCATGCCGCCGCCGAGACTGACGTTGTAGCCGGCCAGCGTGCCGTCGGCGTCGAGCACGCCGATGAAGCCAAGGTCGTTGGCGAACACGTCGACGTCGTTGATCGGCGGCAGCGCGAAGCCGATCTTGAACTTGCGCGGCAGGTAGGCGTTGCCGTAGATCGGCTCCTCCTCCTGCCCGCTGCCGGCGACCTGCTCCTCGTCCAGCCAGATCTCGTAGTAGGCGCGGGTATTGGGCAGCAGGTGTTCGGACACGCGCGCGGCGTCGGTGTAGAGCGTGGCGTGCGCCTGCGAGGCGAGCGGATTGGCGGCGACCTGCACGTTGCGATTGACGTCGCCGCAGGCGGCCAGGGTGTCGATCAGCGCGGCGTTGATCGCCTGCATGGTCGCCTTCAGTTCGCGCTTGATCACCCCGTGGAACTGGAACGCCTGGCGCGTGGTGACGCGCAGCGAGTGGTTGCCGTAGGTGGTGGCGATGGCGTCGAGCTTGAGCCACTGCGCCGGATCGACCACCCCGCCCGGGGTGCGCGTGCGGATCATGAACTGGTAGGCCGGCTCCAGCTTCTGCCGGCGCCGCTCCTCGCGCAGATCGCGGTCGTCCTGCTGGTAGCTGCCGTGATACTTGATCAGGGTCTGATCGTCCTCGCGCAGCGCCCCGGTGACCGGATCGGCCAGGCTCTGCAGCAGCGACCCGCGCAAGCGCTGGCTGTGGTGCTTGATGTCTTCGACGGAGTGGGACATTGGGCAGGGAATCGAGAATAGGGAATAGGGAATGGCAAGAGCGGGTGCGTCGGATTACGGAAAGCCCGTCGAGGCCGGCTGTTGCCCATTCCCGATTCCCGTTTCCCGATTCCCCGCCTCAATAGACATCACGCGCATACCGCCCCTCCCGCTGCAGTTGGCTGAGGTAGGCGGCGGCGTCCTCGGGGCTGTGGGCGCCGTGCTCGGCGACGAGCTCCAGCAAGGTGGCGTGCACGTCCTTGCCCATGGCGATGGCGCCGCATACGTACAGGTGCGCGCCGTTCTGCAGCCAGTCGTAGACGGCACGGCCGTGTTCGCGCAGGCGCTGCTGCACGTAGACCTTGGAAGGAGAGGTGTTCCCGCGCAGCGGTTGCACGTCGCGCGAGAACGCCAGGTCCAGCCGGTGCAGTTCGCCGCTGCGCAGCGCCTGTTGCCATTCGGCCTGGTAGAGGAAGTCGCGGTTGAAGTGGCGGGCGCCGAAGAACAGCCAGTTGCGGCCGCTGGCGCCGCTCTCGGCGCGCTCCTGCACGAAGCCGCGGAACGGCGCCACGCCGGTGCCGGGGCCGATCATCAGGATGTCGCGGCTGGCGTCGGCCGGCACCCGGAAGCGTTCGTTGGGCTCGATGTAGATCGGGGCGCTGTCGCCTTCGGCCAGGGCGGCCAAATAGCCGCTGGCGGCGCCGCCGTGGGCATGGCCGTGCGCGTCGTAGGCCAGCACGTCGACGGTTAGGTGGGCTTCGTCGCCGACCCGCTTGCGGCTGGAGGCGATCGAGTACAGGCGCGGGACCATCGGCCGCAGCGCCTGCAGCAGCGCGGCGTGGTCCCAATCCGCCGGCCAGCGACGCAGCACGTCGATCACTTGGTGATCGGCGAGCAGCGCCGCCAGGCCGGCGGTCTGGGTGGGGTCGAGCAGCTCGGTCAGCGCGGTCGCGCCGGCGCGTTCGGCAACCGCGCTGAGCAACGGGCGCGAGGCCCGGGTCAGTTCGCGGTGGCCGCTGAGCCACTCGTGCAGGGACAGTGTCTGCCCATCGGCGGTGAGTTCGACGTGACCGTCCAGTCGCGTCGCGGTCAACACCGCCTCGACCAGTGCAGGCGGGTTGCGATGGCGCACGCCCAGGGCATCGCCGGGTTCGTAGTGCAGGCCGCTGCCGGCCAGCGACAGCTCCAGGTGGCGTACGTCCTTGTCGGCCGGGCCGTGCGCGGCGTAGCGCGGGCCCTTGAAGTCGCGGCCGCTGATCGGCTGGTTGGCCAGCACTTCGGCGGCGAACGGCTGGGTGCGGCTCCACGGCGCGGCCACAGCGCCGCGCAGCGGGGTCACTGTGGCCGACGGCGCCGCGGGCGTGTGGCGACCCAGCACGTCGCGTGCCTGCGCCAGCGCCTGCACGCGCCATGGCGCCGCTACGTTCTCGATCTCCAGGTCGGCCTCGCCCAGCGGCAGCAGGCGTTGCGCGCCGAGTTCGGCCAGGCGCGTGTCCAGGCGCCGGGCGATGCCGCAGAAATCGGCGTAGCTGGAATCGCCCAGGCCGAGCACGGCGTACTGCAGCTGCGGCAGCTTTGGCGCGCGCCGGCTCTGCAGAAACTCGACGAAGCCGATCGCATCGTCCGGTGGGTCGCCCTCGCCCTGGGTGCTGATGACCACGTACAGCAGGCGTTCGTTGCCCAGTTCGCGGGTGGGATAGACGTCGGCGCGCAGCAGGCGCACCGCCAGCCCGGCGGCTTCGGCCTCGGCGGCGACCTGTTCGGCGGCGCGGCGCGCGTTGCCGGTCTGGCTGCCGTAGACGATGCTCAACTGCGGCGCGGGCGAGGGTGACGCGGCGGCACCGGCGACCACGGCCAGCGCCGGCGTTGTCGGCCCCTGCGCCTGGGCCAGGCCGGCGGCGTAGCCGGACAGCCACCACAGGCCGGCCGCGTCCAGGCCCTCCACGGTCCGCGCCAGCAGTGCCTTGCGCTCCTCGGGCAAGGGGCTGGGCGGCAACGCGGGCGAGGCGGCGGTCATGGCCGGTCCGGGTGTTGGGAAGGGATGACCGATGTTAGGGAAGCGTTGCGCGGTGCAGAAAGGAACAGGGGTTATCGGCTCATGCCCGGGGCTTATTTCTGCCGGGCGGCCGGCGCGACGCACACTGCCGCCCCGACTGCCACGACCGCTGCTACGCTTCGGTCCGGTCTCCCACTGCCTGCCGCCGCCGTCTCGATGAGTGCGTTCCTCCTGTCCCACCTCGACCGCCTAGAGGCCGAGAGCATCCACATCCTGCGCGAGGTCGCTGCCGAGTTCCGCAACCCGGTGCTGCTGTATTCGGTGGGCAAGGACAGCTCGGTTCTGCTGCACCTGCTGCTCAAGGCGTTCGCGCCAGCGCCGCCGCCGATCCCGCTGCTGCACGTGGACACGCGCTGGAAGTTCCGCGAGATGATCGCCTTCCGCGACCGCCGCGCCGCCGAGACCGGCGTGGAGCTGCGCGTGCACATCAATCCCGACGGCGTCGCCCAGGACGTCGGCCCGTTCAGCCACGGCGCCAGCGTGCACACCGACGTGATGAAGACCCAGGCGCTCAAGCAGGCGCTGGACCTGTGGAAGTTCGATGCCGCCATCGGCGGCGCGCGCCGCGACGAGGAGAAGGCGCGCGCCAAGGAGCGCGTGTTCTCGTTCCGCAACGCGCACCACCGCTGGGACCCCAAGCAGCAGCGTCCGGAGTTGTGGAATCTGTACAACCCGCGCATCCATCCCGGCGAGAGCGTGCGCGTGTTCCCGCTGTCCAACTGGACCGAGCTGGACATCTGGCTGTACATCTACCGCGAAGCGATTCCGGTGGTACCGCTGTACTTCGCCGCCGAGCGTCCGGTGGTGGAACGCGACGGCGCGCTGATCATGGTCGACGACGCACGCCTGCCGTTGCGTCCCGGCGAAACCCCGCAACTGCGCCGCGTGCGCTTCCGCACCCTCGGCTGCTACCCGTTGACCGGCGCGATCGAGTCGCAGGCCGACACCCTGGAGAAGATCATCGCCGAGATGCTGCAGGCCACCACCTCCGAACGCCAGGGCCGGATCATCGACCAGGACCCGGGCGCCTCGATGGAGCAGAAGAAGGTGGAGGGGTATTTCTGATGGGTTGGGAATCGGGAGCAGGGAATCGGGAATCGCAAGTGCAGAAGCAAGCATCGCCGCCATCTGGCGCGTCGCAGGAGACCGCTGTTTCCATTCCCCATTCCCCATTCCCTATTCCCGTAGGCGGCGACGCAGTCGCCGCCTACCTGCAGCAACACGAACACAAGCCGCTGCTGCGCTTCATCACCTGCGGCAGCGTCGACGACGGCAAGAGCACGCTGATCGGTCGCTTGCTGTACGACAGCAAGCGGCTGTTCGACGACCAACTGGCCGCGCTCGGTGCCGACAGCAAGCGCCACGGCACCCGCGGCGGAGCCATCGACTATGCGCTGCTGCTGGACGGCCTGGCCGCCGAGCGCGAGCAGGGCATCACCATCGATGTGGCCTACCGCTATTTCGATACCGACCGGCGCAAGTTCATCGTCGCCGACTGCCCCGGGCATGCGCAGTACACCCGCAACATGGCCACCGGCGCCTCCACCGCCGATGTGGCGGTGGTGCTGGTCGATGCGTCCAAGGGCGTGCTGACCCAGACCCGCCGGCACAGTTACATCGTCGCGCTGCTGGGCATCCGTCACGTGGTGCTGGCGGTCAACAAGATGGACCTGGTCGGCTTCGCGCAGGCGACGTTCGACGCGATCGCCGCCGAGTACCGCGCGCTCGCCGCGCAGTTGGGCATCGCCGACGTGCAGTGCATTCCGCTGTCGGCGCTGGAGGGCGACAACCTGTCGCAGCGTTCGGCGCGCATGCCCTGGTATGCCGGCCCGGCGCTGCTCGAACACCTGGAAGGGGTGCAGTTGGACGCGCGCAGCGGCGACGGCGGCCTGCGCCTGCCGGTGCAGTGGGTCAACCGGCCGCACGCGCAGTTCCGCGGCTTCGCGGGCACCGTGGCGGCCGGCGCGGTACAGCCCGGCGATGCGGTGGTGGTGCTGCCGTCGGCGCGGCGCGCGCAGGTCGCGCAGGTGCTGATCGGCGCCGATGCGGTGCCGCGCGCGGTGGCCGGGCAGGCGGTGACGCTGACCCTGACCGAGGAGATCGACGTCAGCCGTGGCGATGTGATCGCCGCTGTCGGCGATCCGCCGGAGGTGGCCGACCAGTTCGCCGCGCACGTGCTGTGGATGGACGATGCCGCGCTGCTGCCGGGTCGCCCGTACTGGCTGAAGATCGGTGCGCGCACCGTGGCCGCCAGCGTCACCGAGATCAAGCACCGCATCGACGTCAACACGCAGGAGCGGCTGGCGGCCAAGCGCCTGGAACTCAACGAGGTCGGTTACTGCAACCTGGCGCTGGACCAGTCGATCGCCTTCGCCCCGTACGCGCAGGACCGTGCGCTCGGCGGCTTCATCCTGATCGACCGCCACAGCAACGCCACCGTCGCTGCCGGGACCCTGGATTTCGCGCTGCGCCGCGCCGGCAACGTGCATTGGCAGCACTTGGACGTGGACAAGGCCGCGCGCGCGCGGATCAAGGGACAGACACCGAAGGTGCTGTGGTTCACCGGCCTGTCCGGCGCCGGCAAGTCGACCATCGCCAACCTGGTCGACAAGCGCCTGCACGCGTTGGGCTACCACACCTTCATCCTCGATGGCGACAACGTGCGCCACGGGCTCAACCGCGATCTCGGCTTCACCGACGAGGACCGCGTGGAGAACATCCGCCGCGTCGCCGAGGTGGCCAGGCTGATGACCGATGCCGGCCTGATCGTGCTGGTCAGCTTCATCTCGCCGTTCCGCGCCGAGCGGCAACTGGCGCGCGAGCGCTTCGGCGAGGGCGAGTTCCTCGAAGTGTTCGTCGACGTGCCGCTGCCGGTGGCCGAGGCGCGCGACGTCAAGGGCCTGTATGCCAAGGCGCGCGCCGGCCAGATTCCCAACTTCACCGGCATCGACTCCCCGTACGAGGCGCCGGAGCGGCCGGAACTGCATCTGCACGCCGATGGCGACAACGTCGAAGCGCTGGCCGTGCAGGTGCTGGCGGCGCTGGGGTTGCGGGACTGAGGCGGGGGCAGGGCGTTGCGAGGGTCGATCGCCTTCCCGATGCCGCCGCACTGTAGGAGCCAACTGTCATGCACTCGCGCCGAAGAGCGCCCGCCAGGCACCCGACCTCGAGGCGTCGGGACTGAAGTCCCTCCCACAGTGCACCCAGCCAACGTGTCGTAAGTCTCGGCAGGAGCTGTTCCGTCACACGCGAATAGTGCTCGCTGTTGCGGAAATCAGCGTTGTTGTGTGTCCATCAGGATCAGCAGGCAATAAGCGCCACCACGCGCAGCGCATTTGTTGGCGGACACGGCAATGACCCAGGCGTGCGCAGCAGTCGCAGTTGCTTCGGGCTTTGCTATTGGCCTTTGTTGTTGATGTTGCTCTGGCTTTTGATTGACCGGATTCCCTTCCGCAGTGGCGGCCATCGCAGGGGAAAACCCCGCAGGGGCGGCGCACATGAACGTGCCCCGTTCGCGGCAGGGGCGGGATGCCTCTTCCGCGAATCCCCGGGATGGACGCGGACCCGGAGCGCGTCAGCGCGGAGGGCGCAAGGCAGGGTGTGCTTTACCACAGCCGAAGGCTGATCAAAGTAACTCGCCGCAAGGCGAAAGCCCTGGCTGTTGCTTGAGATGTAGGGGCCGGACGTGAAGAACCTCCGCGGTGCCCGCGGGCTAAATCACGAGCGGTCATCACGTGACAGCCGCGGCCGCGCATGCTTAAGTCGTCGCCCTCCCCATCGGCGAAGGCCCGTCCATGCCAGCTCTGTCCCGTCGCGTGCTGTTCTCCGTCCTCGCGCTGTGCTGCGGCGCGGCCTGTGCGCAGGCGCCCGATGCGGTGCCGACCGGACGCCTGCCGGATTGGGCGGTGCCGGAGCACTATGCGCTGGACCTGAAGATCGATCCGGAGCGCACCGACTTCGACGGCACCGCCACCCTGCGCGTGCGCCTGGAACGCGCCTCCGACCATCTGTGGCTGCACGGCAAGGAGTTGCGGGTGAGCAAGGCCACGCTGCGCACCGCCGATGGTGCGTCGTTCCCGGTGCGCTACACCCAGGCCGACGCGCAGGCCGGCGTGGCCCGCATCGCCTTCGGGCGCACCCTGCAGCCGCAGGAGCTGACCCTGAGCATCGTTTACAGCGCGCCGTTCAATCAGCAGTTGCAGGGCCTCTACCAGGTCAAGGCGCAGGGGCATGCCTACGCCTTGACGCAGATGGAGCCGATCAGTGCGCGCTACGCCTTCCCCGGCTTCGACGAGCCGGCGCTGAAGACGCCGTTCGCGCTGCGCCTGACCGTGCCCGAGGGCGAGCAGGCGCTGGCCAATACCCGCGCCGAGTCCACCGAGCCGGCGGGCAAGGGCTGGAAGACCGTGCGCTTCGCCGAGACTGTGCCGCTGCCGACCTACCTGGTGGCTTACGCGGTGGGGCCGTGGGACGTGGTCGACGGGCCGGCATTGCCGGCCACGCCGCAGCGCCCGCAGTCCACCCCCTTGCGCGGCGTCGCTGCACAAGGACAGGGCCCGCGCATCCGGCGCGCGCTGCAGCAGACGCCGGAGATCATCACCGCGCTGGAGGACTACTACGACTTCGGCTATCCGTTCGACAAGCTGGATCTGGTGGCCGCGCCGGACTTCTCCGCCGGCGCGATGGAGAACCCCGGTTTCGTCACCTTCCGCGACTGGCTGCTGTTGCTGGACGACCATTCGCCGCGGCACAACGTCGAGGGCTCGTTCAACGTCACCGCGCACGAGCTGGCGCACCAATGGACCGGCGACACGGTGACCATGGCCTGGTGGGACGACCTGTGGCTCAACGAGGCCTTCGCCACCTGGATGCAGCAGAAGATCACCATGCGCCTGCGGCCGCAGTACCGCGCCGACCTGGACCGCATCAGTGCCGCGCATGACGCGATGAACAACGACAGCCTGGTCAGCGCGCGCAAGATCCGCCAGCCGATCACCGGCAACGGCGACATCGAGACCGCCTTCGACAGCATCACCTACCGCAAGGGCGCCGCGGTGCTGGGCATGTTCGAGCAGTTCGTCGGCGAGGATACCTTCCGCAGCGGCATGCGCAGCTACATTCGCGCGCACCGCTTCGGCAACGCCACTGCCGACGACCTGGTCGATGCCATCGCCGCCGCGGCCGGCAAGGATGAGGAGTTCAAGGCCGCGTTCCGCAGCTTCCTCGACCAGCCCGGCGTGCCCTATCTGCAAGCGCAGCTGCAGCCCGAGGCGGGCGGCGCGGTGCTGCAACTGCACCAGCAGCGCTTCCTGCCGCTGGGCTCGCGCGGCAACGCCGCACAGACCTGGGGCGTGCCGGTGTGCGTCAAGTACGGCACGCGCCAGGGCGTGCGCCGCGCCTGCCAGATGCTGTCTTCCGGCGACGGCCGCCTCGCGCTCGCTGGTGCCGATGCCGACAGCTGGGTGATGCCGAATGCCGGCGGCACCGGCTACTACCGCTTCGCCCTGCCCAAGCCGCAGCTGGCCGCGCTCGGTCGCCATCTCGATGCGCTCGACGATGCCGAGAAGCTGGCCTATGCCGATGCCATCGACAGCGCGTTCCGCACCGGCGAGGCCGATACCGCGGACGTGATCGCGGCGATGCAGCAACTGGCGCCGGCCAAGGCCACGGCGGTGGCCACCGCGATGAACGACCGCATCGCCTGGATCTGGCGGGTGCTGGCGCGCGACGAGGCGCAGCGCGCCATGCTGCGCCAGGCCACCGACGCCGCGTTCGGCGCACGCCTGCGGGCGCTGGGCGATCGGCGCCGCGCCGGCGACAGCGATGACGACGTGGCGCTGCGCTCCACCCTGGCCGAACTGCTCGGGGTGACCATGGGCGTGCCGGCGGTGCGGCAGGCGCTGCTGGCCCAGGGCGATGCGGTGCTGGCCGGCAAGGGCGGTGCGCTGGATTTCGCCGCCGCCAACCCGGATCTGCTTGGCGCAGCGCTGACGGTGGCGGTGCAGGCGCGTGGCGCGCCCGCGGTGGACGCATTGATCGCCGCCCTGCGCGGTCACGGCGAACCGGCCCAGCGCAATGCGATGATCGAAGCGCTCGGCGCCGTGCAGGATCCGAAGCAGTTGCAGAAGGTGCGCGATTTCGCCCTGACCGATGCGATCAAGGTCGGCGAGATGAACAGCCTGCTGATGGGCGCGCATGCCGAGCCGGCCACGCACGCCTCGATGTGGCCCTGGTACACCGCGCACTTCGATCGCATCGTGGCGCGCTCCGGTTCCTTCGACGGCGGTCGCTTGCCGGCGCTGGCGGCCAGCGGTGGCTGCGATGCCGCCGAAGCGGACCGGCTGGAGGCGTTCTTCACGCCGCGCCTGAAGGCACTCAGCGGCGCTGACCGCGGCCTTGCGCAGACCGCCGAGACGATTCGCCTGTGCAGTGCGCTGCAGGCGCGACAGCGCGCCGCTTTTTCGCCGCACTGATTGCAGTTGCCAGGTTCCTGCGCCGCCCGCATGCTATGCGGCGCGCACTCGCGTGGCAGGCGCAGGGATGGCGGATTGGGTGGCGGACGACGCTGCCGGGCAACGTTCAGGGGGGAACGCATGGATCCGAAGCTGCATGACGTGTTGGCCAGAACCAATGTGGCCGAACTGGTCCAACCGGCGTGCGCCGAACAGGTGACGCATCAGCCGGTGCAGCCGGAGCCAGCGCCGCCGCCGCCGCCCAGATACGCCACCTCCGATCCGTTCCAGTACCACCTGGCCAGCACAGAGGTCGTCGGCAAATTAGCCGAGGGGCGTACGTCGCCGGCGCTGCGCTTTTTCGGCTGGCTGGTGTTCGGGCTGCCAATGGCCTCGTTCGGATTGATGATGCTGCACGCGATCTGGTATGACGCGTCGGCGCATGCCCTGTATGTGCCGCACACCCTGGGGCAGGCGGTGCGCATGCTGCTTGGGACTGCATCGGCGCTTGCCTTCGTGGTGGCCTATCCGTACTTCACCCGGCGTCGTACCGGCAAGACTGATTGAGCGGCCCAAGCCGCGCCACGCGTGCGCTGCGTCTCATCGCGCAGCGCATGCGTTGGCCGGCAAGGGTCGTCGGTCATGGTCGCGACGTGTCAACGCCCGTCACGCCAGGCCGTTAGACTGGGTCGAACTCCACGCGTCCGGGATCTCCATGCCGCACCGACCACGCGCCGGCGTCCGCCTGGTGTGCCTCCTGTTGTCCTCGCTCGCGCTCGCCGGTTGCGGCAAGGCCCCGGCGCCGGCCGCAGCCAGTGCCGCGATTCCGGTGACGCTGCAGACGGTGCAGCCCCGTGAGTGGAACGACAGCCTGGCCGCGCTGGGCACGGTCAAGGCCCGCGAGTCGGTGACGCTGACCGCCAAGGTCAGCGAGATCGTGGAGCGCGTGCATTTCGAGAGTGGCCAGGAAGTGGCGGCCGGCGCGCCGCTGGTGACGCTGCGCGGGCAGGGCCAGCAGGCGGCGTTGCGCGAGGCGGAGGCCACCTACACCGAGGCCGAGCAACTGTATCGGCGGCAGAGCGAACTGGTCGGGCGGCAACTGGTGTCGCGCGCGCAACTGGACACGCAACGCGCGCTGCGCGATGCCGCGCAGGCGCGGGTGCTGCAGATGCGCGCGGAGATCGGCGACCGCAGCGTGCGCGCGCCGTTCGCCGGCGTGCTCGGCCTGCGCCAGGTCAGCCCCGGCGCGCTGCTGACGCCCGACGCGACCATCGCCACGCTCGACGACGTGGCCCAGGTCTACGTGGATTTCCAGGTGCCGGAGGCGGCGCTGTCCACGGTGAAGCCTGGCGACGTGGTCGGCGGCCGCAGTGTGGCCTACCCGGGGCGCGCGTTCGAAGGCAATGTCGCCACGGTGGATGCGCGCGTGGACAGCGCCACCCGCGCGGTCACCGTGCGCGCGGCTTTCGACAATGCCGACCGCGCGCTGCGCCCGGGCATGCTGATGGACGTGCGCCTGTATCGGCCCGCCCGGCAGGCGCTGGTGATCCCGGAGATCGCGGTGGTGCAGGTGGGGCGTGACGCTTTCGTCTATCGCGTCGGCGTCGACGCCACCGTGGCCCGTGCCGACGTGCGCACCGGCGCGCGCCGCGACGGCCTGGTCGAGATCGTCGACGGCCTGCAGCCCGGCCAGCGCATCGTGGTCGAGGGCACCGGCAAGCTGCGTCCGGGCGTGGCCGTGGTCGATGCCGCCGCCGGCGTGAACGGCGGCGGCACGCGCAGCGGCAGCGCCGCGGCGGACCTGGCGCGATGAAGCTGTCCGACGTCTCCATCACCCGGCCGGTGTTCGCCGCGGTGATGAGCCTGTTGCTGGTGGTGCTGGGGGTGATGGCGTACAGCCGGCTGACCCTGCGCGAGCTGCCGGCGATCGATCCGCCGATCGTGTCGGTGGAGGTGCGCTACCCCGGCGCCTCGGCGGCGGTGGTGGAGAGCCGCATCACGCAGGTGCTGGAGGACGCGCTGGCCGGCATCGAAGGCATCGAGACGATCCAGGCGCGCAGTTCCAACGGCGTGGCCGACATCAGCATCGAGTTCCGCGCCACCCGCGACATCGAGGCCGCCGCCAACGACGTGCGCGACGCGGTCAGCCGCGTGCTCGACCGCCTGCCCGACGAGGCCGACGCGCCGGAGATCGCCAAGGTCGAGGCCGATGCCGACGCCATCCTGTGGCTCAACATGAGCTCCAGCACGATGGATGCGCTGCAGCTGTCCGACTACGCCGAACGCTACGTGGTGGATCGCCTGTCCAGCATCGACGGCGTGGCGCAGGTGCGCCTGGGCGGGCGCCAGCGCTATGCGATGCGGATCTGGCTGGACCGCGACCAGTTGGCCGCGCGGGATCTCACCGTGGCCGACGTGGAGAACGCGCTGGCCCGCGAGAACGTGGAACTGCCGGCCGGCCGCCTGGAGTCGGCCGACCGCGACTTCACCCTGCGCGTGGAGCGCAGCTACCGCGCACCGGCGGATTTCGCCACGATCCCGCTCGGCAAGGGCCGCGACGGCTACGTGGTGCGGCTGGGCGACGTGGCCAAGGTGGAACTGGCCTCGGCCGAGCGCCGCGCCTACTTCCGCAGCAACGGCGTGCCCAACGTTGGCCTGGGCATCGTCAAGACCTCCACCGCCAACAGCCTGGATGTGGCCCGCGCCGCGCGCGCGGCCGCGGAGCAGATCCAGCAGACCCTGCCCAAGGGCACGCAGATCTTCGTCGCCTTCGATTCCACCGTGTTCATCGATGCCTCGGTGGAACGCGTCTACCACACCCTGATCGAGGCGGTGGTGCTGGTGCTGGTGGTGATCTGGCTGTTCCTGGGCAGCGTGCGCGCGGCGCTGATCCCGGCGGTGACGGTGCCGGTGTGCCTGGTGGCCGCGTTCATCGCGCTGTATGCGTTCGGCTTCTCGATCAACCTGCTGACCCTGCTCGCCCTGGTGCTGTGCATCGGCCTGGTGGTGGACGATGCGATCGTGGTGGTGGAGAACATCCAGCGTCGCGTCGACCTGGGCGAACCGGCGCTGGTGGCGGCGCGGCGCGGCACCGCGCAGGTCGCCTTCGCGGTGATCGCCACCACCGCGGTGCTGGTGGCGGTGTTCCTGCCGGTCGGCTTCCTCGAAGGCAACACCGGGCGCCTGTTCCGCGAACTGGCGGTGGCGCTGGCCGCGGCGGTGGCGATTTCCGCCTTCGTCGCGCTGACCCTGACCCCGATGATGTCGTCCAAGCTGCTCAAGGCGCACGCGCGCGAGCAGCCCAACCGCGTGCATGGCTGGGTCGAGGCGCGGCTGCAGGGGCTGAGCGCGCGCTACCGGCGCGTGCTCGAGCGCCACGTCGGCCGCGCCTGGGTGTTCGGCGCGCTGATGCTGGCGGCGCTGGCGGCCAGCGCGCTGCTGGCGCGGGTGATTCCCTCGGAGCTGGCGCCGGCCGAGGACCGCGGCTCGTTCCAGGTGATGATCGATGCGCCGGAAGGCGCCGGCTTCGACTACACGGTGGGGCAGATGCACCAGGTCGAGACCATCCTCGACCGCCACCGCGGCGACGGCCAGCCGATCGCACGCGCCAATCCGCGCGTGCCCGGCAGTTTCGGCGCCAGCGAGGAGATGCACACCGGCCGGGTCAGCGTGTTCCTGCGCGACTGGAGCGAGCGCGACGTGGCCACCGCCGACGTCGCCGCGACGCTGCAGGAGGAACTGCGCGCCTTGCCCGGCGTGCGTGCGCGCACCCAGGTCGGCGGCGGCCTGGTCAATAGCCGCGGGCAACCGTTCCAGATCGTGCTCGGCGGCCCCGACTACGCCGAGATCGCGCAATGGCGCGACCGCCTGCTCGCGCGCATCGCCGACAACCCCGGGCTGGTCGGGGCGGACTCGGACTACAAGGAAACCCGGCCGCAGATGCGCGTGGAGATCGACCGCCAGCGGGCAGCCGACCTCGGCGTGCCGGTGACCGAGATCGGCCGCGCGCTGGAGACGCTGATGGGCGCGCGCCAGGTCACCACCTTCGTCGACAACGGCGAGGAGTACGACGTGATGCTGCAGGCCAGTCGCGACGGCCGCGCCGATCCGGCCGACCTGGCGGCGATCCGGGTACGCGCCGACAGCGGCCAGCTGATCCCGCTGTCCAACCTGGTGACCCTGCGCGAGGTCGCCGAGCCGGGCAACCTGCACCGCTTCAACCGCCTGCGTGCCATCACCATCAACGCCGGCCTGGCCCCGGGCTATCCGCTCGGCGAGGCGATTGCCTGGGCGCAGCAGGTGGCGCGCGAGGAACTGCCCGATTACGCGCAGCTCGACTGGAAGGGCGAATCGCGCGAGTACCAGAAGGCCGGCGGCGCGGTGCTGCTGACCTTCGCCCTGGCCTTGCTGATCGTGTACCTGGTGCTGGCGGCGCAGTTCGAGAGCTTCATCCACCCGCTGGTGATCATGCTGACCGTACCGCTGGGCGTGCTCGGCGCGCTGATCGGCCTGGCGATCAGCGGCGGTACGCTCAACCTGTTCAGTCAGATCGGCATCGTGATGCTGGTCGGGCTGGCGGCCAAGAACGGCATCCTGATCGTCGAGTTCGCCAACCAGTTGCGCGATGCCGGGCGCAGCGTGCGCGATGCGATTGTAGAAGCCTCGGCGGTGCGCCTGCGGCCGATCCTTATGACCTCGCTGGCCACCGTGGTCGGCGCGATCCCGCTGGTGGTCGCCGGCGGCCCCGGATCGGCCAGCCGCGCCACCATCGGCATCGTGGTGATCTTCGGCGTGTCGGTGTCCACGCTGCTGTCGCTGTTCGTGGTGCCGGCCTTCTATGCGCTGCTGGCGCCGTACACGCGCTCGCCGGACGCGGTGCAGCAGCGCCTGCAGCAACTGGAAGCGCAGACGCCGTCGGTCGGCGGCCACGCCTGAGCCGGGCCGCTCAGGCAGCCGCGCTCAGGCCGGATCGACGCGCGACGGCGCCAGCGGCTGCGGCGCGCAGCGCGGCTGCTGCAGCAGGTGCACGAACTGCGCGGCGATCACCGCGCCACCGAAATGGCGCTGCACGAAGTCGCGCCCGGCCTGGCCCATGCGCTGGCGCCGTTCGCCGTCGCACAGGCGCAGGATCGCATCGCGCCAGCCGTCCACGTCGCCGGGCGTGAGCAGTTCGCCGCTGACCCCGGGGTCCAGCGTCTCCGCGGTGCCGCCGACGTGGCTGGCCAGCACCGGCACGCCGCTGGCCTGCGCCTCCACCGAGACCCGGCCGAAGGTTTCCGGCGCCAGCGACGGGAACGCCAGCATCGACATCGCGTTGTAGTAGGGCGTGGTGTCGTTGACCCAGCCGACGAAACGGTGGCGCTGGCCGTGCGGCTGGGCCGCGGCCTGCGCCTGCAACTGCGCCGCGTCCGGGCCGTCGCCCAGCCACAGGCAGTGCAGGCGCGGTTCCTGCGCCATCGCCGCTCCTGCAGCATCCAGCAACGGGAAAATGCCCTTGCCGGCATGCATGCGCCCGCTGTAGCCAAGCACGATCGCATCCTCGGGCAGGCCCTGCGCGGCGCGAATGGCGCGGCCGCGTTCCGGATCCGGGCGCAGCCGTTCCATGGTCACCGGGTTGTACAGCACCTGCACCAGCGCCTCCGGCACGCCGCGCTCCAGGTAGGCCTGGCGCGCGTAGTGCGACACCGCGAAGAAGCGCGCCGCCAGGCGCGGGATCGCATAGCCGGACAGCGCACTCATCGCCGGCGTACGGTGGCGGAACAGCGTGACCGGGATGCCCAGCACGCGCCCGGCCAGCAGCAGCGGCCAGTATTCCTTGCCGAAGTTGCCCACCAGCCAGTCCGGCCGGCTGCGCCGCGCCACGCGCAGCAGCGGCCGGTAGCCGTCCGGGTCCAGCACGTTGCGGAAGTGCCCGACGTGCACGGTGATGCCGCTGCGGCGCAATTCGTCGGCGATCAGGCCGCCCTCGCAGGCGATGACCTCGACCTGGTGACCGACGCCGGCCAGCGCCTGCGCCAGCGCCACAAAATGCGTGGCCGCGCCGGTGTTTTCGGGATTGGTGCCGACGAACAGGAATTTCATCCGCGCCGGTCCTCGTAGGCGGTGAAGGCGCGCAGCGCGAACTGCGGCAGCAGGTGATGACGCGCGACCTGGATGCGCGGATAGCGCATCGGGTCCGAGCCGGCCGGGGCGCGGCCGCGGCGGGTGCTGGTGGCGGCGGTGTAGCCGGCCTCGCGCACCACGTCGGCGACGCGGTCGTCGACGTCGCCGTAGGGATAGCAGAACTGCGGCACCGCCTCGCCGAGCAGGTCCTCCAGTTCGCGCTTGCAGCCGCCGATCTCCTCGCGCAGCGCCGCATCGCTGCAGCCGGTCAGGTGCGGGTGCGAGCGGGTATGCGCGCCGATCTCCATGCCGCCGGCGCGCCACTGGCGCAGCTCGGCGAGGTTCATCAGCGGCTTCTCGATGCCCAGCTTCTGCGCATCCCACACGTTGTGGCGGCCGATGCAGCCGCTGACCATGTACACCGTGGCGGTGAAACCCAGCCGCTGCAGCACCGGCAGCGCCGCGTGCAGGTTGTCCAGATAGCCGTCGTCCAGGGTGACCACCGCGACCTTGCCCTGGCGCTCGCCACGCAGATAGGGCATGGCGTCGGACATGGACACGCCGCGGTAGCCCAGCCGCTGCAGCAGGCGCATCTGCCGGGCGAAGCGGCCCGGGCTGACGTACAGGCTGCGGTACACCTGCAGGTGCCGCGGCGCCTCGGCCACGTTGTGGTACATGAAGATCGGAATGCGGGCCGTGGCGGCGGTGTCGGAAGGCATCGGGGAACGTCTCTTTGGACGGAAGGGCGAGGTGCGGCGCGGGAGTCTACCGGGCCTGGCTTTCGCTGGTCTGTCGGGTAAAACCCTCAGCCGTAGACGATCGCGCCGCCGTGCAGGCCGCGGCCGGCAGCTATGCTGCGCTTCCCTTGCCGCAGGAGCCGCCGATGTCCGAGACCGCCGCTGTCGACCCCTGGCGCGGCCTGCAACTGCATCTGGAGGGCATCGTGCTGCGGCGCTGGCGTGCCGAGGACCTGGATGCGCTGGTCCGCCACGCCGACGACGCCCAGGTGGCGCGCGGGCTCAGCCGGCGCTTTCCGCATCCCTACACGCGCGCCGACGGCGAGGCCTTCCTGGGCGGGCAGGTGATCGACCTGAACGACCCGGTGCTGGCGATCGAGATCGGCGGCGAGGCCTGTGGCGGGATCGGCCTGCATGCAGCGGCGCAGCCGGCGCCGGAGCGGGCCGAGCTCGGCTACTGGCTCGGCCGCGCGCACTGGGGCCAGGGCCGGATGACCCGCATCGTCGCTGCCTACCTGGACTGGGCGGTGCCGGCGTTGCGCCTGCAGCGGATCGAGGCGTTGACGCTACCAGACAACCATGGCTCGGCGCGCGTGCTGCAGAAGAACGGCTTCGTTGAGATCGGCACGCGCCGCGAACTGTCGTTGCGCGATGGACAGCCGCGCGATTTGCGCCTGTTCGCGCGGACCCGGGCGGCGGCCTGAGTCGCGCGTCGCCCGTGCGAGCGACGCGCGCGGGCCACGGCTTCAGTAGGAAATGGTGGCCGAGGTCGCGGTGGTGTCCACCGCGTAGTTGCATTGCACGTCCAGGCCCGAGCTGTCGCTGTACGACACCCACGCCGGCGACGCCACCTTCTGCATGCGGTAGTCGTAGACGCCGATCGCATCGAAGGTGATGCTCCCGTCCGGCGGATATTGGTCGCAGCTGTCCACCGCATAGACTTCCAGCGCGCCGCCCACCACCAGGTGCGTCCGGGAGTTGATGTCGTAGGTGGTGCTGAGCCGCACGCTCTGACCGGTGGTGACGTTGCGCGTGTCCACGTTCCAGTTCGTGCAGGGCAGGCCGTTGTTGCAGGTGGCGTAGGTGTCGCCGACGATCCGGTCGCCGGCCCTGGCCGCGATGAAGTCGCTGTGCCACACCATGCCGTCCTGGCAGCAGTTCCAGCTGCTCAGGTCCCAGCTGTCGTTGTAGCCGCGGTAGCCGAGCACCGGTTGCAGGATCGTGGGATCGTCGCTCTGCATCCCCGGGAAGAAGTACACCGTCTGCTGCGCCACGTTGGTCGGGTTCTGCGGCACCGTCCAGCTGGCCACGATGCGCCCCATCTTGTTGCCGGTCACGTCGATGGCCGACTGCACCCAGTCGTGGGTGATCGGCGGCGGCACCGCGCCGTGCGCGCGTGCTGCCCGCAGCGCCGCGCCAGCGCGGATCGGCTGGCCGTCCAGACCACGTCCGTCGGGGTGGACGCGGGTGCCGTTGGGGGTGAAGTTGTCCTGGGTGCAGGCCTGCGCCTGTTCGCGCGCGCCATCGGCATGCTGCAGGGCGCCGTCGGCGAGCACGCGGTCGCTGCGATGGACCTGGCGCACGCAGGCCGGCGCGAAGTAGCCGAACGGCGTCTGGATGTAGTCGTCGGGGACGTTGGTGGGCTTGTGCGCGGCGGGCAGGGCGCCGACCCGCGCCAGGCGGGCGTCGGGCGCGGCGGTCTGGGCCAGTGCGCTGGCGCTCAGGCCGAGCAGGGGCAGCATCAGCAGCAGGGCGGTGTGCACGCAGCGGCGTGCGGACGAGGAAAACGGACGGATGTCGGAGTGCATGGGAATCGCCTTGTCGTGAGAATGCGGAGTGCGTTCTCGGGAGCCCGCGGAGCAAGGCGCTGCGCGATGCGGCGGCGCAGGCCATCGCAGGTATCCCGTCTGCGAAGCGAATGGCACGGTGATGGTGGGTCGATGGCGCCTGCATGGTGGCGGAAGGAGCGGCGACAATGGACCCGATGCGCACGCCAGGCTTGTCGGATTTGCGCATGCGCTGCCGCGAATTCCGCACGGTGGAAGGCGGGAGCGAACCACTTCACGGTGCGGCCGGAATGCGGGTTGCGCTTTGCGGTGCATGACGTAGACAAGTCTCGGGGCCGCGCTGCGTCATGCCGGGGCAGCCAGTGGGGCGCGGATGAGCGAAAATCCCCACAGCGCGCCGTCCCGGGCGCGCGCCCCGTGCGTTTTTCAGGAGAGTCCCATGCGTCATGCCCTTCGTTCCCGTTGTGCCGCGTCGGCGCGGTGCGCCTGCGCCGCGGGCGTGCGCCGATGACCTCGCCCTGGGGCAACCGCCCACGCGGTGGGAATCCCCCCTCTCCCCCCGGGAGAGGGGCCGGGGGTGAGGGTGCGGCGGCGACCAACCGCAACGAACTGCGCCTCTACGGCCTCAACGCGGTGCGCGCGGTGTACGCGCGGCGGCCGGAGGCGATCCGCAAGCTGTACCTGAGCGAGGCGCGGATCCCGGCATTGCAGCCGCTGCTGAAGTGGTGCGTGGCCAACCGGGTCGGCTACCGCGTGGTGGACGAGGCCGATCTGCACAAGCTCGCCGCCAGCAGCCACCACGAGGGCGTGGTCGCCGACGTGCTGCGCGTCGCGCCGCTGGCCCTGGCCGACTGGCTGCAGGCGCTGGCGCCGGGTCCGGCGCTGGCGCTGTGGCTGGATGGCGTGGGCAATCCGCACAATTTCGGCGCGATCCTGCGCTCGGCGGCGCACTTCGGCGTGGGCGCGATCCTGTTGCCGGAGCAGGCCGCACTGGCGCTGTCCGGTGCCGCCGCGCGCGTGGCCGAGGGCGGCGCCGAGGCGGTGCCGCTGGTGCGGCTGCCGCCCACGATGCAGGCGCAGACGCAATTGCGCGGCGCGGGCTTCGCCCTCGCGGCGACGCTGGTGGACGGCGGCGACGATCTGTTCGCCACTGCCTTGCCGCAGCGCCTGGTCTACGTGATGGGCGCCGAGAGCGACGGGATGGACCGCGACTTCGCGCAGGCCTGCGATCTGCGCCTGTCCATCCCCGGCAGCGGCGCGGTGGAAAGCCTCAACGTCGCCGCCGCCACCGCGGTGTTGCTGGGCACCTGGCGCAGCCGGCATCCGCACGGGCGTGCGGCGCGCTGAGCACGGCGTCACGCGCTGAGATGCGGCTGCATTTGGCTACGCAATAGTGTGCGCGCCGGCCGGTTTCGGGTTTGCGAGGGGCCTGCCGGCGGCGTAGCGTGCAGGCGCGCCTCGCCGATGCGATCGCGCCACGCGCGCTGGCGTCGGCGAAACCGCGCAGTCCCCCGCCCGAAAGGGCCATCGTCACTCCTGCGGAGATGTCGCTCATGAAGCTGCTGTTCTCCATCAAGCACCTGCTGTCGTCGAAGAAGCCGCTGAAGTCGTACGCCTGGTACATCTGGTACTGAGCGCCGTGTGCGATGCCGCGCGGCATGCCGTGCGGCCGGTGCCCGGCGGATGCACTGCGCCGGGCGTCGTTCCTCCAGGAGACTGGCGATGTCCGCCACCATTGTCGACCGCGATGCGCGCGCCACGGTCTTCGCGCCGCGTCTGCAGGCGTTGCTGCGCGCGCATGTGGGGCAGGACGCGTTCCGCCTGGATGCCGACACGGTCGGTGTCGCCGGCGCCGCGCTGAGCGACCGCCTGCTCGCGGCCCGGCCCGCCACCGAACACGAACGGCCGACCTTCAAGCCGTTGCACGGCCGCTCGATCGCGCGCAGCGAAGCGGCGAAACTGATGCAGGCGATCGGCCGCGACGTGCGCGAGGCGCTGAAGCGTCCGCCGCCGCCCACGCTCGATCTGTCCGGCCCATGGCCGCACATCGGCCATGTCTATCTGCGCGACCTGCTGCTCGGCGGCGACCCGTGGCGGCTGCGCCTGCTGATGGACCGCACCCTGGAACTCACGCCGCGCCTGACCTGGGCGGTGATCGCCGCCGGCGCGCTCGCAGCGCTGGCGCCGGGCGCGGAGGCCTCGGCGTTGGCCACGCTGCTGTCCGCGGCCGACGGCTACCGCGCGCGCCGCGATGCGATGGGCCTGTACCGGCGCACCGCCGCGCCGGTGTGCTTCACCATTTCCACGCTGGTCGCCAACGCGCTGTGGCTGGGGTCGCCGTTCGACGCGCGCGTCTGCAACCGCAACATCCTCTACGAAACCCTGCGCCTGCTGCCGCCGTCCTGGAACATCCTGCGCAATGCCTCGCCCGAGTACGGTGCGCTGGATCCGCGTATCGGCGCCGCCGACGACGTGCTGGTGCTGCCCTTGCTCAGCCATCGCGATCCGGCGCTGTGGGAGGAGCCGGAGGCGTTCCGGCCCGAGCGCTGGGACGGCGTGGATCCCGATGCGTTGCCCGGCTACCTGCCGTTCGGCCATGCCTCCGAGCGCTGCTGGGGCCGGCACATGGTCATGCCGCTGGCGGAGCGGCTACTGGACCTGCTGCGCGGTCAGGACCTGGTCGCGGACCCGCAGCAGCGTCGCGCCACTGTGCCGTTGACCGGGCTGCTCGGTGTGGCCCAGGTCGACGTGATCCGGCACACGCGCGCTCGAGGCGTTGCCTGCCGCACGCGGTGACGGCGCTCAGCGCGGTGCGGGCGGCGCGGTGGACCCGCGCGTGACCAGGGTGTAGTCCAGCACCTGATGGGTACCGCGGCTGGGCAGTCCGTCGCGGCGTTGGCGAATTTCGCCGAGCAGCAGCGTCACCGCGGCCCTGCCCATCGCCGCGACCGGCTGGTGGATGGTGGTCAGCTCCGGCCAGATCGTGGTGGCCACCGGCGTGTCGTCGAAACCGGCGATCGACAGATCCTCGGGCACGCGCAGGCGCAGTCCATGCGCGATCGCCAGCGCTGCCGCGGCCATGTCGTCGTTGCTGCACAGGATCGCGCTGGGACGCGGGGTGACCTGCAGCAACGCAGTGGCCGCGAGCAGGCCGGAGCGGTAGGTGAACAGGCCTTCGGCCACGCGCTCCGGCGCCACCGTCAGCCCGGCCCCGGCCATGGTGTCGAAGAACGCGCGGCTGCGCAGCGCGCTGGGCGTGTGCCCGGGATCGCCGCTGACGAAGCCGATGTCGCGGTGGCCCAGGTCGAGCAGGTGCCGGGTGAGCGCGCACGCCGCCTGGTAGTCGTCGATGCGCACCGAGCTGACCCCGGGCATCGGTGCGCCCGTGGCGACCGCCACCAGCGGAATGCCGCGCGCATCCAGTTCGGCGATGGTCTGCCGCGCATCGCACAGCGGCGGGGGCAGGATCAGGCCATCGGCACCGGCCGCGAGCAGGCGTTCGGTGGCGGCGCGCTGGCTGTCGCTGTCGTCGCTCTTTTCCACCAGCACCTGGCAGCCTTCCAGGCTGCTCTGCTCGAGCATGCCGAGCATGAACTGGTTGAGGTAGGCCGCGCTGGGATTGCTGTAGAGAACGCCGATGCGCGCCAGTCCTGCGGTGCGCAGCGAGCGGCCGGCGAGGTTGGGGCGGTAGCCGAGCGCCTTGATCGACGCTTCGACGCGCTCGCGCATGGTAGCGCTCACGCGCGGGTGGCGATTGATCACGCGCGAAGCAGTCATCGGCGACACGCCCGCATGGCGGGCTACATCCAGCAACGTCACCGCTGAGCCCGCGCGACGTTGCCGTATGCCCATCAAAGGTCCTGGCGCTGCTGCGGAGGGGAAGCCCCTGCGCGCGTCCTGCGCAGGTCCGGTTTACTTTACTCCCTGGGCGGTTCCACTGTCTTGGCCTGGCTGCCGAAACCGCCGTCGGCCTGCGCCGCCAGATATGCGAACACCGCATACGCGGCGACGTTCTGCGCCAGCGCCTTCGGGTCGATCTTGTCCAGGGTGTCGTCGGCAGTGTGATGCAGATCGAAGTAATCGCTGCCGTCCTGCGCCAGCCAGGCCCAGGCGCCGCCCTTGGCGGCGAGCGGCCCGACGTCCGGGCCGGGGCCGCCGGCGTCCGGCGCATAGGCGATGCCGAGCGGCGCCAGCGCCTCGGCGATCTGCCGGGTCGCCGCGCGCGAGCCGGCGGCATCGCCGGAGCCGGTGTTGAAGGCATAGATGCGGCCGGCGCCGAAGTCGCTCTCGGCGGCGATCTGGTGCCGCGCCACGTCCTTGGCATGCGCCTGCGCGTAGGCCTTGCCGCCGTACAGACCCTGCTCCTCGTTGGCGAAGGCGACCACGCGGATGCTGCGCTTGGGCGCCTGCTTGAGCTGGCCGATCAGATGCCCGGCGGCCATGCTGATGGCGACGCCGGCGCCGTCGTCGATCGCGCCGGTGCCCAGGTCCCAGGAATCCAGGTGCCCGCCGATCAGCACTACCTCGTTGGGCAGCGTGCGCCCGGTGATCTGCCCGATCACGTTGTAGGAGGTGGCGGTGCCGTCCCAGCCGCAGTCCAGCGCCAGGCGCAGGCGTACCGTGCCGCGCGCGAGCAGGCGCGCCAGCTGGTTGGCGTCGGGCACCGACAGCGCCGCCGCCGGCACCGGCGTCAGTCCTTCGTCGAAGCGGGTGATGCCGGTATGCGGCACGCGGTGCGAATCGGTGCCGGCCGAGCGCATCACGAAACCGATCGCGCCCTTGCGGATCGCTTCCGACGGCCCCTTGCTGCGCACCGCGCCGCCGTTGCCGTAGTCCTTGCCATCGCGGGTGCGCAGCATCTGGTAATCGACGAAGGCGATCTTGCCGCGCAGCGCATCGGCCGGCGCCGCCTGCAACGCGGCCAGGTCGGCGAAGCGCACCACCTCGGCCTCGACCGTGCCGCCTGGGCTGCCGCCCAGCGCGGTGACAGTGAGCGGTTGCGCATGCGCGCCGAGCACCTGCGCGTGTTCGCTGCGACGCTCCCATTTCGGGAACGTCACCGGCTCGGTCCACACCTTGTCGAAGCCCAGCGCCTTGAATTTCGCCGTGGCCCAGGCCACCGCGCGTGCGTCGGCCTCGCTGCCCGCCATCCGCGGGCCGATCTCGGTGGTCAGCGACTCGACCACCTTCCAGCCGGTGTCGTCGGCCAGTGCCCGCTCGCGCAAGGCCACCGCGTCGCGGAGTGCCGCCTCCGGGATGCGCGTGGCCTCGGCGGCAACCGCAGGAGAGGACAGACTCAGCACAGCAGCGATGACGACGGCAAGACGACGCATGGAAAACTCCGCGGACACAGGAACCGCGAGCTTAGCAGTGCCTCACCGCCGTGCACGACGCGGCCTCCATGGCGGAAGCCGCGTGTGCCGTCGCGCTTACTCCGGGCGCGGCTCGTGTTTGAGCGAATCGCGGATCTCGCGCAGCAGCAGCACTTCCTCGGTCGGGGCCTTCGGCGCCGGCGGTTCCTTGCGGGCGATGCGGTTGATCGCCTTGACCAGCATGAAGATGGCGAAGGCCACGATCACGAACTGGATGATGGTGTTGAGGAAATCGCCGATGCCGATCACCACGGCCGGTACCGGCTTGCCGGCGGCGTCCACCGTCGCCGCCTTCAGCGTCCATGCCCAGCGCGAAAAATCCACGCCGCCGACGAGCAGCCCGATCGGCGGCATGATGATCTTCTCGACCAGCGCGGTGACGATCTTGCCGAACGCGGCGCCGAGCACCACGCCGACCGCCAGGTCCAGCACGTTGCCGCGCATGGCGAATTCCTTGAATTCGCGGATCATGCTCATCGGGACTCCTCTCTTGTCAGTGCGGGCCTGTCGCCGCGGCGCTAGCCTAGCGCAGTCGCCGTGGTGGTCGAATCACAGGCGCGCGTATGTCGCGCGACAGGCGCGTCCTCAGCCGACGATGCGGCCGTGCCGCTCGGCCACGTTCTCCAGGCGCGCGCTGAAGCGATCGCCCGGGCGCAGCGCGGCCACGCCGGCCGGCGTGCCCATGAACACCAGATCGCCGGCGCGCAACGCGAACAGCTTGGACAGCTCGTGCAGGATCTCCGGCACGTTCCAGATCATCTGCTCCAGCAGCGACTGCTGGCGCACCTCGCCGTTGACTTCCAGCGAGAGGTTCAAGGCCTCCAGCGCCCCGACCTCGCCAGCCGGGATCAGCTCGCTGATCGGCGCGGAGGCGTCGAAGCCCTTGGCGATGTCCCACGGCAGGCCCTTGGCCTTGGCCGCGGCCTGCAGGTCGCGACGGGTCAGGTCCAGGCCCACGCCGTAGGCCAGGATCAGGGCCTCGGCGCCGTCCACCGGCAGCACGCCGGCGGGCGCGTCCTGGCCCAATGCCACCACCAGTTCCACCTCGTGGTGCAGGTCCTGGGTCGCGGACGGGTAGGGGATGGCCTCGTCGCCCATCACCAGCGCATCGGCCGGTTTCATGAAGAAGGTCGGCTGGCCGCGCTCGGCCTTCGAGGCCGGCGCGCTGGCGCCCATCTCACGCGCGTGGTCGGCGAAGTTGCGGCCCACGCAGTAGATGCGATGCACCGGAAACAGGCCCTGCCCACGCACGGGAACGCGCGGAGCCTCGGCAGCGGCGAACAGATCTTTCATGAGCATGCATCCAACGAGAGGGGATGCGGCAGTTTAGCGGGTCGGGTTCAACCCGATTCCAACAGGGAAGCGGATGTCGCTCTCGCGATTCCCCAATCCCGATTCCCCATTCCCAGCTCTAAAGCGGCAAGGCCGGCTTGCGCACCACCCGGTACTCGCCATCGACCACATGGCGGCGCGCGGTGGCCGGGCGCTTGCCGCGCTGGCTCAGCAGCTTCATGGCGATGCCGCCCAGGATCATCGCCGCGCCCACGAACACGCTGACGAACACCAGCCCGGCCAGGATCGCCAGGCCGAGCAGGCCCACGGCCAGCTTCACCAGCGGATGGCGCGGCTTGCGCGGCGCGAACAGGTGCCGGAATTGGTCGAAATTGAAGAGGCGAGCGCGCATGGCAGAACTCTGTTTCAGTTTGAACCGAAGGGGCGCAGTATCGGCGCTGTTTTATGTGACGGAGTGAAAACTTCGTTAAGCGAAAAATTAACACTTTGCGGTCAGGGGCTTGCATGTGCTCGCCGGGTGAAGGGTGTGCGGCGTCACGTCTGCCGATCACCCATGCCAGAATGACCACCCCTTGCTGCCCGCGCTGCGTTCCATGACCGAATCATCTGCCGTGCTGGCGCCGCTGCACGCCCTCGTTTCCGGCGAGCTGGCCGAGGCCGAGACGCTGATCGGCGGCGAGCCTGAATCGCTGCTGCTGTACCGCGAGGGCGACCGCGTGCGCGCGTGGTTGAACGTGTGTCCGCATGCTGGACGCCGCCTGGACTGGGCGCCGGGCCAGTTCCTGAAGAGCCGCGAGGGCCACGTGGTGTGCGCCGCGCATGGCGCCGCGTTCGAACTGCAGGGCGGCGAGTGCGTGTCCGGCCCCTGCCGCGGCCAGAGCCTGCATGCGGTGCCGGTGGACGTGCGCGACGGGCAGGTGGTGCTGGTTTAGCGCGCAGCGCAGGTGCTTGCGACGAGCCGCGCTACAGCGCGTGCCACCAGCCCATCGACATCAGGTTGACCATCAGCACCACCACCAGGGTGTAGACCAGCGACAGCGGGCCGCCGACGCGCCACAGTTCGCGCGGCTGGTAGTTGGCCGGGCCGGTGATCATCGAGATCACCGGATTGGACGCAGTCATCAGGTTGTTGGACGCCGACAGCGCCACGATCAGCGCGAACGCGGTGGGATTGCCGCCGGCCGCCAGCGCCAGGTTGACCGCGATCGGCACCATCACGATGGTCGCGCCGACATGGCTGATCACCAGCGAGAACGCGGTGGTCAGCAGGCCCAGCGCGATCTCCAGCGCCCACACCGGGATGCCCTCGGGCAAGCGCGCGATGGTATGGCCGGCGACCCAGGCGGCGGCGCCGCTGCTGTCCATCGCCCAGCCCAGCGGGATCAGCCCGGCCATCAGGAACACGGTCTTCCAGTTGATCGCCGCGTAGGCCTCGTCCATGCGCAGCACGCCGGTCAGCAGCATACCGGCCACACCGGTCATCAGGGTCAGCGCCACCGGCAGCCTGGAGGTCAGCGCGATCAGGATGGTCAGGGCGAAGATCGTCATTGCGATCTTGAACTTGTGCGGGCGGTGCTCGCCCTTGGGGTAGTCGGTGACCACCACGAAGTCGCGGCTTTCCGAGGCCTGCGCCAGATCCTGCCAGATGCTGTGGAACACCAGCATGTCGCCGGCGCGCAGCGGCACCTTGCGCACGTCCTCGCGGATCACCTGCTTGTCGCGGTTGATCGCCAGCAGGCTGATCCCGGCCTGCTTGCGCAGGCGCAGTTCTGCCGCGCTCTTGCCGATGAAGCGCGAGGTCGGCGGGATCACCGCCTCGGAGATGCCGGCGCGGCTGGGGTTGAACAGATCGCCGAGATTGCGCAGGCGCGAGGACAGGCGCAGGAACTGGTTCTGCGCGAAATCGGCGACCTGCTGGCGCGCGCCCATCACCCCGAGCACGCTGCCGACCCAGATGCGCATGTCCGCCGGCGGCGCCAGGCGGGTGTCGTTGCCGGTCTTCAGGGCGAGCAGCAGCGGCGCGTTGTGCACGGTCTCGGCCTCGCCCAGGGTCATGCCGACCAGCGGGCTGTCGGCGCTGACGATCAGCTCGAACACGTCGCCTTCGATGCCGTAGGTGCGGGCGAAATAGCTCTCGGTGCGCGCCGGGGTGACGCCATCGTTGATCAGCCGCTCTTCTTCGGCCAGCGCCTTGTCGCCGCGCACGCGGAAGTAGATCAGCGACGCCGCCAGCAGCGCCACGCCGATCGGCAGCGGCGCGAACATGCGCAGCGGCTCGATGGTGGCCATGCCCGAGGGCAGGTTGTTGTTGGCCGACTGCAGCAGGTCGTTGAGCAGGATCAGCGGCGAGTTGCCGACCATGGTCAGCGCACCGCCCATCACGATGGCCGCGGCGATCGGCAGCAGCAGCCGCTGCAGGGTCAGCCCGGTGCGCCCGGCCAGGCGCGAGGCCACCGGCAGGTACAGCGCCATCACCGAGGGGTTCTGCATGAACGAGGAATTGAGCCCGGCGATGGCGGTGGTCAGCAGCATCAGCCGCTCCTCCACCCCGCGTGCGCGGCGCAGCAGCCACGACGCCAGCCGGTTCAGCGCGCCGGTGCGCTCCAGCCCGGCGCCGAGGATGGTGGTGGCGATGATGCTCATCACCGCGTTACCGGAGAAGCCGCTGAACAGCTCCTCCGGCGCGATCAGACCGGTCACCCCGAGCACCACCAGCACCACCAGCGCCACCACGTCGGCGCGGATCCGCTCGAACACGAACATCGCCATGGTGAAGCCGACCAGCCCGAGCACGAGCTTCATATCGGTGGTCAGCGTCAGCGCGGTGTCCATGCGAGGCCGGGAATGGGGAATCGGGAATGGAGAATGGCAGAAGCGGCCGGTCGTCGCAGGTCGTCGCTATCGGGGGGCGGCAGACGAGGGCTCTTCCGATTCCCCATTCCCCGTTCCCGATTCCCGGTCGTACAGCAAATCCCACACCCCATGCCCCAGATTCTGGCCGCGGGTCTCGAAGTGGGTCTGCGGGCGCCAGTCCGGGCGCGGCACGTGGCCGCGCGGGCCGGCGCGGTTGACCAGGCCGGGGGTGGCGTCGAGCACGTCCCACATCTGCTCGGCGTAGTCGGCCCAGTCGGTGGCGCAGTGCAGGCGGCCGCCGGCGCGCAGCTTGCGCACCAGTAGCGCGGCGAAGGCCGGCTGCAGCAGGCGGCGCTTGTTGTGGCGCTTCTTGTGCCAGGGGTCGGGGAAGTAGATGCGCACTTCGTCCAGGCTGCCGTCGGCGATCTCGTGCTGCAGCACCTCCACCGCATCGTGGTGGTACAGGCGCACGTGATCGGCGCCGTCCTCGGCCAAGGCGTTGAGCAGGCGGCCCACGCCCGGCGCGTGCACCTCGATGCCGATGTAGTCGCGGCCCGGATCGTGCTGCGCGGCATGGCGCAGCGCGGCGCCGTTGCCGAAGCCGATCTCCAGCACCTTGGGCGCGCTGCGGCCGAAAGTGGCGTCCAGATCGCGCGGCTGGCCGCTGTAGTCCAGGCCGAAGCGCGGCCACAGCGCGTCGAACGCGCGCTGCTGGGCGGGAGTGAAGCGGCCCTGGCGCAGCACGAAGCTGCGCACCTGGCGATGGCCTTCCTCGACGGTGAAGGGTTTCGGCGGGGTCTTGGCGCCGGCACTGGAGAACGGATCGGTCATGCCTGCGGCCTCACCCGATCAGTCCGTCGACCGGCGAGGAGGCGCTGGCGTAGCGCTTGCGCGGGATGCGCCCGGCCAGGAACGCCTCGCGGCCGGCCTCCACCGCCTTGCGCATGGCGCTGGCCATCAGCACGGGGTTGCGCGCGCCGGCGATGGCGGTGTTCATCAGCACGCCGTCGCAACCGAGCTCCATCGCGATCGCCGCGTCCGAGGCGGTGCCGACGCCGGCGTCGACGATGATCGGTACCTTGGCGTTGTCGATGATCTCCAGCAGGTTGTAGCGGTTCTGGATGCCCAGGCCGGAGCCGATCGGCGCGGCCAGCGGCATCACCGCCGCGCAGCCGATCTCTTCCAGGCGCTTGGCCAGGATCGGGTCGTCGCTGGTATAGACCATCACCTCGAAGCCGTCGGCGACCAGGATTTCCGCGGCCTTGAGGGTCTGCACCACGTCCGGGAACAGGGTGCGCTGGTCGCCCAGCACTTCCAGCTTGGTCAGGTTGTGGCCGTCGAGCAGTTCGCGCGCCAGCCGGCAGGTGCGCACCGCGTCCTCGGCGGTGTAGCAGCCGGCGGTGTTGGGCAGGATGGTGTACTGCTCCGGCGGCAGCACGTCGAGCAGGTTGGGCTCGCCCGGGTTCTGGCCGATGTTGCTGCGGCGGATCGCCACGGTGACGATCTGCGCGGCGGCGGCCTCGGTGGCCAGGCGGGTCTGTTCGAGATCGGCGAACTTGCCGGTGCCGGTGAGCAGGCGCGAACGGTAGGGTTTGCCGGCGATCACCAGCGCATCGTGGGGGGCGGGAGCGTTCATCGGCGGATTATCGCCCATCGCACCGGCCCTGCCGAGCCCGCGCACGGCGGTGAGATTCAGCCGCCGCCCAGCGCGTGCACGATCTCGACCCGGTCGCCGGCGTGCAGTTCGTGCTCGGCATGCGCGCCGCGCGGCACGATCTCGCCGTTGACCTCGACCGCCACGCGCCGCTGGCCCAGCCCTTCGGCCTGCAGCAGCGCGGCCACGGTGGTGGCCGGCGCCAGCGTGCATTGTCTGCCGTTCAATTCGATGTTCATGCCATCATTGTGCAATGCGCGCCGTGGGCGTGCGAGTCGCAATCTTGCGGCAGTGCAACGTGAGCGTGTCCGGCAGAGGTGGAATGATGTCGGCCATGCGGCTACGTATGGTGCGGCCGCTCCCCCGTTTCGCTGCATTTCTCGTGTTCCATTTCTGCCCGGGAGGGCTTCCATGACTTCGTCCATCCGTCCGCTCCGTTCGCTGCTCGCCGCCGCGATCGTGCTCGCCGCCGCGCCTGCGTTCGCGCAGTCCACCTACAGCCGCACCGTGTTCTTCGGCGACAGCCTGACCGACGCGGGCTACTACCGTCCGCTGCTGCCGGCCTCGGTGCGTGCGGTGACCGGCCAGTTCACCACCAACCCCGACTTCGTCTGGGCGCAGTACGTGGCCGAGTACTACGGCACCAACGCCGCCGCCAACGGCAACGGCCAGATCGGCGACGACTACGCCGCCGGCAATGCCCGTGTCGGCGTGGCCAACCCGAGCGCGCTGGGCGTGGCGCCGTCGCTGGCCACCCAGGCCAGCAACTACCTGGCCGCCAACGGCGGCAAGGCCGACCCGAACGCGCTGTATTCGGTGTGGGGCGGTGCCAACGACCTGTTCGCCATCGCCGGCGGTGCGCCGGCGCAGGCCACCATCGGCAATGCCGTGACCGCCGAAGTGGGCATCGTCGCCAGCCTGCAGAACGCCGGTGCGCGCTATGTCATGGTCAACAACCTGCCGGACGTCGGCATCACCCCGCGCTTCCGCGCCGGCGGCGCCGCGGCGATGGCGCAGGGCACCGCGCTCGCCACCGCCTACAACACCGCGCTGTTCTCCGGCCTCAAGAGCGCCGGGCTGCGGGTGATCCCCGTCGATACCTTCCACCTGCTGCAGGAAGTGGTGGCCAACCCGGGCGCCTACGGCTTCACCAACGTCACCGGCACCGCCTGCCAGCCGCAGATCACCGCGCAGTCGCTGACCTGCAACCCGACCAGCTACGTCAGCGCCGATGCCGCCGACACCTACGTGTTCGCCGACGGCGTGCACCCGACCGGCCGCACCCACGAACTGCTGGCGCAGTACGCGCTGTCGATCCTGGAAGGCCCGCGCACCCAGCAGATCCTGACGCACTCGGCGCAGATGGTCGGCCGCTCGCGCGCCGACCAGGTCGCCTGGCACGTCGACGGCCGCCCGGAAGCGGATGGCGTGCGCTGGTGGGGCAACCTGCGCGGCGACATGCAGCGCTACCAGCACGGCGACCTGTACGACGGCATGGCCCCGGCCGGTCTGTTCGGCGTGGACTGGTCGCGTGGCGAGTGGGTGTTCGGCGGCTTCGGCGGCTTCGGTCGCACCGATGCCGACTTCGGCAACCGCGGCGGCGACTACACCCAGGACGACAGCACCCTCGGCGGCTTCGCCGGCTGGTACGGCGAGCATGCCTGGGTCAACGCCCAGGTCAGCTACACCTGGCTGAGCTACGACGTCACCCGCAAGGTCAACCTCGGCCCGGCCACCATCGAGCACAAGGGTTCGCCGGACGGCAGCAACCTGACCGCGGCGCTGCAGGGCGGCTACGAGTTCGGCGAGGGCAGCTTCAAGCACGGCCCGGTGGCCGCGGCGATCTGGCAGAAGGTCAAGCTCGACGGCTACACCGAGAGCAACCCGAACTCCAGCGCGCTGGGCTACAGCGACCGCGACGTCGAGTCGATGGTCGGCCGCATCGGCTGGAAGGCCAGCATCGATGCCGGCACGGTGAAGCCGTACCTGCAGGCCACCTACGACCACGAGTTCAAGAAGAACCAGGAAGCCACCGCGTGGCTGCAGACCATGTCCGATCTGGGCGAGTACGCAGTGCCGGGCATCAACTTCGACCGCAACTACGCGTCGGTGGTGCTGGGCGCGCGGACCAAGCTGTGGGGCTTTGAGAGCAACGTCGGCCTCGCCACCACCACCGGCCAGTCGCGCGCACACGACACCTCGCTGTTCGTGAACTTCGGCGGCAGCTTCTAAGCACTGCCCGACGTTGCCTGCCTTGCCCGGCTGTGTGCCGGGCAGGGTGGGGCAGATGGGGTGACGTAAACCAACGGCATTGGATGCCAGTTGTGGGAGGGGCTTCAGCCCCGACGCCTCTGATCTCGAGCCGTCGGGACTGAAGCCCTTCTGCATTTCTCCGACACCCCTGCCGGGCCGTGTCGGTTTCGTCCGTGCGCTGCAGCCCTGCGCCGATTTCTTGCGCAACCCCCGGCCCAGCGCATAGACTGCACCGGCAACGCGGGCGTAGCTCAATGGTAGAGCTGTAGCTTCCCAAGCTACTGACGTGGGTTCGATTCCCATCGCCCGCTCCAGTCTCGCAAATGCTAGCGCTAAGTTGTTGACCGCGCTGACTATTCCTCCCGACTGAAGACCGCCTCGAACGACATCCCAAGGTATCGTTTCAGGTATCGTTTTTGCCCAAGCCCCTCTTGCTACATCGGCCATCAGGCCTCTATGTGCGCTTCTTGGTTCCTGCTGATTTGCGGGGGCAAGTCGGCTCGCGATATCTCGTTCGTCCTCTCCATCTTCGTCCCGGCGACGCTGCGCGTCTGGTGTCTGCCTGCATGGGGATGGCACTATCGAACGCGTTCCAAGCATTGAGGCAGGGGAAGCCGGTGGATCTGGACGAAGTGCTGCGCCGCATCCGAGAGCAAGGACTACGCGAACTCACATTGACCGATGTGACGCTGCCTAATGGCACGCATTTGGGTAGAGCCCAGATCGATACCCCCGAAGGCGCAGCATTGTTCGCTGAGTTGTTGCGTGAGCCAGCCAGCGGAAATGCCGCGACCAACAAGCCAAGTGGCTGGCGCACCGGAAAGACCAAAGCGTCTGGCCCGCTGTTGTCCAAAGCGATTGCGGATCACTTGGGGGACTTGGGTCGCGCCAAGCTCCACAGCAAGACCGTGCTTGAAAGCCGGCACTCGCTGCGTTGTTCGCGGGCGCTGTGGGGCAAGACCTGGCGGTGTCCGAGTTGACGGCAGACCATGTGCGCGCCTTTTTCGATGTCGTGCGGTGGTGGCCGTCGAATGCGACCAAGCGCGCACCCTACAAGGGCCTTGCGGTCATGGAGGTCGTGGCGCTTGCCCAAGCCAATCAAGTTCCCGAGCCTGCCGCCTGGACGGTTGCCAAGCACCGTCAGCGCTTGTCGGTGTTCTTGGTGTCGCTGGTGTCGGCAGGGCTTTTGCCAAGCAATCCGTTGGCAGGCATCCGGGCGATTGCCACGCCTGACGCAGATGACACAGGTGAGCCCTTCACGGATGCTGAGTTGAAGGCCATCTTCGATCCGGTGGCCTTCCCGGCATGGGCCAAAAAGTATCCGCACCGGTGGTTTGGACCGATGCTTGGGCTCTACTCAGGGGCGCGCGTGAACGAGATCGCGCAGCTTCGGGTGGAGGACATCGACACGATCGATGGGGTGCCAGGGTTCTTCGTGCGACAGGGTGGAAAGGGCCAAAGCGTCAAGAACAAGAACAGCCGCCGTTTTGTGCCGTTGGCCAAGCCGGTGATCGATGCTGGCTTTCTGGTCTACATCGATGAGGTGCGCCAAGCAGGACACACGCAGATCTTTCCGCATCTGCCCAACAGCACCGGACTGGGCTTTGGTCGACAGTTGAGCCGACAGTTTTCCGTCTACATTAAACGTCAAGGGATCACGGCGAAGGGGCAAGGCTTTCATGGCTTTCGCCACATCATTGCGTCTCGTTTGGACGAGGCGGGCGTATCGGCCTCAGCCATTGCGGCAATCACGGGTCACGCGCGAGGACAGGGGGTGTTGGAGAAGTTCTACATCGATCGTCGGACACTACCGGATCGTGTGGTGACACTGGCACGCTTTATTGTCCTGGTTAGGCTTCCTCATTACATTGCTAGGCAATTCTCTGTTTGGCCTAAGTTTTGACTGAGAAATTTAAGGGAATCTCGTGAATAACGAAGAAAAAACTCCGATTGATGACGAAGAGTTTGATGCTCAGTCGATTGTCAGAGAATATTGGGGCGTGCTTATAGTTAAAATAGACGTTTATGATAAAACGGGCGTTAAGTTCGCGAAGCAGCCCGGCGGCAGGTTCCGGATTATATCAAAGAATGGTGTGAACCCTTCCGTTTATAGGACTTTCAATTCGGCTTCTGAGGCTTGCTTTTTTTAATCGAATAACGCAGCATGTCAAGTCGTTGGTTCTATCTTATTAAAGGGCGTCTGTGAGTAAAAAATCTTTGGAATCGATCACCTCCGCCAAGGCCAAGTTGGAGGAAGAGCTTCGCAAGCTGGAAGAGCAAGAAGCCCAACTTCGGCAGGATCAGGCCACCGAGGCTTTCACCGAAGTGGTGAAGCTGCTCGGCGAGTTTGCTGAGTATTTCAACGCCAAGCAGCGCTCTGAAATTGCGGGCTTTGTCATCAATGGCGCGGCAAAGCCCAGGAAGGCAGTCAGCACGAAGAAGGAAGTGGCTCCCAAATATTGGCTTCCGCACACGCAGGAGACTTGGAGCGGGCGTGGACGCACGCCCTTGGCGTTTAAGGCTTGGGAAGGGACCTCGGCTTATCAAGAGTGGAAAAAGAACCACCCGGAAGAGAAGTTTCCGAAGTATCCTGGCTGATATCTCAGTAGGCGGTAGACCCGAAGCCCCGATTAGCTCGGGGCTTTTTTTGCGCGTAGACTGCATGGCGCTTCGTAATGCGACATCGGTTACTTGATCGGCGCGCATGAGTATGATATCTATCAAGACGGTTGGGCCCGCCAATGGCATGGATTGCTAGGGGCGTTGTTTTCGATCTGAATTGATCGAACGGCGCGCTTCGCAAAAAGGAGTTGCGATGAACAAGATCAAGAATGCGGCACTGGCTGTCATCTCATTAATGCTTTTGCTTGTCGCTCAGACGGGCCTTGCGCAAGAGAGTGATCAGACTTTCACTCTTTATGATTTGGACGGAAAGCAAGTTGGCATATATGAAACACAGCAGGAAGCTGAGGCAGCCATCTCGACTATCCCGGCGCCCGTGTCATTTTATGATGGGATATTCTCTTATGTTAAAGAGATAAGGGATGTTGAGGATATAGGGCAAGGGCTCATTAAGATCAATTATTGGATAGGGATAAAGCAGCCCAACGATAAAGAGTGGGCCTATCAGATGGCCAACTCCTGGCCAACTGAGCAAGAAGCGTTGCAAGAGCAGCTGGATATAACATACTCCAACGAGCCGACGTGCCCATATCCGAGTATCGAGTTAACCAGCGACTGGTATGCGACCGATTCTGATGGGACGTATGGTGGTCAAGCGCAGAACAAGGATTACACGCTGACGCGCTACTCTTCAGACGATTGCGACTTGCGTCAAGATCATATGCAGCTCGTGCGGACTAGATATTACGACTGTCCGCCAAAGCAATATTTTACCAACTGGAAGAACGCGTTCGGCGGCTGCGTCAACGAATGGGCTATCGCATCAATCGTCACGCAGAAATCCGAATGCCAAGCTGACGAAGGCGCGCCGAGTGCCCAGGTCGGTGACCCGTGCGATATCAAAACAGGGGAGCAAGTAGAGCAGGAGAGTGACGCAAGTTTGGCCTGGATCGACCTAACTCGATCCTACCACTCGGGCTACTCAACCCAGGCTGGCGCCTACGGTCCCGGTTGGTCGGACAGTCATAGATTAAGACTAAACGCAACCACAGCGAGCGCCATCCTGATCAATGGCGCGGGCTACACAACCACCTTCTCCCCAGTAGACAGCACAAGCTACTCTGCCACTGACGGAAGCGGAGATGTCTTGGTCTCGTCGAGCACGGGCTGGGATCTGAGAAGAGCCTCTGGAATTTATCAGTTTGACCAGAGTGGACGCTTGCAGTCGTTTGTCCAAGAAAATGGACAGACACTCAACTACGAGTATGACCAATACTCGAGGCTTTGGAAGGTCCACTCCGGGCAGGGCAGGTATATAGAATATAAGTATAGTGACGATTCGAGTGGCGCATTGATTACGTCGATCGAATCCTCAGGCGTGGTCTTAGCGTCCTTTGCTTACGCGGATCGTATCCTCCAGTCGGTGACATACCCCGATGGCAACTCGCGCATCTACCATTATGAAGACAGCCGCTTTCCAGGCCATTTGACTGGAATTACCGACGAGTCTGGATCAAGACAAAGCACCTTCACCTACGATGCAAAGGGGCGCGCAATAAGCAGCAACCTGGCAGGCGGTGTCGGGGCGACCTCCATCACCTACACGCCAAGTG
Source organism: uncultured Xanthomonas sp. (assembly GCF_964278005.1). Classification (NCBI taxonomy): domain Bacteria; kingdom Pseudomonadati; phylum Pseudomonadota; class Gammaproteobacteria; order Lysobacterales; family Lysobacteraceae; genus Xanthomonas; species uncultured Xanthomonas sp. The sequence goes on from NZ_CAXYKF010000023.1 coordinate 726,084, forward strand.
GTGCTCAGGTCACCAAAGCGTTGGGCGAAGTTGAAACCTATGCAATTACCACGGTGGGAGGCTCTCGGCAGATAACCTCGATCGCTGACTCGGCGGGAACGCGGACGTATTCATATTTCGGCACAAATAGTTCGAACGCAGGGCGTCTTTCCTCATCAAGCAGTCGATCGGGGATTGTGACCAACTACGCGTATTCGTCAGAGTCCGTAAATGGGACGAGCTACCGCTTGCAAAGCAGAACCGAAGCGGCGGGAACACCATCAGAGCGTGTCGTTGTCGAACGCATCATGGACCAGTCAAACCGCGTGGCAAGCGTGCAGGATGGCGGCGGGTCCACCGAACTCATCAGAAATGAGAGGCTCCAACTAGCAGCGGCAAGCCAGATAGGTGCAGGCGGGGTTGGAGAAAGAACCACCACCTACTCCTACTGTGAGGCTGCGGATGTTGCAGCGGGTGGCAACTTTCCGCTTTTGGGGCTGCTCAAGGCAATTGATGGTCCGCGCCTCGACGTGAACGATGTCACCCAGTATTTCTACTACGCCTCTGACGATCCTTCTTGCACAACCGGTGGTGCTTGCGCTTATCGTAAGGGCGATCTAGGGAAGGTGGTTAATGCTCTGGGGCAAATCACCGAGATGCTTTCTTATGATCCGATGGGGCGCGTGACCTCGGCCAAAGATAGAAACGGGGTTGTGACATCTACTACGTATACGCCGAGAGGCGATATATCTTCCGTCACCATTCGAGCCCAAGGCGTGCCGTCATCGTATGATCGGGTCACGCTATATGAGTATTGGCCAACCGGGAAAGTTAAGCAAATCACAAGCCCGGACGGCACTTGGAGGAAGTTCGACTACGACGCCGCTTGGCGCCTGATAAAGGTCACCGACAATTCCGGGGCACAGCTTTCCTACACGTTGGATAACGATGGAAATCGTATCCAGGAGACCGTAACCGACAGCAATAACGTGGTGCGTCGTCAGAATTCCACGATCTACAACTCATTGGGCCAGGCTGTAACCCAGGCCGATCATGATGGCAACGCGACCGAGTTGGGGTATGACGCCGAGGGCCGGCTGACCTCGACCACGTCGGCTTTGAACATCGTCGATGAACGGCACTACGATGCGTTAGGACGACTGACGCAGGCTGTAAGGGACGCGACGGGTCTTAATCAGAAAACTGACTACCATTATGATACGTTGGGCAACCTGGACTCGGTGAGGGATCCCAACGGACTGACCACAACTTACTCGTTCAATACGCTTGGCGATTCTGTCGGAATTGAGAGCCCGGACACGGGGATCAGCACACATGGCGTAGATGCTGCTGGCAATAGGATTGAGACGACGGACGCGCGTGGTGTGGTCACAACCCGAACTTTTGATGCGCTCAACCGTCTGACCTCAGTAAAGGCCGGTAGCGACGCCTTAATCCAGTATGTGTATGACGAGGTGCAGAATAGCTGTGCTCAGGCGGAGGCATTCGCCGTGGGAAGATTGACTCGCATGCTGGATCAGAGTGGCGAGACGAAATACTGCTACAACAGTTTTGGAGACCTGGTTCGGACGTCTTTCACCGCAAGTGACGGCACGCTTCTGAGCTTTGTGGACACCTACGACACCGCAGGAAGGATTTCTTCAAGAACCTATCCGGACGGCTCAATCGTCAACTATGCCTACGGTGCGCAGGGGCGTGTCTCTGCTCTGCGTGTCGATACGCCAAGCACCGGTGTGGAGACGCTGCTTGAGGGGGTGACTTATGCGCCCTTCGGACCTGCTATCGCTTGGTCCTACGGCAACGGCAGAACCTTGTCGCGGACTTTTGATGGCAGTTATCGGGCCAAATCGATCAAGGACGCTGGGAACGGTGGCATTGATGTTGGCCTAAGCTACGACGCATCGGGGCGCTTGGTTGGGCTTGGCTATGCTGCTGGAACGACGCAGCGCGCTACGCTGGACTACGATGGTGTAGGACGACTCACGCACTTCCGAGACGGCGCGACTGGGGTTTCGATCGAGTCCTATTCTTATGACGCGGTTGGAAATCGCTCCGGGCTGTCAACAGCCTCCGGAAACCAGGCCTACTCGTATCAGGCAAACACCAATCGGCTGTCGAGCATCGCTGGGCAGGCGCGTTCCTACGATAGCGCTGGCAACACGACGTCGATTGGGGGAGCTTCGAAAGAGTTCATCTACAACGACGCTGGTCGGATGTCCGAAGCCAAATCCAGCGGTGCTGTGCTTGGAACATACGTCTATAACGGCCATGGCCAGCAGGCGAAGCGCACCACCGCAAATGGCGCAATTCACAGGCTTTACGACCCTGCGGGTCATTGGTTGGGTGACTTCGATGGTGCCGGGCAAGCCATCCAGCAAGCGATCTGGCTTGACGACCAGCCAGTTGGCCTGCTGCAAGGTGCCAGTAGTTCAACCAATCGTTTGAAGTATGTGGAGGCAGATCATCTTGGCACTCCACGGGTCGTCATTGACCCTTCCCAAGACAAGGCGGTATGGAAGTGGGACTTGATGGGCGAGTCCTTTGGGGCGAGTCCTCCAAACGAAGATCCGGACATGGACGGGGCTGGATTTTCTCTGGATATGCGCTATCCGGGCCAGCTGTATGACCCCGCAAGCGGTCTTAATCAGAACGCGTTCCGGGATTATGATCCGGTTAGTGGTCGCTATATTCAATCCGATCCAATAGGGTTAAATGGAGGCGTTTCCACTTTCAGCTATGCGGGTTCTCAGCCGTTTTCGGCAGCCGATCCGTTCGGGTTGGAGTGGGAGCCTGCGGGCGATGAGGTCCCGGGCTGGTGGAATAAGCTGATGGTGGGCACAGCGGCTCATTATCTTTTTAGTGCAAAAGTCACCAGCATGGGATACGGAGCCAACGACACGTATGGCGGAACCTTTGAGAGCGGCCGCCCCGACGCTTATGATCCAGTCGACAAGACGGTCTTTGAGTTGAAGCCAATCTCGAATCGGGATAACGAAGAACTGTACCGCCGGATAGCAAAGCCTCAGATAGCTCGTTACTTGAAGTCTGCGAACAGGCCTGTCACAGACGAAAAGAGTAAGATGTGCACGGGCTGGACTGCCGGTCAGTCGGGTGACAATATTTTCAGTCAGGGCCAGTATCTTGGAACCATTCAGGTTGGCGGGGGCTTTTTGCGTCAAGTCTACGAAATAACGCTCTATCACGACACGCATCCTGGGAATACTGGCTTGGTTTTTTATAGGGCGGACCTGGTGGATTACCCAGTGGGTCAAGAGATTGATCGCACCCTGAGGGATATGAAAAACGTATCACCTTGGTATGTGTTGCCCACATTCGGAAACCGGTTGTATCCGGAAAAGTAAGAGATATTTATTTTGCAAATTTCAAACGAAAAGCTAGGCCTGGCCCCGATTGATGAGATTTTCGTCAATCGGGGATTTTCCAGTATTCAAGGTGAGATGGCACTCGCGGCGGCTATTTTTGGGGCGGATAGCTACTATAAATTTATTGAAAATCAGTCTTCTCCGGAGCATTTTGTTGCTGCCAAGGAACGGGTGAGCGAGCTTAGCCTTCGAGTTGCGGAAGGGAAAGCCACTTCTCGGGATGAGGTGGGAAAAGCCATTTCCCTTATTTTGGATGATCCTATTCTCGACTTCTTGCGAAAGCGGAATTTGCTCGTGCGTTTTTTTCCTGAGCAGTTTGGACAGATGCTTTCAGTGCATCTGCCGGCCTATCAAGAAAGCGTTGAGCAAGAGGTTGAAAATCTCTGTGTCGTCACGCATGGAGCCGCTATCGATTTGACAGGAGGGGAATCGGTTGTTGCGCGAAAACAGATATTCAATGAAGTGGCAAGGGGTGCTTTTCCGAGAGTCGGGCTATCTGTTGCTGGCGAAAAGGATGGGCTACTTCGCTTCTCTGGTGTAGCAAGCGATGGTGCCAAGATTTCGGCGCAGATGGAGACTTCATCCCTCACTAGAATATACATGACGTATATGTGGCCGACCATTCGATACTGGCCTTTGATGCAGTTTAGCTTCGTCGTCAAGAAGAGAGCTAAAGGCGAGAAGAAGGCGGCATTCATGATGCCGCCTGAGGTCCAGTCATTGGCGGCGCTGCGTCTAGGGAAATACGAAGACAGTCACTCGCTAGAAATTGCTGCGCGCGCCTTGGCGCTGTGGATAGAACTGGGATTTTTCGGTGGCCCGCCCAAGAAGGATTGAAGTTTCCCAAGTATCCTGACTGATCTACTTGATAGGTAGTAGACAAAAAGCCCCGAGTTGATTGGGGCTTTTTTGTGGGTGCATAGAAAATCTTGCCGTGCTGGTTCCGTTGGTCATCCGGTCCATCTAGGATGTTGTGGCTGGCACATCAAAGGCACGCCTTCTATGTATAAGCAGGTCAAGTTTACTCGGGAAGAACTTTACGAGATGGTGTGGGCGCGCCCTGTCCTCGTCCTTGCCAAGGAAATCGGCGTATCCGATGTCGCCCTCTCCAAGGCATGTCGAAAAGCAGGGATCCCACTTCCGAACAGAGGGCACTGGGCAATCGTCCGGACTGGTCGCACCGTCAAACAGCCGCCTCTCCCGGATGCCAAGGAAGGGCAGCCGAGCGTCGTTCACTTCACCGTTGCCGAGAACCCTCCTCCCAAACCACCTCGACCCGAGGTGCCGCTTGGGCCACCTGTTGAGGTTCCCCAAGAACTCATCAAGCCCCACCGTTTGATCGCTGAGGTCAAGGCGGCGGCAAAGGCTGCCCAAGAGGACAAGGGCGTCTTGCAGTTGAACTACCACAAGGTGCTTCGGCTCAGAACTTCGGCGGCTCAGCTACCCAGAGCCTTGATCCTGTTGGACGTCTTGATTAAGCAGTTCGAGGCCAAAGGCTGCAAAGTCCACATCAACGAGGAGGGGGCTTCAACAGAGCTGGTGTTGAAAGAAGGAACTGTATCCTTTCGGTTGAGCGAAAGGACCAAGCAAACGCTTCCTCCACCCCCTCCACCTCGCCCGCCCGGACGGCGAGGAGAGTATTACTACGAACCATCTAGGCCAGCCTACATCTTGGTAGGGACAGGGGAATTTGCCTTGGAGTTTGACCAATGGCTTGGCAACAGTCGCCACACTTGGAAGGATCGGGCAGGGAACCCCTTGGAGGCTCAGCTCCATGAGGTGATTGCAGAAGTCCCAATGTGGGAAAACGCATTGCGCACGCGGCGCTTGGAGAACGAAAAGCGAGCTGCTGATGCGAGAGAGCAAGAAGCCAGGCGCATTGAAGCGGAGCGAGCAAAGGCCATCTCGCGCACACAACGAGCCGGCCTGGTGCAGAACATGCTTGCTTGGGAGCGCGCTGAGCGAATTCGCCACTTCATCTTGGCAGTCGAGCAAAGCGCAGATCAGACACCGGAAGCGCAGGCATGGCTGGTCTGGGCCAACGAACAAGTGAGGCGCTTGGATCCAATCGCCTCGTCTCTCCCGAACGTGATCAGTCTAGACGTAAAGCTCGATCCCTACTTCAGTGGCTACTCGCACTGGAACAAGCCTGAGAAGGATTGGTGGGATTGATCTTGAAGCAGACTAGCGTTTCTCAGCCAGGGGAAGGGCCGAGCCGCTTTCTTGGCTTAGGTGGCGATCACGTGCGCGCATGCTGGGTGAGGCCATGACCAATATCAGCAAGGCGGAAAGTTTCGAAGACGGATTTTTGCGGGCTGCGCTTGAAGTCATCGCAAAGCGCGATGAGCGCGAGGCCATCATCGCTAGCCAGGATTTCGATGGCCTGAAGCAACGACTTGATCGCTCACCGAGCACGACGCGCTTCACCCAAGCCATGGCGGAGTTTTACCTCAGCATCCCGAGACGCCAATTCGACCAATTCAAGCGTGAGCACGGCAATCCGTTTTTGATCAGAAAGAGCACGCCACGATCCATCACCAAGGTCGAGCTTTTGACCTGGTATGCCCAAGTCACCAAAGCCCGAGAGAAGATCCAAGAACCGATCTCGGGCAATTTCGGTCGAACGGAGAAGGGCATCCCCTTCATTGTGATTCGCGAGTCGGCTGGCAAGATCAAAAGTGTGATCTCGCACGCCGGGATCACGGGGGGCGATATGAGTGCGATTGAAGAAGCCTTCCAGCAGGGAGCAACGATCTTGGCTCTGACTATGGATCAGGCGTTAGCGCTCCCTTGGCAGTCGAATGCAGAGAAAAGACTTTGGCGGAACGCTTATCGAGTTCATCTGACTACGGTCCATGCCGCCCAGATGGCATTGCTGGATCGCCAAGAGCTAGACGAAGACACGAAGCCCGTTTAGCGCGCTGGGTCGCCCTAAGGCGCACTGACTGCCTGATGCATCTTGCCGCCAGGATTGCCGGCGACGGATGAACGCTTGTTCAGCGATCAGGGGCGATTTCGTCCTGTAGCGGCGCGTGCGCGGTGCATAGATTGCGTTCCGAGGCTTGGCGCGGCGCCAACACGGAGAGCGGCATGAAATACGTCATCGAGATCAATGCGACGGTCCAAGTCGCCCACTACATGACAGTCGAAGCAAGCTCGCCGCAGGAGGCCCTTGCTCAATGCGATGTCAATACAATTGCAAACAGGGACTTCGATTTCGAAGAGTGGTTCAGCGCTCCCGAGATCCATCGCATCGAAGATAAAACCGGCACGCTCATTGCGTGCGACTACGAGGATGGGGTTCCTAACATTAGTGAGCTGTAGTCGTCATGGTGACCCTTGACCCCTACTGTGCCACGGTGAGTCCCAAAATTTGATCATCATTGGGGAAGGGGCGGCATAGCAGCAGCCCATTCTTTGGAGAGTTCGTGGAAGGCATCTAAAGCTTTCAGGGCTTTAGAGTGCGCACTCTTAAGATGAGGGATGATCTCTTTCAATCTGATGGGGTCTTCGGTGCCGATGCCCAATCCCCAGCTCCCATCTCCATGGTCTATCCAAGTCGTGCGCGTTGTGACTCCGATGATCAATGATCGAGGAGCCCCATGCTGATAGTCATTCCTGAAATTACTACTGGCTTCGTTTAGTTCTTCAACTTGAAGAGCTGAGAGAGCTGCGGCCAGTGCGGGCCATGCTGACCAGTGACCTGCAACTTTCTTGGCAACGCGCATGTCGACATTGCTCTTTCCATTCCATCCATGCTCTTTTCCTACAAACGGGTTGGCCAATGCCCCGCACTCGACCGCTGCGAAGATAAATTGGCCTCGTATAGACTGGGGCGCTGATATCGCAAGATTGGCCAAAGGCTCAATGTGCTCAAGTGACAGGGAAAAGATCTGTTCGTCATCAAGGCGTTCGATTAGCAGATCCCAAGCCTCCAACTTCTTGATCATGGACCCAAAGGTGTTGATATGGTTCGCAAGTTCACGAAGAGCGCGGCATAAGCACTCACTGAAAACCATGGCAGCCCCTGGGATGCTCGCCAAATCTCGGAGCGGATCATGGTAAGGGGCTGAGGGCAGGCTAGGGATATGATTTTTGATGGCACGGTAGAGTTTGTAGCGACCCACCTGATATTTGTCGTCATCCGTGAGTTCAGCCTCAACATCCAGAAGGGCGCGGTTACGAAGCTTGAAGCGCTGAACATCATCTAACTCGGTCACGTGTGCCGCTCCGTTTCAGGTCGATGGAGGGTTGATTAGAGGATGTATTCCCTAAAATCTCTTAGCCGCATGTAGATGCCATGTTCGCGCTTCCACTTCGCAAGGTTGCTATCGCGGAACTTGATGACGGCACTCTCCCACTGCTTGAGATCGCCAAGTTCGAACCAAGGAAGCTTTCCTGGCTGGATGTATTGCATCTCACCACGTTGATGTCCATCGGGCGTTTGATAGATGAGCGGCTTGTCGGCTTTGAACTTCTCCCCCGGATACCAAGTGAAGCTAATGATGGTTGCGTTCTGAGGCATCTTGCGCCATTCGACATACGCGTAGACCTTGATGTCAGGATTTTCAAGCTGCCGCTTCTGCCGCTTCTTCTCTTGTGCATCACTCAGCTTGCTGGTCACCACAGTCACCCAAATCGCTTGATCAGCGAAGAACTCAGGATGCTTCTTCAAAGCGTCCAGCGTTGAACCGTTGGAGACCATCGGAACGGCTTGTTTCTTTCCGATCTCTTGGAGCTTCTCTAGACGATCAAGCTCGGTCGGTTCGATCGTTCTGGCGTCACTCCACAATACTTCGAACCAAGCCTTCGCCTCAGCCAATGATGCTTGGTCACTGGTGCGCAAGCCAAGTTCTTTCCAGTGCAAGTGTTCAAATCCGGCGACACCAAGTCCGCCAGATGATGCATTCGCACTCCCGATCACCATCTCATCTGTGCCGATATAAACCTTGGCATGGAGGCGATCCAGTGTCTTGATCTGGACGCCGCTCAGCGTCATCAGGATCCTGACTTCTGCGATGTTTGTAGCTCCCTGGCTTAGCTCCAAGATGACGCGAACGCTTCGGCCAGGCTTGTTCAGTTGCAAAACTGTTGACGCGCTCTTTCCCCAAAACGCAACTGCAAGATCAAGGTCAGCATTCTGGCCTTTAACCCACTCGACTAGATCCGTTTGATCCTTGATGAGAACTACCATGTTGCGGAGCCTCCATTCTTGTTAAGGCTACTTTGGCTGGGACTATCCGATCCCAGTCGGTTGTGTAAGCTCAGAATGTATAGATCGCTTGGCTGATCTTTCCTTGGAGATGCTCATGGCGTGTTTCTGAAAGAAAGGCTTCATTCAAAATCTCGCTTGAAGCAGATCGTTCTTGTCAAAGCATCTGGTCCAGCATCGCGAAATGCCCGGCTCCTGACCAAAGCGATCGATTGCCAATGACATACACCGCCTCCTTGGCGCGCGTGACTGCAACATTGAGGAGGTTTGGCGTCGATCCAGCCCATCCTCTCGCACCGTGCTGGGAAGACTGCGGAGCACCCAATACGAAGATCACGGCTTGCGCTTCCCGACCTTGGACTGTGTGCACGGTGCCAATGCGCTCTTTGGTCCACTCGTAAGGGTTGTCCACCCAGCCGTTGAGCAAGCCCGAGCGACGGGCTAAATCTCGAAGTTCGTCCTGCACCACGACAAATGGCGTGACGATATAGAGATCAGGATCGATGCTGGCTGCGTGCAACGCGCGCAGGAGCGCGACCACTTGCTCGCCTTCCTCAGGCGAATACTTATCGTGTCCACTTCCGTGAACATCAATCCAGCGCGATGGACCCAAGACATCCCGGATGACCGAAGCCTCAGGCACTTTGGCTTGAACCATGAGGTTGTTGTAAGCAACTCGGTTGGAGACATCGAACATCGGCGAGGCGCAGCGCCTGTGGACCAGAAGCGGCGCGCCAACCGCGCGAGAACCTGAGGTGGTTTCAAAACGCGCGCAATGCAAGCTTCCGTCGTCAGCAAGCGTTTGAGCAGAAGCGTTAGGAGCAGCAAAGCGATCCGGGTCAACCTTGAACTCGCGCATCACAGCTTGCGTGAGCACGGGCGGCAGCGGCACCACAGGCTCTACCTGTAATGGATCGCCCACAATGAGCGCGTGCTTGGTGCGAAGCAACGCGCCAACAACCGACTGAGGTGTCGCTTGGCCAGCTTCATCGACGAGCAACCAACCTAGGCTCTCGTCAGGAAGCTGATTGAACATACGCTCGACTGACGCGAAGGCGGTGGAAATAACCGGCACCACAAGAAATAAGCTTGCCCAAAGATCTGCTGCCAGGTGCTTGCGATCAGCGCCTAGCTTGAAGTTGCCGCCGACAAGGCCATTCAAGTTGCGAAGGAGCGGCAAGGCTGCCGCATCGATGAACGCGCGGTGGACAGCCACTGCGGCCTCAAATAGCTCGGATCGTTGAGCTTGAAGCTGGCGATCCAGCCAAGGCAACGCCAAATTCTTCGCGCCGTGCTCAAGATGGTGGAAGCTTGCATCAAGTACACAGGCACCATCACCCACTTGAATGCTTTGGCATTGAGCAAGGGCCTTGTCCAGTGCAGCCTTTGCTGCGTCGTGAGATGCGGTGGCATTTCGGGCAGCTTGGTGCGCTTGCTCAGATGCTTCGAGCGCCGCACCTTCTTCTGATTTTGCTTTCCGATAGGCACCTTGTGCTTGCTCATGTGCGCGAGCAAGAGGGGTATGTGCAGCTTCCCACTGCTTAGCGCTGCTCGAACCAAACAGGCGCTTCAGGGCAAACAGTGCAGGACGCCCTCGCTCGTGTTGAATCAGTGCTTCCCGACTGCTTTCAAGCTGGCTCCTACTGTCGCTTGATGCTGCTTGCGCTGTCTGCGAAGACTTCATAGCTACGGCAGCACTTCGCTCAGCATCGGTCCTTCGCCGCGAGGCGTGTTGCTCGCGCTCCCGCAGAGAAGGCAGCGCGCCAAGCGCCTGTCGAAGCGACTCCAACTCTGTCAGGCGCACGCGCACTCGCGCTGAGCAGGTCTGGAAGTGCTGCTTCGCTTGCTGCCAACGCGTCCGCGCCTCAGCTGGATTTGAGGGGGCTTGGCAAAGCTCAGCTAGACCTTCGGGGTCAGATTCTTGGCGCGGCGTGACGCCACTGACGCGTTCTAGGTAGGTCTTGAACGAAAGATGCGACTCAGCCCAAAACGCTTTCCGAAAGCGCGAGCGATTGGTTGCATTGCCTAAGACAGCTGCGGAAAGGCCCCAGGCGTTTTTTCCAAGCATCTGGGTTGCCAACGGTTCGAAGTAGCGAAGCGTGCTTCCGGAGGCAATTGATTTGAGAGCAGGGATCTCTTCGCTGACATTCTCGACCGCTTTGTTGTTCGAGCTTGCTACGACCATTTCAAAGCCACGAAGCGATGGGTCCGGCGCGAAAAGCTCTTGGGTTTCGCCCTTGATGCGTTTGCTCCATGAGGATTTGAAGGCCTTCTTGGGATCATCGAAGGCGCACATGGCCTCAGCTCGACGCGTCAGCTGGTCGGCCACGACATCGCGCAGTAGCGTGCTCTTGCCCGTGCCAGGCGGGCCATTGACGCCAAGCAGCGGGCTCGTCCTAGGCAATTGCGAGGCTAGGTTCACCGCCACCTGCTGTAAGAGCGCCGGACGCTGGTTAGGTGGAGTGACCCAGCGCCCAAGGGGCGCAATGGCAGGCGACAACGCTTGGTCAAGCGCTTGGGGGTCGTGCAAAAGATCATGCCGCTCCGATGGCTTGGTCTGCCCCAAAAAGCGCGCCAATGCGGGCGGAAGCTTTTGACGCACCGCGCGATCCTTAGCTTGGGCTAAGTCACGCAAAAAGAAGCTATTGAGCAGCAGGGAATCCGGGACGAGGCTGCTTCGAAAGCCCATATAGGCAGCGACAGCAAATTGTGGACCCTGCGCTAGGTCGGTAGGAAGTCCGAGAGTTTGCACCAGCCAGTAGAATGCCTTCTGTAGCGTGGCGTAAGCGATCGGAGTATCTGACCCACTTGGATCCGGGCGGAGTTGTTTGGTCAGGCCCCCAATCAGGCGCCCTTCCTCCTGTGTCCAAGCAGCCAAGCGTTGCAATGAGCCGCTGAGTGCCACAGGCAATCCCCAGCCAAAAGCCGAGATGGATACCGGCATGTCGCCAGCCAGCAGTCCGTCCTTGTCGACCAAGATCGACGCCAGAACCGCTTCGCCCTTGATATTGGGTGGGTTGGGGCGTGCATCTTGAAAGCGCGTTAGAAGCCTGCCGAAAGCGGGTTCGGCGGCAAGTGTTCCGAGGACGATGTGAAAATAGACTTTGAAGTTCGGCTTGGAGCGGGCCGAGCCGCCATCCCAAGGCAGCCCCGGTCCAATTGAGACGATATTCTGCGCAATGTTGCTTGCAAGCTCTGCGCGGCGCTTGAAGGTCGTGGGCGACAGCGCTTCCAGAGCCGACCAAGCATCCAGGATGTCGCGGGCGCGATTGGTGTAGCTCATCGCTTCAAGTTCAGGCGGGGGGATGGTGGGCCCAGCCTGCTGCTCTGCCGAATCGCGCGGCTCAGGGCGAGGGCGCGCTGGCTCGGTTGGGACCTGGCGTGGCGTAGGCGCTGCCTGGTTGTGCACGCTGTCAGCCCGGGCCTGTGCCCTATAGCGATCCAAGGCATTGACCACTTCGGTGGCAAGCTCCTTGGCACGCGGAGTTCGGCGAAAGCCAAGTTCCTCCGCGAGTTCGGCAAGCGTGGCCTCGTCGAAAAGGGAGGCAGCGTAAAGCTCTTCGAGTTGGTCGATGGATTTAGATAGATGCGGGCGGCTCATCCGTGGGCTCAGGTCTGCGGGCTACTCATGCAGTGTAGGACAAGCTTTGGCGCTAGCAAGGCTTTGTGATCAAGGTAAGTGTCGGCTCAACACATGTTCGATCCAGTTCTAAGCACTATCCAGTGTTGACGCGGCGTGCTGAATGATAAGCTATTACTCGTCCCTGGCAAGTGACGGGGCATCTTCCTCAATCCTAAACAGTGGAAAAGGACGTCTAAATGGCAAGTTCAGATTGGAACTCTCTTGATCGTTATGTACCGCCTTCGCAGCGCCATTACTGCGCTTTTCTAGACATCCTGGGTTATAAGGAAAAATCCAGAAAATTCTTCGCGGGTCAGTACAACCTTAGTGAGAGGATAAATCGCGCCTACGAAAATGCGTTTGGAACGATGAATATGACCTCGCACCTCTACGATACATCGGGAATCAAGGTGCGCTTCTTCTCCGATAGCATTGTAATAACAGCGGATGTCAAAGAAAAAAGCGAGGATGAGCTTTTTGGCGTAGTGCAGTTTTGCTCACTCCTTGCGACTTTTCTGAGCTACGAAGATCTGTTCGTGAGGGGCGGCATCTCCAGTGGTGCATATTCTGAGCGAAACGTTGCACAGCACAGTTTCATTTCCTCGGTCGGGCTGGAGAAGGCCTACTATCTGGAGAGCACAGTCGCCAAAAATCCCCGGATTATGTTCGACAAAGATCTTTATGATGAATTGAGTGCCGAGGGCAAGAAATATATTTTCATGGAAAAGGGGGAGATGGTGCTGAACTTTGCCCGAAGCTTCATTTTCACGAACCCTGAGCACAGTAATATTTATAAGGAAATGGTCGATGTCTTCAAAAGCAGGGGGGCAGAGTCCGATGCAGGGGTGCGCGAAAAGTATACTTGGGTCCTCGATTATTATTATTGGTCGGTCAAAAGCATCCAGGGGATTGATCTTGGGAGGTTCAAACAATTCTGGTCTGGCCAGGATCGAGGCTTTTCTTTGATCGATTAGTACTGAGGCAAGAATTGATCATCAACCAAGGGTTGATGATCATCGCCATCGAAGATTTTTTGCGTCTGCCCAATTCATCTTGCGTAAGTCAGGCATGCACCCGCTTATGCGGCAGCAGCTGCCCGATCTGACTGACCCGCTGTATCGGCAAGCACGTCAGCACATCTTTGAGATAGGCATACGGATCATGCCTATTCATACGCGCCGACTCGCTGCCACGGCCATCGTCGACGATGCTACGCACGAGGCGGTGGCGATCGAGGTGGAGCGGGTCATCTCCGGTCACAGCGTGGTCCGGATGCTGGATCGGCTGGCGCTGACACGGGGTCTGCCGCAGGTGATCCGCATCGACAACGGCAAGGAGTTCTGCGGCAAGACAATGGTGACGTGGGCCCACGTGCGCGGTGTGCATTTGCGCTTGATCCAGCCAGGCAAGCCGAACCAGAACGCCTACATCGAGAGCTTCAACGGCCGCCTGCGCGACGAATGCCACAACGATCACTGGTTCCCGACGCTGCTGCACGCCCGCACCGAGATCGAGACCTGGCGACGAGAAAATAACGAGGAGCGACCGAAGAAGATCTCGGGCGGCCTGACCCCGGCCGTCTATGCTCAACAGCTAGCTGCCAAAGCCGCTACGGTGAAACCCTGACTCTAAAGAGCCAGGCTACTGAAAGCGGGGGGGGGGCGGGGGCGTCTATTCCACCTAAGGTAGCAACTAACCGGTGAACTTGCTCGCTTGAGGGGTGGTAGACTCGGGTATCTTTTTTGGGTCCCTGTTCTACCTGAGAACTGGGTGGATCAATGGGTTAGGGAGAGTTGGATTCTGTTCCCATCGCCCGCTCCATCTGTTGCCAGCGCTTTTGCGCTTTGCGGTGCTCCGCAAAACTGCGTTCGCTCCGCACTTCTACTCCTTTCCTGGCCGCGCTTCGACACATTGTCGATGTGGTCGCGTCGTGCTGCGCAGTCCTGTTCGAAGACCCTGAGCCGGACTGCGTCTGTCGCAGCGAGGACGTCGCTGTCAAACCCGCTTCATCGACCAGCGCTAGGCTGGCCGACGCCTGAGCGTTCGCTCGTTGCCGGTGTTGCTTCTCGTGGTCGATCACAGCCGTCGTCGTTTTCTCACCCGCACGTCCATGGTCCTCGGGGCCGGCGCGACCATGCCGCTGTTGCCGGGCGTCATCCGCAGTGCGCTGGCGGTGCCGCCGGCGCGGGTCACCGGCACGCTGCAGGACGTGCAGCATGTGGTGATCCTGATGCAGGAGAACCGTTCCTTCGATCATTACTTCGGCTGCCTGCGTGGAGTGCGCGGCTATGGCGATCCGCGGCCGCTGCGGCTGCCCAGCGGCAAGCCGGTCTGGTACCAGCCCGAGCGCAAGGGTAGCGATCGTTACGTGCTGCCGTTCCGGCTCAACAGCCAGACCAGCAGCGCGCAGTGGATGAAGGATCTCAACCACGACTGGAAGGGCTCGCACGAGACCTGGAAGCACCACGATGCCTGGATCGCGCAGAAGAGCGCGATGAGCATGGGCCACTTTCAGCGCGAGGACCTGCCGTTCTACTACGCGCTGGCCGACGCCTTCACCCTTTGCGACGGCTACCACGCCTCGCTGTTCGGCCCGACCAATCCCAATCGCATGTATATGTTCACCGGCACCAGCGGCCTGAGCGTCGGCAACGATGGCGAGCAGGCGGTGAACAACCGCGACGATGGCAACTGGACCGCGGACATGGCGCGCGACAATCCGCGCTTTCCCGGCTACACCTGGAGCACCTACTCCGAGCGCCTGCAGCAGGTCGGCATCAGTTGGCAGGTCTATCAGGAGTTCGACAACTACGGCGACAACAGCCATCCGTACTTCGCCAACTTTCGCAAGCTGGATCGCGCGTCGCCGTTGTACCGCCGCGGCCGCGCCATCGTGCCTGGCTCCACCGCCGACAACGCCAAGGCCTCGCGCGGCGAACACCTGGTGGCCGCGTTCGAGCGCGACGTGCGCGCCGGCACGCTGCCGCAGGTGTCGTGGATCGTCGCGCCGTACCTGCTCAGCGAGCATCCCGAGGCCACCCCGGCCTATGGCGAATCCTTGAGCGCGCGGCTGCTGGAGGTGCTGGCCGCTTCGCCGGAGGTCTGGTCGAAGACGGTGTTCCTGATCAACTACGACGAGAACGACGGCTTCTTCGACCACGTGCCGCCGGCGTTGCCGGCGATCCGGCCGGAGCTGGGCGCCAGCAACGTGGATCTGCATGGCGAGGACTATCACGGCGTGCCGGTCGGGCTGGGGCCGCGGGTGCCGATGCTGGTGGTGTCGCCGTGGAGCCGCGGCGGCTGGGTGAACTCGCAGGTGTTCGACCACACCTCGGTGCTGCGCTTCCTGGAGCAGCGTTTCGGCGTGATGGAGCCGAACATCAATCCCTGGCGCCGCGCGGTTGCCGGCGATCTGACCTCCACGCTGGACTTCGTCGGCCACGATTCGGCGCCGGTGGCCTTGCCGGACACCCGCGATTACATCGCCCGCATCGATGCCACCGCGACGCTGCCGCCGCCACAGCGCCCTGCCCAGCAGGCGCTGCCGGTGCAGGAGCCCGGGCAGCGCCCGGCGCGCGCGCTGCCCTACGATTTCGATGTGCGGCTGCAGGTGCAGGCAGACGCGCGCGTGTTGCGCATGCGCAACCGCGGCACGGCCGGCGTTGCGCTCAATGCCTATGCCGACGAGGGTGTGGCCGGGCCCTGGTTCTACACGCTGGCCGCCGGCAGCGAGCTGCAGGATGCGCGCCCCTGGCGCGGCGCTGCCGCCGATGCCGGCTACGCGCTGTGCGTGCATGGCCCCAACGGTTTCCTGCGCGAGTTCCATGGCGACGGGATCGGCGATGCCGGTCTGCAGGCCGAGGCCGACTACGATGCCGCCGCGCAATGCTTGCTGCTGACGCTGGTCAATGCCGGTGAGCAGCCCTGCGCGTTGCGCGTGCGCGACGGGTATCGCGGCGATGGTGGCGAGCAGGCGATCACGCTCGCTGCCGGTGATCGCACCGTCCTGCGTCTGCCGTTGCAGGCGCAGCACCACTGGTATGACCTGACCATCGACAGCGCGACTTTGCCGCAGTGGCGGCGGCGCCTGGCTGGGCACATCGAGACCGGCCGGCCGAGCATGAGCGATCCGGCGATCGGCCGCGCGGTCGACGCGTAGTGGCTGCAATGGCGTTCCGATGCGTGGCCAGTTTCTGGCTGAGCACGGACACTGCTTGAGCAGGTCCCATAGGTAATGTGGCCGCTGTAGAAGTCACTGTGATCCGGGTTCACTAAGCGAGGCCATTGGCGCTTTGACCCTGTTGCAGTCGGGACTGAAGTCCCTCCCACAAGGATGGGGACGGCCTTCGACGTCGCTGCTAGCAGGTGCGCATGACGCCCGGCGATGCGCCGGCGCTGGCGGCAGATTCAGTCGCGATCCTTTCGAGCGCATGCGATTCTGAAACGACGGCCAATGCCGCATGGCCATCCCCGTGCCCTGCAAGTTCGCCTCGCTCCCAAAACGCAAACGCCGCCGCTGCAAGAGCAGCGGCGGCGCGTGATGCCTTCCCTGGCAGTGTCGCGTCGGCTCAGAATTTGCCGCTGAAGGTGACGAAGAACTGGCGCGGCGCACCGGCCATCAGCGTCTGGTTGTAGCCGTTGGGGTCGGAGACGACGTAGCCGTTGGTGCCGACGGTGGCGAAATAGCGCTTGTCGAACAGGTTGGTGACGTTCGCGCTCAGGCCCAGGTTCTGGAACATGCCGACCTGGCCGAAGTCGTAGCCGGCGCTGAGGTCGAAGCGCCAGTAGCTGGGCACCGACGAGTCGTTGAGGTAGCTGATGTAGCGGCGGCCGGTGTACTTGCCGTCCAGCGAGGCGTGCCAGCCGGCGTTTTCGTAGGCCAGGCTGCTGGAGAACATCCACTCGGGGATGCCGACCACGCGCTTGCCGGAGGTCGCCACCACGCCGCCGTTGAGGTAGTCGTCCTGGTAGGTCGAGTCGTCATAGGACAGCGAGTTCAGCCAGCGCAGCTGTTCGATCGGACGCCAGATCACCGCCAGGTCGGCACCCTGGCTACGCACCGAACCGACGTTGTTGAGCGTGGCCGAGCAGGTCTGGATCGCGCTGCACGGCGAGGTCACCAGCAGGCGGTCGTCGAAGGTGGTGTGGTATAGCGCCAGCGACGCTTCCACGCCGGCGCCGCGCACGCGGTAACCCAGTTCGTAGGTCTGCGCGGTCTCCGGCTCCAGCGAGCCCTTGATCGCATTGAACGCGGCCTGCGATTCCTGGAACGGGGTGAAGCCGAAGCCGGCCATGTTCTTGTTGTAGGAGGCGTAGACCTCCTGGTGATCGTCGATCTTGTAGTTGATGCCGACCTGCGGCAGCAGGTCCGAATCGGCCTTGATCTCGCCGGCGGCATTGGACGCGGACGGCACCTGCGACTGCGCGGTGGTGTCGACGATCAGCTTCTTGGCACCGAAGTTCAGGGTCAGGCGCTCGTCCATCAGGCGCAGCGTGTCCTGCGCGTAGATCATGGTGGTGTCGGTATCGTAGTGCTGGGCGAAGCCGCGCGCGAACAGGGTGCCGTTCTTGTTGAAGTAGTACAGATCGGTGAACGGGCCGTCGAGCAGGAAGTAGTTGCGCTCCTGCACGGTCTTGGCGTTCTGGTACCAGCCGCCGACCTCGATCTCGTTGCCGGCCACGGTGAAGTTCAGCGAGCCGGTGATGCCATGGCGGTTGAGGCGGTAGTCGGTGGTGCGCATCGACAGCGGCACGCTGGCCGAGGACGGCGCGTAAGGCGTGGTCCACTGGCCTTCGCCGTTGTTGTCGTGATAGTAGCCGGTCAGGTTCAGCGTGGCGCTGCCGCCGAGGTTGAACACGCCGCTGAGCGCGGCCAGGTTGTCGCGGCGCAGGCCGGCGCCGGAGTAGTAGGAGGCATCGGCCTTGCCGTAGTCGGCGGGCAGGCCGTTGAGGCTGGCCGGGTAGCTGCCCTTGCCGTTGAGCGCGTTGGCGATCTGCACCGCGCTGTTCCAGTCCGGCATCAGGTAGTCCCAATCCCAGCCGAGGACCCGCTGCGAGGTCAGCGACAGGTCCATGATGTCGTATTCCTTGCGGTGCGAGCTGTCCAGGTACAGGCTGACCCGGTTGCCATCGCCCCACTGGTACAGCGCCTTGGCGTTGGCCTGGTTGTACTCGTTGTTGCCGTAGCCCTTCCACTTGTCCATTTCGCCGTGCACCAGCGAGGTGTACAGCGAGAAGCCGTGGATGTCGCCGGTGTCGCCGCGCAGGTAGGTGCGGCGGGTGCTGTCGGAGCCGAGGGTCTGGCTGAAGCGGAAGCCGGCGTCGGCATCCGGATCGGCGGAGTAGTAGCGCACGGTGCCGCCGAGGTTGCTGCTCGACGGCGTGCCCAGGCCGCCGGCGCCCTGCGCCAGCTCCACCGAGGCCACGTTCTCGGAAATGATCGCGCGGGTCACCTGCAGGCCGTCGCTGACGCTGTAGCTCATGTTGCCCAGCGGCACGCCGTCCAGGGTGAAGCCGAGGCGGCTCTGGTCGAACCCGTGCAGGCTGATCGCGGTGGACCATTCGTAGGCGCCGAACGGGTCGGCCGACTGGAACTGCACGCCGGGCAGCTTGTCCAGCACCTTCAGCGCGCTGGTGCCGGGGGCGGCGATTCCGATGTCCTCACGGGTGATGCGCTGCACCTGGCGGGTGGTGCCGCTGGACACGACGGTGATCGCGTCGAGCATGGTGGCATCGTTGCCGCTCGCGCTGGCCGCCGCATCGGCGGTTGCGGTGGCGGCGGCCGGCGCGGTCTCGGCCAGCGCGGCGAAGGCCGGCAGGGCGGACGCGACGGCGAGCACCAGCGCGTGCAGGCGCAAGGATCTGGAAGTGGGGGTCATCGAAAGTCACCAATCAAGAGGGGGAGACGTTCCGGTCCTGCCGCGCGGGGCGCGGGCAGCCGGCACCGGGCCGGTACGCGGCCCGCCCGCCACGATGCAACGGTTTTGTGAACGTTTCGGGGCGGTCCGATGTCGGCTGTGGGACAGCGCGCGGACGGTGGGTGATGGCGATCACCGCGCATCCTGGCCTTGCCACGACGTCGGCACCTGCGGCGTCGTGCGGCATCGCGGCGCCGGTGGCGCGACGTATGATGCCGGGCCAGCCACCGCCGCCGCCTTCGATGAAGCTCGCCATCCTGTCCCGCAATACCAAGCTGTACTCGACCCGGCGCCTGGTCGAGGCCGGCCGCGAACGCGGGCACACGGTGCGCGTGCTGGACCCGCTGCGCTGCTACATGCGCATCGCCGCCGGCGCTTTCACCATGCATTACAAGGGCAAGCCGATCACCGGCTACGACGCAGTGATCCCGCGCATCGGCAATTCGGTGACCCGCTACGGCACCGCGGTGCTGCGGCAACTGGAGATGATGGGCGTCTGCACGCCCAACCCGTCCGACGCGATCCTGCGCGCCCGCGACAAGCTGCGCGCGCACCAACTGCTGGCGGCCAAGGGCATCGACATGCCGATGACCGTGTTCGGCGACAACCCGGACGACACCGGCGATCTGTTGTCCATGCTCGGCCCGCCGCCGCACGTGGTGAAGTTGAACGAGGGCACCCAGGGCACCGGGGTGATCCTGACCGAGAAGGCCAGCGCCTCGCGCGGCGTGGTCGAGGCGCTGCGCGGGCTGTATGCCAATTTCCTGGTGCAGGAGTTCATCGGCGAGGCAGAGGGCGCCGATCTGCGCTGCTTCGTGGTCGGCAACCAGGTGGTGGCGGCGATGCGCCGCACCGCGCCGGAGGGCGACTTCCGCTCCAACCTGCATCTGGGCGGCACCGCCGAGAAGACCGCGGCCAGCCGTGGCGAGCAGGAGGTCGCGGTACGCTCGGCCAAGGCGCTGGGCCTGGGCGTGGCCGGCGTCGATCTGATTCGCTCCAAGCGCGGGCCGCTGGTGCTGGAGGTCAATTCCACCCCGGGCCTGGAAGGCATCGAGACGGTCTGCGGACTGGATATCGCCGGTAAGGTCATCGAGCACCTCGAAGCTTGCCTGAAACGAAAGAAATCAGGGGCTTAGTCGCATTACTGGCCGTGCGTTCTGGCTTAACACCGGTTTAATTCCGCCCTGCGTAAGCTTCCCCGGACCGCAGCTCTGCCCTCCTCAGCAGGAACGGTAATCGGGATAGAAAAACTTTCGGCCCAGGCAGCTCCCGCTGCCTGGGTCTTTTTCTTGGGCGATTTGTTGGCGATCGCAGACCCCGGTCGGCGCGGGGTTCGCGCTTGCGGGCATGTTTGCGCGGCAGCTACATTGCGACGCAATGGGGGGAACTGCGGAATGCAGGAAGCCCTGATCGGTCGTGGCGCCAAGGTGAGGCGCCCATGAACGTGAAGAAAGTGTTCGCGCGGCAACTAAGTACAATTCGGCAGCGATCTGACTCGGGTGAACGTGTTCAAGAAGGAGGCGAGCCTGGCTTGGCGCAGGCGTTGCCGAAGAACGAATGGCAGACCACGCCGTTTGCAAGCGCTGAAGCTGGCGAGCGGATCGGCTGGAGCGAGAACTGATAGCGGCGACGCGCTGTCCAAGGCAGCGAATCGTCAGGTGGATCGCGAGGGCGAAAGTTCGCCTGGGCATCCATCGGAACGCATTGCAAATACCATGGCGGCGTGCCGCCGTGGACGACGAGGAGGCGCGGCATCCGCGGCGCACTCTACTGATACGTAGTACGACTGACGGGGTACATGTTGGTGCGAATTCTAGTGATCGAAGACAACAGCGACATCGCTGCCAATCTCGGCGACTACCTCGAGGATCGCGGTCATACCGTCGATTTCGCCGCCGATGGCGTCACCGGTCTGCACCTGGCGGTGGTGCACGAGTTCGATGCGATCGTGCTCGATCTCAATCTGCCCGGCATGGACGGCATCGAGGTCTGCCGCAAGCTGCGCAACGAAGCGCGCAAGCAGACCCCGGTGCTGATGCTCACGGCGCGCGATTCGTTGGACAACAAGCTCGCCGGCTTCGATTCCGGCGCCGACGACTACCTGATCAAGCCGTTCGCGCTGCAGGAAGTGGAAGTGCGGCTCAACGCGCTGTCGCGCCGCGGCAAGGGCGTGCACACCCGGGTGCTGGAGACCGGCGATCTGGAATACAACCTGGATACGCTGGAAGTGCGTCGCCAGGGCAAGCTGCTGCAGCTCAATCCCACCGCGCTGAAGATCCTGCAGGCGCTGATGGAAGCCTCGCCGGCGGTGGTGACCCGGCAGGAACTGGAAACCCGCGTCTGGGGCGAGGAACTGCCCGATTCCGATTCCCTGCGCGTGCATATCCATGGCCTGCGCGCGGTGGTGGACAAACCGTTCGACGTGCCGATGATCCAGACCCGCCACGGCATCGGCTACCGCATCGCCGCCCCCGATGCCTGAAGCGCCTGCGTTGCCGCGTGTGGTGCGGCGGCGCGGACGCTACCGCCGCCGCCTCCGCAGCCGCATCATCCTCTCGTTCGTGCTGTTGGGCTTCGGCCTGACCGCACTGTTCGCGTTCGCCACCAACTGGGCGCGGGCACGCGTGGAGAACCAGCTGGTCGAGGTGGTGCTGAACCGCAACATCGACGAGTACTCGCACCGGTTCTTCTCCGATCCGTCGAAGAACCCGGATCTGCCGGTGCAGCAGATGGTCGGCCGGGTGGTCAAGAGCGACCGCTTCGAGGCGCTGCGGCGCGAGCAGCCGGAGTGGTACAACTTCTCCGACGGCATCCACAACGTGTCCGGTCGCGACGAAACCGGCAAGCCGTTCTCCTACAAGGTGGCGGTGCGCAAGACCCCGAACGTCTGGTTCTTCCTCGCCTACGACATGACCCAGACCATGCAGGGCGAGGTGCAGCTCAAGCGCACCCTGATCCTGTCGGTGCTGGTGTTCAGCGCATTGTCGCTGGTGATCGGCTGGTGGTCGGCGTCGCGGGTGATGCGGCCGGTGTCGGACCTGGCCGCACGCCTGCGCGCCTATCGCGGCAGCAGCGACCCCAAGCCGCTGGCGCCGCACTTCCCCGACGACGAGGTCGGCCAGCTGGCCGAGGCGCTGGACGACTATTCGGCGCGCCTGACCGAAGTGGTGCAGCGCGACCGCGAGTTCAATGCCGACGTCAGCCATGAACTGCGCACGCCGCTGGCAGTGATCCGCGGCGCCACCGAGCTGCTGCTGACCCGGCCCAATCTCGACGAGAAAGTGCTGCAGCGCCTGCAGCGCATCCAGCGCGCCGAACAGCAGTGCAGCGACTTGATCGGGTCGCTGCTGCTGCTGTCGCGCAACGAGCGCGGGCAGGGACACAGCAACGTCGCCAAGGTGGCCGAGCAGTTGATCGAGTCGCATCGCGCGCAACTGGGCGGCAAGCCGCTGCAGTTGCTGCTGGAAGGCGAGCGCAACCTCACCATCGATGCACCGGAAGCGGCGCTGTCGGTGGCGCTGGGCAATCTGATCGGCAATGCCGTCAAGTACACCCAGGAAGGGCAGGTGGTGGTGCGCGTGCTGAGCGACGCGGTGCAGGTGATCGATTCCGGCCCGGGTCTGAGCGAGGAGGACGCGGCCAAGCTGTTCCAGCGCGGCTACCGCGGCACCCACGCGGGCCATTCGCAGGGCGGCGGCATCGGCCTATCGATCGTCAGTCGCCTCTGTGATCTCTATGGTTGGCAGGTCAACGTGCGTCCGGGCGCCACCAAGGGCGTGGTGGCGACACTGTGGTTCAAGCCGGCCTGAGGCTGGCGACGGCGCTTCGTCCATCGCGTAGGAGCGGCTTCAGCCGCGACCGGGCGTTCCCCCGGTAAGGATTGATCGCGGCTGATCCCAGTGGGAACAAGGGCGACGACCTACAAAGACGCTGACGCCTTGGCCGCAGCCAGCGCACGGTACTGCTCGTCCAGCTTCTCCACCGCTTCCTGCAGTGCCGTTGCGGCGCCGTCGTTGACCACCACGTCGTCGGCAATGGCCAGACGCGCGACACGGGTGGCCTGGGCCGCCAGCATGCGCTGCGCCAGGTCGGCGGTGATGCCGTCGCGTTGCATCAGGCGGGCGTGTTGCAGCGCCTCGGGGGCGTCGATCACCAGGATCCGGTCGAGCCAGGGATAGCGGGCGCGCGCACCGACCTCGGTCAACAAGGGGATGGCGGCGATCGCGTATGGTCCGGCGGCCGCGCGACACTGTTCCTGCAGCAACCGGCGAATGGCCGGATGGGTGATCGCTTCCAGGTCGCGGCGTGCCGTTGCGTCCTCGAAGATCCGCTGGCGCAAGGCGGCGCGGTCGAGTTGCCCATCGTCCTGCAGGATCTGCGGCCCGAACCGCGCCACGATCTGTGCCAGGGTCGGGTGGCCGGGCGCGACCACCGCACGCGCGGCGAGGTCGGCATCGGCGACGACGATGCCCTTGGCCTCGAAGCGGCGGCTCAGTTCGCTCTTGCCGGAGGCCACGCCTCCGGTCAGGCCGACGACGAAATCAGTCAAGCCTTGGGCTCCGTCAGCGCAGTCCCGACCAGCGCATGTAGGTCTCCACGATCTCCGTGCCCCAGAAGAAGGTGATCCAGCCGGCGATCGCCAGATAGGGGCCGAACGGGATCGGCGTGGCGCGGTCGCGGCCCTTGGCCGCCAGCCACAGCGAACCCAGGATCGCACCGACCAGGGAGGAGATCAGGATGGTCGGCAGGATGCCCTTCAGGCCGCACCAGGCGCCGATCGCGGCCAGTAGCTTGAAATCGCCATGGCCCATGCCTTCCTTGCCGGTGATCTGCTTGAACAGCCACCACACCGACCACAGCGAGAAGTAGCCGACCGCGGCGCCGAGCAGAGCGGGTTTGGCCGGCATGTACAGGTTGTCCATGCTGCCGATCAGGCCGAGCCACATCAGCGGCAGGGTCAACTGGTCCGGCAGCAGGCGCGTGCGCAGGTCGATGCCGGACAATGCCACCAGGAAACAACTGAACACGATCGCGCCGAAGCCCTGCCAGCCGAAACCGAAGCGCCACACACTGGCCACCACCAGCAGGCTGGTGAGCAGTTCCACCAGCGGGTACTGCGGCGAGATCGGGGCGTGGCAGTAGCGGCATTTGCCGCGCAGGGCCAGCCAGCTGAACAGCGGGATGTTTTCGAACCAGGCCAGCTTGTGCTTGCAGTGCGGGCAGTGCGACGGCTCCACCACGATGCCGGGCGGCGGCGGATCGTAGATGTCCGGCAGCTCCAGGATCTCGCGCGAATCGCGCTTCCACTGCCATTCCATGCGCCTGGGCATGCGCAGGATGACCACGTTGAGGAAGCTGCCCACCAGCAAGCCGAGCCCGGCCGCGGCCGGGAAGCCGAGGCCGGGGTGTTGATCGAGAAATGCCATTAATGCTTATCCAACGACGGAGGCCAGCTTGAAGATCGGCAGGTACATGCCGATGACCATGCCGCCGACGATGGTGCCGATGAACACCATGATCAACGGCTCGATCAGGCTGCTCAAGGCATCGACCGCATTGTTCACTTCCTGCTCGAAGTACTCGGCGACCTTGAACAGCATCGCGTCCAGCGCGCCGGCCTCTTCGCCGATCGCGGTCATCTGGATGACCATGTGCGGAAAAAGATTGGTCTGCTTCATCGCCATGTTGACCGGGTAGCCGACCGACACGTCGTCGCGCATGCGCAACACGGCTTTTTCATAGACGCTGTTGCCGGTGGCGCCAGCGACGATATCCAGTGCCTCCACCAGCGGTACACCGGCACGGAAGGTCACCGCCAAGGTGCGCGAGAAGCGCGCGACCGAGCTGTTATGCATGATCTGGCCGATGATCGGCACCTTGAGCACCAGTCGGTCCATCCCATGCTGCATCGCAGGCGAACGTTTGTAGGTGAAGATGAAGCCGCCGATGGTGCCGATCAACAAGAGCAACAGCATCCACCAGTAAGCTACCATGAAGCGAGATGCAGCAACGATCATCTGGGTGAAGGCCGGTAGCTCCGCACCGAAGCCCTTGAACACCTCCTCAAACTGCGGAACGACCCAGACCAGTAGGATCGAAGTGACGATCAGGGCAACCGCCATCACCATGGCGGGGTAAAACAAGGCCTTCTTGATCTTGCCCTTCAGTGCTTCGATATTCTCTTTGTAGGTGGCAACCGTTTCCAGCACGGTCTCGAGCACGCCGGCGCCTTCACCGGCCTTGACCAGGTTCCGGTACAGCTCGTCGAATTGAACAGGATGCTTGCTGATTGCCTCGTAGAGCGAGGAGCCGCCCTCAATGTCGGTGCGGATCTGATCCACCATCTGCTTCATGCGCGGGTTCTTGTGTCCGCTGGCGATGATCTCCAACGAACCCACGATCGGCACGCCCGACTTCATCATCGTCGCCATTTGGCGGCTGAAGAAGGCGATGTCCTTGGGGCTAATCTTCTTGCCGGCGGCACCAAACAGCGGCTTGGGTTTGGGCTTGACCACCGAGGGGGTAATGCCCTGGCGGCGTAGCTCTGCACGCAGCAGGTTGGCATTCTTGGCGACTTGCTCGCCCTTCATCTTGATGCCGCGTTTGTCGGTGCCCTCCCAGACAAATGGCACCTGCTGACTGGTGCTGCGTGCGACCGGCTCTTTCTTGATTGCGCTGCGCGTTGCGGACATCAGGTCGTCTCCCCCGTCCGGCCATCCCCGGGCGGACATGCCGAGCATGGTATCGGTTTCCTGGGCATCTGGCACCCGTGGGAGCTGTCTCTGCAAGGCCTCATTGTCCACGGGGTGACCTTCAGCGTCACTTTTTGCCGAAATTTGGCGGATGGTCCAGTCTGTCGCAAATTGCCGATTTATCTGCATCTTGCTTGGCGTGCTAGGGCATGATGTGCCACGAGGCCTAGGGCCGGGCGGTGTGAGAAGTTGGCACGCCGTCTGCTTCTATCACCTCGCACGTGGCGCTTCGCCGCGGCGCTCGGGGAGTAGGATCCGCGGGCGAGTGCCTACCACCACCTCATTCCATCTCTAGGGGTTCACAATGAAGAAGCAGCAGGGCTTTACCCTGATCGAACTGATGATCGTGGTCGCGATCATCGCCATCCTGGCCGCCATCGCGATCCCGATGTACCAGGACTATGTGGTCAAGTCCCAGGCGACCTCGGCTCTGGCTGAAATCACGCCTGGCAAGGTTGGTTTTGAGACCGCGATCAATCAGGGCAAGACTCCCAGCACCACCGCGACGGATGATGGCTACATCGGTATTCCGGCTACCACTACCTATTGCAACGTTACGCTGGGGGCGACCGCTACTGGTAATATCACGTGCACCGCGAAGGGCGGAAATGCCGGTAAGTTCAATACCAAGACGATTATCTGGACTCGCGACGCAAACGGTGCATGGACTTGCACCAGCACCCTGGACGCGAAGTATCGTCCGGGCAGTTGCGCCGCGGGCTGACCTGTAGCGCTGTTGTTCACAGGAAGCCCCCGAATGGGGGCTTCTTTGTTTCTGGAACTGCTATGTAAGGGCTAAGTGTTTCCGGGGGCGCAATGAAGGGCGGGCATGTGCGCGGATTTGCTTTGCATGAATTGATGGTGACTGTTGCCATAGTGGCTATCCTTGCTGCTGTAGGATTCCCTGTCTATTAGGGGTATGTCGCGAGAAGCCAAACGACGGCTGCCTTGGCGATATTGAGGCCAGGAAAGACCATGATCGAAACTGCCGTCGCGGAGCAGCGGGATGCTTCTCTCCCTGATGCCGATTACATCGGGGTCAAAGCGGCTGCTTCTTGTTCCGCAGTGAGTGTTGATGTGACTGGTAATTATATGGTTCAGCTAGGTTGCCGTGTTTCAGGTAATTCAAAAATGGACGGAAAGATCCTTTACTTGAAGCGCAATGTGGAAGGTGTGTGGACGTGTGACGCGAGCGCCTTTGAGGTACCGTACAGGCCAGAGGCTGTGGTTGAGACGCATGCCCGCTCTTTCATCGTGAGTTGAGGTAGCAAATGAGTGCGTTGGTTGCTCCTAATTTGGTCGGCATCACCGGCATCGCCCGCCGCCTCGTCCAGGACGGGGCGCTGGAGGAAGCCGCAGCGCGGACCGCCATGGCCCAGGCGGCCGAGGCCAAGGTGCCGCTGCCGCAGTGGTTCTCCGAGAAGAAGCTGGTCACCGCCGCGCAGCTGGCCGCCGCCAATGCGGTGGAGTTCGGCATGCCGTTGATGGATGTCTCGGTCTTCGATGCCAGCCAGAACGCGATGAAGCTGGTCAGCGAGGAGTTGCTGCAGAAGTACCAGGTGCTGCCGCTGTTCAAGCGCGGCGGCCGCCTGTTCGTCGGCATCAGCAACCCGACCCAGACCCGGGCGCTGGACGACATCAAGTTCCACACCAATCTGACGGTGGAGCCGATCCTGGTCGACGAGGACCAGATCCGCCGGACCCTGGAGCAGTGGCAGGCCAGCAACGATTCCCTCGGCAGCGCGCTGGGCGACGACGAGGGCATGGACAACCTCGATGTCGGCGGCGGCGACGAGGACATGGGCGGCGGTGGCGACACCGGCATCGACGCCAAGGGGGAGGACACTCCGGTCGTCAAGTTCGTGAACAAGGTGCTGGTCGATGCGATCCGCCGCGGCGCGTCCGACATCCACTTCGAGCCCTACGAGGACGACTACCGGGTGCGCCTGCGCATCGATGGCCTGCTCAAGAGCGTGGCCAAGGCGCCGGTCAAGCTCAACCAGCGCATCGCCGCGCGCCTGAAGGTGATGGCGCAGCTGGACATCGCCGAGAAGCGGGTCCCGCAGGACGGCCGCATCAAGCTCAATCTGTCCAAGAACAAGCAGATCGATTTCCGCGTCAGCACCCTGCCCACGCTGTTCGGCGAGAAGATCGTGCTGCGTATCCTGGACGGCAGCGCGGCCAAGCTGGGTATCGACAAGCTCGGCTACGAGCCGGAGCAGCAGAAGCTGTTCCTGGACGCGATCCACAAGCCGTACGGCATGGTCCTGGTCACCGGCCCCACCGGCTCGGGCAAGACGGTGTCGCTGTACACCGCGCTGGGCATCCTCAACGACGATACCCGCAACATCTCCACCGCCGAGGATCCGGTCGAAATCCGCCTGCCCGGGGTCAACCAGGTGCAGCAGAACAACAAGCGCGGCATGACCTTCGCGGCGGCGCTGCGCTCGTTCCTGCGCCAGGATCCGGACATCATCATGGTCGGCGAAATTCGTGACCTGGAGACCGCCGAGATCGCGATCAAGGCTGCGCAGACCGGCCACATGGTGCTGTCCACCCTGCACACCAACGACGCGCCGCAGACCATCGCGCGCCTGATGAACATGGGCATCGCGCCCTACAACATCACCAGTTCGGTGACCCTGGTCATCGCCCAGCGCCTGGCGCGGCGCCTGTGCAACAACTGCAAGCGCCCGGTCCAGTTGCCGGAAAAGGCCTTGCTGGCCGAAGGCTTCACCGAGGCGGAGATCGCCGCCGGCGTCCAACTGTACGAAGCGATCGGCTGCGACGAGTGCACCGAGGGCTACAAGGGCCGCACCGGCATCTATCAGGTGATGCCGATGAACGACGAGATCGCGGCGATCGTGCTGCAGGGCGGCAACGCCATGGACATCGCCAGCGCCGCGCAGAAGATCGGCGTCAAGGACCTGCGCCAGTCGGCCCTGCTCAAGGCCCGCAACGGCATCACCAGCCTGGCCGAGATCAATCGGGTGACGAAGGATTGAGGAGCTGGGAATAGGGAATTGGGAGTGGGGAATCGGAAAAGCGGGGTTTCCCATCCCTGGTGGCCTGCTGGTATTCCAAGTCTTATTCCCAGGCCTCTTGTAGCGCAGGGCGCACGATGCCGGCTGCGCCCAATCGCATTATTACCCGCTTGGTCGGATCACTCCCTCGGGCGAAGGGCCGGGGTAGCCGGAAGAGCGGCTTTTCCCATTCCCCAATCCCGATTCCCCATTCCCGGCTTCACTACTCCATCCCCAGCTTCTTCAGCTTGTAGCGCAGCGCCCGAAAGGTGATGCCCAGTTGCGCGGCGGTGCGGGTCTTGTTCCAGCGGTTCTCTTCCAGCGCTTTCTGGATCGCGGCGCGTTCGAGTTGCTCGATGTAGGACGGCAGGGCGGAGGAGCTGGGGTCGATGTCGACCACGCCGCGCGGCAGGGCCGGGGCGGCTTCGGCGGCGCTGCGGGCGTGGTTGCCGGGTTGCGGCAGGCGCAGGTCGGTGGCGCTGATCTGGTCGTCCTCGGCCATTGCCAGGGCGCGCTCGAGGATGTTTTCCAGTTCGCGCACGTTGCCGGGGAAGGCGTAGCTGCTCAGTGCGTCCAGGGCGGAGGGCGACAGCAGCGGGGTGGGGCGGCCGTGGCTCTTGGCCAGCCGCGCCAGGATCGCTGCGGCCAGTTGCGGCAGGTCGCCGCCGCGCTCGCGCAGCGGCGGCACGCGCAGTTCGATCACGTTGATGCGGTAGTACAGGTCGTGGCGGAAGCGGCCCTCGGCGACCAGGTCGGCCAAGTCCTTGTGGGTGGCCGAGAGGATGCGCACGTCCACCGGCACCTCGGTGGCGGCGCCGACCGGGCGGACCGATTTTTCCTGGATCGCGCGCAGCAGCTTGACCTGCATCGGCAGCGGCAGTTCGGCGACCTCGTCGAGGAACAGGGTGCCGCCGTGCGCGGCCTGGAACAGGCCGGCCTGGTCGGCATGGGCGCCGGTGAAGCTGCCCTTCTTGTGGCCGAAGAACTCGCTTTCCATCAGTTCGGCCGGGATCGCGCCGCAGTTCACCGGAACGAAGGGGCCGGCGGAGCGGGCGCCCTGTTCGTGGATGGTGCGCGCGACCAGTTCCTTGCCCACGCCGGATTCGCCGAGGATGTAGACCGGCGCCTGGTTGCGCGCGACCTTGGCGATGGTGCTGCGCAGGGCGTCCATCGCCGCCGAGGCGCCGAGCAGGCGGCTGGCCTGCTCCGGGGCAGGCTGCGGCGGCGCGGCGCGGCTTTCGTTGTTGAGTTCCAGCGCATGCTTGACCAGGCCGCGCAGCACCTGGATGTCCACCGGTTTGCTGACGAAGTCGAACGCGCCGGCCTTCAGCGCTTCCACCGCCAGGTCCATGCTGCCGAAGGCGGTGATCATCGCCACCGGCGTGCGCGGGTAGTGTTTGGCGATCTCGCTGACCAGTTCGATGCCGTTGCCGTCGGGCAGGCGCATGTCGGTGATGCACAGATCGTAGGGATTGCTCGCCAGCAGTTCGCGCGCTTCGGCAAGGTTGGCGGCGGTGCTGATGCGCAGCCCCATCCGGCCCAGGGTCAGGACCAGCAACTCGCGGATGTCGCGCTCGTCGTCGACGACCAGGGCGCTTCGGGTTTCGTTCATGTGCAGGGAAGATAACGTAGGAACCGGGGCGTGCGCCAATTTACCGGCGCCGGCCGCGCGCTGGCGGAGCGATTCTCACCTGTCAGCCGCTGAGCATGGCGTGCGGGCCGGGCAGGGCGACGCGGAAGCAGGCGCCGCCGGCCGGCACCGGCACGTACTCCAGACGCGCCTGGTTGGCCCGGCACAGCTCGCGGGCGATGTACAGGCCCAGCCCGGTGCCGTGCTCGGAGGTGGTGAAGAACGGCCGGAACAGCTGTGCCGCCACTGCTTCGGGGATGCCGGGGCCGCGGTCCATGACGTCGACGATGGCGTTGCGCTCCTGCAGCGCCACGCGCAGGCGCACCCGCGCCGGCTCCTCCATCACCCGCCCGTACTTGAGCGCGTTGTGCACCAGCGCGCTGAGGATCTGGTGCAGGTGTTTGGGGTCGACCAGCGCGTGCACCGGCTGCGGGGCTAGGATCGCTTCGAGGCTGTCGGTCTCGATCGACAGGGTCTGTCGGTATTCCAGGACGAAGCGGCGCACGAACGCGCCCAGGTCCAGGTTCTCCGGATTGGAGCGCTCGCGCCGGGCCAGGCCGAGCACGCTCTCGACGATGCCGTTGGTGCGCTGGCACTGCTGGTGGATGATCTGCAGCAGGCGGCGGTCGGCATCGCCGATCGCCGGCGATTCCTCCAGCAGCTGCGAAGCGTAGTTGATCGCGGCCAGCGGGTTGCGGATCTCGTGGGCCAGGCTGGCCGAGAAGCGGCCCAGCGCCGACAGCGTCAGCGATTCGGCGCGCCGCGAGACCACCGTGGCGTCGTCGAGGAACACCAGGGTCAGGTCGCCCTCGGCCAGCAGCCGGGCGAAGCGCGGCTGCACCTCCGGCTGGTCCGGCGACAGCTGCAGCGGGCTTTCGTCCTGGTTCCAGCCGTTGCGCCAGCGCTGCAGGCGTCGGGCCAGTTCCGGCGCGGCGCTGGCCAGGTCCAGCCGGCCGCTGCCGCTGTTGCCGTCGGTATCGCCGAGCAGGGCCGACGCGGCCTCGTTGGCCAGCGTCACCCGGTTCTGCGCGTCCACCACCACCACCCCGGTGCGCATGCGGCGGATGATCAGTTCGTTGATTTCGTAGAGATTGGCCACCTCGGCGCCACGGCGCTCGGCCAGGTGCTGGCTGGTGCGCGCACGCTGGCCGATCCGGTTGCAGATGTAGGCCACCGCCAGGTAGCTGGTGGCGAACATCGCCAGTTCGGCCAGGCTGCGGGTGTTGTCGGCGCCGTCCAGCACGCTCCAGACGTATTCGGCCAGCGTCGCCGCCGAGGCGGTCAGGGCGATGGCGATGCCGCCGCGCAGGCGCAGCAGCATTGCCGCGGCGGCGACGTTGAACAGCAGCATCATCGCGATGCCGGCGCTGGCCGCGGGCAGGGCATGCGCGGCCAGGGTCGCGGCGACGATGTCGGCCAAGGCGCTGAAACCGACGATCGGCGCCAGGTGCGCCTCGTTGCGCCCCCACATCAGCAACGCCAGCGCCACCGCCAGGTAGGCGGTGGACAAGGTGGCGGCCAGTTGCGGGTAGCGCGGTTCGCCCACCAGCACGCCGAGCGGGCTGAACACCAGGGCGGCGATCAGCCCGGCCACCAGCACCCGGTACAGCGCGAAGAAGTACAGCTCGCGGCGCGGAATGGACTCGATGCGATCGATGAGCGAGGCGCTGGTGGGCAAGCCGGACTCCGGGCGGACAGCGGACGGCGCGAGTATAGGGGCGGCGCCGTCTACGCGGAGGGCGACCGGGGCGGTGGCGACCTGCCTGGGCCGTCACCGCCCTCGACGGGGAAACCGCGATTGCCGTCGCCGGCGGCCCGGCGCCGGATCGGGGCAAGGGCCAAGGACGACGTCGCGGGGTGAGGGCAGCAAGGCGTGGGCGGCCGAGTGCCCGCTCCACCCGGTGGCGCCACCGCGGACCTCGCCGGAGGCCTCGGTCGGGCCTGGGCGCCGGCGCTTTTGCGCCGCCGCCCTCGGTCGGCGACAATAGGCGTCCCGTCCGTACCGCTCCCGGCCGCCACTCAGGGCCCGGATCGCTGCGGGACGGCCGTTCCTTTTCCCACGGTGACGCATGAATTTCCACGAATATCAGGCAAAACAACTGCTTGCCGAGTACGGCATCCCGGTCCCGGCCGGCAAGGTCGCGGCGACTCCGGAAGAAGCGGTTGAAGCCGCCAAGTCGCTTGGCGCTGGCCCTTGGATGGTCAAGGCGCAGATCCACGCAGGTGGCCGCGGCAAGGCCGGCGGCGTCAAGTTCTGCAAGACCACCGACGATGTGAAGGCCGTTGCCGAGAAGCTGCTCGGCACCAAGATGGCCACCTACCAGACCGCCGGCGTCGAGCTGCCGATCAACCTGGTGCTGGTGACCACCGCTGGTGAGATCGTCAAGGAGCTGTACCTGTCGGTGCTGGTCGACCGCGGCACCCGCACCATCAGCTACATCGCATCGAGCGAAGGCGGCATGGAGATCGAACAGGTCGCCGCCGAGACCCCGGACAAGATCCACACCCTCAACGTCGACTTCGTCGAGGGCGTGCAGGGTTACCACGGCCGCGACATCGGCTTCAAGATGGGCCTGACCGCCAAGCAGGCCGGTCAGTTCGCCAGCATCATGGTCAACCTGTACCGCATCTTCAACGAGAAGGATCTGGCGCTGGTGGAGATCAATCCGCTGGCCATCCTCGACGACGGCAACCTTTACGCGCTGGACGGCAAGTTCAACAGCGACGACAACGCCAACTTCCGCCACAAGGAACTGGTCGCCATGCGCGACAAGTCCCAGGAAGACGAGACCGAAGTGACCGCTTCGGAGCTGGACATCAACTACGTCACCATGGACGGCAACATCGGCTGCATGGTCAACGGTGCCGGTCTGGCCATGGCGACCATGGACGTGATCAAGCTCAACGGCGGCGAGCCGGCGAACTTCCTGGACGTGGGCGGCGGCGCCAACAAGCAGCGCGTGATCGAGGCGTTCAAGCTGATCCTGTCCTCGGACAAGGTCGAAGGCATCTTCGTCAACATCTTCGGCGGCATCGTCCGCTGCGACATGATCGCCGAGGGCATCATCGCGGCGGTCAAGGAAGTGGGCGTCAAGGTTCCGGTCGTGGTGCGCCTGGAAGGCACCAACGTGGAAGAGGGCAAGCAGCTGCTGCGCGACAGCGGCATGGCCATCATCCCGGCCGACAACATCAACGACGGCGCCAAGAAGGTCGTTGAAGCTGTCAAGAACGCCGCCTGATCCACGACACCAAGGAACTCCAATGTCTGTTTTGATCAACAAGAACACCAAGGTGATCGTGCAGGGCTTCACCGGCCAGCAGGGCACCTTCCACGCCACTCAGATGATCGAGTACGGCACCCAGGTCGTCGGCGGCGTCACGCCGGGCAAGGGCGGCACCACCCACATCGACCTGCCGGTGTTCAACACCGTGGCCGATGCCGTGCAGAGCACGGGCGCCGACGCCTCGGTGATCTACGTGCCGCCGCCGTTCGCGGCCGACGCGATCCTGGAAGCGGCCGCGGCCGGCATCAAGGTCATCGTCTGCATCACCGAAGGCATCCCGGTGCTGGACATGCTGCGCGTCAAGAACGTGCTGACCCGCTCGCATCCGGACACCGTGCTGATCGGGCCGAACTGCCCCGGCGTGATCACCCCGGGCGAGTGCAAGATCGGCATCATGCCGGGCCACATCCACAAGCCGGGCAAGATCGGCATCGTCTCGCGTTCGGGCACGCTGACCTATGAAGCGGTCAAGCAGACCACCGAAGTCGGCCTGGGCCAGTCCACCTGCATCGGCATCGGCGGCGACCCGATCAACGGCCTGAACTTCGTCGACTGCCTAAAGCTGTTCAACGAGGATCCGCAGACCGAAGGCATCATCATGGTCGGCGAAATCGGCGGCGACGCCGAGGAAGCCGGTGCCGAGTACATCGCCAAGCACGTCAAGAAGCCGGTGGTCGGCTTCATCGCCGGTGCTTCGGCCCCGGCCGGCAAGCGCATGGGCCACGCCGGTGCGATCGCCTCGGGCGGCAAGGGTACGGCCGAGGGCAAGTTCGCGGCGATGGAAGCCGCAGGCGTCAAGACCGTCCGCTCGCCGGGCGACCTGGGTGCGGCGATCGCCTCGCTGGTGAAGTAAGCCGTCAGCGCCGCGGCAGCGACCCGCCTTCGGGTGCGTCGTTGTCGCCGCCGCTGTCCGCAAGGGCCTCGCGCGAGCGAGGCCTTTTGCGTTTTGAGGATCCGATGCGCGGCACTGCCGCGGTGTCCCTGGCGCGACGAGGCGGATGGGGCGGCCACGCACTGCCGCCCCGCCAACGTCTGCGCAATCAAGCAGTTGCGCCATCCCAGTGGTCGCCATTCGTCCCTGCGGCCCCGCCATTGGTCCCCTGGCCGGGTGGTGCTGTCCCTGCGTTGCCGACGCGGCCCGGCATGGTGCCGACACTGGCGCCACTTTCTTCGGCAGCGACAGGAGCGGATGCGTGATCAGGCGATGGCGTGCAGCGGTATGCGGGGCGGGCATGGCGATGGGTATCGGTGGTATCTGCGCGGCGGCGCCAGGCGACTGGGCCAGTTATGCCGGCGCGCCCGGCGGCGGGCAGTACTCGCCGCTGACCCAGATCACCCCGGACAACATCGGCCGGCTGCGTATCGCCTGGTCGTTCCGCACCGGCGAACTCGGCGCGGGCCTGCCCGATCCGGAGCGGCGCCGCTTCGAGGCCAATCCGCTGGTGCTGGGTGGGCGCATGTATCTCACCACCGGGACCGGCATCGCCTTCGCCCTGGATGCGACCAGCGGCCGCGAACTGTGGTCCTTCGATGCCAAGGTGCCGCGCAACAAGCACTACAGCGACCCGGCCTCGCGCGGGGTGAGCTTCTGGCGCGACACCCAGGCGACGGCCGGCGCGTGCCGCGAGCGCATCGTGTACGGCACCCTGGATGCGCGGCTGATCGCGCTGGATGCCGCCGACGGCAAGCCCTGCGCCGGGTTCGGCAAGGACGGCACGATCGACCTGCATGCCGGCATCGACGTGCACGACAACGCCAGCGATCCCTGGGCCAACTACGCGGTGACCTCGCCGCCGGTGGTGGCCGGCGACGTGCTGGTGGTCGGCAGCTCGATCGGCGACAACCGCGGGCATGCGCTGGAGCAGGGCGTGGTGCGTGGCTACGACGCGCGCAGCGGCCGCGAACTGTGGCGCTGGGATCCGGTGCCGCGCGATCCGGCCAAAGCGGCTGCGGCCGGCTGGCAGCCGGAGCAGGCGGCCACGGTCGGCGGCGGCAATGCCTGGGCGCCGCTGTCGGTGGATGCGGCGCTGGGCCTGGTCTACGTACCGACCGGCTCGGCCAGCCCCGACTATTACGGCGGCGAGCGCCTGGGCGACAACCGCGACACCGACTCGCTGGTGGCGCTGGACCTGCGCAGCGGGCGCCGGGTGTGGGCGCAGCAGTTGGTGCATCACGATCTGTGGGACTACGACCTGGCCTCGCAGCCGGTGCTGACCACGGTGCAGACTGCGCAGGGACCGCGCGCGGCCGTATTGCAGGCGACCAAGACCGGCTTCCTGTTCGCCTTCGACCGTCGCGACGGCACGCCGCTGTTCCCGATCAGCGAGGTGCCGGTGCCGGCTTCCGACGTGCCGGGCGAACGTGCCTCGCCGACCCAGCCGATGCCCGAACCGGGGCTGCGCCTGGCGCGGCACACGCCGCTGACTGCCGCCGACGCCTGGGGGGCGACGCCCGGCGCGCGCCGCGAATGCGCAGCGCTGATCGCCGGGCTGCGCTCGGAAGGCCTGTTCACCCCGCCCAGCGTGCGCGGCACGATCGCGCTGCCGGGCTGGGCCGGCGGCGTGAACTGGGGCGGCATCGCGGTGGATCCGCAGCGCCAGCTGGCGATCATGCCGGTGTCGGACCTGCCGATGCAGGTGGCGCTGATCCCGCGCGACCAGTTCAGCAAGGCCGAGCATGCGCGCCATCCGGACCAGCAGTTCAACGACATGGAAGGCACGCCGTACTACATGCGCCGCGGCATGTTGAGCTCGTCCGGTGGCATTCCCTGCGTCAAGCCGCCGTGGGGGCGACTGGTGGCGGTGGATCTGCGCACGCGCAAGATCGCCTGGGAGCGCCCGCTCGGTACCCTGGAAGAGAAGCTGCCGTGGCTGCCGCTGGAGGTGGGCACGCCGCTGCTCGGCGGCGCGGTGACCACGGCCAGCGGCCTGATCTTCATTGCCGCGGCGGCCGATGCGCGCCTGCGCGCGCTCGACAGCGCCACCGGCAGGACCCTGTGGGAGGCCAAGCTGCCGGCCGGCGGCCAGGCCACGCCCTCGGTCTATGCGGTGGGGGGCAAGCAGTACGTGGTGATCGCGGCCGGCGGGCGCGAAGGCATGGGCACGATGGGCGACTACGTGGTCGCCTACACGCTCGACGGCGAGGGCAAGGACGTGGTGTTCCAGCACGGCGTCGGCGTGCGCATGGCGGTGCTGGGCCTCGCCGCGCTCGGGTTATGTGCGGGAGTGGTGATGCTGTTGCGCCGTTGGCGCCGGCGGCGGCGTGCGCGGACTGGTGCTGGCGTCCGCTGAAGCACATGGCGGTGGCTGGCAGGTGCTTCGGGGTTGATGCAGTCGGGACTGAAGTCCCTCCCACAGTGACGCCTCTGCACGTGCTGTCCCTGGAGTGAGCGCGGCTTCGGTGGCGACGCGCGGCGCATGCACCAGCGATTTCTATTGGTCGTGCATGTTGCTCGATTGTGGGAGCGACTTCAGTCGCGACGCGGGTGCCTGACTAAGCGGCTTTCTCGGGCGCGCGCAGCAGAGCGAGCGCCCTGCGGCAGCGCCGCGGCTGCCGCCATGTGCGCACCAAGCTGCGGCCTGCCCGGGCTACATGCCTACATTCCAACGTGGCGGCACGCGCATCATCGGCCGCAACCCGGCACAGCGCTACACTGCGCATGGCGCCGTGCGATGCAACGGCGCCGCGGCAGGTGCGATGCGCTCGTGTGGCGCCTGACGGTCTTCCATTCGTTCCTGCAAGGTTGCCTATGTCCGCTTCCCTCCGCCTCGCCATGGCCCAGTTCGATTTCCCGGTCGGCGCCGTGACCCAGAACACCGACCGGATCATTGCGTTGATCGAGGAGGCGCGCGACGAGTACGGCGCCGACGTGGTGCTGTTCCCGGAACTGGCGGTCAGCGGCTATCCGCCGGAAGACCTGCTATTGCGGCCGGGCTTCCTGGCCGACTGCGAGCGCGCGGTGCAGCGCATCGCCGCACAGGTGCACGGCATCGTCGCGGTGGTCGGCTGGCCGCAGAGCGCCGGCAGCGTGGTCTACAACGCCGCCAGCGTGCTGCGCGGCGGCCGCATCGAGCGCACCTACCGCAAGCGCGAACTGCCCAACTACGCGGTGTTCGACGAGCGCCGCTACTTCGATGTCGACCCGGACGGCGAGAACTGCGTGTTCGAGGTCAAGGGCACGCCGGTCGGCCTGGTGATCTGCGAGGACCTGTGGTTCCCGGAGCCGCTGGCGGCGACCGTGCGGGCGGGTGCGGAACTGGTACTGGTGCCCAATGCTTCGCCCTACGAACGCGGCAAGCATGCGCAGCGCGACGCGCTGCTGGCCGAGCGCAGCCGCGAGAGCGGCGCGGCGCTGGCCTATCTCAACGTGGTCGGCGGCCAGGATGCGCTGGTGTTCGACGGCGCCTCGGTGGTGGCCGACGGCGACGGCACCGTGCATCCGGCGGCGGCCGCCTTCACCGACCAATGGCTGGTGGTGGAGTACGACACCGCCGCGCGCCGCTTCGCGCCGCTGCGCTGGACCGACGACGGCGACGAAAGCATGGATGCGCTGGCCTGGCGCGCGGTGGTACGCGGGCTGCAGGACTACTGCGCAAAGAATCGCTTTTCCAAGGTGTGGCTGGGCCTGTCCGGCGGCATCGATTCGGCGCTGGTGCTGGCGATGGCGGTGGACGCGCTTGGCGCGGACAACGTCACCGCGGTGCGGCTGCCGTCGCGCTACACCGCCGACCTGTCCAACGACCTGGCCGCGGATCAATGCCGCACCTTGGGCGTGAAGCTGGAGACGGTGGCGATCGAGCCGGCGTTCGAGGGCCTGCTGAGCGCGCTAGGCCCGCTGTTCGCCGGCACCGAGCCCGACGTCACCGAGGAGAACCTGCAGTCGCGCAGCCGCGGCGTGATCCTGATGGCGCTGGCCAACAAGTTCGGCGGCCTGCTGCTGACCACCGGCAACAAGAGTGAGTACGCGGTGGGCTACGCCACCATCTACGGCGACATGTGCGGCGGCTACGCGCCGCTGAAGGACCTGTACAAGACCGAGGTGTTCGGCCTGGCGAAGTGGCGCAACACGGTGGGCGGTGCGCCGGTGATCCCGCCGGCGGTGATCGCGCGGCCGCCCTCGGCGGAACTGCGCGCCAACCAGACCGACCAGGATTCGCTGCCGCCCTATGACGTGCTCGACGGCATCCTGTACCGCTATGTCGACCAGGAAGAATCGCGCGACGAGATCGTCGCCGCCGGCTATGCCGCCGAGGTGGTCGACCGGGTGGTGCGGCTGGTGCGCATCAGCGAATGGAAGCGCCACCAGGCCGCACCGGGACCGAAGGTGTCGCGCCGCGCGTTCGGGCGCGAGCGGCGTTATCCGATCAGCAATGGGTATCAGGCCTGAGGGAACTCGGAAAAGCCGGAACC
Source organism: uncultured Xanthomonas sp. (assembly GCF_964278005.1). Classification (NCBI taxonomy): domain Bacteria; kingdom Pseudomonadati; phylum Pseudomonadota; class Gammaproteobacteria; order Lysobacterales; family Lysobacteraceae; genus Xanthomonas; species uncultured Xanthomonas sp. Next base: position 765,316 of record NZ_CAXYKF010000023.1, read on the forward strand.
CGGGACCCGGGACCCGCGATTTTTCCGCGAGTGCAAGGCGGTTGCGATTGCACTGTGGGAGGGACTTCAGTCCCGACGGGCGTTACCGGGAAAGAAGCCTGTCGGGACTGAAACCCTCCCACAAAAGTTGCTTGATAGCGATTTTGCTGCGGACACCATCATGATGTCCCGCGTCTCGCAGGACTACGGCTTTTCCGGGTCCCGGGCCCCGGGCCCCGGATCTCGGCTCTGCAGCAACCGCAACCCAAACGCATCGTCCTGCGCATTCCAGCCGTGGCTGACGCGCAGGCCGGCCTCGGCGGCCATCGCCGCAAAGCTCTGGTCGGTGTACTTGTGGCTGTACTCGACCTGCATCGCTTCGCCTTCGGCAAAATCGAAGCGGCGCCCGGCCACGGTCACCTGCTGTGCGCACTGGCTGACCAGGAAGGTCTCGATGCGCTCGCGCGCTTCCGAATAAACGGCATGATGGCGGAACTGCGCCAGGTCGAAGTCGCTGCCGATCTCGCGGTTGAGCCGGCGCAGCAGGTTCAGGGTGAATTCGGCCGTGACCCCTGCGGCGTCGTTGTAGGCCGCCTCCAGCAGTGCCGTGTCCTTCACCAGGTCGATGCCGACCAGGGCGCAGCCGTCCGCGCCCATGGTCTGGCGCATCGAGCGCAGCAGGGCGATGCCGTCCTCGCGGGTGAAGTTGCCCAGGGTCGAGCCGGGGAAGAACACCAGGGTGCGGCGCGCGCCGCGCTGCGGTGCCGGCAGCGCCACCGGCGCGGTGAAGTCGGCGCATACCGGCAACATCTGGATGTGCGGGAAGCGTTCGGCCAGCCGCGTGGTGCTGGACATCAGCATGTCGCGGGAAATCTCGATCGGCGTGTAGGCCACCGGCATGCGCAGGCCGTCCAGCAGCAACTGGGTCTTGCGGCCGCTGCCGCTGCCCAGTTCCACCACGTGCGCGCCGGTGCCCACCGCCTGCGCGATTGAGGGCATGCGCGCTTCCAGCAGGTCCAGCTCGGTGCGGGTCAGGTAGTACTCGGGCTGGCGGGTGATCGCCTCGAACAGGCGCGAGCCTTCGGCGTCGTAGAAATACTTGGACGGCAACTGCTTGGGGCTGCACGACAGACCGGCGATCGCATCGGCGGTGATGTCGTCCGGCTGCGGATGCAGGTCGGTCAGGGCGGCCTCGGTCAAAGCACGGGCGGTTGCGGCATTCATGCGGAATCCTTGGCCAGGCGCACGCCGGCGAACTGCCACCGCGCATCGGAGGGGAAGAAGTTGCGGTAGCTGGCGCGGATGTGGTCGCGCGGCGTGGCGCAGCTGCCGCCGCGCAACACCCACTGCGCGTTCATGAACTTGCCGTTGTATTCGCCCAGCGTGCCCGACCACGGGCGGAAGCCGGGGTAGGGCAGGTAAGCGCTGCCGGTCCATTCCCAGACATCGCCGAACAACTGCTGCAGGCCGGTATCGGCCGGCGCCGTCGACTGCGGATGCAGTGCATCGGTGTCGACGAAGTTGCCGACGATGGCGGCACCGGCGGCAGCCTGTTCCCACTCCGCCTCGGTCGGCAGGCGCGCGCCGGCCCAGCGCGCGTAGGCATCGGCCTCGAACAGGCTGAGATGGCACACCGGCGCATGCGGATCGCGTTCGCGCCAGCCGCCGAGGGTGAATTCGCGCGCGCCGTCGGCGTGCCAGTACAGCGGGCGCTGCCAATCCTCGGCGCACCGCCGCGCCCAGCCGTCGCTGAGCCATAGCCCGACCGTGCGATAGCCGCCATCGGCGATGAACTCGGCGTACTCGGCATTGCTCACCGGGCGGCTGGCCAGCGCATGCGCCGGCACCAGCACGCGATGCCGCGGCGATTCGTTGTCGTAGGCGAAGCCGGCATGCGCCGGCCACGGTGCGGCACCGATCTCGCCGATCTGTTCGTCGCGCTGCAGCCAGCGCAGCGGGGACGCCGGCGCGTGCTGCGTCGCCAGGTCGGCGCGATAGGCCGCGCCCAGTGGATTGCGCCAGAACGCATGCTTGATGTCGGTGAGCAGCAGTTCCTGGTGTTGTTGTTCGTGCTGCAGGCCCAGTTCCAGGATCTGCAGCGTCTGCGGCTCCAGCGTGCCGGCCTGCAACTGCGCCAGTACGCGGGTTTCGATCTCGCTGCGGTAGTCCAGCACCTGCGTCAGCGATGGCCGCGACAGCAGGCCGCGATGCGGCCGCGCATGCGCCGGACCGATGCTCTGGTAGTAGCTGTTGAACAGGTAGTCCCACTGCGGATCGTGGGGGCGGTACGCCGGATCGGCGCCGAGCACGAACCGCTCGAAGAACCAGGTGGTGTGCGCCAGATGCCATTTGGCCGGGCTGGCGTCGTCCATGCTCTGCACCATCGCGTCTTCTTCGCTCAATGGTGCGGCGAGATGACGGCTGCGTGCGCGCACGCGGCGCAGGCGGTCCGCCAGCGTCGCGACGGATGCGATGGGCGAGGGCGGTGACGCCGGAGAGATCGCTTGCATCGATGCAGTCTTAGCGCAGCGGCGTGAACGGACCGTCACGCGTCGCGGACCGTGGCGTTACCCTAGGCACATGTCTACGAGCGCCTTGCACCACCTTGCCGGTTCGGCTTCCGCCGGCGCCCTGGTCGACCTCGATACCGCGGCGGAGGCGTTCGCGCTGCCGCCCGGCGTGCGCTACCTGGACACCGCCAGCAAGGGGCCGCGCCTGCACCGTGCACTGGTCGCGGGGCAGGCGGCGCTGGCCGAGTCGATCGCGCCCTGGACGCTGTCCTTCGATGCCTGGCGCGCGCAGATCGAAGACCTGCGTGCGCTGGCGGCCGCCAGCGTGTTCGCGGGCGACAGCGAAGGCGTGGCGATGGTGCCGTCGGCCGCGTACGGCCTGGCCATCGCGGCGCGGCAGGTGCCGTTGGCGCCCGGCGATGCGGTCCTGCTGCTCGATGGCCAGTTTCCGTCCAACCTGCTGGCGTGGCAGCAACGCTGCGCCGAGAGCGGTGCGCACCTGGCGGTGGTGCGGCGGGTGCCAGGGCAGGACTGGACCGACGCGGTGCTGGCTACGCTCGACGCGCAGCCGCGCGTGCGTGTGGCGACACTGCCGAATGCCTACTGGCGCGACGGCAGCCTGCTGGATCTGGACCGCATCGTGCCGCGCGTGCATGCGGCCGGCGCGATGCTGGTGCTGGACCTGAGCCAGAGCCTGGGCGTGCTGCCGGTCCGGCTGGACGCCTGGCGGCCGGATTTCGTGGTCTCGGTCGGGCACAAATGGCTGCTCGGGCCGATGGGGCTGGCGTGGCTGTGGGCCTCGCCGCACTGGCGCGCGCACGGCGTGCCGTTCGAGCAGCACTGGCAGGCGCGCGACCCGGGGGCGGATTGGCAGTTCCCGGCCGAGGCGCCGCCCCCGTACCGCAGCGGCGCGCGTCGCTTCGATGCCGGCGGCGTCGCCGACCCGCTGCGCCTGGCGATGGCCAGCGCGGCGCTGCAGCAGGTGCAGCAGTGGCAGCCGGCGCGCATCGCGCAGCGGCTTGGCGCACTTGGTGCGGCATTCGACGCGGAGTTGCACGCGTTGGGCGCGGGCGACTGGACCGTGCCCGGGCATGCGCCGCACCTGTACGCGCTGCGCCCACCAGCATCGTCGATGCCGGCCTTGCTGCCATGGCTGCAGCACGCGCAAGTCATCTGCACCCATCGCCATGGCGCCCTGCGCATCGCGCCCTATCTGCAGTTGACGCCGGAGGCGATGCGCGGCCTGGCGCAAGAGATGGTCGCTGCGGCGCGTGCTTGAGCGCACGTGCGTGCGGTTGTTGTTTGTCTTCGGTTTCGATGGGAAGGCAATCGACTACTGGTCCGCATCGCCGATCCTGTTTGATGCATGGCTTCAGCCGCGACCCGATGCCGCTGTGATGCGTTTAGCGCGGGTGCGGGTTGCCGAAGGCCGGCCACATCGCTGATGCCCGCGGTGCTGGCTTGACCTACCGCCGCGTCGCCAGGCGCAATCCACGCGGGGTCAGCACCCGTTCCAGCAGCTCGAACAGGCCCTGGACCAGCAGCGCCAGCAGCGCGGCCGGCACCGCGCCTTCCAGGATCAGGCCGAGGTCGTCCAGGCGGATGCCGGTGAGGATCGGCTGGCCGTAGCCGCCGGCGCCGATCAGCGCGCCCAGGGTCGCGGTGCCGACGTTGATCACCGCGGCGGTCTTGATGCCGGCGAGGAGGGTGCGCAGCGCCAGCGGCAGTTCGATCCGCCACAGCCGCGTGCCCGGCGGCAGGCCCAGCGCGGCGGCAGTCTCGCGCAGCTCGCGCGGGATGCCGGTGATGCCGGCATGCATGTTGCGCACGATCGGCAGCAGGCTGTACAGGAACAGCGCGGCGATCGCCGGTTTCGCGCCGATGCCGAACAGCGGGATCATGAACACGAACACCGCCAGCGACGGCAGCGTCTGCAGCACACCGGTCAGGGCCAGCACCGCCTGGCCGAGCCGTGGTCGATGCGCGGCCAGGATGCCCAGCGGCAGCGCCACCAGCAGGGCCAGGCCCAGCGACAGCCCGACCAGCGCCAGGTGCTCGCGGGTGCGTTGCAGCAGCCGTTGCAGGCGTCCGTCCTCGGCCGGCGCGGCGATGCCCAGCCAGTGTGCGGCGATGACGCTTTCGGCACGCTTGTCGAGCTTGGCCTCGGCGTTGAGCCGCTGCATGGTCGCCGCGTCGATGCGCCCGCCCAATCCCTGCAGCGCCTGCACGAAGCGCGGCGCGCGCTGCGCCAGGTCGGCGCGGTACAGGAACACCGCGGCGTAGCGCGGGAAGTAATGCCTGTCGTCCTGCAGCACCAGCAGGTCGTGCGCGGGGATCTCGGCGTCGGTGCTGTACAGGTCGGTGAGGTCGATCGCGCCGCTGTCCAGCGCGCGGTAGGCGAGGTCGTGGTCCAGGCCGGTGGGCACCTGCGGCAGGCCGTAGGCGTCGCGCACGCCGGGCCAGCCGTCGGCGCGCGAGACGAATTCGTTGCTCAGTCCGAACTTCAGCGTCGGATGCGCGGCCAGGTCGGACAGGCGCGCGATGCCCAGCGCCTGCGCGCGTTGCCGGCGCATGCCGAACGCATAGGTGTTGTCGAAGCCCAGCGGCGCGCTCATCGCCAGGCCGTGCTGCGCCAGCGCCTTGCGCAGCGCGTCGTCGTCGGCGCCCGGCAGTTGCAGCAGTTCGGCGGCCAGCGTGCCGGTGTACTCGGCATAGGCGTCGATCGAACCCTGCTCCAACGCACGCCACAGGATGCGGGTGCCACCGAGCTGGCGCCGGTGCTCGACCTCGACGCCGGCCTGGCGCCCGGCGCCGGCGGCGATCTCGCCCAGCACCACCGCTTCGGTGAAGTTCTTCGAGCCGACCACGACCTTGGCATCGGCGGCGGCCGTCGGCAGGCTCAGCAAACTGGCTGCTGCACCGAAGGCGAGCAGCGCGACCGCGCGCCAGCGCGCGCCTCGCGAGGTCATCGCGCCTCCTCCAGGGTGCGCTGCGCCTGCAGGAACTGGCTCACGAACGGATCGGCCGGCCCCTCCAGCAAAGTGCGTGCACTGCCTTCCTGCAGCACGCGGCCGCCGCGCATCAGGACCAGGGTATCGCCCAGGTAGGCGGCCTCGGCGACGTCGTGGGTCACCAGCACCACGGTCTTGCCGAGCAGCGCGAACAGTTCGCGCATCTGCGTCTGCAGTTCGTGGCGCACGATCGGGTCGAGCGCGCCCAGCGGTTCGTCCAGCAGCAATACCGGCGGGTCCAGCAACAGGGCGCGGATCAGTCCGACGCGCTGGCGCTGGCCACCGGACAACTCGGCTGGATAACGCGCCAGCAGCGCTTCCGGCAGGCGGCACAACGCAGCGAGCTCGTGCAGACGCGCCTCGATGCGCGGCCGCGTCCAGCCCAGCGTGCGCGCCAGCAGGGCGGCGTTGTCGCGGGCGCTCAGGTGCGGGAACAGGCCGCCTTCCTGGATCACGTAGCCGATGCGCCGGCGCTGCGCCAACAGGGTGGCGCGACGCAGTGGCTCGCCCTGGAAACGCACCTCGCCGCTATCCGGCCACTCCAGCCCCAGCAGCAGGCGCAGCACGCTGGACTTGCCGGCGCCGCTGGGACCGATCAACGCGGTGGTGCGGCCCGGGGCGATGCGAAGATCGACCTGGTCCAGCGCCAGCATGTCGCCGTAGCGGCGGGTGACCCGATGCAGTTCGAACATCGCCGCAGCATAGCCGCAGGCGGCGACCACGCCGTGCGAAGACGCCGCGGCCTCAGCGGGCGGCGGCGGTCAGCAGGTCCAGCGTCGGTTTCGGCCGGCCCAGGTCGTACATCAGGCCGAAATGCGCCTCCGCGCCCTGCTGGTCCGGCTGGTCGAGCAGTTCGTAGAGATTGATCTCGGCGACCACGTCGGCATAGTCGCTGCGCAACGTCTGCAGTAACTCCGCCACGCTGTCGTAGCAGGCGCCGTCGCCGGGATGGCCGCCATCGGTGTTGCCCGTGTAGATCTCGGCGCAGTTGAGCTCGTTGACGTACACCTTGGTGCCGTATTTCTGCGCGGCGGCGCGCAGCTGTCCGAGATACAGGTCCATCCAGTAGCCGCGTTCGCCGTGGAAGGCGTAGTAGTGGAAGCTGATCCGGTCGAAGTCGAAACCGGCGGCCTTGGCCTGATCGAGGAACCACAGCGAGCCGTTGCGGTCGCCCGGGCAGCGCGCGCTGGCCGAATGGTCGTCGCTGTTGCAGGCGGTGATGTTGATGGTGAATTGCAGGCCGGCGCCCAGTTCGTCGGAGGCCTGCTTCATGCCGCGGTACATCGTGGTCATCGCAGCGATCCGCGCCGGGGCGGCGGCACGGTCCAGGTCCTGCTCGTTGCCGATCTCCCAGACCTTGATGTCGTTGGCATAGCGGCGCGCCAGCGCGTAGCCGATCTCGCGCGACATCGGGTACACCATCGGTCGCAGCGCGATGTTGTACTGGCGCGAGAGCTGCACCAGCCGGTCGAGCACGGCGAAGTTGCGCGGGTCCACGTCGAACCGGTAGCTGCGCAGGTTGCGCTGATCGAGCAGGCGGAACACCGCCTCGCTCCGGCTGAGCGGGTAGGCCGGGCGGCCGTCGTGGCCGTTGACCCCATACACGATGGCCGGTGCCGCGGCGGCAGGTGCGGCAGCGACGGCGAGGAGGGCAGCGAACAGGCGCAGCAGCGGGCGCAGCAGGGACAGAGACATGGCGTTCCCGGCGGAAGCGGCCCGGGGCGGGCACGGGACCAGCCTAGCAAGCCCGGCCACGGGCATCGGCGCCAATTCCCGGGACTGCGGTGCGGGTCGCACTCCGCCGGGATCGGCCTGGAGGCGCGCCATGCCGGGCGTCCAGTGATCGGGACTGGCGCTGCCTGGCGACGCGCGCACCTGCCTCGCCTTGGGTGCCCGCTGGTGTCGTCATGGCCGCCTGCAGCCGCCGCGCGCAGGTGCCCGAGTGGACCACGGGGGCCGATCGGCGCTGCCCGGAAACGCGACAGGGGCCTTGCGGCCCCTGTCGGTGTGCATCGTGTCGGCGCGGTGGATCAGCGCTGCATCTGCGAATTCGACTGTCCGGTGGCGGCGGACTTCTCGCCGGCGAACGGGTTGAGCTTGCGGATCATCCACGGGTACTTCGGCCAGTTGCCGGTCAGCCACGGGTGCTGCGGGTCGTTGAGTTCGAGTACGCGGCGCGCGTCGGCGGCCAGGGTCTTGTTGCCCAGGTGGGTGTAGGCATCGGCCAGCACCGCCACCGCGTCGTTCTGGTAGGCGCTCTGCGGGTAGGTCTCGAGCAGGTAGGTGGCGCGCGAGGCGGCCGACACCCAGGCGTCGCGGCGCAGGTAGTACAGCGCGTTGTCCAGCTCGTGCTGGGCGAACACGTTGCGCAGGGCGATCATGCGCGCACGCGCGTCGGCGGCGTAGCGGCTGTTCGGGTAGCGCTCGGCGACGGTGTTGAAGTCGGCGTAGGCCTGCTGCGGGGTGGACAGGTCGCGGCGGCTGGGATCCAGCGACCACACCCGGCGCAGGAACACCGTGTCGCGGTTGGAGTTGGACAGCCCGCGCAGGTAGTACATGTAGGCGATGTTGCGCTGGGTCGGGTAGGTGCGGATGAAGCGGTCGATGGTCGACACCGCGTCGTCGTGCTTGCCGGCCTTGTACTGGGCGTAGGCGCTTTCGATCATCGCCTGCTCGGTGTAGTTGCCGTACGGGTACTGCGCGATCAGCCGCTTGAAGCTGCTCTCGGCGCCGGCCCAGTTGCCGCTCTCCATCTGCGCATGCGCCTTCTGGTAGAGCTGCTCCACCGGCATCCCTTCTTCGGGGTTCTTCTTCTGACGGTGGCAACCCGTCGCCACGACCAGCGTGACCAGCAGCAGGGCGATGAAACGGACGTGCGCGGACAGCGGGACGGAGCGTCGGATCATGGGTTCGGGCGCGGCAGGGCAGGAATACGAAGGGGCGATGATAGCCTAGTGGCCTGTCCTGCGACTGACTATGGCCGCCGCGACCCCCTTTTTCCGACCCAAGCCGTGCCCCTGCCATGCCCCATACCCCCCCGGATCTCCCCGAGGACGCCGTCAGCGACGGCCCGCGCCAGGCGCGCGTCCCCGATCACGCCGCCGGCCGCCGCTTCGACGCGGTGCTGGCCGAACTGTTCCCCGAATACTCGCGTTCGCGCCTGGCCGAATGGATCAAATCCGGCGACGCCCTGCTCGACGGCGCCCCGGCGCGGCCGCGCGATGCACTGCGCGGCGGCGAGATCGCCAGCCTGCACGCGGTGCTGGACACCCAGACCCACGCCCTGCCCGAGGACATCCCGCTGGAGGTGCTGTACGAGGACGACCAGGTCATCGTGCTGAACAAGCCGGCCGGGCTGGTGGTGCACCCGGGCGCCGGCAACCCCAGCGGCACCCTGGTCAATGCCTTGCTGTACCGCGACCCGGGGCTGTCGGCGCTGCCGCGCGCCGGCATCGTGCACCGCCTGGACAAGGACACCAGCGGCGCCATGGTGGTGGCGCGGACCCTGCAGGCGCATACCTCGCTGGTGGCGCAGCTGTCGGCGCGCGACGTGCACCGGCAGTACCTGGCGGTGGTGGTCGGGGCCCTGGTCTCCGGCGGCACCGCCAACGCGCCGATCGACCGCCATCCGCGCGACCGCTTGCGCATGGCGGTGCGCGAGGACGGCCGCGACGCGGTCACCCACTACCGGCTGCGCGAGCGCTTCCGCGCCCACACGGCCCTGGAATGCCGCCTGGAGACCGGCCGCACCCACCAGATCCGCGTGCACATGGCGCACCTGAAGCACCCCATCGTCGGCGACCCGCTGTACGGCGGCCCGCTGAAGCTGCCCAAGGGCGCCAGCGAGGAGCTGATCGCCGAACTGCGCGGCTTCAAGCGCCAGGCGCTGCACGCCGAGACCCTGGAGTTCAAGCATCCGCTGAGCGGCGAGCCGGTCCGCGCCACCGCGGCGGTGCCGGCCGACCTGCAGCAGCTGATGGCCGCCCTGCGCGTGGATGCGCAGGCGGCCGCCGAGCGGGCGCGGCGCTGAGCATGGCCGGGGTGCCGGTCTCCCGCGCCGTGGCGCGCGGCTGTGTTTCGCGCGGCGGCCGCGGACGCCAGGCTGGCGGCATGTCGGCCGATGTCGGGCGAGGGCGCGGCCGATGAGCGACTTCGCCCTGTCGGCCGACTGGCCGGCACCGCCGCGGGTCCACGCCCTGACCACTCTGCGGACCGGCGCCGGCGCCTCGCAGCCGCCGTTCGACCGCTTCAACCTCGGCAACCGGAGTGCCGCCGACGGCGACGACCCGGCCACGGTGCAGCGCAACCGCGACGAGTTGGCCGCGCGACTGGCGCTGCCGACGCCGCCGCACTGGCTGCGGCAGGTGCACGGCGTGCAGGTGCTGCGTTTCGACGGGCCGCCGCAGGGCGCCGGCATCGATGCCGAGCCGACCGCCGATGCCGCGGTCACCGCCGAACCGGGCGTGGTGCTGGCGATCCTGACCGCCGACTGCCTGCCGGTGGTGTTCGCCGCCCGCGACGGCAGCGAGGTCGGCGCCGCGCACGCCGGCTGGCAGGGGCTGGCCGGCGGCGTGCTGGAAGCCACCGTGGCCGCGCTGCGCACGCCGCCCACGCAACTGCAGGCCTGGCTGGGGCCGGCGGCCGGACCGCAGCACTACGAGATCGGCGCCGAGGTGCGCGAGGCGTTCCTGCGCCACGATCCGGCCGCCGCGGCCGCATTCGTGGACACCCGGCCCGGCCACTGGCGGGTGGATCTGTACGCGCTGGCGCGGCAACGCCTGGTCGCGGCTGACCTGGCCCCGGAGCAGATCCACGGTGGTGGGCTGTGCACCATCGCCGATGCGCAGCGCTTCTACTCCTATCGGCGCGACCGCCGCAGCGGGCGCATGGCGACCCTGGCGTGGATCGCGCCCTGACGCCGCCGCTGTTCGCGCAGGTGCTGGGACCGGCGTTCGCGCAATTGCCGCCAGTGCTGCGCGCGCTGCACACACCGTCGTCGCAGTCGCGCTATGTCGGTCAGGCCGTGGTCCAGCGCGGCCGCCACCCGCTGTTGCCGCTGTGCGCGTGGCTGGTGCGGTTGCCGCGCACCGGGCCGGCGACGCCGGTGGAAGTGGTGTTTCGCGCCGATGCCCACGGCGAGCGCTGGCAGCGCCGTTTCGGCACGCATGCCATGCCCTCGCGGCTGTGGCTGCACCGCGGCCGCCTGCGCGAGCGGCTGGGTGCGGTGGTGTTCGAATTCGCCCTGCGGATCGACGGTGCCGGCATCGAATGGCGCGCGGCGCGGGCCTGGGCCTTCGGCGTGGTGCCGCTGCCGCGACGCTGGCTGGCCGGCGTGCACTGCCGCGAAGACCAGCGCGACGGGCGCTACGCGTTCTTGATCGCGGTGAGCCTGCCGTGGATCGGCCCGTTCATCCGCTACGAGGGCTGGCTTGCGCCGGCCTGAGCCGCCGGCGCCCGCGGCGTCGGAGGACATGGCCATCGTCGTGTTCGACGGGGTCTGCGCGCTGTGCAGCCGCTGGGTGCGGTTCCTGCTGCGCCATGACCGCCGCGGCCGCTACCGGTTTGCGGCGATGCAGTCGCCGCGCGGCAGCGCGCTGTTGCGCGAGCACGGCCTGGATCCGGCCGATCCGCTGTCGTTCCTGCTGCTGACACGGCACGGTGCCTTGACCGATTCAGACGCGGCGATCGCGGTGATCGCCGGGCTCGGCGGCGTGTGGCGCAGCGTCGCGTTGCTGCGCCTGCTGCCGCGCCGCTGGCGCGATGCCGGCTACCGGGTGCTGGCGCGCAACCGCCATCGCTGGTTCGGTACCACGGCGCAATGTTTCCTGCCGGAGCCGCAACAGCGTTCGCGCTTTCTGGAGTGAGCACGACGCGCGCGGCGCGTCTGATCGGCTGTTTCCTCGCGCGAGCCCATCGCCGCGGGTTCACAAGTGCCTGCGGTGGCCGTTCTTGACGGACGGGCCACCCACGCGATCGGACCGGCAACGATGGAGATTCCTCTGCTGCTTCTGCTGGCAAGCCGCTGGCAGCGGCGTCCGTCAGCCTCCTTGGCAGATAGCACCGTGGTGCCCCCCGTTTCCACGCTCCCACACCCGCCCGAGAGGAGTTTCGCTATGCCCAGTCCTACGCCTGCGCGGCTGATCGATCCAAGCAATCGCGTGTTCGGCACGATCGATATCAAGAACTACAGATTCGTCGGCGAGCAGCTGCCCAGTACCTACTACATGAGCGGGACGGGCCCGTTCATCCGCTTGCGTCCATTGCACCGATCCGGCTTCGCCATCTACGAAAGGCCGACGCGCGTGGTGGGGCTCTATGCGGGCGACTGGGACCGGGACGACACCTTCGCGCAGAACATCCAGAATGTGGCGCTGTATCGCGAACTCGGCGCAAGCGCGGCCGACATCGCCGCCAGCATCGAACGCCTGAAACTGGTCGCGCGTCGCACCGACGAGATCATCCAGCAGAATACCGCCCAGCCGTTGGAGTTGAACGACGCCGTCGTCTTCGTCAACGAGGGCGCCTTGGCCGGAACAGTGTGGGGCGGCGACAAGCAAAAGACCGGCAACGTGTACAAGCCGTTGAAGGTGGTCGATGCGACCGGCCCCAGCAGGAAGGCCCATGCCGGTCATGCCTTCGCCACGCGCGAGGCGGTGGAGCGGTTCTATGCCGATTACTATCCGCACGTGCTGGGGCAATTGATGCTGCTCGGGCAGGCCCAGCAATCCTTCGTTTCGCAAGCGCCCAATGGCGATGACGTCGTGACGGTGATCAATACCGACACCGGGTACTTTCCTCAGAGCGAGTTTCCCACCCGCGCCAGCCAGTTGCAGTTGCTGCTCCAGCAATTCATGCGCTTTGCCTGATCCTGGACGGGGCGGGCGGTCGTCGCGTGCGTCGCCTCAGTAGGTACGGCGCAGCAGTGGGGTGACATTGCTGCCGCCCGGCCGCCCTTGTCCCGTCTCGATCCGGAACACCGCGACCGCCGCAGCCAGGCCGCCGGCCTGCTCCTCCATGCTGCGCGCGGCGGCGGTGGCTTCCTCGACCAGGGCGGCGTTGCGTTGGGTCACCTCGTCCAGTTGCGCCACGGTGCGGTTGACCTGTTCGATGCCGCTGGACTGCTCGCCGCTGGCGGCGCTGATCTCGCCGATCAGGCCGGTCACCCGCTGCACCGAACCGACGATCTCGTGCATGGTGGCGCCGGCGCGGTTGACCAGCGCGGCGCCTTCGCCGACGGTGCGCGTGGACGCTTCGATCAGGTCCTTGATCTCCTTGGCCGCATCGGCCGAGCGCTGCGCCAGCGACCGCACCTCCGAGGCGACCACGGCGAACCCGCGGCCCTGTTCGCCGGCGCGCGCCGCTTCCACCGCGGCGTTGAGCGCCAGGATGTTGGTCTGGAAGGCGATGCCGTCGATCACGCCGATGATCTCGCCGATGCGCTGCGAGGACGTGCTGATCGCGCGCATCGTCGCCACCACCTCGTCCATCACCTGGCCGCCGGAACGGGCGACCTCGCCGGTGTTCTGCACCAGGCCGTTGGCCTGCTGCGCGTTGTCGGCGTTCTGCTTCACCGCCGAGGTCAACTCTTCCATCGAGCTGGCGGTCTCCTCCAGGCTCGCCGCCTGCTGTTCGGTGCGGTCGGACAGGTCGGTATTGCCTGCGGCGATCTCCGAGGCGGCGCGGCGGATCGTGTCGGCCGACTCCTGGATCCCGACGATGATTTCGGTGAGCTTGGCGACGGTGCGGTTGGTGTCCTCGCGCAAGCGCGCGAACACGCCCTGCGCCTGGCCGTCGACGCGGTGGGTGAGGTCGCCTTCGGCCAGCGCCGCCAGCGCTCCGGCCAGTTGCGCCAGGTTGCTCTCCACCCCATCGGAAATGCGGTTGACGCCCTCGGCCAGCGACTTGAGGACGCCGTCCATCGCCGCGGTCTCGATGCGCTGGCTGAAATCGCCGTGCGCGGCCGCCTCGATCACCGTGGCCAGCGCCTGTTCGGCGTTGACCTGCGCGGTCACCTCTTCCCATTGCGCGATGGTGCCCAGGCGGCGGCCGTCGGCATCGTCGATCGGGCTGTACACGAAATCGATCTGGCGGCCGAAGAACGGCGCGCGCACGCGCTTGGAGCCGGTCAGCGCGCGCATGCGATCGATCGCCGCCTGGCTGTCCGGATAGATGTCGCCGATGCTGCCGCCGACGAACTGTTCGGCGCGGAATTCGGGGCGGAAGCGCTGCACGTCCGGTTCGATGGTCTTCAACATCTGCAGCAGCTTGCGGTTGGCGAAATGCACGCGGCCATCGTCGTCGGCGATGCGCACCATGGTGTCGAGATCGTCCAGCGCCTGGATCACGAAACGGCCGTGGCGCAGTTCCGCCTCGGTCTGCGCCTGGCGCGCCGCCAGCGCCTGTTGTGCGTTCTGCAGCGCACGCAGCAGCGCCACCTCGGCCGTGTCCCCGAGCACCTCCACACGCTGCTCGAAGCGGCCTTCGCCCAGCGCCTGCAGCGCCTGCGTGGCCTGCTCCAGGGCGCGCGGTGCGCTGCGTCTGCCGAGCCAGACCAGTGCCGCGGCTGCGGCCACGGCGACCAGCAGCGCCGGCAGCAACCGCGGCAATGCCGATCCGTTGGCTCCCACCGTGCGGCCGACGTGCAACGCATAGCCGGCCAGCGCCAGCAGGACCAGGACATGGGACAGGGCAAGCAGCGCCGAACGCGGGCGCAGCCAGGAGGCGGTGGGGCGGAGAACGGCAGTTGGCGAGGGCATGGTCTGCACCGGCTGGGAAACAACGGGCAACGCCGCGAGGGCGGTGCGATCGCGTGGGGGTCGATCCAGTATCGGCATATCACCGCGCCGGCTTGATCGCCTTCACCTGCCGTTCGTCGGAAACTTCATATGGACTGAACGCCTACGGCGGAGCGCCGAAGGCGTGATGATGTGCTGCGGTGCAGCAGGCGATCGACTCAGGGCCGCGGGCGGGACGCGGCTCGGGCGAACCCGGAAAATCCAGCGCCAGGGCGGCCATACGCCACCGGCCGCATGCGTGCGGCCGGTGGCGGGATGGGATTGCCTACTTACTTCGCCGACGTCGCCGCGTCGGGCAGGGTCCAGGCGATCACGCTGTCGCCGGCCTTGGTCTCCATGCGGTCGTGGCCGCCGATCGCGGCGACGATGTACTGCTTGCCATCGACGGTGTAGCTCAGCGGCGCGGCCTGCGGGCCGGCGGGCACGCGCACTTCCCATAGCAGCTTGCCGGTCTGGGTGTCGTAGCCGCGCAGGAAGTTGTCCAGCGCCGCGCCGATGAAGGTCACGCCACCGGCGGTGGCCAGCGAGCCGCTGTTGTTGGGCGTGCCCAGTTCGAACTTCATCTTCGACGGAATGCCCATCGGGCCCTGGTCGTAGCCGGTGCCCAGCGGACGCCGCCAGATCACCTGCTGGGTGCGCAGGTCCACGCCGGAGATATAGCCCCACGGCGGCGCCACGCACGGGGTGTTGAGCGGCGACATCCAAGGCTCCTTGCGCGCGCCGTAGGGCAGCCCTTCCTGGGCCATGTAGCCGGGTGTCTTGCTCTTGCCGTTGAACACCGACACCACGCCCAGCGCCTGCATGTCCTTTCGCGGATACACGTGCTCGGTGTAGGGCAGGCGATTGCTGTTCATCACCATGATGCCGCGCTGCAGGTCCACCGACACGCCGCCCCAGTTGATGCCGCCGTGGTTGCCGGTGAAGGCCAGCGAACCGCCCAGGCTGGGCGGGGTGAACATGCCCTCGTAGCGCAGCCGCTTGAACTGGATGCGGCAGGCCAACTGGTCGAACGGGGTGATGCCCCAGGCATCGGATTCGACGAGGGTCTCGTAGTCCTTGCTCGGCGCGCCCACGGTATTGGGCATGCCCGGCGACACAGGCTGGGTCTTGGCGGTCCAGTCACCGTGGTCGGTGCCCTGCGGCACCGGGATCTGCTGCACCGGCATGATCGGCGCGCCGGTTTCGCGGTCGAGCACGAACACCTGGCCGGACTTGGTGGCCTGGATCACCGCCGGGCGGGTGCCGCCGCCGGGCACCGGGAAATCCACCAGGTTCGGCTGCGGGCCGATGTCGTAGTCCCACAGGTCGTGGTTGACCGTGCGGAAATGCCAGCGTTCCTTGCCGGTGGCCGCATCCAGCGCGACCAGCGAAGCGGTGTACTCCTCTTCCTGCGGGGTGCGCTGCTTGCCGAAGAAATCGCCGGAGGCGTTGCCGGTGGGCAGATAGACCAGGCCCAACTGGTCGTCGGCGGCCATCAGCGACCACACGTTCGGGGTCGAGCGGGTGTAGGTCTGGCCGGCCGGCGGCGCCGCGTCGATGGCCGGGTTGCCCAGGTCCCAGGCCCAGCGCAACTGCCCGCTGATCGCGTCGAAGGCGCGCACCACGCCGGACGGCGCGTCGCGTTCCTGGCCGTCACGGATCTGCCCGGTGGGCTGGATCACCACGCCGCGCATCACCACCGGCGGCGAGGTGGGGCCGACGAAGCCGGGCTTGGTGTTGCCGGTGTCCTTGTTCAGGTCGACATAGCCGTGCGTGCCGAAGCTGTCGCACAGCTTGCCGGTCAGCGCATCGAGCGCGCCGAGCCGGCCGTCCACCATCGGCCAGAAGATGCGCTTGGCGCATTCGGCCACCGGCGTGGTCGCCTCGAAGTAGGACACGCCGCGGCAGGTGGTGGCGGCGACGCCGGCCATGGCCTTGGGGTCGGTCTGCGGATCGAAGCGCCAGCGCTCCTTGCCGGTGGTGGCCTCCACCGCGATCACCTTCTGCGTGGGCGTGCAGATGTAGACCAGATCGCCGACCTTCAGCGGGGTGTTCTGGAACGCGTAGCCGAGCTTGGAGCCGGCCGGCTTGAGGTCGCCGGTGTGGAATTCCCAGGCGATCTTCAGGTCCTTGACGTTGTCCGGGGTGATCTGTGCGCCGGGGCTGTAGTGGTTGGACAGGTTGGATCCGGCATAGGCGGTCCAGTTGCCGGCATCGTGGTTGCCGGCGACGTTGCCGTCGGGGCTGTCCACGGTCGTGCGGCTGAAGGCGGCCTGCGGACGCTGCGCGGCGAGGCCGGGGTCGGCCAGTTCCACCGTGCGCGGCAACAGCAGTGGCACGAACACCAGCGCCGCGCCGAGCACCGGCAACACGCCGGCGACCAGCAGGTAGCCGATGCCGGACACGGGCGCCAAACGCCAGCGCGCGACCTTCCAGAACGGCAACAGCAGCAGGCCCAGCACCGAGATCATCGCCAGGCGCGGAATCAGCGCCCAGCCGTCCAGGCCGACCTCGGCCAGGGCCCAGGCGATGGTCGCGGCCAGGGTGACGCCGAACAGCCACAGGCCGATGCGGCGGCCGAGCGCGAGCAGCACGCCGGACGCAGCCAGGGCCACGCCGGCGAGCAGGTAGTACCAAGAGCCGCCGACGGCGGCGAGTTGCCCGCCCATGACGGCGAGGGCGACGCCGATCACGGCGATCAGGAGGGCATAGCCGGCGAACAGCCAGCGGCCGGCTCCATTCGGTGGGGGAGAAACGGTCATGAGCGAAACATCCGACGAGGATCCCTGGCGTGTGGCGCGAATGGCGGCGATGCAGGCGATCGTGGGGGGAGAGGCGAGCGCGGGGTCGCAAGGACGGCGCGCATCGCAAGGCAGCGACCGCGCTGCGCGTTCTCGGAAAGCGCGGAACCGGCGCGGCGCGTGCGGGCTATTTTAGGCGGCGCAGGTCGTCGGGCCGTGATGGCATGCGGAACACTGCGTCATGCGCTGCAGAGAGACGAAGCATGGCGCGATCGTGCGGCGCGCTGGCGCTGCGCGCGCCGCGTGGCGCAACGCGTGTGCCGCGGCTAGCGCACACTCTCCAGCGCCTGCAGATAGCGCTGGCGCCATGCGTTGATGTCGTGCTTGCGCAGGTGGTCCATCATCGCCTGCCAGCGCTCGATGCGCTTGGCCTTGGGCAGCGACGCGCCGGTGGCGATGGCGTCGGCGACGCCGTCGAGGTCGTGCGGATTGACCAGCAGCGCTTCCTTCAGTTCATCGGCGGCGCCGGCCAGCAGCGACAGCACCAGCACGCCGGGATTCTCCGGATCCTGCGCGGCCACGTACTCCTTGGCCACCAGGTTCATGCCGTCGCGCAGCGGCGTCACCAGGCCGACCTGTGCGGCGCGATAGAAGCCGGTCAGGGTGGCGTGGGTGAAGTTGCGGTTGACGTAGCGCAGCGGCGTCCAGTCCGGCTCGGCGTGGCCGCCGTTGATGTGTCCGGCGATCTGCTCGAGCTGGTTGCGCAGCTGCTTGTACTCGGTGACGTCGCCGCGCGAAACCGGCGCGATCTGCAGATAGGTGAGGCTGCCGCGCTGGTCCGCATGCCGTTCCAGGTAGCGCTCGAAGCCGAGGAAGCGTTCCGGCAGGCCCTTGGAGTAGTCCAACCGGTCCACGCCGATCGCCAGCTGGCGGTCGCGCAGGCTGCTGCGCAGGTCGCGCACCGCCGGCTTGGACATCGCCGCGCGCGCCTGCTGCGCGATCAGTTCGGTGTCGATGCCGATCGGGAACATGGCCGCGCGGAACCGGCGCCCGCCCGGCGCCTCCAGCACGCCGTCCTTGATCACCTTGCCGCCGCCGAACAGGCGCACGTAGGCCTGGAAGCGGTCGACGTCGCGGCGGGTCTGGAAGCCGATCAGGTCGTAGGCGTAGAAGCCGGAGAACAGCCGTGCGTGGTCCGGCAGCGCCTGGATCAGGTCGGCCGAGGGGAACGGCACGTGCAGGAAGAAACCGATGCGGCAGCCGATGCCGCGCTCGCGCAGCAGCGAGGCCAGCGGAATCAGGTGATAGTCGTGGATCCATACCGTGTCGTCCTCGCGCAGCAGCGGCGCGAGCTTGTCGGCGAACATGGCGTTGACCCGGCGGTAGCCCTCGCGCGTGGCGCGGTCGTAGTCGACCAGGTCCAGGCGGAAGTGCAGCAGCGGCCACAACGTGCGGTTGGCGAAGCCGTTGTAGTACGCGTCCAGGTCGGCGCGATTCAGGTCCATGGTGACGAAGCGGATATCGCCCTGGGTCTGTTCGTGCATCGCGCCGCTGTCGCCGCGCACGGTCTTGCCGCTCCAGCCGAACCAGACGCCGCCGCGCTCCTTCAGCGCCGCCAGCAAGCCCACCGCGAGGCCGCCGGCGCGGTTCTCGCCGGGCAAGGCCACGCGGTTGGATACCACCACCAATCTGCTCATGACGCCTCCTGCCAACTGCGCGACAAGCGCATGGCGGCGATGATCAGGCCGACATGCGAATAGGTCTGCGGGAAATTGCCCCAGGCTTCGCCGTTGTCGAAGGCCAGATCCTCCGACAGCAGGCCCAGGTGATTGCGCCGGGCGAGGATGCGCTCGAACAGCTCGCGCGCCTCCTCCTTGCGGCCGATCGCGGCCAGGGCGTCGATGTACCAGAACGTGCAGATGGTGAAGCTGGTCTCCGGTTCGCCAAAATCGTCCGGCGCCACGTAGCGGTACAGCGCATCGCCATGCTTGAGATCGCGGCCGATCGCCTCGACCGTGGCGATGAAGCGCGGATCGTCCGGGGCGATGAAACCGATGTCGGCCAGCAACAGCAGCGAGGCGTCCAGCCGGTGGCCGTTGAAGGTGTCGGTGAAGTGGCCAAGCTCGGCGCTCCAGGCCTCGGCCAGCACGCGTGCGTGGATGCGCTCGGCGCGCTCGCGCCAATACGCCACGCGGTCTTCCAGGCCCAGCCGCGCGGCGATCTTGGCCAGGCGGTCGCAGGCGGCCCAGCACATTGCGCTCGTATAGGTGTGCACCTCGGCGCGGCCGCGGAACTCCCACAGGCCGGCGTCGGGCACGTCGTGCAGTTCGAACGCGCGCTCGCCCAGCGGCTCCAGGCGCAGGAAGGTGTGGGTGTCGCCGGGATCCTTCAGGCGCAGGTCGAAGAACAGCTGGGTGGAGGCCAGCACCACGCTGCCGTACACGTCGTGCTGCTTCTGGATCCAGGCCAGGTTGCCGCGCCGCACCGGGCCCATGCCGCGGTAGCCGGCCAGCGATTCGACCTCGTGTTCCTCCAGCGCCGCCTCGAAGCCGATGCCGTACAGCGGCTGCAGGCTGCCGTCGGTGGTGGCGATGTTGAAGATGTAGCCGAGGAACTGCTCCATGGTGCGGGTGGCGCCGAGCCGGTTCAGCGCGCGCACCACGAAGGCGGCGTCGCGCAGCCAGCAGTAGCGGTAGTCCCAGTTGCGCGGGGTGTCCGGCGCTTCCGGAATCGAGGTGGTCATCGCCGCGATGATCGCGCCGCTGTCCTCGTACTGGCACAGCTTCAGCGTGATCGCGCTGCGGATCACCGCGTCCTGCCAGTCCAGCGGCACCGACAGGTAGCGCACCCACTCGCGCCAGTATTCCTCGGTGCGTTCCTGCGCTTCCTGGATGTAGCCGGTCAGCGAGCGAGTCAGCGATTCGTCCACGCCCAGCATCAGGTTGACCGGGTGGTTGAGCACGAACGGCAGTTCGTCGCGGATGAAGCGCACCGGCACGTCGGTGGTCAGGCGCAGGGTGAAGTCCGGCAGTAGCCAGCGCACGTGGTTGCTGCCCCAGGTGCTCTCCGGCTGGCGCGCGCCCCAGTCGGCCAGCGGCCTGGCCAGCACGCGGATGCGCGGGTTGCCGGCCAGCGGCCGCACCTGGCGGATGATGCTGACCGGGCGATAGAAGCGGCCATGGTTGCGCCAGCGCGGCGCGAAGTCGATCACCTCCACCGCGCCGCCGTGGGCGTCGCGCAGCACCGTGCGCAGGATCGCGGTGTTGGCCAGGTAGTGCTGGTCGCTGTCGACGAAGTCTTCCAGTTCGATGCTGAAATCGCCGCCAGGATGCGCGCGCGGGGAGAGCAGGGCGCAGAACGCCGGGTCGCCGTCGAAGGCCGGCAGGCAGCTCCACACCACGCTGGCCCGTTTGTCGATCAGGGCGCCGAAGCTGCCGTTGCCGATGACGCCGAGGTCGAGATTGGGGGAACTCATGGAGCGGTCGGGTCCTTGTGCGGAAGCAGTGGGGGAAACGGCCACGGGGCGCGGACGGGCGGGCGTTGCGCTGGCCTCATCCGGCGTTATCGCGCAGCCAGGCGTGTACGCCGCGTGGATCGGGCAGCGCATAGGTGGCGACGCTGTCGGCGCGGGTGCCGACCAGCACGCTCCAGCCGCCGGCCTGGTTGGCCGCGGCGAAGCCGAATTCGTCGGTGAGATCGTCGCCGACGAACACCGGGCGGCGTCCGCGGAACGGCGGTTGCTGCAGCAGCGTGGTCAGCGCCACGCCCTTGTCGCTGCCTTCGGGTACGAACTCGACCACGTGGTCGCCGGGCTGCAGGCGGTAGCCGGGCAGGTCGGCGAGCTGTGCGTGCGCGAACGCCAGTACCGCCTCGGCCGCGCTCGGCGCCGTCCGCCAGTGCAGGGCCACGCTTGCGCCCTTGTCTTCGACCAGCACGCCCGGATGCGCCTGGCGCAGATGCGCGGCGCGCGCATGCAGCGCATGGAGAAAGTCGGAGGTATCGGCGGGCATCGCCGCCTGCGCGTCGGCGTCGCTGCGCAACTCGTGGCCGTGCAGGCCGGCGGCGGGCAGCCGCAGCGGCGCGAACAAGGCGTCGAGCTGCGTCAGCGGACGTCCGCTGACCAGCGCCACCGCGCCACCCAGGCGCTGGTGCAGGCGGCCGATCGCCTCACGCACCCCGGGCAGCAACTGCACCTGGTCGGGGCGCTCGGCAAAGGCGATGAGAGTGCCGTCCACGTCCAGGAACAATGCGCAGGCATCGTCCAGACGCGGCGGCGGCGGTCGGAGGGGGAGCGCGTCTGCCATCCGGCCATCATGGCGCAGCGGGCGTTAGCGTCAGGTGGATTGGAGCTGGGAATGGGTAGGCGGGAATGGGGAATGGGGAAAAGCAACAGCCGTGCGGGCAGGCTCTTGCTCTTCCGATTCCCGTTTCTCGATTCCCGATTCCCCGCTTCCTTCCCATTCCCGATTCCCGTGTCCCCATTCCCTACACCTTCGTCAGAAGGTGTACCGCACCCGCCCATAGTAGTAAGCGCCGTTGCTGCCGATCGGCGACAGCACGTCGTAGGGCAGGTTGCCGAAGTAGGCGATGTCCGGCTTGGAGCGGTCGGCGTAGGCGTCGGTGAGGTTCTGGCCGCCTACCGCCACGCTCCACTGCGGGGTGAGGTGGTATTCGACCTCGGCGTCGAGTTGCCACTTGGCGCTGTAGGTCTGCTCCGGGGCGAAGCCGCCGCCGAAATCGAACACGCGGGTGGCACTGCCGTAGCGGGTGACGCGGGTCTGCAGCGACCAGCGCGCGTCGCTCCAGTTCGCCGCCAGCTGCGCGCGGGTGCGCGGGGTCGCCTCGGTCAGGGTGTTGCGCTCTTCCACGCCGAACAGCACGTAGTCCGGATTCAGCGCCAGCAACTGCGTCGGCGTGGCCACCACGTTCTCCAGTTCGGTCTTGGCGTAGCTCCAGGTGCCGGTCAGCTGCAGTTGGCCCTGGCCCAGCGCCTGCCGCCAGTTGCTGACCAGTTCGGCACCGCGGGTGCGGGTGTCGGCGGCGTTGACGAAGAAGCTGGCGCTCTGCAGGCCGGTGATGCCGAAGCGCTGCGCGACGAAGTCGGTCAGGGCATCGCCGTCGATGCTTTCCGACAGCGCGATGCGCTTGTCGATGTCGATCTGGAACAGGTCCAGCGACAGGTCGAAGTGGCTGCCGACGCGGCTGGTGAAGCCCAGGCTGTAGTTGCGCGACTTCTCCGGCTGCAGCGTGCGCGCGCCCAGCGCCTGCGCGATCGGGTTGTCGACCGAGAGCAGGCGGCCCTGCAGCAACTGTCCGTTGGCGTTGTAGCCGGTGGAACTGGCCTCGTAGCCGATCTGGCTCAGCGACGGCGCGCGGAAGTTGTTGGAGATGGCGCCGCGCAGGGCGAATGCCGGGACGAACTCGTAGCGCGCGGCCAGCTTGCCGGTCAGTTCGCCGCCGAAATCCTGGTAGTGCTCGTAGCGCGCGGCCAGGTCGGTGGAGAGCTTGTCGCCGAACTGGCTGGACACGCTGGCGTAGACACTGGCGACGTTGCGCGACAGGTCGGCCGCATCCTGCGGGGTCAGGCCGCCGCCGGCCTGGGCGCCGGTGGGGCGGTCGGTGTAGGGGCCGGCGGCGTAGCTGGCCGGGTCGCCCGGACGCGTGCGGTAGTGCTCGCGGCGCAGCTCCACGCCGGTGCCCACGGTGTGGGTGGCGCCGGCGACGTCGAAGCTGCGGCTCAGGTCGAGGTTGGCCACGCCCTGCGCGAAGGCGTAGTCGCCGGTCTTGAAGCGGGTCGGGCTGCCCGGGCCCAGCGAGGCGTTGAGCGAATGCTTGAGCCGGTAGGTGAAGTCGTTGCGGCCATAGTCGAGGCTGGCGTCGTAGGCCCATTCGCCCCATTGCCCGCGCGCGCCGAGCACCGCCTGCAGATCGCGGTTCTCGCCCAGCGACACCGGGCGGTAGCCCTGCGGATACACCTGGGTCCAGTTGGCGGCGCCGTCGGGGTAGCGGAAGTAGTTGGCGCCCTGCGTGTCGCGCTGGTTGTAGGTGCCGAAGGCATAGACCTCGCTGCCCTGGCCGAACGGCAGCTTGCCGTTGAGCCAGGCGTTGAGATCCTTGCTGGCGCCGTCGCCGAGTTCATAGTTGCGCTTGCCGGCCAGCGCCAGATTGGCCGGGGTCTGTTCCTCGAACGGCGGGATCTGGTCGAAGCCGGCGCGGTTGGTGGCCTCGTGGTTCTTCAGTTCCAGGCCGACCTTGAAGAAGCCGCCGTCCTCGCCCAGGCGTGTGCCGACCTTGCCGCTGGCATAGCCGGTCTGGCCGTCGGTGAGGGTGCGGTGGATCGGCTTGACGTCGGTGTGGTTGGCGCCGTAGCTGGCTTCCAGCGCGCCGCTGTCCGGGTCGTCGTCGAGGATCACGTTGATCACCCCGGCCACCGCGTCGGAGCCGTACTGCGCGCCGGCGCCGTCGCGCAGCACTTCGATGCGCTTGATCGCGCTGATCGGGATGGCGTTGAAGTCCACCGGGGTGGTGCCCTTGCCGATCTTGCTGTCGGTGTTGACCAGCGCCGAGGTGTGGCGGCGCTTGCCGTTGACCAGCACCAGCACCTGGTCGGGCGAGAGCCCGCGCAGCTGCGCGGCGCGCACGTGGTCGGCGCCGCCGGAGTTGGACTGGCGCGGGAAGTTGAAGGACGGCAGCAGCGCCTGCAGCGCGCTGCCGAGTTCGCCGTTGACCACGCCGGCCTTGCGGATGTCCTCGGCGCTGAGCACGTCCACCGGGGCGGTGGATTCGAGCACGGTGCGGCCGCTGGCGCGGGTGCCGGTGACGATCACCGTATCGAGGTTGGTCGTGGTGGCCGGGGTGGCGTCCTGGGCGAACGCGGGGGCCGCCAGGGCCAGGGCGATGGCCAGGCTCAGCGGCCTGACGAACGGGGACGACATGGGGGTTCTCTCCTGAAACGATGACCATCGAGACCGGCCGCGCCGGCCATGGCGGCGACTGGGGTCGGCAAAGGTTGCTGCATCCATCCGGATGAAGCGATATATTAGCTCGACGTTAAGGCGATGTGCGAGCCGTGTGTTCGGTGCGCTCGGGCATGAGCTCATGCCCGGCGGTTATCCGGCCCGGTCCGTACCTGGCCTACGATCGTGTGTTGCCTGCCCCTTCCGACCGAGACCTTGCCGATGCTCTTGCGTGCCCCGTTGATCGCCGTCCTCCTGGCCCTGAGCGCCTGCGCCAGCGTCGCTCCGTCTGCGCCCACCGCGCCGAGCAAGGTCAGCGCGACCATGCAGGGCGATGCGGCGCGGCCGGCACAGGCCGGCGGCTGGGTGCGCAGCGAGCTGTACTTCGGTGTGGGCGAGGAGAGCGGCCCGGCCGACCGTCCGCAGGCCGAGCCGATCAGCGAGGCGCGCTGGCGCGCGTTCCTGGACAAGGAAGTGACGCCGCGCTTTCCCGACGGCCTGACCGTGTTCGATGCCTACGGCCAGTGGCTGTTCCGCGGCGCCAAGGAGCCGAACCGGCTCAACACCAAGGTGCTGGTGATCCTGCACGAGGACACCCCGCAGCGCCGCGCCGACATCGAGGCGATCCGGCTGGCGTGGAAGCAGGCCACCGGGCACCAGTCGGTGCTGTGGGCGCGGCAGGCGGTGGACGTGTCGTTTTGACCGCGGGGATTGGGGAGTGGGGATGACCAGCCGTTCGGCTGTGGAAAGCGGGGATTCGCAAAAGCGGACCGCTGCAGTGAGTGCGGGGCCGTTCGTGATTCGGCCTGGTGATCTTGACGATCCGGCGGTGCGTGGGTTGCTGGAGTACCACGTGCAGCAGATGCATGCGCAGTCGCCGCCGGAAAGCGTGTATGCGCTGGATGTTTCCGGTCTGCGGCGCACCGACGTGCGGGTGTGGAGCCTGTGGCGCGACGATGCGCTGGCCGCGGTCGGTGCGCTGCGGGTGCTTGGCGAGGGCGGCGGCGAACTGAAGTCGATGCGCACGCATCCGGCGTTCCTGCGCCAGGGCGCGGCGGCGGCCCTGCTCGACCATCTGATCGCGGTCGCCCGCGCCGAAGGCCTGCAGCGGCTGAGCCTGGAAACCGGCAGCGGCGCGGCGTTCGCGCCGGCGCTGGCGTTGTATCGCCGGCGCGGCTTCCGCAACGGGCCGGCGTTCGGCGATTACGTGCCGAGCGCGTTCAACCAGTTCCTGCATCTGCCGCTGTAGCGCCGCGGCGCGCCGTCGCCGGAAAACGGCATCCTGCGCGTGCACCGATCCGACGGTGCCGCTTGCCCTTACCATCCCTCGACCCCCAACGCCGCCACTGCCCGCATGTCCACTCCCGCTCCTGTCTCGCCGCGTCCGCGTTGGTTCGTCGCCGGCGACCTCAACGGCTTCTTCGGCCTGGTGGTCGACAACCTGTCGATCCTCGGCTTCATCACCCTGGCGCTGGTCGGCCTGTTCCAGTTCCCCGTCGAGGTCATCTACACCCGGATGATTCCCGGCACCGCCTTCGGCGTGCTGGTCGGCAACCTGCTCTACACCTGGATGGCGCGGCGGCTGGCCGCGCGCAGCGGGCGCAGCGACGTCACCGCGATGCCGCTGGGCCTGGATGCGCCGACCAGCATCGGCATGGCGCTGCTGGTGCTCGGCCCGGCGTTCGTGCGCTACAAGCAGCAGGGCCTGGACCCGCAGGCCGCGGCGCTGGCCACCTGGCACCTGGGCATGGCGTCGCTGGTGGTGATGGGCGCGCTGAAGACGGTGCTGTCGTTCTTCGGCGATGCGGTCACCCGCGCCTTGCCGCGCGCCGCGCTGCTCGGCTCCATCGCCGGCATCGCCATCGTGTTGATGGGCTTCCTGCCGCTGCTGGAGACGCTGCGCACGCCGCTGGTCGGGCTGGTGGTATTGGGCCTGCTGCTGTACGTGCTGATCGCCAAGGGGCGGCTGCCGTGGCGCCTGCCGGGGGTGCCGCTGGCGCTGGCGTTGGGTACCGGCCTGTACTACTGGGCCAACGCGGCCGGCTTCGGCATTCCCGGCCACCAGGCGCCGCAATGGAGCGCGCCGCAGCTGGTGTTGCCGTGGCCGAGCCTGGGCTTCGTCGCCGGCCTGGCCGACACGGTGCCGCTGCTGCCGTTGCTGCTGCCGTTCGGCCTGCTGATGGTGGTGGGCGGCATCAACGTCAGCGAAAGCGCACGTGCCGCCGGCGACGACTACCGCACCCGCGACATCCTGTTGGTCGAGGCCGGCGCGACCCTGATCGCCGGTGTCTGCGGCGGCGTCGCCCAGACCACGCCGTACATCGGCCAGCCGGCCTACAAGCACATGGGCGCGCGCAGCGGCTACACCTTGCTCACCGGGCTGTTCATCGGCCTGGGCGGCATGTTCGGGCTGGTCGCCGGCCTGGTGCAGTGGCTGCCGATGGCGGTGCTGGCGCCGATCATCGTCTACGTCGCCATCGACATCACCACCCAGGCCTTCCAGGCCACGCCCAAGCGCCATGCCGGCGCGATGGTGCTGGGTTTCCTGCCGTCGGTGGCCTATCTGCTGGCGATCAAGGCGCCGGGCTGGATCGCCCCGGAGCAGCTGGCCAAACTCACCACCACGCTCGACGGCCACGGCCTGCCCGAGCTGGCGGTGATCCTGACCCTGGGCAACGGTTTCATCATCACCGCGATGCTGTGGATCGCCTCGGTGGCGGCGATGGTCGACGGCCGCCTGCGTCGCGCCGCCGCGTTCCTGCTGGTGGCGGCCGGGCTGACTCTGTTCGGGCTGATCCATTCGGTGGACCCGCGTGGCGGCCTGTACCTGCCGTGGACGCTGAGCGGCGTGCCCAAGTTGATCGCCTGGCAGTTCGTCGGTGGCTACCTGGTGCTGGCCGCCTTGCTCGGCCTGCTGTCGTTGCAGAAGCCGCGCGCGGTGCTGGTGGACTGACGGCGGCGCGACAAGCGGTGCCGGGATCGCAACGATGCACGAGAGGAGGATGGCATGAACGCTTGCCCTGGCCTGCGCATGCGTGCGCTGGCACTGCTGCTGGCACTGAGCTGGATGCCCGAGGCCGGCGCGGTGTCGTTCGATTGCAGCAAGGCAACCACGGCGGTGGAGCGACTGTTGTGCACGGACAAGCGGTTGGACGCCACGGAGGAATGGCTGGCCCTGCGCTATGCGGCGCTGCGCGACGTGGTCCCCGCGGCGCAGCGGCCTGGCGTGCGCAACGCGCAGCGCGACTGGCTGGCGCAGCGCCAGAGCTGCCTGGCCGAGACCGATCCGGGGGCCTGCCTGAAACAGCGGATGGAGGCGCGGGTACGCGCGCTGGACGCCGAGTTCGCGCCGCAGGCGGCGCGCTTCGACCGCATCGTCGCCAGCATTCCCACCACGCCTGCCGCGGCGGCGGCGCAGCTGCGCGCCTACGATGGTGGTCTGGCCTCGGCCTGGCTGGTGTACCTGCATCGCTTCGTGCCGGCGGCCGGGGTGGCGGCGGCCGAAGCGCATGCCCGGTTCGCGTCCGCTAGCACCGCCCTGCGGCAGCAGGACGGGGTATCCGCCGGGCTGCTCGACACGTCCGAGCCGAGCAGCCGACAGGCCGGGGAAGCGCGCGACCTGACCCTGTTGCGGCTATGGATCGAACGCAGCGGCTATACGCCGGATGCGGCCACGCAGCCGAATCCGCGCCCCTACGTGCATTGTTTCGTGTTCGCCGCGCAGGGCGAGGCCGCCTACGACGCCATGGGCCCGCTGTATGGCTCCAGCCGCGATCTTTCCGCGCCGATCTGCCGGCCGTTGCCCGGCCTGTTCGATCAACCCGCATGGATGCGCTTGCAGCAGGCATTCGGCAGCCTGGTGGATCGCGTCTCCGACGACGCGGGCACCATGCGCTACGCGGATTTCGCCGCATGGCGGGTGCTGTCGCTGCAGGCCACGGTGTCGCCACTGCTATTGCTGAAACAACCCAAGGGCGCCGAGCCGCCCGGCGATCCGGCCGCCGCCATCGCCGCGTGGCACGACGCGAGCGTGTGGCCGCAGGCCGATCGCAAGGCGGCACTGGCGGCCTTGCAGCCGGCGCGCGCTGCCGCGGCGCAATGGATGATCGCGCACAAGGCAATGCCGGCGGCGCAGGCCGACCGCGTCGCGGCGGTGCTGGTCGCAGCCTGGGTCGGTGCGCGCATCGCCTTTGCCGAAGGCCCGCAGGGGTAATGGTCGCGTACGCGGCGCTGGTAGGGCGCTGGCGCCTCGCGCAAGGCGTGCATCTAGGCTGAACGCCGGCCGTCCCGCGCTGGAACCGGTGCGCATCGCGGCGGTCACACCTCCATTGTCCGATGGAGATGTGCATCCCATGCAGCCGCGTCACTCGTTCTGGCCGTGGATCCTGGTCGCCGTGCTGGTGGCCGCCGCCGCGGCCTGGTTGTTCCGCGACAACATCGCCGCGCTGTGGCCCGCCACTGCGCCCGCACCTGCCGCGGTCGCGCCGCCGCCCGCCGCGGCCGCGCCGACAACGCCTGACACGCCTGCCGCGGCGGCAACGCCGCCGCCGATACAGCACCCGATCGATGCCGCGGAAGCCGCCGACGCGGCGATTCCGGCGCTGGCCGCCAGCGACGATGCGGCCTGGTCTGCACTGAGCGCGCTGGCCGGCGGCGACGCACCGCTGGCGCTGCTGCTGCGCGACCACCTGATCCAGCGCCTGGTGACCATGGTCGACAACCTGACCCAGCGCCGCGTCACGGCCCGCTCCCTGGCGCTCAAGCAGGTGCCGGGCGAGTTGCAGGTGAGCACCGATGCCAGCGGCGCCAGCGTCATCGCCGACACCAATGCCCAGCGCTATTCGCCCTACGTGGAGGCGTTCACCCGGGCCGATCCGGGCACGGCGGTGGCGGCCTATCGCCGCTTCTATCCGCTGTTCCAGCAGGCTTATGTGGAGTTGGGCTATCCGCAGGGCTACTTCAACGACCGGCTGGTGCAGGTGATCGACCACCTGCTGCAGACCCCGACGCCGACCGCGCCGCTCGCGGTGGAGATGGATCCGGTGCGCGGCAAGTACCGCTTCGTGGATCCGGCGCTGGAATCGCTGTCGATCGGCCAGAAGGCGCTGCTGCGCATGGGCCCGACCCAGGCCGCCGCGGTCAAGGCGCAGTTGCGTGCGGTGCGCGAAGCCCTGACGCGGACCTGAGCCAGACGCGAGGCGCGTGCCGCGTCATGCGGGCTTTTTGTTTTCTGGCAGGAGCGGCCCGAGGCCACCTCGAGCCGCTCATGCGGGAAAGCGCCTATGGCCACGCCTGAAGCGCCCTTGTGGGAGGGACTTCAGTCCCGACGCGCTACACCATAGATCACCACGGCATGACGGCGGTCTTTCAACGGACGTGGCAGGCCGACGCCGGACGTCCAGCCTCGCTCAGCCATCCAATTCCGGGTAATGCCGGAAGATGCCGTTCTCGTTGAACGGCAGGCGCCGCGGCGAGGCCAGGTAGGCGGCGATGCCCGGGCGCTCGCACACGCGCTGCTGCAGCGCGCGCAGCCGCGGCAGCTTCGGCGAGAGTTTTTTCATCGCCTGCGGGAAGGCGTAGTCCAGCCCGCTCATCAGCTGGAACAGCGACAGGTCCACGTAGGAATGCTCGCGCAGCACGTGGCGCCCGCCGCCCTGGTCCAGCACCTGTTCGAAATAGCCAAGGAACTTCGGCAGCCGCTGCTTGCGCAGGTCTTCGGCGCGCCGCCGCGCTTCGGCCTTCTGATCCTCGTAGTACAGCGCGCTGGCGATGGGATGGTGGCTGTCGTGGACCTCGGCAACCAGGTCGGCGATGGTCAACTGCAATTGCAGCGCCTGCAGCCGCCGCGATTCGCTGTCCGGCACCAGGCCCAGCGGCGGGCCGAGGTAGTGCAGGATGTTGGCGACCTGGGCGATCACCAAGCGGCCGGCCTTGAGGAACGGTGGTGCGAACGGGCGTGCGCCGGCATGGGCGCCGTCGAGGAAGGGCTGCATCGCCGCATCGCCCTGCTCGCGCGCTACGTCGCGATAACCGGCGCCGGCATCCTCCAGCGCCAGCCGCACGAACTCGCCGCGGCCCTGGATGCCGGTCCAGTAGTACAGCTCGTAGTGCATGGCGGGGCCTGTGCGTGGGGACGGGAGCGCCGAGGGTAGCCGCCGTTGCGGTAGCGGCGTGTGACTGTCTGGTACCGGAGTGCGGCGGACGTCACGTCGCGTCGCCGCCGTCCCGCGAGGTGTATACAGACGTCGCGGACGGCCTTGAAACAGGGGCGAACAGCCGCATTTTGCTGGCATGCCGGCACGGCCGGCCCTTTCCTTCAGAGGACTTCCCGATGCGGATGGACAAGCTCACCTCGCGCTTCCAGCAGGCCCTGGCCGACGCGCAGTCGCTGGCCGTGGGCCGCGACCACACCATCATCGAACCGGTGCACGTGTTCGTGGCGCTGCTCGACCAGGCCGGCGGCAGCACCCGGCCGTTGCTGGCGCAGGCCGGCGTCAACGTGCCGGTGCTGCGCGAGCGGCTCGGCGAGGCGCTGGACAAGCTGCCCAAGGTCAGCGGCCAGCCCGGCAACCTGTCGATGGGCAACGATCTCAGCCGCCTGCTCAACCAGACCGACAAGCTGGCGCAGCAGCACAACGACCAGTTCATAGCCAGCGAGTGGTTCGTGCTGGCCGCGGCCGACGACGGCGGCCCGTTGGGCCTGGCGCTGCGCGCGGCCGGCGCCGACAAGAAGAAGCTCGAGGCCGCCATCGACAAGCTGCGCGGCGGCGAGACCGTGCAATCGGAAAACGCCGAGGAACAGCGCCAGGCGCTGGAGAAGTACACCATCGACCTCACCGCGCGCGCCGAGAGCGGCAAGCTCGATCCGGTGATCGGCCGCGACGAGGAAATCCGCCGCACCGTGCAGGTGCTGCAGCGGCGTACCAAGAACAACCCAGTGCTGATCGGCGAGCCCGGCGTGGGCAAGACCGCCATCGTCGAGGGCCTGGCCCAGCGCATCGTCAATGGCGAAGTGCCCGAAGGCCTGCGCGGCAAGCGCGTGTTGTCGCTGGACATGGGCGCGCTGATCGCCGGCGCCAAGTTCCGCGGCGAGTTCGAGGAGCGGCTCAAGGGCGTGCTCAACGATCTGTCCAAGAACGAGGGCCAGATCATCCTGTTCATCGACGAACTGCACACCATGGTCGGCGCCGGCAAGGCCGATGGCGCCATGGACGCGGGCAACATGCTCAAGCCGGCGCTGGCGCGCGGCGAGCTGCACTGCATCGGCGCCACCACCCTCGACGAGTACCGCAAGTACATCGAGAAGGACGCGGCGCTGGAGCGGCGCTTCCAGAAGGTGTTCGTCGGCGAGCCGAGCGTGGAGGACACCATCGCCATCCTGCGCGGGCTCAAGGAGCGCTACGCGGTGCACCACGGCGTGGAGATCACCGACCCGGCGATCGTCGCCGCGGCCACCCTGTCCAATCGCTACATCACCGACCGCCAGTTGCCGGACAAGGCCATCGACCTGATGGACGAAGCGGCCAGCCGCATCCGCATGGAGATCGACTCCAAGCCGGAGGAACTGGATCGCTTGGAACGGCGGCTGATCCAGCTCAAGATCCAGCGCGAGATGCTGAAGAAGGAGAAGGACGAGGCCTCGCGGCAGCGCCTGGCCGACCTGGAGAGCGACATCGACAAGCTCGAGCGCGAGTTCTCCGACCTGGACGAGGTGTGGAAGTCGGAGAAGGCGGCGCTGCAGGGCGCGACCAAGATCAAGGAGCAGATCGAGCAGGCGCGCGTGGAACTGGAGGCCGCGCAGCGGCGCCAGGACTACGCCAAGATGAGCGAGATCCAGTACGGCCTGCTGCCGAACCTGGAGAAGCAGCTGGCCGCGGCCAACGAAGCCGAACAGCACGACTTCAAGCTGGTGCAGGACCGCGTCACCGCCGAGGAGATCGCCGAGGTGGTGTCGCGCTGGACCGGTATCCCGGTCAACAAGATGCTCGAGGGCGAGCGCGACAAGCTGCTGCGCATGGAGGACGAACTGCACCAGCGCGTGGTCGGCCAGGAAGAGGCGATCAAGGTGGTGTCCGACGCGGTGCGCCGCTCGCGCGCCGGCCTGTCCGATCCGAACCGGCCCAGCGGCTCGTTCCTGTTCCTGGGCCCCACCGGCGTCGGCAAGACCGAGCTGTGCAAGGCGCTGGCCGAGTTCCTGTTCGACAGCAGCGACGCGATGATCCGCATCGACATGAGCGAGTTCATGGAGAAGCACTCGGTGGCGCGGCTGATCGGTGCGCCTCCGGGCTATGTCGGCTATGAGGAAGGCGGCTACCTGACGGAGGCGGTGCGGCGTCGGCCGTATTCGCTGATCCTGCTCGACGAAGTCGAGAAGGCGCACAGCGACGTGTTCAACATCCTGCTGCAGGTGCTCGACGACGGCCGCCTCACCGATGGCCAGGGGCGCACCGTGGACTTCCGCAACACCGTCATCGTGATGACCTCCAACCTGGGCTCGCACCAGATCCAGGAGCTGAGCGGCGACGGCAGCGCCGAGGCCTACACGCAGATGAAGGCGGCGGTGATGGGCGTGGTGCAGGCGCACTTCCGCCCGGAGTTCATCAACCGCCTGGACGACATCGTGGTGTTCCATCCGCTGGACAAGGCGCAGATCAAGTCGATCGCGCGCATCCAGCTGCATGGCCTGGAGAAGCGCCTGGCCGAGCGCGGGCTGAAGATCGAACTGGGCGAGCGCGCGCTGGAGCTGCTCGGCAATGTCGGCTTCGACCCGGTGTACGGCGCGCGTCCGCTCAAGCGCGCGATCCAGGCGCAACTGGAGAACCCGCTGGCGCAGCAGATCCTGTCCGGCCAGTTCCTCAGCGGCGACACCATCAAGGTCGAGGCCGAGGGCGGCAAGCTGGTGTTCGAGAAGGCCTGATGGGTTCCATCGCGCAGGCGCGTTCCGCTGTGTCGGCGGCGCGCGCCCTGCTGGTGGACATGGACGGCGTGCTGCGGCTGTGGCCCGACGACGATGCGACGCTGGAGCGCGCGCACGGCGTGCCGCCGGGCAGTCTGCGCGCGGTGGCGTTCGCGCCGGCGCTGCTGGAGCCGGCGATCCGTGGTGCCACCAGCGATGCGCAATGGCGCGCCGAGGTGGTCGCGCGTCTCGCCGCGCTGGCGCCCCAGGCCGACGTCGCGGCGCTGGTCGCCGCCTGGTCCGCGCCGACGGCGGCCCGCCTCAACCAGCCCGTGCTGGCGCTGCTGCGACAGGTGCGCCAGCGCGTGCCCGTGGTGCTGCTGAGCAACGCCACCTCGCGCCTGCCGCACGACCTGCAGGCGCTCGGCCTCGCCGACCTGTTCGATGCCGTGGTGAATTCGAGCGAGGTCGGCGCGATCAAGCCGGAGCCGGCGATCTTCCTGCATGTGCTGGCGCAACTCCGGATGGCCGCGGACGAGGTGTTGTTCGTCGATGACACGGCGGTCCATGTCGAGGCGGCACGCGCCCTGGGCCTGCGTGCCGAGCGCTACGTCGGCATCGACGCGTTGCGTGCCTGGCTGTTCGCCCAGGGCGTGCTCGGCGACGACTGAGCCCGGCGGGCCGCCACGTTACCGGCCGCAGCGCTGACAACCCAGCGGCATGGCCTCATAACCGCAGGTTTGCATCTGCCGTCGTGCGCGGCGCTATCGTCTGCGCTCCCTCGTTGCCGAGACGCGCGCCATGTCCGACCCGAACTGGAAGCTGGAAACCATCGCCGTGCACGGCGGTTATCGCCCCGATCCGACCACCCGCGCGGTAGCGGTGCCGATCTACCAGACCGTGGCCTATGCCTTCGACGACACCCAGCACGGCGCCGACCTGTTCGACCTGAAAGTGCAGGGCAACATCTACAGCCGCATCATGAACCCCACCACCGACGTGCTGGAGCAGCGCATCGCCGCGCTGGAAGGCGGCATCGGCGCGCTGGCGGTGGCCTCCGGGCAGGCGGCGGTGACCTATGCCATCCAGACCATCGCCGAGGCCGGCGACAACATCGTTTCCTCCAGTGCGCTGTACGGCGGCACCTACAACCTGTTCGCGCATACGCTGCCGCTGTCCGGCATCCAGACCCGCTTCGCCGACTATCGCGATCCCGGTGCCTTCGCCGGACTGATCGACGAGCGCACCAAGGCCATCTTCGTCGAGTCGATCGGCAATCCGCGTGGCAACGTCACCGACCTGGAAGCGGTGGCCGCCATCGCCCACGCCCACGGCGTACCGCTGATCGTCGACAACACCGTGCCCACGCCGTACCTGCTGCGGCCGTTCGAGTTCGGCGCCGACATCGTGGTGCATTCGCTGACCAAGTACCTGGGCGGCCACGGCACCAGCCTGGGCGGGGCGATCGTCGATTCCGGGCGCTTCCCGTGGGCGGCGCACGCGCAGCGCTTCCGCCGCCTCAACGAGCCGGACGTGAGCTACCACGGCGTGGTCTACACCCAGGCGCTGGGCGAGGCGGCCTACATCGGCCGCGCGCGGGTGGTGCCGCTGCGCAACACCGGCGCGGCGCTGTCGCCGTTCAACGCCTTCCAGATCCTGCAGGGCATCGAGACGCTGCCGTTGCGCATGGACCGGATCAACCAGAACGCGCTGGCGCTGGCGCGGCACCTGCAGGGCGAGGCCAAGGTGGAGTGGGTCAACTACGCCGTCCTACCGGACCATCCCGAGCACGCGCTGGCGCAAAAGTACCTGCGCGGCCACGGCTCGGGCGTGCTGACCTTCGGCCTGCGCGGCGGCCGCGCCGCCGGCGCGCGCTTCCTCGATGCGCTGCAACTGTTCACCCGCCTGGTCAACATCGGCGACGCCAAGTCGCTGGCCACGCATCCGGCGTCCACCACGCATCGCCAGCTCTCGCCCGAGGAATTGCAGCGCAGCGGGGTCAGCGAGGATACGGTGCGGCTGTCGGTGGGCATCGAGCACATCGACGACCTGCTCGCCGACCTGCGGCAGGCGCTGGCGCAGGCCTGAGCCACGTCGCGGGCTGCACGCGTGCTCAGCGGAAGAACTGGCTCGGCGGCTGCCCGAACTGGCGCTTGAACATGGCGGTGAACGCGCTGGGGCTGTCGTAGCCCAGTTCCACCGCCACGTCGATGATGCGGTCGCCGGCGGCCAGCCGTTCGAGCCCGCGCAGCAGGCGCAGTTGCTGGCGCCACTGGCCGAAGCGCATCTGCAGTTCGCGTTGGCACAGGCGCTGGATGGTCTTGACGTCCACACCCAGCGCCGCGGCCCAGGCGTGCAGGGTGGTGGCATCGGCCGGGTCGGCGTCGAGCGCGGCGGCGATGCGCAGCAGGCGCGGATCGCGCGGCTGCGGCAGGTACAGCGGCAGCGCCGGCAGGGCATGCAGTTCGTCCAGGATCAGCCGCATCAGCCGCCCGTCGCGCGAGTCGGCGGCGTGGTCCCAGGGGATCTCCGCGGCGCTGCGGATCAGTGCTTCCAGCAGCGGCTCCACCGCCATCACCGTCGGCGTGTCTGGCATGCCGGCGATGGCGGCGGGGCGGATGTACAGGCTGCGCATGCGCAGGACGCCGATCCAGCGCACGCTGTGCTCGGTGCCGGCGGGGATCCACAGCGCGCGCGTGCTCGGCACCACCCAGTGGCCCTGGCCTGACCGCACCACCATCAGGCCGGACACCGCGTAGATCAACTGATGACGCGCATGCCGGTGCGGGGCGATGGCGCTGTCGGGCGGGTAGTCGACGGCCTTGCACACCACGTCGGCGGGCGCGTCGTCCGCATTGCGGCCGGCGCGCGGCACCAGCATGTCCTTTTTGCGATGGTTACTGGGCATGTCGCGCAAGAAGGTCGGGGCAGGGCAGCCTACCATGCACGCACTCCCGGCAATTCCCGTCCCGCCATGTCCACGCTGCGCCCTGCCGCGCCCGTCGCTGCCGCTCCCGCCGCTCCCGTCGCCCCGCGCAAGGTCGCGTCCGGCGTTCTGGCTGCGATCACCTCCTCGCACCTGATCAACGACATGATGCAGTCGCTGATCCTGGCGCTGTATCCGGTGCTGAAGGGCCAGTTCCAGCTCAGCTTCGCCCAGGTCGGCCTGATCACCCTCACGTACCAGATCACCGCCTCGCTGTTCCAGCCGCTGATCGGGCTGCGCACCGATCGCCGGCCGGCGCCGTATTCGCTGCCGATAGGCATGAGTTCCACGCTGTGCGGGCTGTTGCTGCTGGCCTATGCGCCCAGCTTCGGCATGGTGTTGCTGGCGGCGGCCTTGGTCGGGATCGGCTCGGCGATCTTCCATCCCGAATCCTCGCGCATCGCGCGGCTGGCCTCGGGCGGCCGCCATGGTCTGGCCCAGTCGGTGTTCCAGGTCGGCGGCAATACCGGCACCGCGCTGGGGCCGCTGATCGCCGCGGCGGTGATCGTGCCCAACGGCCGCCACAGCGTGGCCTGGTTCGGCGCCGCGGCGTTGCTCGGCATCGCCCTGTTGTCCTACGTCGGGCGCTGGTACGCGCTGCACCTGCAGGCCGCGCGCGCGACGCCGCGGCCGGTCGCCGCGGTGCCGGCGCTGCCGCGCGCCACGGTGGTGCGCATCGTCGGCATCCTGCTGCTGCTGATCTTCTCCAAGTATTTCTACATCGCCGGCCTGAGCAGCTACTACACGTTCTACCTGATCCAGCGCTTCGGCATCTCGGTGCAGAGTGCGCAGCTGCACCTGTTCGCGTTCCTGTTGGCCTCGGCGCTGGGCACGCTGATCGGCGGCCCGGTCGGCGACCGCATCGGCCGCAAGCCGGTGATCTGGGTGTCGATCCTGGGCGTGGCGCCGTTCGCGCTGGCGCTGCCGCATGTGGGCCTGCATGCGGCCACCGCGTTGACCGTGCTGATCGGCTTCGTGTTGTCCTCGGCGTTCTCGGCGATCCTGGTGTATGCGCAGGAAATGATGCCCGGACGCATCGGCACCATCTCCGGGCTGTTCTTCGGCTTCGCCTTCGGCATGGGCGGGCTGGGCGCGGCGGTGCTGGGGCTGCTCGCCGACCACCGCGGCATCGTCTTCGTGTACCAGGTGATGTCGTTCCTGCCGCTGCTGGGCATCGTCGCCGCGCTGCTGCCGAGCCGGCGACCCGACGCCGTCGCGACGCACTAGCGCGACCGCGCGTGGCCGGCATCGGCCGGCGTGGACAGCTTGGCGAAAGCAAGCGGCCGCATGCTGTCGCGCCGGCCGTCGCGCCCCCATCGCCGTCTTCGCATGCCTGTCATCGCCCTGGTCTCGTCCGTTGCCCACGCCTGGTCCACGCTGGTCGACCTGGTCGCCAGCCACGCGGTAGCACCGCTGCTGGCGGCGCTGCATCTGACCGGACTCAGCGACGATCCGCACGACATCGCCGCCTCGTTGCTGGTGGCGGCATTGCAACTGTCCATCATCGGCGTGCTGTTCCGGCCGCTGGAGAGCCTGTGGCCGGCCGAGCGCTGGGAACATCGGCGGCTGGCGCGGATCGACTTCCACTACACCTGGCTGATGTTGATCGGGGTGTTCCCGCTGTTCTCGTTCCTGATCCTGACCCCGGTGGTCAACGCGCTGGGCGGCGCCGACCCCAACGCCGCGGCGGCGCCGGAGACCGGCCTGCGCCATCTGTGGCCGTGGCTGGACCGGCATCCGCTGGTGCTGTTCGCGCTGTACTACCTGGCCTACGACTTCACCTACTACTGGATGCACCGGGTGCAGCACTGGATGCCGTGGTGGTGGGCGATGCACAGCATGCACCACAGCCAGCGCCAGCTCAGCTGCTGGGCCAACGACCGCAGCAACTACCTGGACGGCATGCTGCAGTCGTTCGTGCTGGCCGCGGTGGGCATCGCATTCGGCATCGAGGCCGACGAGTTCGCCTGGCTGATGCTGCTCGGCGAGCTGGTGCAGAACCTGTCGCATGCCAACACCCGGTTCGGCTTCGGTCCGGTGCTCGACAAGATCCTGGTCGATCCGCCGTTCCACCGCCTGCACCACATGCGCGTGGACCCGGAGCGGCCGGGGCTGCACAACTGCAACTTCGGCCAGGTGTTCGCGTTCTGGGACGTGCTGTTCGGCACCGCGCTGTATGGCGAGCCGGTGCGGCCGACCGGGGTGGGCGATCCGATGGTGGACCGCGACAACGAGCTGGGCCTGGTGGCGCTGCAGGTGGAAGGGCTCAAGCGCTTCTGGGGCGCGGTGCGGCGCCGCTCAGGATGGACGCCGGGCGAGGTCGCGTTCGGCGAGGACTATGCGCCGATCCCGGTGGATCATGCGGGCTTGCCGTTGAGTGGCGGGGATTCGGGAGTGGGGAGTCGGGATTCGTAGGAGCCGTGGCGGTTGGCAATGCGGTTGTTGCCGGTCTCGCTGGCTGTCGTACCCTCACCCCAACCCCTCTCCCGGGGGGAGAGGGGCTAGTCGGCTCACTGCTTCTTCAGACAACCGCTCATGAAGGTCTTGCGGGCGTCGCCCTGTAGCTTCTGCGTCGCGGCTTGGGCGTTGCAGTCCTTCATCCGTTGCTGCGAGGCGTTGCCCGCCGCCGGGGCGGTGCCGCCGCTGAGGCAGGCCTTTTGCGCGCTCTTGTACTCATCGCCTTTCTTGCCCTTGTTCTGGGCCGAGCACTTGGCCATCAGGGTCTGTTGTGCGGTCTGCGGCTTGGTCGCGGCGGTGGCCAGCAGTGGGGCGGCGGTGAAGCTCAGCAGCAGACAGGTGGCGGCGAAGCGGGCGGAACGGGTCATGGCGGCAGCTCCGGTTGGATGTGCCGGCAGGGTGCGCCGGCACGGGTGACCGGATCATGACGCCGCGGTGGCCGGGTCGGCAATGCGGCGCTGCGGCAAGGCGTCGGCGGCCTGCGCCGGGCCGTCGAGGAACAGCATCTGCGGCGGTGGATGCATCAGGAACTGCTGGTGCGAGATGTTCCAGGCGTAGGCGCCGGCCAGCGGGAACGCCAGGCAGTCGCCAGGTGCCAGTGCGGCCACCGGCTGGTCGCGGGCCAGCACGTCCTTGGGCGTGCACAGTTGCCCGACCAGGGTCACCCGCGCATCGCGCAGCACCGGCGGCTGCGTGCCGCGCAGCACCAGGAACGGATGGTCGTGGCCCTGCGCGGCAGGCGTGCGGAAATGATGGGTGCCGCCGCGGCCGATCGCGAACTGCGCGCCATGGCTGCGCTTGATGTCCAGCACTTCCATCAGGTACCAGCCGCAGGCGGCGCTGACGTAGCGACCCGGCTCCAGGCGAAGGCGCAGGCCTTGGCCGTGCGTGCGCAGCAGCGCCGGCAACCCGGCGCAGAACGCGGCCCAGTCGAACGAGTCCGCAGGATCGGCGTAGTCCACGCCGAAGCCGCCACCGGCATTCACCGTCAGCGGGCCCAGCGCGTAGGCCTGGCGCCAGCCCTGCACGGTCTGCAGATAGTGCGCGATCAGCAGCAACTGCAACTGCGCATCGCGCTGGTGCGACAGCAGGTGGAAGTGGAAGCCGTCCAGGCGCAGCCCGCTCGCGCCGCGCAGCACCTGCATCGCGGCATCCAGGTCGTCCACGTCCAGGCCGAACGGCGAGGGCCGCCCGCCCATCACCAGGCGCGTGTCCTGCATGCCCGGCACCACGATGTTCAGGCGCAGGAACACCGACAGCGGCCGCTGCCGCGACGCGGCGATGCGCGCCAGTCGCTGCAATTCGCCCAGGCTTTCCACATGCACGCTGCAGTCGGGCAGGCTGGCGGCCAACTGCAGTTCGGTATCGAGCTTGCCGGGGCCGCCGAACAGCAGCCGGCGGCCCGGCTGGTGCGTGTGCAGCCATTGCAGTTCGCCGCCGGAGGCCGCCTCGAAACCGTCCACCCACGGTGCCAGCGTGCGCAGCACCGGCTGCTCGGCATTGGCCTTGGCCGCATAGAACAGCTCGCACTCGGCCGGCAGGTGTGCGCGCAGCATCGCCGCGTGCGTCTGCAGCGCGGCCAGGTCGTAGACGTAGGCGCAGACCGGGCCGTCGGCCTGCGTGCGCAACTGCGCCAGCGCCGCGTGCAGTGGGGCAGGATCGATGCGCAGGCTCATGCCGCCGCCTGCCGCAGCGCGGCGCTGCCGATCGGGTTGGGCAGGAAGCTGTAGTCGGCATGGCGGTCGGCGCGCTGCAACAGGCGCAGGCGCAGGTTGTTCTTGGCCGGCAGCGGCGCGCCGTCGAGCAGGGCCTGCAGTGCCGGTTGCGTGCCGTGGCGCTGCTGCCAGCTGCGCGCGATGTCGCGGACGATCTGCCACAGCTGGCGTTCGCGGCGGTCGTGGCCGTCGGCGAGGTGGAAGATCGCTTCGGCCAGGTTGTTGACCAGCGCGCAGTAGGCGATGCGGTTCCAGCCGCGTTCGGCGCTGTAATACAGCGACTGTCGCGCGGTCTCGGACATGCCGGGCAGGCGTGCGGCCGGCCAGCGCGACGGCAGCAGCTTGGTGCCCTCCAGGTCGCGGATCCACACCTGTGTCGGCAGGCCGTCCTCGCAGCCGATCACGGTGTTCTGCAGGTGTGGCTCCAGCACGATGCCGTAGCCGAACCAGGCGCTCCACACGCCATCCAGCAGCAGTCGCGCATAGGCGCGGAACCAGGCCGCGGTGGCCGCCTCCAGGTTGCTGCCGCTGCGCTGCGCCAGTGTCTGCAGTGCGGCGGCGCAAGCCGGCTCGCCGCGTGCGTCGTTGGTGAACAGCGCACCGGCCACCTGTGGGCGATAGCGCGCGCGCTGCGCCGCGGGGATCGCCTGCCGGTACAGCACGCCGAAGCTCTCGCCCAGTTCGCGGCAGGCCTGCGCATCGGCGTCCAGCGCGGAGAAGTCCAGATCGGTGGCGGCCGGCTCCAGCAGCACGTGGAAGCCAGGCACGCGCTGCGCCAGCGCCTGCCAGTCCGGCGCCAGCAGGCGGGTCAGCGCCACCGCGCTTTCCAGTTCGTACCAGGCGTTCTTGCGCACGCAGTTGGTCAGGCGCACGTGCACCGACAGCTTGAGGAAATGATCGAGCTCGGCGTGGTAGAGCGTGCGCACCGACGAGGTCGGGCGCAGCGCCAGGCCGCGTTCGCCCAGCGGCTCGATCCAGCCGCGCGCCTGCGCCTGGCGCAGCAGCGGATGCGCCAGCACGCGCTCGGCCTCCCACGGATGGCACGGATACAGGTCGGCGCCGCCGCCGGCCTGCGCCAGCGTGGCGCGTACGTCATCGCCCTGTGCGCGGTACAGGCGAGGGTCGATGCGGAACCAGAACAGCGGGAAGGCGCTGCGCGCTTCCGGCGCGCAGGCCAGCACCTGCGCCAGCGGCACGCCTTCGCGGCTCTTGGGCGTGGGATGGAAGGCGTGGCCCCACAGCATCGACTGCTCGGCATCGATCAGCGCCTCGCCGGTGGGCTGGGCGGCGTCGGCCTGGCGCAGCAACTGCGCGGTGATGGCGATGCTGTTGGCGCTCTGCGCCAGCAGTTCCAGGTTGGGCGCGTGCTCGCCTTCGCTGAGTTCCTGCAGCAGCAGCCGCACCAGCGCCTCTGCGTCCAGGCAGTGCCACGGACGGCCATCGGCCTTCAGGTAGGGCGCCGAGGCGAAGCGGCAGCGGCCCAGGCGGTCGGCATGCGCCAGGCGCACGCACAGCGTGGCGCCGGAGGGCAGGCGCAGGCGCAGCCAGCGCTCGCCGGCGGCGGCGATGCCGGGCCGGTCCAGGCCGCGATAGTCGAAGTCGGCCAGGCCGCGATCGAGCGCGACTTCGCGCAGGTAGCAGTTGAGCCAGCAGGTGATCGCCTGCGCTTGCGCCAGGCTGTCGTACCACGGGTCATGCATCGGCAACGGGGACATGGACGGTTCTCCGAACGGACGTGAGCATCAGGGCCGGCAGCAGCGCCAGCAGGGCGGCCGCGGCGGCGGCGAGGAAGGGAACGGCCAGGCCATGGCCTTGCACCAGGGCACCGGCGAGGGCGCCGCCGGCGACGCCGGCGTACTTGCCGGCGGCATCGAAGCGGCCGAACAACTGGCCCGCGCCGCGCCCGCCGGCAACCTCGGCCAGGCTGCGGTTGAGGCCTCGCAGCGCCATCCACATGCCCAGGCCGAACAGCAGCCGCGCGGCGATCAACCAGCCGGGCGCCGGCGGCGCCATCTGCAGCAGGCAGGCCAGTGCGAACAGCGCCAGCCCCGCCGGCAGCGGCGACATGCGGTGGTCGCGACCGCGCCAGCACGGCATCAGCACCAGGTAGACCAGGTGCGGCAGGCTGTACAGCAGGCCGG
Organism: uncultured Xanthomonas sp.; assembly: GCF_964278005.1. Lineage (NCBI taxonomy): Bacteria > Pseudomonadati > Pseudomonadota > Gammaproteobacteria > Lysobacterales > Lysobacteraceae > Xanthomonas > uncultured Xanthomonas sp. The sequence continues at coordinate 807,482 of NZ_CAXYKF010000023.1, forward strand.
CGACCGCGCTGCTGCCGATGCCGTGCGCCTGCGCATACGGCAGGAAGTAGGGAAAGGTCACCACCATCGCGAAACAGAACAGGAATTGCGTGGTCCACAGCGCCCAGCGCTGGCGGCGCTGCGCCGCATCCGCCTGCGGCATCGCGGGTGTGGATGCGACTGCCGCCGGCACGCGCGGCGGATCGGCCGGCAACCGCCAGCTCAGCGCGAAGGCCAGCAGCGGCAGCAGCGCCAGGTAGCGGTACAGCGACTGCGCCGGCCCCAGCGCGGTGGCCAGGCCGAGCAGCGCCGGTGCGGTGACCATCGCCAGCCGTGCCGAGAACTGGGTCCAGTCCAGCGCCCGCGCCAGCGAGCCACGCTGCGCCTGGCTGCTGAGATAGGCGTTGGTCGCGGCCAGCGAGCCGCCGCAGGCGCCTTGCACGACCAAGCCGGCGACCAGCCAGCCCAGGTTCGGCGCGAAGCCGGCCATGAGGAAGCCAAGCGCCAGGCCGAGTTGCGCGCGCAGCAGCGAGCGCTTGCGTCCATAGCGGTCGGCCAGCCGGCCCCAGGTGCTGGCGGTGAGCGCAGTGCACAGCGTCGGCAGCACGTACAGCACGCCGCTCCAGCCGATCGCCGCACCCGGCGCGAGCTGCTGCAGCACCTGCGGCAGGAACAGCGGCATGCCCAGCGCGGTGAAGGCGGCCAGATAATGCGCGGCCAGCACCGGGCCGAGGAGGCGCTTCATCGCGCCGCCCCGGCCGCGACCGCGCGCGCCGCCAGCGCAGCCTCGCGCAGCAGGTTGGGCGCGCTGTCGCCGTAGAACTTGTTGATGTCCGCCGCGCCGGTGATCTGCTTGCCGAGCAGGCTGCCGGCGCTGAGCAGGTACTTCACCGGCAGCGTGGGCGCGTCCAGCAGCGCCTGCGCCGGGGCGGTGTCGATGCCGTCCTCACGCAGCGCGCGCAGGGTGCCGTGCAGGCGCGCGCGCAGCAGTGCGTACAGCGGGGCGCGCAGTCCCGGCTGCCATTCCGCCAGCCCTTCCAGCACCGCCTGCAGATCCAGTTGCAGGATGATGGTGCAGAACATCCGCGCCAGCGCGGCGTCGTCCTGCACCACGATACGCGCATCGCGCGGGGTGCCCAGCGCGGCCAGCGCCGGCCGTTGCGCGTGCAGCCGCGGCAGCAGCACCCGCGCCGCGTCGTTGTCCTTCATCAGCAGCCGCGGCGCGCGGCCGGCGGCGTAGATCAGCACACTGTTCTGCTGGTTGGCCTCCAGCGCGATGCCGTAGCGCAGCCACAGCCGCAGGTGCACCTGGCACATCAGCGCCAGGTAGCTGTCCCACCAGGCGGTGAGGTCGTCGCCATGGAAGCGGTCGGCCAGGTGCGCGGCCAGCGGCCGGCCATCGGGCAGCGTCGCGCACAGGCCGGCCACCGGCACCAGGGTCGCCTCCGGCAACGCCGGATGGCGGCGCAGCAGATAGGACAGGTGCCGGGTCTCGCCGACATGGCCGGCATGCGCCTCGTCCACGTGCAGGTAGCGTTCGCCCAGCGCCGGATCGTGCGCGGCCAGGTCGCACAGCACGCGTTCGAACCAGTGCCCGTCGTACAGCGTGGACGGTTTGATCAGGCGCAGGTTGAGCGCGCCGAGCGTGCGCATCGGCACCGGCAGCTTCAGATGATGATCGGGAAACGCCAGCGGAATCACCGTGCGCAGCGACAGCGACGGGCGCACCTGCAGCCACGGCTGCGGCGCGGCGATCGCGCCGTCCGGCAGGGCGAAGCCGTCCTCGCCCAGCCGCGCGAAGATCAGCGGGTGCAGCGGCCAGGCGACGTGGTCGGCGTCCAGCGTCGAATCCAGGCCGAGCATGCTCGGGCGCGGCCAGAACGCCGGCGGCGGCGTGGTCTGGGTGACCTGCGCGATTGGCAGCGCCAGCCAGCGCAGCGCGAAGCTGGGGCCGAACTCCGGTGCGTAGCGCGGCAGGTCGGCATCGTCCAGGCCGAGCTTGGCGCGTGCGCTGGGATAGAACGGATGGTCGCGGTGGCTGGCCAGTTGTTCGCAGCGGTAGGCGCGCTCGTGCGCGTCGGCGGCGTCCAGCGCGGTGGCCAGCAGCGGCCGTTGCTGCGCGTAGGCCTGCCGCGCCAGCGCGCGCTGGCGTACCGCGCACTCGGCTTCCTCGACATAGGCGCGGTGCAGCGCCTGGGTCTCCGCATCGAGCCCGGCGCCCAGTCGCGCCAGCCACTGCGCCGCGCCGGATTCGCAGACACTGTGCTGCCCGGTGTGCAGGACCCAGCTGTCGCTGCAGGCGCTCACGGTCTGCAGGTAGCCGGCGCGACGCAGCGGCAGCCACAGTTCGCCGTCGGGCAGGTGCGCGATGCGCCACCAGATGGCGTCTGTGGGCAGCGGCGCCTGCGCCCAGGCGGCGAGCACCGCCGGCGGCGGCGTGGCCGCGGCGCCGCGGCTGACGATGCCGCGCAGGTCTTCGCGCAGGCAGGCGTCGATCACGCGCAGGTCGATGTAGCGGCGGTCGGCGTCCTGGCTCATGCCGCCACTCCGGTGGTGGTGTCGATGCGCCAGTTCAGCGACGCCTCGGTGCTGGCCAGCGCCTGCTGCAGGTCCGACGCGGTGTCGGCGAGCACGTCCAGCACGCCCAGGTAATCCTTGTTGGAGTGGCTCAGCCGGATCGCGTCGCCGGGTTGCCGCAGGCGCCGGTAGCGCGCTTCCCAGTGCGCGTCGCTGCTGGCGTGGTCGGCACTGGCCACCGCCAGCCTGCCGTCGTGCTCGGCCACGTAGTAGCGCACCAGCGCCTGCGCGCGGCGCGCCTGCAGCGCAGGCAGCGGCCGGCCCAGGTGCAGGCCGAGCACACTGTCGAACCAGTGTCCGCCGAACAGGCGATCGAGCAGGAATTCGCGGCCGTCGCCGATGCTGCGGTAGTTGATCTCCACCAGCACCGGGCCGTCGGCGGTGAGGATGAACTCGCTGTGGCATACGCCGAAGCCGATGCCGAACGCCTGCAGTTGCGCCAGTGCCTGCTGCAGCACCGGGGTGTCGATGGCGCTGCGCCAGCGCGCCTCGCATTCGACGAAATGCGGTGGCGCCGACAGTTGCACGTCGAAGCCGCCGATCGGCTGCAGGGTGCGCCCGTCGCCGAGCGTTTCCAGGGTGAACAGCGGACCCTCCAGCACGCTCTCCAGCAGCACGCTGCGCTGCGGGTGGCGCTGCCAGAAATCATCGAGGTAGGCCTGCAGCGCCGCCGCGCCGGCGCAGTGGCGCACGTCCAGGCTGGCCACGCCTTCGCGCGGCTTGGCGATCAGCGGCCAGGGTGCCTGCGCCGGCGGCATCGCGCCCGGCGCCAGGCTGCAGAACCACGGCGCCGGCAGGCCGAGCGCGCGCAGCCGCTGGCGCATCGCCGCCTTGTTCTTGGCCGCGTAGCAGACCTGCCAATCCTTGCCCGGCACGCCGAGCGCGGCGGCGACCACGGCGGCGCTGGTCTGCAGGTGATCGCTGTTGCTGAATACCGCGCGCGGCGGCTGCGGCAGGCTGCCGAGCAGGTCGAGCACGCCCAGCGGATTGAACACGTCGCACTCCAGCACCTGCACCGGTGCGGCCGGCGGATGGCGGCGGAAGTGGTCGAGGTGCGCGTGGCGGTGGTCGGTCAGCAGCAGCACCGGCACGCCCAGGCGCTGCGCGGCGGGGAGGAAGCCATCGGTCACCGCCGGGTGGCAGACGTGGCTGAGGAGCAGCAGGGGAGCGTCGTGCGAGGTCATGTGCGGGTCTCGTCGGGCGCAGGCGCACGCACGCCGCCGGCGCGGCCGCGCGGAGGCGGACACGGGAGGCATGCGCCGCGGCTGCGGCAGGGTCGCGTGGTTGCCTGGCGCATCGCATCGGGCGCGCGCTGGGTAGGGGAAGGACGCGGCTGCGTCCGCTGCAGGTGCCCGCGTCTCCCGCGGGCGGCGGCGCGCCGTGCTGGCGCGCGGTGGTGCGACTGCCGGCGTCGTCGTCCGACGCCGGCGTGGATCAGAACGTGTACTCGAGGCCGACGGTGACGCTGCGGCCCGGCGCCGGCTGCCGGCCCCAGGGACTGGTGTCGATGCCGCGGTACCAGTACTTGCGATCGAACAGGTTGTTGACCGCCAGCGACGCGCTGAGCTTGCCGCTGGCGCCTTCGCTGAGCACCTGGCTCAGCTGCGCGTTCCACACCCAGTAGGCCGGCAGCTCGCCGACCGAGCCGATCGCGTTTTCCTGCACGGTGTTGGCCGCATCGCTGAAGGCGCGGCTGAAGTAATAGCTGGAAACGGCGACGGTGGTATGACCGGAGTCGGGCCGGTACGACGCGCCGAGGGTGAGCTGGTTGCGCGAGGTGTAGGGCACGCGCAGGCCGTCGTACACGCCCGATTTCTGCCGTGCGTCCAGATAGGCGTAGCCGGCATTGAGGGTCAGCGCGCGCAGTTGCGCCGGGCTCCACTGCAGTTCCACTTCGCCGCCCTGGTGGCGGGTCTTGCCGAGGTTGCGGTAGGTGCGCGTGGTGTTGTCGAGCTGGATCTGCTGGTCGAAGTCGATCAGGTAGCCGCCGAACTGCACGCGGGTGCGCTCATTGGGCTGGTAGCGTGCGCCCGCTTCGTAGTTCCAGGCCAGTTCGGCGTCGAGGTTGTCGCCGAAGATGATCTGGGTGACCTGCGGCGCGCGCAGCGAGCGCTGTCCGTCGGCGTACAGGTACCACTGCGGGCTGGCCTGGAATCCCAGGGTCAGGCCGGGCAGCACGTCGTCGGTCTTGTTGCGCGTGCGCGCGCCGCTGGCCAGGTTGTAGTAGCGCGAATCGACCTGCTCGTAGCGCAGGCCGGGGGTGACGGTGACGCGGCCGTCGGCGAAGGCGATCGCGTCGCTGACGTAGGCGGCGGCGCCGCGGTCCTTGAAGCGCCAGTCGCGCACCAGGGTGTACAGGCCGTCCCTGAGGCGGGTGTTGCCGACCAGGAAGTCGATGTCCTCGTTGATCGCGCGCGCGCCCAGCGTCCACTGCTGGCGCACCGCGCCGTCGCCCATCGTCCAGCTCAGCCGCGGCTCGCTGCCGTAGACGCGGAAATCGCGCGGGGCACTCTGCCGCAGTTGCGGCGGCAGGTCGGGGCGCCAGGTCTCGCTGGCCGCCGAGCGCATGCCGACGATGAAGTTGCGGCTGCTGCGCGCGCTGAAATTGCTCCAGTCCAGGCGCAGGTCCTGGAACGGCCCCACATCGCCGAAGTCCTGCTGGTAGACCAGCGAGGCGCGCGTGGTGCGGCCGTTGAATGCGTCCAGCGGCCGCGTCGACTGGCGTGGATCGCGCAGGTAGTCGGCGGTGGACAAGGCGCCGGCCATGTCCATGTCGGCGACGTAGCGCTGCACGCTGGCCTTGAGCAGCGTGTCCGGTGCCAGCCACCATTCCGCGCGCAGGCGCAGGTTCTTGATGTCGGTGGCGCTGTGCTCGCGCCAGTAGTCGCCCTTGGTCCAGTTGGCGTCCAGTTGCAGGCCGAAGGTATCGCCGGCGTAGCCGCCGGTGCTGATCGCGGTGTCGCCCAGGTAATGCCCGGCGCCACCGGCGGTGACCTTCTGGCCCAGCGTGGTGGTCCAGGTGGTGGGAATGTCCGGGCTGATCAGGTTGATCACGCCGCCGACGTTGTTGGGGCCGTACTGCACCGCCGCGCCGCCGCGCACGATGTCGATGCGGTCGACCTGGTTCAGGCCGACCGGGAACAACGACAGGCTGGTCTGCCCGTACGGCGCCAGCGCCAGCGGAATGCCGTCCTCGAGCACCTGCACGCGGCCGCTACGGCTCTCGTACAGGCCGCGCAGCATGATCTGCGGCAGCGCGCCGGTGCCGGTCTCGTCGAACACCTTGATGCCCGGCACCTTCTGCAGCGCGTCGTCCAGCGAGCGGTTGGCGCCGGTGCGCAGTTGCGTGTTGTCGATCACCTGGCGGCTGCCGGCGTAGTGCTGCACGTCCTCGACGGTGGAGCGGCCGAGCAGGCTGCCCTGCACCTGCACCGCGTCGAGCTGGCGGATCCGCGCCTGCGCGTCGGCGTCGGGCGGAGTGTCCTCGGCGCGCGCGCTGGAGGGGGCGAGCATGACGGCGGCGAGGGCGACGGCCAGCAGCGAAGGGGAAAGCGAAGCGATCAAGACGACGACTCCAGAGGCACGAAAACGGTCAGGGGCTGCGCAGGTCGGCCGCGCGCTGGCGCAACGCGGCCTGCAGCAACGCGCGGTCTTCGCCGGCGAACAGCCACTGCAGATCCGCCTGCGCCAGCCAGTGCGCGCGTTGCGCGGCGTCGCGGGGATTGGGGCAGAAGGGAACGCCGGCGGCGCGGCAGGCCGCGTCGATCGCCAGCAGCTGTTCCCAGACCTGCGGATGGGTGGGCTGCGGGCCAACGCCCAGGTCCAGCGCCAGGTCCAGCGCGCCTTCCATCACCAGCGACACGCCGGGCACCTGCAGGATCTGCGGCAGGGCGCGCACGCCGGCGGCGCTCTCGATCATCGGGATCACGCGCAGGCGCGCGCGGCTGCCGGCGATGTAGTCGGCCAGGGCCACGCTGCCGAAGCCGGTGACGCGGCCGCCGGTGATGCCGCGGCGGCCGTGCGGCGGGAAGTGCGCGGCGGCGACCGCGCGCTCGGCTTGCTCGGCGCTGTCCAGCCCGGCCAGGACCACGCCGCGGGCGCCGGCATCGAGCACCCGGCCGATCAGCTTGGCATCGACCTCGGGCACGCGCACCCACGGTTCGCAGCCGCCCAGCTCGCAGGCGCGGATGGCATGTTCCAGCTCGGCGGGCGAGCGCAGCACGTGTTCCAGATCGAGTACCGCGAAGTCGTAGCCGACATGCCCGAACATCTCGCACAGCAGGGCACTGGGCACGGAGTTGAGTAACCCGATCTTGCAGGCCATGGGGGAGGGCGCGCGGAACTGGGGAAGGGAGCGCAATCCTGCCGTAAACGAGAATGCTTATCAAGAAGATTCGCTGCAGGTCCTCACGGCCGCCGTAGACGCTTTCTGTGCGCTACCGCGCTTTTCGTTCTGCGACTCACCGTCCGAAGAGGAGCCGCTTTTGCGAATCCCCAATCCCGAATCCCCAATCCCTCATTCCTGCGGTCAAGGCCTCAGCGCGCCGCGGCGCGCATCCCCCGATACGGCGGCGTCGCCATCACCATTTCCGCCAGCGAATAGGCCAGCTCGCGCTCGGCCATCACCGTGCCGTCGGCGCCGTGGTCGAGCAGGTGCTTGACCTCGGCATCGCTGTGCGCCCGCGCCAGCAGGGTCAGCGCCGGGTTCAGCGCGCGCAGCTTGGCCAGGGCCTCGCCGGCCTCCAGCGGCTGCGGGATCGCCAGGATCGCGATCTTGGCCTTCTCCGGATGCGCCTCGGCCAGCACGCGGTCGGCGGCGGCACTGCCGCGGATGCCGGGGATGCCGTCGGCGTGGGCGCGTTCGACGTGGTCGCGATTGTCGTCGATCACCAGCACCGGTACGCCGCGCTCGCGCAGCACCGCCGCCAGCGCGCTGCCGACCCGGCCGTAGCCGATCACGATGGCGTGGTCGACCAGGTCCAGCGACGGGCCCGGCGGCAACTCCGGCTCCACCGTCACCGGCGCCTCCACCGCCTGCCGCGCCTGCCAGCGGTCCAGCCAGGTGAACAGCAGCGGGTTGGCGATGATCGACAGCAGCGCGCCGGCCAGGATCAGGTCGCGGCCGGTCTCGGGCAGGATCGCCAGGCTCACGCCCAGGCCGGCCAGGATGAAGGAGAACTCGCCGATCTGCGCCAGGCTGGTGGAGATGGTCAGGGCGATGCCGGTGGGATGGCCGAACGCCCGCACGATCACGAAGGCGGCCAGCGACTTGCCGACGGTGATGGTCAGGAACGTGGCCAGCACCTGCCAGGGATGCTCGACCAGGATGTGCGGATCGAACAGCATGCCCACCGAGACGAAGAACAGCACCGCGAAGGCGTCGCGCAGCGGCAGCGAGTCGTTGGCGGCCTTGTGGCTGAGCTCGGATTCCTTCAGCAGCATGCCGGCGAAGAAGGCGCCCAGCGCGAACGACACGCCGAACAGGGTGGCCGAGCCGAACGCCACGCCCAGCGCGATCGCCAGCACCGAGAGGGTGAACAGTTCGCGCGAGCCGGTCGCGGCGACCTTCTCCAGCGCCCACGGGATGGCGCGGCGGCCGACCACCAGCATCACCGCCACGAACGCGGCCATCTTCAGCAGGGTGACGCCGAGCGCGCCGAGGATCGCCCCGGTGTCGGCGCCCTTGCCGCCGAGCGCGTCGGCCAGTGCCGGCAGCAGCACCAGCGCCAGCACCATCACCAGGTCCTCCACGATCAGCCAGCCGACCGCGATGCGCCCGCGCAGGGTTTCCAGCAGGCGCCGTTCCTCCATCGCCCGCAGCAGCACCACGGTACTGGCCACCGACAGTGCCAGGCCGAACACCAGGCCGTGCAGGGTCGGCCAGCCCATGCTCCAGGCCAGTCCCCAGCCAAGCAGGGTGGCGACCGTGATCTGCGCCAGCGCGCCGGGGATCGCGATCCACTTCACTTCCATCAGGTCTTCGAGGGAGAAGTGCAGCCCCACGCCGAACATCAGCAGCATCACCCCCAGTTCCGACAACTGGGTGGCCAGGGCCTGGTCGGCGACGAAGCCCGGCGTGAACGGGCCCACGCAGATGCCCGCCACCAGATAGCCGACCAGCGGCGAGAGTTTGAGGCGGTGGGCGAGCGTGCCGAGGATGAAGGCGAGCGCGAGCCCGACCGCGATGATGTCGATGAGACTGGTGTCGTGATGCATTCAGGATCGCAGAACAAGTAGGCCCCGAGTGTCGCCGATCGGGGCTTTTGTCGGCAAATCGATGGGGGGCGCCAAATGGCTGGCGCACCCCGGGCATCGTGATTGGGCCACAGGCCCATTACGTGGCGGGCTGCGCGTGTGGCGACAGGACGGGACGATCTCGGGCGGCGGCTGGGCGGCCGGCATCGGGAGCAGGCGGCCGCGAGACGCATGCCCTCGGCAATCGCGCAGGTGGGGCACGGATGCGCTTGCCAGGGCCGCGAGCCGCGCAACCGGCGCCCCGTGCGGTGCCGCATCCCGGCCCCGGCTCCCGCTCCCCGACACCCTGAGTGGGATGGAAGTCGCAGCGATCGGGTCCCCCACGCAACTCCCTGTCAGGAAAGGCATTACACCGGATGATGGACGTTATCTGTCTACTGTTTAGGCCCATGCCGTGGTGTATGTTTGCGCCAATTAGGTGTCCTGCCAGGACCAGGGTGGCATGGCTAGACTGAAGACATTCGCGAAGGGACTGCTCCTGAGCTCCGTGTACTGCGCCGGATACCTGATGGCGTGGCAGTTGTCTCTGGACCAATGGTTCCTGCCCGCCGGCCTGCGCGCGGCCGTGTTGCTGTTCATGCCCTTGCGGCTGTGGCCGTACTTGCTGATTGGCGATGCCGCTGCGCTGCTGGTGCTGCGTGTGCCGCTGATCGACGAGGGGCAGAGCGCGGCCTGGGCCTATCTCAGCCCGTTGCTGCTGATGCCGCTGTCGGCGCTGGTGCCGTTGTGGTTCCGCCGCCGCGTCCCCGACATGATGGTCTGGCAGCAGCGGTTGCTGCCGGTGGTGCTGGGCATGGCGCTGTGGGGCGTGTTGATCAACAAGGCGCTGAATTGGGTGCTGGATGGGCCGACCACCGACATCAACGTCGAGAACGCGCTGAAGTTCTGGATCGGTAACTATCTCGGCATCCTGGTGTTCGTGCTGCCGGCCTTGCTGTGGGTGCGCCGCGAAGGCACCGCGCTGATGTCGCGTGGGCTGATGCACGACAGCCTGCGCGCGGCGCTGATGGTGGCGGTCCTGTTCGTGGCGGCGATGAACGTGCCGGACGGAGTCGCACGCCAGTTCCTGCTGGTGATGATGATCGTGCCGGGTTTCTGGCTGACCCTGGGCCACGAGTGGCGCGGTGCTGCGGTCGGCATCGTCATGGCCGACATCGCGGTGGCGATGGCGCTGGCCAAGTCGCATCACGCCGGTGCGTTCGACCTGGAAACCTTCTACGTGCAGATGCTGGTGTCGTTCGCCGCCACCACGCTGTTCGTGCTCGGTACTCGCATCGCCGGGGTGATGGACCAGGCCCGGCGCCTGGGCTTCGCCGAACAGGAGGCGCTGCAGGTGGCCCAGGCCAGCTACATGTCGGCCGAGCGCACCCTGCGTAACCGCGTGATCGAGTACACCGACATCCACGTGCACATCAACAAGCTGCGCCGCGACATCGCCAGCACGCTGAAAGAGCACGGCCACTACGCCGCGGCGATGGAAATGAACCGTACCGGGGTGATCCAGGCGCAGTTGCTGGACGATTACGTCGCGGCGCTGTATCCGCTGGATATCGAAACCCATGGCTTGTACGGCGCGCTGAACTCCATCGCCTTCGCCAACGCCTGCGATACCGAGGTCGAGGCGCGCCTGCACGGGGATTCGCGGCGGCTGTCGATCGGGTTGCAGCTGGCGGCGTATCGCTGCGTGCTCAACGCCATGGAAATCCTGCCCGATGCGGGCCGGCACACGATCACCGCACGGGTCTGGTCGGCACGCGGCAAACGCGGCGTGGTGGTGACCGTGGAAGCCGATGCGGCGATGCCGGGCGGCGGCCGCAAGCATCACAGCGCCAACGAGATGGACTGGGAACTGGCCAGCCGCTTGAAGGCTCATGACGGCACCTGCCGGCGCCGTCATGAGCAAAAGATCAGCTTCCTGATCTCCGAGCCGCTGGAAAAGACCGTTACTTCTTGATGGTCACGGTCCAGACGTCGCCATTGGCGCTGCTGGCCAGCTGCACGGTGAAGTAGCGCGCATCGTAGACCACGGTGCCGCGGCTGCTGTCGAAGGTGTCGACGGTGCTCACCCGATCCACGTCCTTGCCCATCGGCGTCACCCAGGCGGTGTCGCCGACGCGGCCGATCGCGCCACGCACCTGGCCGGTGGAGTCGTTGATCTGCAGGTAGGTCACGCCGTTGCGCTCGAACTGGTAGATGCGCGCCGACGCGTTGGTGGACAGATTGGTCGCCGCCGGCGCGCTTTCACCCAGGCCACGAATGGAGATCGGGCTGCCGTTGCCGCCGCTCGGGCAACAGCTTTGCGCATAGGCGCTGGACGCCAGCGCCGAGCACGCGACGATGCCTGATAGCACCGCTATTTTTGAAGTTTTCCACATGACACGGTCCTTCCCCGGATGGGGCTTTTTTGCCTGCCGTTCAGGCGATTCCACATTACGCGAATCGCAACAGGCCACTGTTGACAAATAATCAATCGATTCATACTTGTGATGTGGCTCACGCTTATTTTTGCGGAGGAATTCCCGCAAAGACGCCGCATCGGCTTGCTCAGGTATGGCCCCAGATCACGCGCGATTCGCGTCGACCATCCGGCATCGCCGGGGTGTCGGGCGTGGACCTTATTGCAGTTTCCATGCCACACATTGCGGGTATGTCCTCGCGGTGCCGCAGGGCATTTTATTGCTGGCGCTTCCGCGTTCGGCACAGCCAAGTGATGCCGAATGCCGCTGTCGATGGCGAGCGCGTTGCATCGTGGGGAAATCCATCGCGCCGTTGCCCGGCGTGTGTCGAATGCGATCACGAGTCGTGCCGTGTCTGAGATGGCCATCACCGACGTGACCGGATCGGTGCAGTTGCTCGGCGCGATGCGCCCGGATCGCGCGGCGAATGTTTGACGCCTCTGCGTCGCTATCGGCCGCGATCAGGCGGCGCGTCGTTGCAAACGCATGGTTCGAACGAGTGAACGGCGCGAGTGCGATGCGTTGCCGAACGGGACGAGGCTTATGGGCGCGCGCTTTGCCGACGCTTCGTCACCGCCGCGTTGATGCCCATCAGATTCCTGCGTCAGCGGTGTAGCGCCGCACGCCATCCAGACCGACCTGGCGGACATGCGGTCGCGGCGTTGTCTGCGATGAACGCGGCGGCGGCGGTGCCGGGACACCGCCGCTGCAATGCATCACCAGCTGTAGTTGACGTTGGCGTAGGCGAAGGCGCCGTTGAAGCCGAACGGCGAGGACGTGCTGTACGGCAGATAGGTGCGAGTGCCTGCGCCGGCGCGCGAGCGGTCGGGATACTCGTTGAGCACGTTGTCGCCGCCGACGGTCACGCGCCAGCGGCCCAGCGTGTACGCGGCCGACAGGTCCAGGGTCCATTTGGCCGCATAGGTCTGGTCGGCGGCCGGCGTGGTGCCGAAGTCGGTGAATTCGCCCCAGCGCGTGGCCGTGGCGGTGAAGGCCCAGGCGCCGGGCGACCATACGCTGCTCAGGAAGAACTTGTCGCGCGGCGAACCGCGGGTGATGCGCCCGATCTCGGCACGACCGATGCGTACCGCGGTCGGGTCGATCGCTTCCAGCACCGCCGGGTTGCCGGCGATCTTCTCGATGTCGGTCTTGTTGTAGTTGTAGCCGGCGGTGAGATCGAGGCTGCTCGCGGGCAGCGTGAGCTTGTAGGTGCCGATCGCATCCACGCCCTGGGTCTTGGTGTCGATGGCGTTGGTGAAGTAGCGGCCGCCGCCGATGCCGGCGTAGCCGTTGCCCTGCAGGTAGTTGCGTACTGCCGTGGAGGTGAGATTCTCCGAGAGCACGATGCGGTCGTCGATGTCGATGCGGTAGGCATCGAGGGTGATGTACAGCGCGTCCACCGGCTGCAGCACCAGGCCCAGGCCGTAGTTCTTGGACTTCTCGGCCTTAAGCGGCTCGGCGCCGAGCGCGATCGCCGCCGGGTTGTCGGTGCGGAAGGTGCCGATCTCGAACGGCGTGGCGGCGATGCTGCCGTCGGGCTGGGCGACGTTGATGAAGTTGGTGGCGACCGACTGGAAATACTGCTGCTGCAGCGACGGTGCGCGGAAGCCGGTGGAGACGGTGGCGCGCAGCGCGACCTTCGGGCTGAAGGCGTAGCGCAGCGACAGCTTGCCGGTGGCGGTGTCGCCGAAGTCGCTGTAGTTCTCGTAGCGCCCGGCCAGGCCGGCGGAGAACTTGTCGGTGATGTCGCCTTCCAGGTCCAGATAGGCCGAGTAGCTGTTGCGGTAGTAATGGCCGGAATCGCTGGGCTTGAAGCCGGCGAACACTTGCGCGCCCGGCAACAGCGTGCCGTTGGCCGAGGGAATGCCGCCGTTGACGTAGGACGCCGGCGCGCCTGGCGATTCGTTGAACTTCTCGCCGCGCCACTCGGCGCCGAAGGCCAGGGTCACCGGGTAGGCCAGGCCGACCTCCAGCGATTTGCTGAAGTCGGCGTTGAGCACGTTCTGGGTGACCTGCAGCGCGCCCGCATAGAACTCGGTGGGACTGGCCAGGCCGAGGCTGTTGTTGAGGCTATGGCGCACGTCGAAGCTCAGATCGTTGCGGCCGTAGTTGTAGCTGAGGTCGATGGCCAGGCCGCCGGCGGTGCTGGACTTGACCCCGCCGACCCAGGACACGTCCTTGCTGACGTTGTAGATCTGCGGCAGGAAGCCGTCGGGGTAGATCTCCGGGCGGTTGCGGTTGTCGCCGGACCAGCGGAAGTAACCGTTGGACAGCACCTCGCGGCGGCTGAGCATCGCGTAGGAATAGAAGGTGATGTAGTCGGCCGGGCTGTACTGACCGTTGTAGGAGACTGCGCCCTGGTCCACGTCGGGGTCGCCGTAGCGCTGCTGCACCTGGCCCTGGTACGGCGTGGCGCGGTCGGTCTGGTCCTGGTGTCCGGCCTGCGCGGCGAAGTGCACTGTGCCGGTCTCGGCGAAGGTGAGCCCGGCATCGCCGGAGAGCTGGTACTGCTCGCCGTCGCCGGCGCTGTACTTGCCGTAGCGCCCGGCCAGGCTGCCGCCCGTGCCGCTGCCCTTGAGCACGATGTTGATGACGCCGGCGATGGCGTCGGAACCGTATTGCGCGGAGGCACCGTCGCGGAGCACTTCGATGCGTTCGACCGCGGCGATGGGAATGGTGTTGAGATCGGCCGGCGAGGAGCCGCGGCCCTGCGCGCCGTTGAGGTTGACCAGCGCGGTGGTGTGGTAGCGCTTGCCGTTGACCAGCACCAGCACCTGGTCCGGCGAGAGCCCGCGCAACTGCGCCGGGCGCACCGCATCGGAGCCATCGGTGATCGCCGGGCGCGGGAAGTTCAGCGACGGCACCGCGCGCGACAGCGCGGTGGCCAGTTCGGTGGTGCCGGTGGACTGCAGCGTCTCCGGCGAGATGATGTCGATCGGCGAGGCCGATTCGGCGACGGTGCGATCGGCCACACGCGTACCGGTGACGATGACGGTGTCCAGCGTTTGCGCGTTGCCGGTGTTCTGCGCGTGGACCGAAACGGCGGACGTCGCCAGACACAGGGCGACGGCGTGGGCGAGCGGAGTGAGCGTGCGCGTCATGGGGGAGGCGGCTCCAGAAGTGGGGGGAGGCGCCGCTGCATGCGCACTCCCCTGTCCCCTGGCGGATGCGACGACGCGACCTAGGGATTACCGGTTGATGTCAGTGGAGTCAATATTCCGTTAAGCCTGATGCCGAGGTTGCAATTGCAACCACCGCTGCAGGCGTTGCGGCAGCGCCAATCCCGGGATTTTCCGAGCGTGTAGACAAAATGCCGGCCATGCGCACGGACGTGGTGCACGCGGCGGTGCCTGCGCGCAGGTGCTGCGGCGTTTTTCGCAGTGCGATGTGAGGGATGCTGGCTGCGCGGCACGAGGCGGAGCACGGTGTTGGGCGCGTCGCGGTTGCACGCGGGCAGCATCTCGCGAGCAATGCGTATGGCGCTTGTGGGAGCGGCTTCAGCCGCGACGAGTGAAGCCCAACGCCAGCTGGCACCTTCATGCGTCGGGACTGAAGTCCCTCCCACAAGGACGCCCGATCCATGCGCCGGAGGAGCGGCTTCAGCCGTGCCCCATGGACAGCATCGTGCCGCGGCCGGAGCCGCTCCTGCAAGAAAGTTCAGGCCGGCGAAAACGTCGCAGGCTGGCGAATCTCCAATTCCCAATCCCCGCCCCAACAACAACGGCCCGGAAACCCGGGCCGTCGTCATGCCGTTCAACGCAGGCGCAATCGATGCCCGCGCGTGCGATCACCAGCGGTAATTGATCCGCCCGTACACGTAGGCGCCGTTGAAACCGTACGGCGAGTAGTTGCTGTACGGGAGCATGCCGTAGGTGGAGTTGATCAGGTTGGCGGTCTTGTCCGGGTACTGGTCGAACACGTTGTCCGCGCCCAGCGTCAGCGTCCAGTTGGTGCTCGGCTTGAAGCTGGCCGAGGCGTCGACCACCCAGTCCGCGCCGTAGGTCTGGTCGCGGGCGGCGGTGGCCGAGTTGCGCACGGTGAACTCGCCGTAGCGGGTGGCGGCCAGGCTCAGATCCCACTTCGGCAGCTTCCAGGTGCCGCTGAGGATCAGCTTGTCCTTCGGGTAGCTGTCCTCCAGGCGGCCGATCTCGTCGCGGCCCAGCGTGGTCTGGGTCGAGCCGATCGCGGCCAGCGCCTGCGGCTGGGTCACCGCATGGGTGATGTCGGTCTTGCTGTAGCCGTAGCTGGCGGTGAGGTCCAGCGTGCTTGCCGCGAACGGGATGCTGTAGGTGCCGACCACGTCGACGCCGCGCGTGCGGGTGTCGGCGGCGTTGCTGAAGTAGCGCACGCTGGTGACGTTGCTGTAGCCGAGCTGGCGCAGTTTGCCCAGCACCGCCGCATCGTTGAGGTTGGACGAGAGCAGGATGCGGTCGTCGATCTCGATCTGGTACGCGTCCACGGTCAGGTACAGGCGCTCGACCGGCTGCAGCACCAGGCCCAGGCTGTAGGACAGCGAGGTCTCGGCCTTCAGCGGCGCGGCGCCCAGCGCCTGGGCCACGGCGCTGTTCACCGGGAAGGTGCCGGATTCGAAGAAGCTGCCGTTGATGTAGCTGCTGGTCACCGCCTGGTACTGCTGCTGCGCCAGCGACGGCGCGCGGAAGCCGCTGGCGACGGTGCCGCGCAGCGCCACCTTGTCGGTGAACGCGTAGCGCGCCGACAGCTTGCCGGAGGTCTTGCTGCCGAAATCCGAGTAGTCCTCGTAGCGGCCGGTGAGGCCGGCGGAGAACTTGTCGGTGAGGTCGGCTTCCAGCCCCGCGTACACCGCGTAGTTGTGGCGGTCCGAATGCACGGCGTTGAGCGGCGCGAAGCCGGCGAAGCCCTGCGCGCCGCCGGTGGTGCCGGTGTACGAGGCCGGCTCGCCGGGCGACTGGTTCCACTTCTCCTGGCGGTACTCGGCGCCGAAGGACAGCGTCACCGGATAGGCCAGGCCCCATTCCAGCGGCTGGGTGAAGTCGGCATTGACCGCGTTCTGGGTGTACTCCAGCGCGCCGTCGTAGAAGCGACTCGGGCTGTCGACGCCGAGGCTGTAGTTGATGCTGTTGGCGGTGTGGAAGTCGACCTTGTTGTAGCCGTAGTTGTAGCTGACGTCCCAGGCGAAGCCGCCGGCGGTGCTGCCCTTCAGGCCGGCGACCAGCGAGCGGTCCTTGGAGTACTGCTCGATCTGCGGCACGTAGCCGTCGGGATAGACCTGCGCCAGCAGCGCGGTCTGGCCGTTGTGGTTGCGCGAGCGGTAGAACGCGAACGAGGTGATGTCGCGGTTGCTGGCGATCGCGGTGGCGTAGCCGGTGAGGTTGTCGCTGAAGCGGAACTCGCCGTTGGCCGAGACCGCGGTGGCGTCGACCTTGGGGTCGCCGTAGACGAAGGTGGTCTGGCCGATGCCGGGATAGTTGCCGGTGTTCGGCGCGGTGCCCTGGTAGGGGCCGGCGCGGTTGGTGGCGTCCTGCTGGCTGATCTGCCCGGCCACATGCAGGCTGCCGCGGCCGTCGCCGAAGCCGACCCCGGTATCGCCGGAGAGCTGCGACTTGGCGCCGTCGCCGGCCGAGTACTTGCCGTGCTCCACGGCCAGGCTGCCGCCTTCGCCGGCGCCCTTGAGCACGATGTTGACCACGCCGGCGATGGCGTCGGAGCCGTACTGCGCCGAGGCGCCGTCGCGCAGCACTTCCACCCGCTCGATCGCGGCGATCGGGATCGCGTTGAGATCCACCGCCGAGGCGCCGCGGCCGATGGTGCCGTTGACGTTGATCATCGCCGAGGTGTGGCGACGCTTGCCGTTGACCAGCACCAGCACCTGGTCGGGCGAGAGCCCGCGCAACTGCGCCGGGCGGATGCCGCTGGTGCCGTCGGTCAGCGCCGGGCGCGGGAAGTTCAGCGAGGGTAGGGCGCGCGACAGCGCGGTGGCCAGTTCCGAGGTGCCGGTGGCCTGCAGTGCCTCGGGGGTGATGATGTCGATCGGCGATTGCGACTCGGCGACGGTGCGGTCGCTGACGCGGGTGCCGGTGACGATCACCGTGTCCAGCGTGCTGGGCGTGCTCGGTGCGTCGGACGCGGTCTGGGCGAAGGAGGGGGCGGCGAGCACGGCGCTCGCCAGCAGCGACAACGGACGGTTCATGAAAACTCCAGCAGGTGCCGAAACGGCAGGCGGGGCATGCGGCGACCGGCAGGGCCGGCAGGCCGCGTCCTCAGGGATGTCTAATTATTTTTTAACATGCGTGCTGCGTCGCAGGATGCAAGCGCATGTTCTTATTCCATTGCGTTCTAAGGGGCGGCAGAACGCCGCGCGCCGCCGTCCGCAATGGGGAGGCACGCACAACGTCCTGGTAGCGTCCGCGCCCACCGGGACAGCGGCGGCATAGGCTGTCGGCCGCGCGAATCGCGCGTGGCGGACGTCGTCGCCCATTGCGGCGACGCCCGCCAGGGTCGCTCAGAAGCGGTAGCTCACCCGCCCGTACCAGTAGCGCCCGTTGAAGCCGAACGGCGACAGCGGCGAGTACTGCAGGCCGTTGGGGCGGTCGTCGTAGATGTTGTTCAGCGCGGTCCGGGTCGGGTACTGGTTGGTGACGTTGTCGGCGCCGACGGTGAAGGTCAGGTCGTGCCAGGCGTAGCTGGTGGACAGGTTGAGCAGCCAGCGCGCGGCGAAGCCTTGGTCCTGGCTGCCGTCGGCCTCGTCGCCGCGGCGGGTGATCGCGCCATAGCGGGTGGCGTCGCCATGCAGGGTCCAACCGGCCAGGCTCCAGTCGCCGCTGAGCACGTACTTGGTGCGCGGCGTGGCATCGGTCAGCAGGCCCTGGCTGGCGCGGCCGAAGTTCGGATCGGAGATCTCCAGGATCTCGATCTTGTTGTAGTTGGCGCTGAAACTGAGGTTGAGCGTGCCGGCGCGGTCGAGGTCGAGCAGGTAGTTGCTCACCCAGTCCACGCCGCGGGTGCGGGTGGTGGCGCCGTTGACGAAGAACTGCGCGGCGCTGACCTGGCCGATCGGCACGGCCAGCGAGATCTGGTCCGAGTACAGGATCTGGTCCCAGATGCGGATCTGGTACAGGTCCAGGGTGGAATTGAAGCCGCCGCCGGGCTGCCAGACCGCGCCGACGCTGTAGTTGGTGGATTTCTCCGGCGACAGCGGCTTGGCGCCGAGCGCGATCGCCACCGGATCGGAGGTGCGGTAGGTGCCGATCTGGCTAAGGACGCCGTCCACCGGCAGGGTCACCACCGAGGCGTAGTTCTGTTGCGCCAGCGAGGGCGCGCGGAAGCCGTTGGAGATCGTGCCGCGGACGGCGAAGGCGTCGTTGAGCTGGTAGCGCGCCGACAGCTTGCCCGAGCGGGTGGTGCCGGCATCGCTGTAGTCCTCGTAGCGTGCGGCCACGCCGCCGGACAGGCGCTCGCTCAGGTCCGCTTCCAGGTCGGCGTACACCGCCTTGCTGTGGCGCTGGAACTGCCCGGCCACGGTCGGCGACAGGCCGGGGAACACTTGCGAACCGCCCGGATACGGTGCGCCGGTGTCCGGGTTGATGGCGTTCGGGTCGAAGTAGATCGAGGTGGGCGAGCCGGCCACCACGGCGTACTTGTCCTGCCGGTACTCGGCGCCGAAAGCGAGGTTGACCGGATAGGCCAGGCCCCAGTCCAGGGACTTGCTGAAATCGGCGTTGAGCGCGTTCTGCTCGTTGCGGAAGCCGCCGGCGTTGAAGCGCGTCGGCGAGGCGCCGGTGCTCCAGTACAGGTTGGTGTTGATGGTGTTGCGCAGGTCGAAGGTGACGTCGTTCTTGCCGTAGTCGGCGGAGACGTCCCAGGTCCAGCCGCTGTCGGTGCTGCCCTTGACGCCGAGCACCGCGGCGCGGTCGTTGGACGGGTTGTAGATCTGCGGCAGGAAGCCGTTGGGGTAGACCGCCGGCACGTTGCGGTCGCTGTTGTCCCAGGCGCGGTAGTAGCCGTTGGACAGCACCTCGCGGCGGCTGACGTTGGCGTAGCCGTACAGGTCGACGTGCGGGGTGAGCGCGTAGCCGAAATTGACCAGTCCCTGATAGGTCTTCAGCGCCGGGTCGCCGTAGCGCTCGTAGGGCACCCCGCTGGGGTTGGATGCACCGGCGAGGGTAGTGGCCTTGTCGGTGTTCTCGGCGCGGTTGGTGTTCATCGCGTTGAGGTAGTTCCACGACACCCGCACCCAGCCCGGTGCCTCGCCGCCCGGCGCACCGCCGAAGGCCAGGCCGTAGGAGCCGTCGATGCCGTTCTGCGCGCCGTCGCCCTTGTCCATGATGCCGCCGCTGACCGCGACGCTGTTGCTGCCGGCCTTGGCACCGTGCTTGAGCACGATGTTGATGACGCCAGCGATGGCGTCGGAACCGTATTGCGCGGAGGCGCCGTCGCGCAGCACCTCGATGCGCGCGATCGCCGACATCGGGATCGAATTGAGGTCGGCCGGGGCCGAGCCGCGCCCGACCGACGGGTTGTAGTTGACCAGCGAGGTGGTGTGGTAGCGCTTGCCGTCCAGCAGCACCAGCACCGCATCCGGCGACAGGCCGCGCAGGGTCGCCGGGCGCAACGCGTCGTTGCCGTCGTTGATCGCCGGGCGCGGGAAGTTCAGCGACGGCAGCAGCTTGCCGAGCGCGCTGGCGAGGTCGCTGGCGCCGGTGGCCTGCAGCGCCTCGGGCGCGATGATGTCGATCGGCGATTGCGATTCGGCCACCGTGCGGTCGGCGATGCGGGTGCCGGTGACGATGATGTTGTCCAGCGTCGTCGGCGCCTGCTGGGACTGGGCGAGGCTGTTGCCGGAGGCGAGCACGAGCAGGACGGCACGGACGAGGGGGAGGCGGCGTTGCGTCATCGGGCGGAGACTCCTGGCTGGGGGATTGGCGCGGGTCTGGCGATTTCCGGTGGGGCGGGGTGGATGCTGCGGTGCAGCGTGTGCCATCGGATTGAAATCCGTTTTTCACATTGGCGCGTATACAAAAACGGACCTGGGTCGGGTTTTCGCGGCGGCCCGCGCGCCGCCCCGGACCGTGCCGCATTGCCGTCCCGGGTGGGCCGGGGCGGGCGAAGCGGCTACACTTCCGCCTCGCTAGCCGAGTGCCCTGCCTTGATTTCCCTACGTAATTTCGCCTTGCGCCGCGGCGAGCGGCTGTTGCTGTCCAATGTCGACCTCACCCTGCATGCCGGTTACCGGGTGGGCGTGGTCGGCCGCAACGGGGCCGGCAAGTCCAGCCTGTTCGCGGCGGTGAAGGGCGAACTGGAGGCCGACAAGGGCGACGTCGACCTGCCCGGCAAGGTGCGCATCGCCAGCGTCGCCCAGGAAACCCCGTCGCTGCCGGACCCCGCGCTGAGCTTCGTGCTCGGCGGCGATACCGCGGTGGCCGCGGTGCTGGCCGAAGAGGCCGAGGCGACCGCGCGCGAGGACTGGGAGGCGGTGGCCGCCGCGCACACCAAGATGGCCGAGATGGGCGCCTACGACGCCGATGCGCGTGCCGGCAAGCTGCTGCACGGCCTCGGCTTCCCCGCCGAGACCCATCACCGCGCGGTGTCCTCGTTCTCCGGCGGCTGGCGCGTGCGCCTGAACCTGGCGCGCGCGCTGATGATGCCCAGCGACCTGCTGCTGCTCGACGAACCGACCAACCACCTCGACCTGGACGCGGTGTACTGGCTGGAGCAGTGGCTGCTGAAGTACCCAGGCACGCTGCTGCTGATCTCGCACGACCGCGAGTTCCTCGACAACGTCGCCACCCACACCCTGCACCTGCACAACGGCGGCGCCAAGCTGTACACCGGCGGCTACACCGATTTCGAGCGCCAGCGCGCCGAGCAGTTGCGCCAGCAGCAGATCGCGCACGAGAAGGAACAGGCCGAGCGCGCCCACCTGCAGAGCTTCATCGACCGCTTCAAGGCCAAGGCCTCCAAGGCGGCGCAGGCGCAGAGCCGGATGAAGCGCCTGGAGAAGCTGGCCGGCACCGAGGCGGTGCGCGCCGAGCGCGAGTTCCGCATCGAACTGGCGCCGCCAGCCAAGCTGCCGTTCTCGCTGATCCGGCTCAATCACGCCGAGGCCGGTTACGGCGCCGACGCGGTGATCCTGCACAACGTCGGCTTCGGCCTGGAGGCCGGTCAGCGCATCGGCCTGCTCGGCCCCAACGGCGCCGGCAAGACCACCCTGGTCAAGACCCTGGTCGGCGAACTGCCGCCGATCGCCGGCGAGCGCATGGCGCATCCGGACCTGCGTATCGGCTACTTCGCCCAGCACACGGTGGAGTCGCTGCACGAAGGCCAGTCGCCGATGGACCACATGCGCGAGATCGACAAGGACGCCAGCAACCAGGCGTTCCGCGATTTCCTCGGCAAGTGGAATTTCCCCGGCGACCGTGCGTTCGAGCCGGTCGACGGGTTCTCCGGTGGCGAGCGCGCGCGCCTGGCGCTGGCGCTGATCGCCTGGCAACAGCCCAATGTGCTGCTGCTCGACGAACCGACCAACCACCTCGACCTGGAGATGCGCGAGGCGCTGGCCGAGGCCTTGAGCGATTTCGAGGGCGCGATCGTGATGGTCTCGCACGACCGCCACCTGATCGGCCTGGTCTGCGACACCTTCTGGCGCGTGGCCGACGGCGTGGTCGAGCCGTTCGACGGCGACCTCGACGCCTACGCCGCGTGGCTGCGCACGCGGCCGGCTGCGCAGGGCACCAAGCAGAAGCTGGCCGAGGCCGCGCCGACCCCGCCGCCGCCGGTCAAGCCGCTGCCGGCGAAGAAGCCGCCGAACCCGCACAAGCTGGCCGCCGCCGAGAAGCGCGTGGGCGAACTGGAAGCAACCCTGGCCGAGCTCGACCGCCAGCTCGCCGATCCCAAGCACTACGCCGATGCGGAGAAGATGGCGGTGCTGGGCCGCGAGCGCGAGGCCGCCGCGCGCGACCTGGCCCAGGCCGAGCAGGCGTGGATGGAGTTGATCGACGGCGCCTGAGGCGTTGCGCTGCGGCGGCCAGGCGCGCCCCACGTCCGGCTGTCCGTCGCGTATTCCCGGCCCGCGTTGGTCACGCCCTCAGGGAGAGACGACGATGATCAGCGGCAACATCCGCCTGGACGATTACCGCGCCGCGCAGCGCCTGCATTATCGATATCGCTTGCGCCGCGCGCTGATCGTGGCGGGTGTTGCGTTCGTGCTCGGCGTGGGGCTGCTGTTGTTTACCGCGCCCGGGTCCTTGGCGAGCATGCTGGGCACGCTGCTGCTCGGGGTTGGCTGCGGTGGTCCGATCTGGCTGGGGCTGTGGTACGGCTGGGTGTTGCCGAGCAGGCTGTTGTTCCTCTATGCGCAGCAGGAGCAGCTGCAGCATCGCTACACCTATGCATGGGACGAGGCGGGCATGCGCATGACCTGGCCGAACGGCGAGGTGCGCCGCCGCTGGCGCGATTACGTCCGGTATCGCGAGAGTCCGCAGGTGCTGCTGCTGTACCACGATGCGTCCGCGTTCGACGTGGTGCCGACCTCCTGGTTCGCCGATGCTGCCCAGCGTGATGCGTTCCGGCAGTTGGTGGCGGCGCAGGTGTGCACCGAGGGCGGCAAGCGCACCGTGTAGCAGGTGCCGCGGCCAAGGCGTGCGCTGGAGATACCTGAGATGTGGATGTCCGGGCCGGGTCTGTTCCCGCGGATGCGGCTCGGCGATGGTGTCGCCGGCGAGCACGGATGAATCACGTCGAGCCAGCGTTTCCTTCTCCCTGCGGGACCATGGCCCCCTTTTCGGGGGAAGGTGCCCCGAAGGGGCGGATGAGGGTGCGGGTGCCTGGGGAGTCGGAGCAGCCGGCCGTGCGTGCCGGCCTACCCTCACCCAACCCCTCTCCCGGTGGGAGAGGGGCTTCAATCACTTCTCGACGCCGCTCCAAACGAGGCCGGAGCGCGAGCCGGCGCACCTGTGTGGGAGGGGCTTTAGCCCCGACGCCGCATCGCCTCAGCCAACGGCAATCCGCCTGCGTTGCATGCGCCAGCGCCCCAAGGCTGAGCGCGCGCTTGGCCCGCGAGACGTTACTGGCGGCAGCGGCACGCCGTGTCCGGCGCAATCGCTCGCGCCGGACGTGCCGTGCAGAAGGAAGACGATCGCAGCGGCCGGCGCGCGCGGCGCCGGCCCGTGCCGCTCAGGCGGCAGCGCTGGCCACGACCAGCAGGCCGCCGGCGATCGCCGCCCAGTCCAGCGGCGTGCGCGAGCGCAGGCTCTGCAGCGAGGGGCGGGCGGTCGGCGTCGGCCGCAGGCTGGCCTTGAGCGCCATCAGCGCCAGGCCAGCGGCGCTGAGCGCCCAATGCCATTCGCTGGCGCCGCCGCGCAGGAAGTAGGCCAGATGCAGCACACACAGGCAGCCCAGGACGGCTGCCAGCACGACGTCACGCGAGACCAGGCCCGGACGGGCGGTCAGGACAGCACGGTTCATCAGCATGTTTCCCCCGAAACGGTCAGCGCCATCCCCGGCGCACAGTGCGACTGCGACCAGGATCATATTTCGGGCCTGCCCGGCCGCCAAGCGGCAGTGCACAAATTCTTCACATTACTGTCAGGCCTTGCTGGTAGGCGAAGCAAGGTGCGTGCCGGCGTGTGCCCAAGCCCTCCCGGCGCCCAATGCGGCGGCAGCGGTGTCGCTCAGTCGGCCAGTGCGGCCTGCTCGGCCAGCAACCACTCGCGCAAGCGCCGGGCGGCGTCGCTTTCCGCACGCGAGCGCAGCCGGGTCAGCCAGTAGCGGCCCAGGTCGATGCGGGTGCTGAACGGACAGACCAGCCGCCCGGCATCCAGGTCCTGGGCGAACAGCCGCAGCGGCAGCAAGGCCACGCCGTGGCCGGCCGCTGCGATGCTGGCCAGGGTCAGCGAGGCATCGCAGATCGGGCCGCCCGCCTGCACCTCGGGCGCGCCGGCGGCCTGCAGCCAGCGCGGCCATTCGTCCAGCCGATAGGAACGCAGCAGGGTAGTCCTGGCGAGGTCGGCGGGCCTGCGCAACAGAGGCGCCAGCGCCGGCGCACACACCGGCGCGAACGGCGCGTCCAGGATCGGCGTGGCATGCTGCCCCTGCCAGTCGCCATCGCCGAAGCGGATCGCCAGGTCCAGGCCTTCGCCGGCCAGGTCGACGCGGTTGTTGTGGGTGTACACGCGCAGTTCGATGTCCGGGTGTGCGGCGTGGAAGGCGTCCAGCCGCGGCAGCAGCCAGCCCACCGCGAAGGTGCCGACCACGCCCACGCTCAGCGTCTCGCGATAGCGACCGCCGGCGAAGCGCTGCAGCGTCCCGGCGATGCGGTCGAAGGCCTCGGTCAGCACCGGATGCAGGCGCAGGCCTTCGTCGGTCAGGGCCACGCCGCGCGGCAGGCGCTGGAACAGCACCACGCCCAGGCGCGCCTCCAACTGTTTGATCTGATGGCTGAGCGCGGCCTGGGTCACGCACAGCTCGGCGGCGGCACGGGTCAAATTCTGGTGCCGCGCCGCGGCCTCGAAGGCACGCAGGGCGTTCAGCGGCAGATGCGGACGAATCATCGCCAGGTATCAATTCGGCTCATGGGTACGATTGAATAACCTCGCTGGTGGGGGTGGGTCAATGCGGCCATCATCCTGGCTCCCGACGGAGGTGGACGATGCTGACGAGACGACGGTTCCTGCAGGGCGTGGGCATGGGCGCGAGCCTGCTGGTCGTGGCTGGTGCACAGGCAAAAAATGCGAAAAACCCGTCGCCGACGCTACCGCAGCGGCTGGCCGAGATCGAGCGTCGCAGCGGCGGCCGACTCGGCGTGAGCCTGCTCGACGGCGGCGGCGCAACGCTCGGCGGACAGCGCCAGGACGAGCGCTTCCCGCTTTGCAGTACCTTCAAATTTCTATTGGCGGGGGCGGTGCTGCAGCGGGTCGACCGCGGCGAACTGGCCCTGGAGCGGCGCGTGCCGGTGCGCAAGGCGGATCTGCTGGCGAATGCGCCGGTGTCCGAGCGTCATGTCGGCGGCACGCTCAGCGTGGCCGAGCTGTGCCGCGCGGCGATGATCTACAGCGACAACACCGCGGCCAACCTGCTGCTGCCGCTGGTCGGCGACCCGCCCGGGGTGACCCGCTTCCTGCGTGCGCTGGGCGATGCGTCCACCCAACTGGACCGCAACGAACCGGGCATGAACGAGTTCGTCGCCGGCGATCCGCGCGACACCACCACGCCGGCCGCGATGGCGGCGACGATGCGCGCCTTGTTGCTCGGCGAGGTGCTGCAGCCGGTGTCGCGGCAGCGCCTGATTGCTTGGATGCGCGACAACCGTACCGGCAACGACTGCCTGCGCGCCGGCCTGCCGGCGGGCTGGCAGATCGGCGACAAGACCGGCAGCAACGGCACCGATACCCGCAACGACATCGCCATCGTCTGGGCGCCGGGGCGGGCCACGCCGCTGCTGCTCACCGCCTATCTCAACGGCGCCACGGTCGACAGCGCCGCGCGCGATGCGACGCTGAAAGCGGTGGCGCAGGCGGTCGTGGCTTCGCTGCCTGCGCAGACGCGGCGTACCGGTTAGGCGGCGTTGCGCGCGTTGCATCGACTGCGTTCGCCGCAATCGCGCCGGATGCAGGTCGATCTCCCGTAGGCGCGGCTTCGGCCGCGACAGGTTTTATCGCGAAGGTCCGTCGCGGCTGATCCCACGAGCGGGAGCCGCAGCCATGCGTACGAGACGCTGCTCGCGATCATCGGCGACGCCACGTGTCGATGCCGCGCGCGATCGCCCGCGTTGTACCAACGGCCACGGCCACCGCGGCCGTGCTCACTGATCGTGCGGTCCCTTTCATTCCCCACCCTGTTCGGAGCGTCCCATGCGTCGATTCGTGTGCTGTTCGTTGGCCATCGCCCTCGGTCTGTCTGCCCACGCCGCGCAGGCGCGGGTCTGGGAACCCGCACCGGGCCACGTGCAGGTGCCGATCTGGCCTGGCGCGGTGCCGGATGCCTTGCCGCATCCGAAGCCGGAAACGGCTGGGCCCGGGGCCAGGATCGACAACGTCAGCCGGCCGACCATGACGGTGTACCCGGCGCAGGGCCACAACACCGGCGCCGCGGTGGTGGTGTTTCCCGGCGGCGGCTACCAGATGCTGGCGATGGACCTGGAGGGCACGGAGATCTGCGACTGGCTGGTCTCGCGCGGCATCACCTGCGTGCTGTTGAAGTACCGCGTGCCGAACTCCGGGCCGACCTGGGTCAACGACCGGCGCTACTACCCCAAGGTGCAGACCGCGCTGCAGGACGCGCAGCGCACGCTGGGCCTGGTGCGCCAGCAGGCCGCCACCTGGGGCGTGGACCCGCACAAGATCGGGGTGATGGGCTTTTCCGCCGGCGGCCACCTGGTCGCCGCGACCAGTACGCATTTCGCCAAGCGCACCTATCCGCTGGTGGATGCCGCCGACCGCGTGAGCTGCCGCCCGGACTTCGCCATCGCCGTGTATCCCGGCCATCTGTGGGTGCACGAGGACGAGGATGACGACACCCGCAATCCCACCGATCTGGCCTTGCGTCCGGACATCCGCGTCGTCGCCGACACCCCGCCGACCTTCCTGCTGCAGGCGCAGGACGACTATGTCGACGGCATCTCGCAGGTGCTGGCGTACTACGTCGCACTCAACCATGCCGACGTGCCGACGGAAATGCACATCTATGCCCAGGGCGGCCACGCCTTCGGCCTGCGCGCCAAGCACCTGCCGATCGCACAGTGGCCGCAGCTCGTGGAGACCTGGTTGCGGACGATCGGGGTGCTTGAGAGCCGGGATTAGGGATTCGGGATTCGGGATTGGCAAGAGCGTGTCAGCGCACGGATTGCGCTTTCACGAATCCCCAATCCCCAATCCCCAATCCCAAATCCCGGACGTTGTCACGAATCCCCAATCCCAAATCCCGCCCACCTCAGACAGGTCCGGGGCCTTGATAGTTGGGTGGGCTCTCCTGATACAGCCGCGCCGGTCCGCCCATGGCCGGGTCGCTGATGCCGGGCTTGCCGGTTTCCAGGCGGCCGGCCAGGCGCTGACGCGCGTTGTCCTGGACCAGCCACAGGTCGTACCAGCCGCCGCTCGGCTTGGCATTCCAGCGCATGCGCTGCTCGGCGCCGGGCGCCAGCGTCACCCGCTGGCGCGGTTGTGCCTGGGCGTAGGCCGCCGGTTCCAGGGACACGCTAAGCGGCGCGGTCCCCGGATTGCGCAGGACCAGGCAGAGCGCCTGCGTGTCGGTCGGCTCCTGGACGATCTCGGCCTGCAGCAGCGGGGCGCTGAGGTCGCCACGGTAGTGGCGGTGGAAGCCGTTGGGGCCGAGCAGCCACAGGTCGTAGCTGCCGTCGTAGGTGGTCCAGGTGCCGTCCAGGGTCGCGCCGGTATCCACCGTGTAGCGGCGTGGGATCGCGTCGAGGAGGTAGCGGTCGTAGACGTGCAGCACCGCCGCTGCGCCTGTGTTGGCCATGCGCAACTGCACCTCGCCGCGCTCCGGCACGTGCTGCAATTGCACCGTTGGCCGATACGGCAAGGCACGTGCGCGGCGCACGCCGAACGCCTGGCGCGGTGCCTGCAACTGCGCCGGCAGCGGTGGCACTGCGTGGTCGTGCAACGCCGCGGCGCGCGCGGCCGCCTCGCGCACGTCCGGCAGGTCGGCGACGAACGGGCGGGTGTCGGCCTGGCGGAAATCGAAGGCGTTCAGCAGGTCGCCGCAGACCGCGCGGCGCCACGGGGTCAGGCCGGCGGCGGCGACACCAAAGCGGCGCTCCAGCAGGCGCAGCACCGAGGTGTGGTCGTAGACCTGCGAATCGACCCAGCCGCCGCGGCTCCACGGCGAGATCACGTACAGCGGTACGCGCGGGCCGAGGCCGTAGGGGCGGCCGCGCAGTTCGGGTGGGTCGGCCTTGGCATCGCCCGGCGCCGGGTGCAGGTGGTATTCGCCATCGGTGGCGACGCTGGAGGCGCCGGCCCAGCCGCCGGTCGCGGACGGGTCGGGCGAGGGTGGGGCCGGTGGCGGCACGTGATCGAAGAAGCCGTCGTTCTCATCGAACATCAGCAGCAGCGCGGTGCGTGCCCACACCTTGGGATCGGCGGTCAGCGCATCGAGCACGCGCGCGGTGTAGGCCGCGCCCTGCGCCGGGCTGGACGGATCGGGATGCTCGCTGCCGGCGGCGTCGGCGATGATGAAGCTCACCGACGGCAGCCGCGCGGCCAGCACGTCCTCGCGCAACTGGGCGAGGCTGCGGCTGCTGACGCCGCGTGCGCGCAGTTGCGGATCGTGCCCGGGTGCACCACGCCAGGCCGCACGGAACGGTGCGAATCCGGCCAGCGGGTTGTCGGTGAAGTTGTCGGCCATGTCCTGGTAGATCTGCCAGGACACGCCGGCCTGCTGCAGCGCCTCGACGTAGCTGGGCCAGCGATAGTCGTCCGGGTCGCCGCCCAGTTCCGGGAAGTTGTCGTGCGAGTTGGCGATGGCCGGACCGCCGGCGCGCGCATGCGGATCGTTCTGCCCGGTCCACAGGAAGATGCGGTTGGGATTGGTGCCGGCCTGGATCGCGCAGTGGTAGGCGTCGCAGACGGTGAAGGCGTCGGCCAGGGCGAACTGGAACGGCAGGTCGTCGCGTTCGTAGTGGGCCAGCGCGTGGTCGCGCTTGGCCGCCGGCCACTGGCCCATGCGGCCGTGGTCCCAGGCCTGCTGCGCGTTCGGCCAGGTATGCGGGGTGCCCTGCACGCGCATGGTGGCGAAGTCGCGTGCGGTGCGCAGCGGGAACGGCGCGAGCTGGCGGCTGCCGTCGGCGCTGGGTTGCAGCCAGACCGTGCGCGGGGCGGTGTCGGGCAGCGGCGGGGCGGGGATCGGGAAACGGTCGCCGAAGCCGCGCACGCCGGGCAGGCTGCCGAAGTAATGGTCGAAGGCGCGGTTCTCCTGCATCAGGATCACCACGTGCTGCAGGTCGTCCAGGGTGCCGCTGCGCACGTCCGGGGCGATCGCCGCGGCGCGGGCGATGCTCGGCGGCAGCAGGGCGGCGGCGCTGGCGGTGAGGCCGGCGCGGAGCAGCCGGCGGCGGGTCTGGTCGGTCATGGGGGTCAGGGGAAACGCAATGCGGCGGCGGCCGGGATCGGCCGCCGCCGCGAGACTGCCACGGCGCCGGTTACAGGTCGACCATGAAGGTCAGGCCGACGGTGCGCGGCGGCGCGATGAAGGCGCTGTCGCTGCCGTCCACGCCGTTGAGGTAGCGCTTGTCGGTGAGGTTGCTGATCACCAGGTCCAGCCTGGCCTGCTGCAACTGCGGGCTCAGCCCGCCCAGGGCGATGCCGAGGTTGGCGTCGAAGGTGGTCACCGCATCCAGCGCCGCGCTGTTGGCCGCGTCCAGGTAGCGCCGGCCCAGGTAGCGGCCGGACAGGCCGCCGTGCCAGCGCTGGCCCTGCCAGTCGGCGGACAGCACCAGGGTCTGCCGCGGCTGGCCGATCACCTGCGAGCCCGGGGCGATCTCCAGCGCCTGGTCGCGCGCGGCGTTGCCGCTGCCCAGGTAGGTGGCCTTGTTGTAGCTGTAGGCGCCGTTGAGCCGCCAGCCGTTGTCCCAGGCGTAGCCCAGTGCCAGCTCCACGCCGCGCGCGTGCACGCCGCCGAAGTTCTCGTAGACGCCGTCGGTCTCGCCCAGGTAGTCGATGCCGGTGACGAAGTTGGCCGGCACGTAGACGATGCGGTTGTCGAAGCGGATGTCGTACAGGGTGATGCTGCCGGTCAGCGGCCAGCGGCTCATGCGCAGGCCGACTTCGATGTTGTCGGCGGTTTCCGGCTTGACCTTGCTCAGCACGAGCGGATCGGTCTCGCCGAGCACGCCGGAGGGGATCGCGGCGAAGTTCTGCGAGAAGCCGGCGAAGGCTTCCACGCCCTTGATCGGCGTGGTCCAGGTCAGGCCGGCGGAGAACAGCGGATCGGAGTGCGAATCCGATTCGATGTGCGCGGCGTCGCCGATGCGGCGGTCGCGGGTCTGATCGACGAAGAACTGCTTGACGCCCACGCGCCAGGCGAAGTCGCCGTAGCGCATCACGTCCTCGGCGTAGTACATCTGCTCGTCGGTGCGGTAGTCGTCCTTGAACTGCACCCAGTACGGCACGTGGTCGAAGGCGATGTTGGTGCCGACGTTGAGCAGGCGGTGCCAGTCGCGGGTGACGCTGCGGTCGTAGCGTTCCAGCCACAGGCCGCCGCGCACGGTGTTGTGCAGCCCACCAAAGTCCTGCGCCCATTCCACGTCGGCGGTGACGCCGCCGCGCTGGTTGTCGTAGTGGCTGTGGCGGTAGGACTGCACCGGCAGCGAGCCGGCCGGGTAGCAGGCCGGGTTGGACTCGGCCGGCAGCGTCGCGGTGTCGGCGCAGCCGGGCAGCATGCTCGCCGCCGCGCCGCTCGGGGTGACGAAGTAGAGCTTGCCCAGGGCGCTGCCGCCGTACACGGTGTGGCCGCCGGTGTATTCGGATTCGGGCTGGCCGGCGCCATCTTTGCTGACGTCGACCAGGTAGGGCGGGATCCAGTCGCCGCGGCCCTTCATTCGATGCGCGTAGCCGGTCAGCGTGGCCTTGAAGCCGTTGCCGCCGTCGAACAGGCCGCGCAGGTAGCCGAAGGTATTCTTGCGCAGCGCGCGCGAGCCGGAGCGGTAGTTCTGGTCGTAGTAGGGGATGCCGGTGAGCGTGCCGGTGAGCAGGTCGTGGTCCGGGTCGGTGGCGAACTGCGCCGGGGTGACGCTGCTGTACTCGGATTCGTTGGCGTCGTCGTAGGACAGGTAGCCGCTGAGCGTCCACGCGCCGAGGTCGCTGACGAACTTGCCTGCAAGATGATCGCGGGTGGTGTGGCCGCTGCCGTCGATCCAGTCGTCGTTGCTGGCGTGCGAGCCGCTGACCCAGGCGCGGGTGCCGCCGAGGTCGCCGCTGTCGTAGCGCGCATAGTACTTGCGCGCCTGGTTGTCGCCGATGCCGAAGGCCAGGCGCACGCGCTGCTGGTCCAGCGGCTCGCTGGTGAGGAAGTTGAGGGTGCCGCCCAGCGCTTCGTTGGAGCGCGAGGCGATGTCGGCGGTGCCCTGGCTGACCTCCACCGTCTCCAGGTCCAGCGTGTCGATGAAGCGGTTGGCCTTGGAGCCGCCGCCGTAGGCCGAACCGCCGTTGGGCACGCCGTCGATGGTGGTGCCGATCTGCTGGTCGTCGCGGTTGGTGACGAAGCCGCGCATGCTGATCTGCGTGCCCCAGTCGGAGGAGCCGAACGCATCGGCCTCGGTGGCGATCACGCCGGGCAGTTCGTTGAGCGCGTCGTTGACGCTGCTCATCGCGAACTGCCGGTCCAGCGCTTCCTTGCTGACGTTGATCTTGGCGTAGGTGGTGGCCTGGCCGAGCACCTGCATCTGGTCCAGGGTCGAGACGCGGTCGCTGCCATCGGCCGGGGCGGTGCCGTCGGCGCCGTCGCTGGCCTCGGCGGCATGGGCGCTGGCGATGCTGGCGGCCAGCGCCAGGGCCAGCAAGGTGCGGTTGGGGGTGCGGAAATACGCCGAAACGGTCATCGGGTGCGCGGTTTTCGTGAGGGATCCTCATGCTCCTATCGAGCGGTTTCGTGCGTGTGACCGCGATCTTGCGAATCCATGCATCGTGCGCAAATCGGCATGAAAGCTGCCTTGCGCGATGCTGCGGCATGCGCAGCGGCCGCGCTGGCCTCAGTCGCTTTCCGGGTGGGGCGTTGACGTGCACCATCCGGAGATTGGACGGGTGGCCGCCGGAATTGCCCTTCAGCGAGATCGCCGCGTGCGCAGCGCGGTCGGGATCCGATTCGTGTCCGGCACGTCTGCCGGCATGGGCGAGGGTTCCGTCGCAGCGATGCGATGTCCTTACGTGGTCGCGCCACCTCGCGCCAGCGCCGCACAGGGCGCGCGACCGCAGGCGGCTCGTGATGGCGTACCACACGGCCGACCCGGCATCATCGCCGCTGCCGCTGCCGCCGCCAGCGGGTCCCACCGGAATCTCCTGCCCGATGAGCCACGAACTGATCTACCTGCTGCTGATCTTCGCCCTGCTGGTGATCCCGCGCGCGCTGCAACGCTTCAAGATGCCGGCGCCGCTGACCTGCCTGCTGTTCGGCATCATCGCGATGCTGGCGATGGGGCCGCGCGCGCACGACCCGGTGGTGACCCTGCTGGCGACGCTCGGCATCTCCTCGCTGTTCCTGTTCGCCGGCCTGGAAGTGGACCCGAAGGCGCTGCGTCGCGGCTTGTGGCCGCTGCTGCTGCACCTAGTGGTGCGTGGCGGCACCCTGTTCGGCGTCGGCTGGCTGGCCTGGCGCTACGCCGGTCTGTCGTGGCAGGCGGCCGGATTGCTGGCGCTGGCCCTGCTGACCCCCTCCACCGGTTTCATCATCGAGTCGCTGGGGCGGCTGGGGCTGGACGAAGAAGAGCGCTTCTGGGTCACCAGCAAGGCCATCGCCGGCGAACTGCTGGCGCTGGCGGCGCTGTTCGTGATCCTGCAGGCCGGCGATCCCTGGCAGATGGGCCTGTCCAGTCTGGCGCTGCTGGCGATGCTGGTCGGCCTGCCGCTGCTGTTCGTGGCCCTGGGGCGCTGGGTGGCACCGCAGGCGCCGGGGTCGGAGTTTTCGCTGCTGGTGATGGTCGGCCTGATCGCCGCCTACATCACCTATTCGCTGGGCGTGTACTACCTGGTCGGTGCGTTCATCGCCGGGCTGGTGGCGCGGCTGCTGCGCCAGCGCATGCCGCTGCTGGCCTCCGACGAGAACCTGCAGGCGGTGCGCCTGTTCGCCTCGTTCTTCGTGCCGTTCTACTTCTTCAATGCCGGCACCAAGGTGCCGAGCGGGGCACTGAGCCTGCAGGCGCTGGGCCTGGGCCTGGCCATGACCGCCTGCGTGCTGCCGCTGCGCATCGGCATCCTGTGGCTGCAGCGGCGGGTGCTGTTCGGCGAAGGCGCGCGCAGCAGCCTGCGGGTGTCGCTGGCGCTGTCGCCGACGCTGATCTTCACCCTGGTGCTGGCCGGCATCCTGCGCGACCGCTTCGCCATCGCCGACGCGCTGTTCGGCGCCCTGCTGCTGTACGCGGCCCTGACCACGCTGCTGCCGGCGCTGCTGCTGCGCATGCCGTTCGATGTCAGCCCGCTGGAGGCGGCGCCGGCTGCATCGGCAGATCCCGCGTCGGCGCAGGCACCGACGGCGCCGGACGAGCCGGTGGCCGAGGCGCCGTTGGCGGACGCAACGACGCCGCCTGCCGGCGCGCCGGAAACGGCGCCTCGGCCCCAGCCCGGGCCGGCGTGATGAGCGGGAACGCTTGAAAGCCAGCGTGCGGCCCCCATACTGGCCGCCTCCGTTGCTCTCGCGTTTTTGCCGCCATGCCGATCTACGCTTTCCAATGTGCCGCATGCGGTCACAGCTTCGACCGCCTGCAGAAACTGTCCGATCCGGATCCCGAGACCTGTCCGTCCTGCGCCGCCCCGGCGGTCAAGCGCCAGCTCACCGCACCGGCGTTCCGCCTGTCGGGCAGCGGCTGGTACGAGACCGACTTCAAGAAGGATGGCGACAAGAAGCGCAACCTGGCCGAGTCGGGGAGTACGGCCAGCAGCGGAGACAGCAAGCCCGCGGCCGCCGCGACGACGTCCGACGCGCCGGTCAAGCCCGCTGCGGCGGCCACGCCTGCCGCGGCCAAGCCTGCGGCGACCTGAGTCCCGCCAGGCCGCTCCAAGCCCGCGGCCTCTCGTAGGAGTGGCTTCAGCCGCGACCGAGCCTTGCCCGGTCGCGGTCGATCCAAAAGAGCAAGAGCTACTCCTGAAGTCGACCTGTCACGCCGTGCATCCGGCCGCGCAGCACGCCGCGCGGCCCGTTGCCTTGGCTCAGCGCGCCCCGAAGCGTGCCCGGCAGCCGCCGTTGACCCACACCGTATTGCCTTCGTAGCCCCAGGTGCGGCCTTCCGCGCAGGTGGTGCCGGACAGCTGTTCGATCAGTTCCGGGCGGCCCTGACGGCGGTCCCAGGCGCAGGTGCGCAGGCGCTTGTCGTCGCTGCTGCAGGTCACCGTGTAGCCGCTGTCCAGCGGCGGCCGGCCCGGCCCCCAGCCACCGCCGCCGCGGCCCTGGGCGAACTCGCCGCGACAACCGTCGTCGACCCACACCGCGCCATCGCGCGAGCCCCAGGTGCGGCCCTCGATGCAGCGGGTGTCCGACAGCTGCCGCACCAGCATGGCGTTGCGCCAGCCGGTCGGGCAGATGCGCTGGCGCTGGTCCTGGCTCTCGCAGCGGACGGTGCCGGCCACGCCGCCACTGCCGCCGCCGTCGCCCCAGTTGCCGCCCCAATTGCCGCGACCTTCGACGAAGCGACCACGGCAGCCCTGGTCCACCCACACCACGCCGGGCGCCGAGCCCCAGGTGCGGCCTTCGATGCAGGGCGAATCGGACAGGGTGCCGACCAGTCGCGCAGGCCCGCGAAACGGCGTGGCGCATTGCTGGCGGCGGCGGTCGTTGCTGGAGCAGGCGACGGTGCGGCCGTCGAAGCCCGGTTCCTGTCGCCAGCCGCCGCCGCTGCCGCGCAGCGAGGTGGCGATGTCCTGCTGGATGTTGCCGAAGCCCCAGCCGCGGTCGATCTGATCCAGATAGAACTCGAGCTGGTCGTCGGGGATCTGCCGGCCGCGCGACTGGTCGGCGTACTCGCGCTCGATCACCCGGACCCGGCCGGGGACCGACAGTTGCCGCAGGTCCTGCGGCGCGTAGGCGCGGGCGCTCTGGGCCGCGGCCGGGGCGTTGGCCAGGGCCAGCGCGGCGATCACCAGCCAGCCACCAAGGTGCTTCAACATGGGTTCTCTCCTCCCCGTGAATGGTGCGCGGACTATAGCCGCAGGCCAACTTAAGCCAGGATGAGTCATGCGCGATTTGCCCGGGCCGACGCGCCGCCGCAGAATACCGGGCTTGCCGGCGCCTTCTGCGCCGGGCGCCCCCTGTTTGGAGCTAGCGATGCGTACCCACTTCTGCGGCCTGGTCGACGAGACCCTGATCGGCCAAACCGTCACCCTGGCCGGCTGGACCGACGTGGCCCGCAACCTCGGCGGCGTGTGCTTCATCGACCTGCGCGACCACGAAGGCATCGTGCAGGTGATGGTGGAGCCGGAGAACGCAGAGGTGTTCAAGGTCGCCGCCAGCCTCGGCTACGAGGACGTGCTGCAGGTCGAGGGCGTGGTGCGCGCGCGGCATGCGGTCAACGACAAGCTGCGCAGCGGCAAGGTCGAGGTGATCGCCACCGCCATCACCGTGCTCAACAAGGCCGCGCCGCTGCCGTTCCACGCGCACGAGAACCCGGGCGAGGAAACCCGCCTGAAGTACCGGTATCTGGATCTGCGCCGCCCGGAGATGCAGCGCATGCAGCGCACCCGCATCAAGTTGGTACAGGCGCTGCGCCGCTACCTGGACGAGCGTGGCTTCCAGGACATCGAGACGCCGATTCTGACCAAGGCCACCCCGGAAGGCGCGCGCGACTTCCTGGTGCCGGCGCGCATGCATCCGGGCGAGTTCTACGCGCTGCCGCAGTCGCCGCAGCTGTTCAAGCAGATCCTGATGGTGGCCGGCTTCGACCGCTACTACCAGATCGCGCGCTGCTTTCGCGACGAGGCGCTGCGTGCCGACCGCCAGCTCGAGTTCACCCAGCTCGACATGGAGTTCGCCTTCGTCCGCGAGCGCGACGTGCAGGACTTCGTCGAAGCCATGGTCCGCGCCATCTTCAAGGAGGTGGTCGACGTCGAGTTGGCCGCCGAATTCCCGCGCATGACCTGGGCCGAGGCCATGCGCCGCTATGGCTCTGACAAGCCGGACCTGCGCATCGCCCTGGAACTGACCGATGTCGCCGAGCTGGTCAAGGACAGCGACTTCGCGGTGTTCACTGCGGCGGCCGCCGACCCCGACGGCCGCGTCGCCGCGTTGCGCATTCCCGGTGGCGCCAGCCTCTCGCGCAAGCAGATCGACGAGTACGCCGCGCACGCCGCCAAGTACGGCGCCAAGGGCCTGGCCTACGTCAAGATCGCCGACAGCGGCGAGATCAGCTCGCCGATCCAGAAGTTCTTCGGCGAGGCCGCCTTCGCCGCGCTGCTCGCCCATGTCGGTGCCGGCAACGGCGACATCGTGTTCTTCGGCGCCGGCGCCTACGGCAAGGTCTCCGACTTCATGGGCGCGCTGCGCCTGAAGGCCGGCAAGGACTTCGACCTCATCGCCGATGGCTGGCGGCCGCTGTGGGTCACCGATTTCCCGATGTTCGAATGGGACGAGGAGGCGCAGCGCTACGTCGCCCTGCATCACCCGTTCACCGCGCCGGCCGTGGACGACATCGCCGAACTGCGCGCCCACGCCAAGACCGCGGTGTCGCGTGGCTACGACATGGTGCTCAACGGCAACGAGATCGGCGGCGGTTCCATCCGTATCCACCGCCCGGACATGCAGAGCGCGGTGTTCGAGCTGCTCGGCATCGGTGCCGAGGAAGCGCGCGCCAAGTTCGGCTTCCTGCTGGATGCGCTGAACTACGGCGCGCCGCCGCACGGCGGCATTGCCTTCGGCATCGACCGCATCGCCGCGCTGATGGCCGGCACCGAGTCGATCCGCGACGTGATCCCGTTCCCCAAGACCACCGGCGCGCAGGACCTGATGACCGACGCGCCGTCGCCGATCGCCGACGCGCAGCTGGCCGAAGTGCACGTGCAGGTGCGCCCGCAGGCGCAGTGACCCCTTTCTTCCAACCGTAGCGCAGGCCGACACATGAGCGAGACCGCATTCAATCTGGAGTGGGAAACCCTCGGCAACGAGGGCGCAGTGGAGGCCATCGTCACCCAGCGCGCGCGCGTGTTCGGCGGCTGGCTGGTGCGCGCCGGCAGCGGCGCCAATGCGCCGCTGGCGTTCGTGCCGGATCCGGAGGGCCGTTGGGACGGCGAGGACTTCGGCGAGGACGACTACGAGTACGAGGAAGACGACGAGGAAGAAGAGGACGAGGAAGAAGGCGACGACGAGGACGAAGACGAGGACGACGGCGAAGAGGCCGACGCCGACGCCGCGCACCCGGCGCGCTGAGCCGTGCTGATTCGTCGCGCCACGCCGGACGATGCCGCGGCGGTGACCCGCATCGCCACGGCCACCTTCTGCGAAACCTTCGGCCATCTGTATCCTGCGCAGGACCTGCAGGCCTTCCTCGACGAAGCCTATTCGATCGAGCGCGCGCAGGTGGTGCTGGCGCATCCGGACTACGCGATCTGGCTGGTCGAGCATGACGGCGAGGTGGTGGGACACGCTGCCGCCGGCCCTTGCGGCCTGCCGCATCCCGACGTGACGCCTGGCGATGGCGAACTGAAGCGGCTGTACCTGCTGCGCGCGCACCAGAACGGCGGCTGGGGTGCCCGGCTGTTCGATACCGCCCTGGCCTGGCTGGAGCGCGACGGCCCGCGCACGCTGTGGCTCGGCGTGTGGTCGGAGAACCTGGGCGCGCAGCGGTTCTACGCGCGCTACGGCTTCGAGAAGGTCGGCACCTACGAATTCCCGGTAGGGCAGGTGCGCGATCTCGAATTCATCCTGCGCCGGCCGCCGCGCGCGGCCTGACGCCTGCCGCCGGACGTCGTCCGGGCATGCCGCGTCGACACAGCGGCAACGAGTGCGCGCTACAGTGCTGGCCTGTCCAGCTTGAGGAGAGCACGCCATGTTCCGACCGTGGATGGGAATCGCCGCCGTCGTGCCGCTGCTGGCCGCGTGCGCGCCACCGGCGTCGCTGCAGCCGGCCAGTGCCGGGCCGACGGTGCAGGGCGATGGCCGCTGCAACGTCGAGGCCGTGGCCTGGGCGGTGGGCCAGGAGGCCACCCAGGCGACCATGAGCCGGGTCTGGAAGGAGAGCGGAGCCGGCGTGGTGCGGCCGATCGCGCCGGGCCAGGCGGTGACCCGCGACCTGCGCCTGGATCGGCTCAACGTGTTCCTGGATGGCAGCAATCACATCGTTCGCACCACCTGCGGCTGAGTCGCCGATGGCCGCCGCGCCCCAGGTGCTGTTGCTGCATGGCATCTGGAACGCGCGGCCGTGGCTGCTGCCGCTGGCGCTGCGCCTGCGCCGCGAGGGCTGGCGCGTCGCCAGCTTCGGCTATTCGACCGCGTTCGGCGGCGCCGAGGCCGCGCTCCCACGGCTGCACGCCCGCATCGAACGTATGGCAGCCACCGGTCCGGTGGCGCTGGTCGGGCATAGCCTCGGCGGCCTGATCGCCTTGCAGGCCTTGCGGGAGCTGCCCTCGCTGCCGGTGACCCGGGTGGTGTGCCTGGGCAGCCCGCTGGCCGGCAGTGCCGCCGCGCGCGCCCTGGCGCAACGGCGGCTCGGACTGGCGCTGGGCCGCAGCGCGGCGCTTTTGCAGCAGGGTGTGGCGCGCTGGGACGGGCCGGCCGAGGTCGGCATGGTCGCCGGCACCGTGGCGCGCGGGCTGGGCGCACGCTTTGTCGCGCTGGGGCCGGAGTCCGACGGCAGCGTAGCCCTGGCCGAGACCCGCGTGCCCGGCCTGGGCGATCACTGCCAGGTCCGCGCCAGCCACAGCGGCCTGCTGTTCTCGGCGCAGGCCGCGCGGCAGACCGCCGCCTTCCTGCGCGACGGCCGCTTCGCCGCCTGAGCCGGTCGCAAGACATCGAGCGTCCGGCGGCGGCGGTGGCCGGCGCCGCGTCGCGGTATCCGCCCGACCGCCTTGGCGCCGGCACAGGCGATGCCGCCGCTTACGGCGTCACGAAGGTCTTCAGCCAGTCCAGCGTGGGGTTGAGCGCCCAGGCGGCGGTGCCGCTGCGGTAGTTGCCGTCGACCAGCACGCCCGTGCACTGGGTGCCTGGATAGCCGCCGAAGCCCATGAAGCAGTGGTCGGCGTAGAGGTCCTGCACCTCCCGGTCCTTGACGACGTACCAGCCGCTGCCGTTGCTGCGGAAGCACGACTGCTGCCCGTCGCAGCGCAGGCCGGTGACCAGTTGCGCCTGGGTGCGGGCGACGTTCTCGGTGCCGCCGACGAACATGTCGCGCTCGCCGTTGATGATGCGCAGGCGATCGGACGGCAGGCTGTGGTTGCCGTCGGCGATGCAGGAGGCCAGGTTGTAGTAGGCGGTGTAGGTCGCGCCGGTGCCCTGGCCGAACGAGGCGGCGACCCGGGGATCGTAGTCGTGCGCCAGCACCGAGATGATCGAGCCCTGGCTGAGCCCGCCGGTCACCACGCCCTTGGAGCAATCGGCCTTGTCGCGGGCGCAGAGCTGGGCGATGGCGCTGTTGATGTTCTGCGCGTCGAAGATGGACTTGGCGCGGTTGCCGATGACGCCGCAGCTGCCGAAGCTGGCGTTGTCGTACTCCACCGAGGCCGCCACGAAGCCCTTGGCCGCGGCGGCATTCACCGCGGCCATCGCCCAGTTGCTCTGGTAGTTCTCGCCGGTCCCGCCGATATGCACGTAGACCGGGTACTTGCCCGTCGCGCGGGGTTCCTGGCCGCTGATCGCATAGGTGGTGACGCCGGCGTTGTAGCGGCCCCGGAAGGCATCGGTCTGGGCGCTGGCCAGGCCCGGGGCGGCAAGGGCGAGCAGGCCCAGGCAGCGCAGGGCCAGCGACAGGAACGGGGCGGGGGTGGTGCGGGACATGAGGGATCTCCTTTCGGTGCGATGGAAAGCGGGCGCGACTTACGCGTTCAGCCTCCAGGTGGGGCATGACAGTTCTGGCAGCGATGTGGCGCGCTTGGGTAGACAGTCCGCCAAGGTTCGACCGGCAGCACGGGCCGACGCGCGCTGGAGTGGGCGCCGGCCGTGGAACGGGCGGCATGCGCCGGTCGCACGCGCGGTCGGTCGTCGGCGCGGCCGGGCCGCGGGATGTGCGCGGCATCAGGTAAAATCCGCGTCTTGTCCTTACAACTGTCCGGAACGCCCCATGGGTAGAGGCCCCTCGATCGAAGCCCGCAAGAACGCATCCGATGCGAAGCGCGGCAAGATTTTCACCAAGATCATCCGCGAGATCGGCGTCGCCGCGCGCGCCGGCGGCGGCGATCCGTCCAACAACCCGCGGCTGCGCGTGGCGATGGACAAGGGGCTGGCCTCGAACATGTCCAAGGACGTGATCGAGCGGGCGATCAAGAAGGCCACCGGCGAACTGGAAGGCGTGGAGTACGAGGAAGTGCGCTACGAGGGCTACGCCCCGGGCGGGGTGGCGGTGATCGTGGACTGCCTGACCGACAACCGCGTGCGTACCGTGGCCGACGTGCGCCACGCCTTCAGCAAATGCGGCGGCAACATGGGCACCGACGGCTCGGTGGCCTTCATGTTCAAGCGCCTGGGCGTGCTCAGCTTCGCCGCCGGCGCCGACGAGGAGAAGATCACCGAGGCGGCGATCGAGGCCGGCGCCGACGACATCGTGGTCTACCCCGAGGACGGCGCGATCGACGTGCTGACCGCGCCGGAGGCGTTCCAGGCAGTCAAGGACGCCATGGACGCGGCCGGCCTGGCCGCCGACCACGCCGAAATCACCTTCCGCGCCGACAACGACATCGCCGTGGACGGCGACACCGCGGTGCAGGTGCGCAAGCTGCTGGACATGCTGGAAGACCTGGACGACGTGCAGAACGTCTATTCCAACGTCGACCAGGCCGCGCTGAGTGACGGGGGCTGACACCATGAAACCCGGGGCCCGGGGCCCAAGACCCGGAACCCGGGGCGGCGCCGTGCCGGTGCCGGAGGCATCGCCGACGTCGATGGCTGCCACGGGCATCTCTGCCCGCACGGGCGCTGCTTTCACGATTCCCGATTCCCGATTCCCCAATCCCGGCTCTACCCGCATCCTCGGCATCGACCCCGGCTCGCAGCGCACCGGCGTGGGCATCATCGACGTGGACGCGGCCGGCCGTACCCGGCACGTGCACCACGCGCCGCTGGTACTGCTGGGCGAGGGCGACTTCGCCCTGCGGCTCAAGCGCCTGCTGCACGGGCTGGATGCGCTGATCGAGGAGTACCAGCCGCAGGAAGTGGCGATCGAACGCGTGTTCATGGGCAAGAGCGCCGACGCGGCACTGAAGCTCGGCCATGCCCGCGGCGCGGCGATCTGCGCGGCGGTGCTGCGCGAGTTGCCGGTGCACGAGTACGCCGCCAAGGAGATCAAGCTCGCCGTGGTCGGCAAGGGCGCGGCGGAGAAGCAGCAGGTGCAACACATGGTCGGTCTCATGCTGAGCCTGACCGGCAAACTTCAGGCCGACGCCGCCGACGCACTGGCCGTCGCCATCACCCATGCCCACGTGCGCGCCACCGCGCAGCGCCTGGGCGTCAGCACGCAGCAGGCGTGGAGTAGAAAATGACAAAGGCTGGGAATCGGGAGTCGGGAATCGGGAATCGGAACGGCAGAAGCGGTGAAGCGGTCACCCGCTTTGCCCATTCCCCATTCCCCATTCCCCAATCCCGGCGCCTCGCACGAGGCGCCCAATGATCGGCCGTCTGCGCGGGATCCTGGCCTACAAGCAGCCGCCGTGGCTGGTGATCGACGTGGGTGGGGTGGGGTATGAGCTGGAGGCGCCGATGAGCACCTTCTACGACCTGCCCGACGTCGGTCGCGACGTCATCCTGTTCACCCACTATGCGCAGAAGGAGGACAGCGTGTCGCTGTACGGCTTCCTGCGCGAGGGCGAGCGGCGGCTGTTCCGCGACGTGCAGCGGGTCAGCGGGATCGGCGCGAAGATCGCGCTGGCGGTGCTGTCCGGGGTCAGCGTCGACGAGTTCGCGCGGCTGATCACCGCCGCCGACGTCACCGCGCTGACCCGCATCCCCGGTATCGGCAAGAAGACCGCCGAGCGCATGGTGGTGGAACTGCGCGACCGCGCGGCCGACTTCAGCGGCGGTGCGCCGGTGACCGGACAACTGGGTACCGACGCGGTCTCCGAGGCCACGGTGGCCCTGCAGCAGCTCGGCTACAAGCCGGCCGAGGCGGCGAAGATGGCGCGCGACGCCGCCGCCGACGGCGACGAGGTCGCCACGGTGATCCGCAAGGCCCTGCAGGCGGCGCTGCGCTGACCTCGGGTCGGCTCGGCTCCCCGCTCTTTCTTCACGTTCTGGCGCTACTCTTCCCACCATGTCCAGCTCCTCCAGTTCCGCCGCCCGCCCGGGCAGCCACGATCCGCACGCCAAGACGGGCTTTGGGGTGATGCTGACCGCCATCGGCGTGGTCTTCGGCGACATCGGCACCAGTCCGCTGTACACGCTCAAGGAAGCGTTCTCGCCGCACTACGGGCTGACCCCGGACCACGACACCGTGCTGGGCATCCTGTCGCTGGTGTTCTGGGCGCTGATGCTGGTGGTCACGGTCAAGTACGTCACCGTGATCATGCGCGCCGACAACGACGGCGAGGGCGGCATCATGGCGCTGACCGCGCTGGCGCAGCGGACCCTGCCGGGCGGCTCGCGCTCGATGTACGTGGTCGGCATCCTCGGCATCTTCGGCGCCTCGCTATTCTTCGGCGACGGCGTCATCACCCCGGCCATCTCGGTGTTGTCGGCGGTGGAAGGCCTGGAGGTGGCCGCGCCCAAGCTGGAGCCGTTCGTGGTGCCGATCACCCTGGTGGTGCTGGGCATGCTGTTCATGGCCCAGCGCTACGGCACCGAGCGGGTGGGCAAGGCGTTCGGGCCGATCACCCTGGTCTGGTTCGTGGCCCTGGGCGCGATCGGCGTCTACAACATGACGCGCGCGCCGGAAGTGCTGCACGCGCTGAACCCGTGGTGGGGCGTGCGCTTCTTCGCCGAACACAACTGGCACGCGGTGTTCGTGCTCGGTGCGGTGGTGCTGGCGGTGACCGGCGGCGAGGCGCTGTACGCGGACATGGGCCATTTCGGCGCCAAGGCGATCCGCCGCTCGTGGCAGTGCGTGGTGCTGCCGATGCTGACCCTGACCTACCTGGGGCAGGGCGCGCTGGTGCTGCGCGATCCTGCGGCAGTCAGCAACCCGTTCTACGAGGCGGTGCCGGAGTGG
Organism: uncultured Xanthomonas sp.; assembly: GCF_964278005.1. NCBI lineage: Bacteria > Pseudomonadati > Pseudomonadota > Gammaproteobacteria > Lysobacterales > Lysobacteraceae > Xanthomonas > uncultured Xanthomonas sp. The sequence goes on from NZ_CAXYKF010000023.1 coordinate 850,721, forward strand.
GCGCTGTACCCGATGATCGTGCTGGCCACCGCGGCCACGGTGATCGCCTCGCAGGCGCTGATCACCGGCGCCTACTCGGTGGCCAGCCAGGCCATGCAGCTGGGCTACATCCCGCGCATGCACATCCGCCACACCTCGCACTCCACGATCGGCCAGATCTACGTGCCGGCGGTGAACTGGTGCCTGCTGGCGTTGGTGGTGGTGGCGGTGATCGGCTTCGGCGACTCCACCTCGCTGGCCACCGCCTACGGCGTCTCGGTCACCGGCACCATGCTGATCACCACCGTGCTGATGGTCATCTACGCGCGCGCCAATCCGCGCGTGCCGGCGCCGCTGCTGTGGCTGTTCGCCCTGGTCTTCCTGGCCGTGGACTGCGCGTTCTTCTACGCCAACATCATCAAGTTCCTGGACGGTGCCTGGTTCCCGCTGCTGCTGGGCCTGATCCTGTTCACCCTGATGCGAACCTGGCGCCGCGGCCGCAAGCTGCTGCACGACGAGATCCGCAAGGACGGCATCAAACTCGACACCTTCCTGCCCGGGCTGATGCTGGCGCCGCCGGTGCGCGTGCCCGGCACCGCGGTGTTCCTGACCGCCGACCCGATGGTGGTGCCGCACGCGCTGATGCACAACCTCAAGCACAACAAGGTGCTGCACGAGCGCAACGTGTTCCTGACCGTCGAAACCCTGCAGGTGCCGTACGCGGCGGCCGGGCAGCGGCTGAAGATCGACGCGATCGGCGACGAGTTCTACCGGGTCTACGTGCGCTTCGGCTTCATGGAGACCCCGGACGTGCCGCTGGCGCTGATGCGCTCCTGCGACCAGGGCGGGATCTACTTCGACCCCATGGACACCACCTATTTCGCCAGCCGCGAGACCATCGTGGCCAGCGCCAACCGCGGCATGCCGATCTGGCGCGACAAGCTGTTCGCGGTCATGCACCGCAACGCCGCCCCCGCCACCGGCTTCTTCCGCATCCCCGGCAACCGCCTGGTGGAACTGGGCGCGCAGGTGGAGATCTGAGGCCGCGACGGTGTCGCGGCCTTGGGAATGGGGAGGCGGGAATGGGGAACAGGGAAAGGCAACTGCCGCGGCGTCTGGCCTGAAACCAGGCGGCGACCATCAAAGTAAGCGCCAGCCGTGCCGCCAACCGCTACTATTGTCCGCTCGATTCCCCATTCCCGATTCCCCAATCCCGGCTTTCCATGGACCGCATCATCGCCAGCAGCGCCACCCGCGAGGATGACGCGGCCGAGGCCAGCATCCGCCCCAAGCGGCTGGACGACTATCTCGGCCAGCAGCCGGTGCGCGAGCAGTTGTCGATCTACATCGAGGCGGCCAAGGCGCGCGGGGAGGCGATGGACCATGTGCTGATCTTCGGGCCGCCGGGCCTGGGCAAGACCACGCTGAGCCACGTCATCGCCAACGAGCTGGGGGTCAACCTGCGGGTCACCTCCGGCCCGGTGATCGAGAAGGCCGGCGACCTGGCCGCGCTGCTGACCAACCTGCAGCCGCACGACGTGTTGTTCATTGACGAGATCCACCGCCTGTCGCCGGTGGTGGAAGAAGTGCTGTACCCGGCGATGGAAGACTTCCAGATCGACATCATGATCGGCGAGGGCCCGGCCGCGCGCTCGATCAAGATCGATCTGCCGCCGTTCACCCTGATCGGCGCCACCACCCGCGCCGGCCTGCTGACCGCGCCCTTGCGCGACCGCTTCGGCATCGTCCAGCGCCTGGCCTTCTACACCCCGGACGAGTTGGCGCAGATCGTGCGCCGCTCCGCCAGCATCCTCGGCATCGCCTGCAACGCCGACGGCTGCGCCGAGATCGCGCGCCGCGCGCGCGGCACCCCGCGCATCGCCAACCGCCTGCTGCGGCGGGTTCGCGACTTCGCCCAGGTCCGCGCCGGCGGGCAGATCGACCTGGCCGTGGCGCAGGCCGCCACGCAGATGCTCAAGGTCGACGCCGAGGGCTTCGACGAGCTGGACCGGCGCATGCTGCGCACCATCATCGAGTACTTCGACGGCGGTCCGGTCGGCGTCGAGTCGCTGGCCGCCTCGCTGTCGGAGGAGCGCGGCACCCTGGAGGACGTGATCGAGCCCTACCTGATCCAGCAGGGCTACCTGATCCGCACCGCCCGCGGCCGCATGGCCACCAATAAGGCCTATCTGCACCTGGGCTTGCAGCCCAAGAACCGTGAATTGGGAATCGGGAATGGGGAATCGGGGGCGCTGTTCTAGGATGTTCTGGTTACCTAGCTATCGACAGGAGCGCCGCTCTTGACTGCCGATTCCCCATTCCCCGTTCCCGATTCCCGGCTATTCAGTTGGCCGACACGCGTCTACTGGGAAGATACCGACGCCGGTGGCGTGGTCTACCACGCGCGCTACGTGGCCTTCCTGGAGCGGGCGCGCACGGAGTGGTTGCGGGCGCTGGGGTATGGTCAGGAGCGTCTGCGCCTGCAACACGATCTGGTGTTCGCGGTGCGCGCGATGCAACTCGACTTCCTGCGCCCGGCACGCCTGGACGATTCCCTGCAGGTCGGCGTCGCGCTGTCGCAATGCAAGCGCGCCAGCCTGGTGTTCGCGCAGTCGATCCGCCGCGACGACGGGGAGCTGCTGTTGCGCGCGCAGGTGCGGGTGGCCGCGCTCAGCGCCGGCAGCTTCCGCCCGCGCGGCATGGACGACGCGCTGCACGATGCATTGAAAGTTCTTGAAATCACTGAAGCCGAATTACTGAGGAACGACGGATGATCGCATTGCTCCTGGCCCTGCAGGACACGGTGGTGGAGGCGCTGCCGCAGGACGTGACCCAGACCGCCACCCAGGCCGTCGCCAGCACCGCCGCCCATGGCGGCATCAACTACCTGGACCTGATGGTCAAGGCCAGCCTGCCGGTCAAGGTGATCGTGCTGCTGCTGCTGCTCGGCTCGCTGATCAGCTGGGTCATCATCTTCCGCAAGGGCAAGGTGTTCAAGGACGCCAACCGCGAGGCCGACGACTTCGAGAACCGCTTCTGGTCCGGCACCGACCTGAGCAAGCTCTACGCCGGCGCCACCGACCGCAACCGCGTGGTCGGCGGGCTGGAGGCGATCTTCGAGGCCGGGTTCCGCGAATTCACCCGCCTGCGCGACAAGCGCCGGCTCGATGCACGCATCCAGTTGGAAGGCGCGCAGCGGGCGATGCGCGCGACCTACGCGCGCGAGGTCGACCGCCTGGAGCGCAACCTGGAACTGCTCGCCAACATCGGCTCCACCGCCCCGTACGTGGGCCTGGTCGGCACCGTGTTCGGCATCATGGTGACCATGCACGACATGATCAACAGCGGCCAGCAGGCGGGCATCGCCGCGGTCGCGCCGGGCATCTCCGAGGCGCTGTTCGCCACCGCCATCGGCCTGTTCGTGGCGATCCCGGCGGTGTGGGCCTACAACCGCTTCACCACCCGGGTCGAGCGCCTGGCCGTGCGCTTCGAGACCTTCTCCGAAGAGTTCAGCTCCATCCTGCAGCGCCAGGCCAGCGGCGACTGAGCGTCGCCCGCCTGTCCACGACTCCCAGGATTCCCGCATGACTGCCGCCATTTCCCGCCGCAAGCGCCGCAAGCTCAAGTCCGAGATCAACGTCGTGCCGTACATCGACGTGATGCTGGTGCTGCTGATCATCTTCATGGTCACCGCGCCCTTGCTCAGCCTGAGCGTGGACGTGGACCTGCCCGATTCCACCGCGCGCTCGGTGGAGAGCAAGAAGGATCCGGTGATCGTCACCGTCGATGCCGAGGGCCGTTACACGCTGACCCTGCAGGACGGCAAGCCGCAGAAGATCGCAGCGCCGGAGCTGAAGGCCAAGATCCAGGCCTTCGTCGGCCAGAACAAGGACGTGCCGGTGTTCGTTGCCGCGCCCGGCACCTCGAACTACCAACTGGTCATGGACACCATGGTCATGCTGCAGCAGGCCGGGGTGCCCAAGGTCGGCTTGATGAGTCAGCCCGGAAACAATGCACGCTGAAGCCGATTCCCGCCCGCCGCAGCAGCGCGGCGACGACAAGGGGCTGATCTTCGGGGTCGCCCTGGCGTTGCTGGTGCACGTGCTGATCGCACTGCTGTTCTTCCTGGCCTGGTGGTGGTCGCCGGTGCGCCAGGTCGAACCCGCCGCCGGTTCGCCGATGGTCGAGGCCTCGCTGGTGGTCTCGGCCGCCGACGTGCGCTCGGCGCAGAAGGCGGTGAAGGACGCGCCCAAGCCCTTGCCCGAACCGCTGCCCGAGCCGGTCAAGGACATCGCCGAGGAAGACACGGTGCCGCCGCCGCAGCCGCTGCCCACGCCCAAGCCGCAGCAGGCGCCGACCCCGCAGCAGCAGAAGGCGCAGGACTTCGTCCCGGTGCCCGACAAGGTCGACCAGGACCGCGCCACCCGCACCGCGATCTCCCAGGAAAAGGAGAAGCAGGAGCAGGAGGCCAAGCGCCGCCAGGAACAGATCGACCTGACCGAGCAGAAGCGCCAGCAGGAGGCCGAGCAGAAGCAGCGCCTGGCCGCGCAGCAGGAAGAGGAGCGGCAGAAGAAGATCGCCGACATCCGCAAGCAGCGCGAGAAGCTGGAGCGCGAGGCCCAGCTGGCGCAGCAGAAGCTGCAGCAGATCGCCGACCTGAACGCCAAGAAGGCGTCGGCGGCCGCGGCCACCACGCCGCAGCAGGCGCCGGGCCAGAACGGCACCAACACCGACCTGCAGGCCAAGTACGCCGCGGCGATCCAGCAGGCGGTGCTGAGTCAGTGGGTGCGCCCGGACTCGGTGCCGCTGGGGCAGAAGTGCAAGATCTCGATCACCCAGATCCCAGGTGGCCAGGTCATGCAGGCCAAGGTCAGCCCCGACTGTCCCTACGACGAGGCCGGCCGCCGCTCGATCGAGGCCGCGGTGCTGCGTGCCCAGCCCTTGCCCTACCGTGGCTTCGAGACCGTGTTCGCGCGCAACCTGACCTTCAACTTCACCGCCCAGGACCAATGACCCCGGCGGCTGACGCCGCGTTGCGCGCGCCCCAGCCATCCACCCGACATGCGATGGGCGATAATGTGCTGCGTCCTGCCATCGGCTTCACATGGCGATGGTTCATGATTGCGAATACGTTCACCCGCGCATTGCTATCTCTTGCGCCTTTCCGATCCTGCTGAGCGACCCATGAAGAAACTGCCGCGCTGGCTTGCCGTTCTCACCGCCCTGTTGCTGCCTCTCGCCGCGTCCGCGCAGGACAAGGGCCTGGAAATCGACATCGTCGGCGGCAATGCCTCGGCGACCCCGATCACCGTCGTGCCGATGCCGTACCAGGGATCGGCGACCCCGCCGAGCACCGACGTCGCCGCGGTGGTTCGCGCCGACCTGGATCGCTCCGGCCAGTTCCGCAACCTGCCCGAATCGCAGATCGTGGAGCGCCCGACCCGCGGCAGCGAGGTGCAGTTCGCCACCTGGCGTGCGCTGAAGCAGAGCTATCTGGTGGTCGGCCGGGTGATGGATGCCGGCGAAGGCGCCTACCGGGTCGAGTACGAACTGTTCGACGTGGGCAAGGGCGAGCGCATGCTCGGCCTGGCGATGACCGCTCGCGCCAACGCCATGCGCGACGTCGCCCACCAGATGGCCGACGCCATCTACGAGAAGATCACCGGCGTGCGCGGCGCGTTCTGGACCCGCATCGCCTACGTCACCGCCAGCGGCAAGGGCGGGGCGATGCGTTATGCGCTGATGGTGGCCGACTCCGACGGCTACAACCCGCAGACCATCGTCCGCTCGGCCGAGCCGCTGCTGTCGCCGAACTGGAGCCCGGACGGCAAGAAGCTGGCCTACGTGAGCTTCGAGCGCGGCAACTCGTCGATCTACATCCAGGACATCGCTACCGGTGCGCGCCAGCTGGTGTCCAGCTTCCGCGGCATCAACGGCGCGCCGTCGTTCTCGCCGGACGGCAAGAAGCTGGCCCTGGCGCTGTCGCGCAGCGGCAACCCGGAGATCTACGTGATGGATCTGGGCAGCAAGCAGCTGACCCAGCTGACCAACCACTTCGGCATCGACACCGAGCCGACCTGGGCGCCGGACGGCAACAGCATCTACTTCACCTCCGACCGCGGCGGCCGCCCGCAGATCTACCAGGTGCCGGCCACCGGTGGCAGCGCCACCCGCATCACCTTCCAGGGCAACTACAACGCGACCCCGAGCGTGTCCTTCGACGGCAACAAGCTGGTCGTGGCCCAGGGCAGCGGCAACACCTACAAGATCGCGATGATGGACCGCAGCCTGGGGTCGCCGCGCTGGAGCACGCTGTCGACCGGTTCGCTGGACGAGTCGCCGAGCTTCGCCCCCAACGCCAGCATGGTGCTGTATGCGGCGCGTGAAGGCGGCCGTGGCGTGCTGTACGCGGTCTCGGCCGATGCCCGCGTGCGGCAGCGCCTGGTGCTCGCCGATGGCGACGTGCGCGAACCGTCCTGGTCGCCGTATCGCACCGCACGTTGACATGTAAGTTTGGTGTTAATATTTCGCTGTTGAACCCCTCATCGGCCCAGGAGCCACAAGGTATCCCCATGAACAAGACCACCCGCGTTCTGCTTGTTTCGCTGTTGTCCGTTGCAGCTCTGGCCGGCTGCGCCAAGAAGGTCAAGGAACAGCCCCAGACCGACACCACCGGCACCACCGGTACCACCGCCCCGACCGGCCCGTCGACCTCCGGTCTGTACGGCCCGGGCGACCTGGACACCGATTCCTGCCTGCGTCAGCGCGTGGTCTACTTCGACCTGGACAAGGACGCCGTGAAGCCGGAATTCCAGGCGATCATGGCGTGCCACGCCAAGTACCTGCGTGACCGTCCGTCCTCGCGTATCACCTTGCAGGGCAACACCGACGAGCGTGGTTCGCGCGAGTACAACATGGGCCTGGGCGAGCGTCGTGCCAACGCCGTGTCCTCGGCGCTGCAGGCCAACGGTGGCTCGGCTGCGCAGCTGACCGTGGTCAGCTACGGCGAAGAGCGTCCGGTCTGCACCGAGTCGAACGAGTCCTGCTGGTCGCAGAACCGTCGCGTCGAGATCGTCTACACGGCGCAGTAAGAAAAGATGCGTATCGGTGTCCTTACATCGATGATCGTCGCGGCGGCCCTCGTGGCCGCCGCGCCGGCTCATGCGCAGCGCGCAAGCCTGGCCGATCGCGTTTCCGCGCTCGAGCAGCAGGCCATGAATACCCAGGCCAACACCGATATGCTGAACCAGCTCAACCAGCTGCGGACGCAGATGCAGTCGATGGAGGCCACGATCGAACAACTGCAGCACAGCAACGACCAGCTCAAGCAGCAAATCAAGGACCAGTACCTGGACCTGGATGGCCGCGTGGGCCGGCTCGAGAATGGTGCAGGGGCAGGGGCGACGCCGTCGTTGCCGCCGGCCAATGGCGCCGCACCGGCTGTCGCGCCGGCCGCGCCCGCAGGCAAGCCATCCGCCGTCGCCGAGCCGCCGCCGTCGGTGCACGGCGACGCCGGCACCCTGGCTGCCGCCGGCGACGAGCGTGCCGCCTACAACGTCGCCTTCGACGCCCTGAAGGCGGGCAAGTACGCCGACTCGGCGAACCTGTTCCAGAACTTCCTGCAGGCCTACCCGAACGGCGTGTATGCGCCGAACGCGCTGTACTGGCTCGGCGAGAGCTACTACGCCACCAAGAACTTCCAGTTGGCCGAGGCCCAGTTCCAGGACCTGATCGGCCGCTACCCAACCCACGACAAGGCGCCCGGTGCGCTGCTCAAGCTCGGCCTGTCCCAGTACGGCGAAGGCCGCGTCCAGGACGCCGAGCAGACCCTGCAACAGGTCGGCGCGAAGTATCCTGGGTCCGATGCCGCGCGGACCGCGCAGGACCGCCTGCAGTCGATCCGTCTCGGCCAGCAGCTGCGCTGAGCCCCTAACGCTGCCGCCGTCGTCGCGGGAGCACTCTTCTCCCGCCATGGCCGCCGTTCCCAGCGATATCGTCCAAAGCCCGCTGCCCCGCCTGAAGCTGACGGAGATCTTCCTGTCGCTGCAGGGCGAGGCCGAGAGCGCCGGCTGGCCGACCGTGTTCGTGCGTCTCACCGGCTGCCCGCTGCGCTGCAGCTACTGCGACACCGCCTACGCCTTCCACGGCGGGCAATGGTGGGACATCGACGCGATCCTCGACGAGGTGGCGCGCCACGGCGTGCGGCATGTCTGCGTCACCGGCGGCGAACCGCTGGCGCAGAAGCGCTGCCTGCAGCTGCTGCAGCGCCTGTGCGACGCCGGCTACGACGTGTCGCTGGAGACCTCCGGCGCGCTGGACATCGCCGAAGTCGACCCGCGCGTGTCGCGGGTGCTCGACATCAAGACCCCGGCGTCGCAGGAGGCGCACCGCAACCGCTGGGAGAACCTGCCGCTGCTGACCGCGCGCGACCAGATCAAGTTCGTCCTGTGCGGCCGCGCCGACTACGAATGGGCGCGCGCCGTGGTCGCCGAACACCGACTGGACACGCGCTGCACCGTCTGGTTCTCGCCGAGCAAGAGCGAACTGACCGCACGCGACCTGGCCGACTGGATCGTCGCCGATCGCCTGCCGGTGCGGTTCCAGATGCAGTTGCACAAGCTGCTGTGGAACGACGAGCCGGGGCGGTAGCTGCACGCTGGCGCGCAGCTGGGAATCGGGAATGGGGAAACGGGAATCGGAGAGCGCCGCGCGGTAGGCGTGGCTCTACCTGATCCGCTTTCGCTTCTCGAAGACCTTCGATCTTCCCGGTCCAGCCTGACTGCTACGCTCTTCCCATTCCCGTTTCCCCATTCCCCACTCCCGGCATCCAGATGAAAAACGCCGTCGTCCTTCTCTCCGGTGGCATGGACTCCGCCGTCGTCGTCGCCATCGCCCGTGCGCAGGGTTTCGCGGTGCATGCCTTGAGCGTGCGCTACGGCCAGCGCCATACCTCAGAACTGGATGCGGCCGCGCGCGTCGCCTCGGCGCTGGGCGCGGTGGCACACAAGACCGTCAACGTCGACCTGCGCAGCATCGGCGGCTCGGCGCTGACCGACGACATCGAGGTGCCGGACGCCGGTGGCGACGGCATCCCGGTCACCTATGTGCCGGCGCGCAACACCATCATGCTGTCGGTGGCGCTGGGCTGGGCCGAGGTGCTGGGCGCGGCCGACATCTTCTGCGGGGTCAACGCAGTGGACTATTCCGGCTATCCCGATTGCCGCCCCGAGTTCATCGACGCGTTCCAGACCCTGGCCAACCTGGCGACCAAGGCCGGGGTGGAGGGTGCGGGGCTGCGCGTGCATGCGCCGTTGCAGCACATGAGCAAGGCGGACATCGTGCGCGAAGGCGTGCGCCTGGGCGTGGACTTCGGCCTGACCGTGTCCTGCTATCGCGCCGACGACGCCGGCCGCGCCTGCGGCCACTGCGATGCCTGCCGCCTGCGCGCGGCCGGCTTCGCCGACGCCGGCGTTGCCGACCCGACCCGCTATGCCTGATTTCGCGAAACGCCCCGTGCTGGGGTAGACTACGCGCCCCGGTGCAACGCCGGGGTCTTGTTTTGGGCCGTTAGCTCAGTCGGTAGAGCAGAAGACTTTTAATCTTTTGGTCGATGGTTCGAATCCATCACGGCCCACCACTCCGCTCAGCGGGTCACGCGTCGCATTTGGCGTTTTTTTCGCCAGCTTCGGACATCACTCCTGAATTCAACGCGAGGTGCGCTGCTTCCTTGTCGGGATTGCGTGGTCGTCGGCTTGCTGCATTCACTTCCACCATTGCGCGAAAGCTGCAAGCGTGGCCAGTCGCACTGGTTGGCAGCCACCGCATCCCGATCGCTCACCCCAAAGGCTGCAGGAGCAACGCGAGGCACAAGCCCAGCATGAACAGCGCGACCGCCGCATCCAGCAACCGCCACGCAGCGGGCTTGCGGAACACGGGCTGCAGCAGCCGCGCGCCGTAGCCCAGGCTGCCGAACCAGGTCGCGCTGGCCAGGCAGGCGCCGAGTGCGAAGGCCCAGCGCAGTGGTCCCGGGTAGTGCGTGGAGAGGCTGCCCAGCAGCGCCATGGTGTCCAGGTAGACATGCGGATTGAGGAAGGTGAAGGCCAGGCAGGTCAGCAGGACGCGTTGCCAGCTCCGCTGATCCTCGCCGTGCGCCAGCAGGCCGCCACTGCCGCGCCAGGCGCGTCGTGCCGCAAGTAGCGCGTATGCGCCGAGGAAGGCCGCACCGCCGAAGCGCAAGGCCTGCAGCACGCCCGGCCAGGCGTCCACCACGGCACCGATGCCGGACACGCCGAGGACGATCAGCGCGATGTCGCTGGCGGCGCACACGGCCACGACCAGGCCGACATGCCGACGCTGCAGTCCCTGGCGCAGCACAAAGGCGTTCTGCGCGCCGATGGCGACGATCAGGCCGGCGCCGGCGACGAGGCCGGCCAACAGTGCGTGCAGCCACATAGCGTTGAGGTCCTGGGACATGGGGCGAGCATGCTGCACGCGTCGGTGTGATTAGCCAAACTCATTCTCCTGTACGCTCTGAAGAATCTCTAATCCGCATAACCGCCATGGATCTGCTCCACCCCCAGCTGTCCGCCTTCGCCGCCGTGTTGGAAGAAGGCAGCTTCGAGGCCGCCGCGCGCCGCCTGGCGCTGACGCCGTCGGCGGTCTCGCAGCGGATCAAGGCGCTGGAAGACCGGCTTGGCCAGGTGCTGATCGTGCGCCAGGCTCCATGTCGGCCGACCCCCGCCGGGGAGCGCCTGCTGCGCAGCGTGCGGCCGATGCAGGTGCTGGAGGCCGAGGCGGTGGCCGACCTGTTGCCCGCGCCTGCGAGCAGTGCAGCGGCACGCAGCATCGCCATCGCCGTCAACGACGATTCGCTGCAGACCTGGTTCCTGGACGCGCTGGCGGCGCTGCACGACGCGCATGGCTACCTGTTCGATATCCAGGTGGACGACCAGGACCACACGCTGGAGCTGTTGCGCAGCGGCGCGGTGCTCGGTGCCGTCACCTCCGTCGGCAAGGCGTTGCAGGGCTGCAATGTGCTGGCGCTGGGCGCGATGCGCTACCGCGCGATCGCCTCGCCGGCGTTTTTCGCCCGCTACTTTGCCGACGGCCTGGATGCGGTGGCGCTGGCCCGCGCTCCGATGATCGTCTACAACCGCAAGGACGCGCTGCAGGCGCGCTTCGTGCGGCGCGTCGCCCGCGCGCGGCTGAGCCCGCCGATCCACTACCTGCCGACCTCCATCGGCTTCGTCGAGGCGGCCGCGCGTGGACTGGGCTGGTGCCTGGCGCCGGAGCCGATGCTGGTGGCCGCGCTGCGGCAGCGGCAGATCGTGGTCGTCGACCCGCAGCGCTGGCTCGACGTGCCGCTGTACTGGCAGCATGTCGCGGTCCGTTCCAGGACGCTGCAGCACATCGCTCAGGCGCTGCGTGCCGCAGCGGAGGGCATGCACGCGCCAGCGCCGCTTGCCTGAGCGTCGCTCGCGGTGGGTCGCTTGCTCCGGCGCCGATCATCGTCCAGGGCGACCTCCTGCTTGTGACGGCAGCAGTGCATCGACGCCGAGTGCTGCTGGGATCAGGTCAGGGTCGTTTCGCGGATGACGCCGCTCGGCCTCATGCCGCCTCGTGCAGGAGCGCAGCGCCGGCGTCTGTGTCCGCAGGGCGCATCAGGATCCCGGTCACTTCGGTGATGGGGTGGACGAGCGTCAGGGCGGAGGGCGCGGCGGACGACGGCGTCAGGCCTGCGCCGTGCTGAAGATCCCGGCCAGGCTCTCGCTCAGGATCAACTGCAGATGCATGCGGTTGAGCTCCACGCCGGTGGTCATCATCATGTGCAGGCCGCCGCACATCGCTGCGACCGCGTAGACGCGGGCCTGGAATTCGGCTTCGCTGCCGCTCCAGCCGTGGTCGCGCAGCATGCGCCGCAGCAGGTCGCCGAGGTTCTGCACCAGGGACACGTTGAGCCGGCGCGCGTACTGCGCCAGTTCGGGGTCGCGTGCGGCGGCCAGGTCCATCTCCAGATCCAGGCGCCGCCGCCGCTGGTTGGCATCGGCCACCAGCCAGTCTTCCAATGCCCCGGCGATGAAGGTGGTCGCGTCCTGGTGCGGCGGCGGTTGCAGCAGCCACATGGTGCGGATCGCACGCTCGTAGCCGCGTTCCATCAGCGCCTGGACCAGGCTGCGCTTGTCGTCGAACTGCCGACGTACCGCGCTGCAGGAGACCTCGGCAGTCCCGGCGATCAGTTCGAAGGTGGTGGCGCCGAGGCCGTTCTTGACGATGCAGCGCTCGGCCGCATCGAGGACGTCATCGTGCAGGCGCTGCTCGCGTTCGCGGGCGCTGTGCAGCCGGACTACGTTGGACATGGCGTGAGCTCGGGGGGAAGCGATGCCACATGAAGGGGAGGTATGCCAGGCGACCGGCCGCGACGCGCACGCGATACGTGACGCCGCCGCGGACGGCATGCCGATAAAGGCAGCGCGATTGTAGACGCGATGCGTCGCGGTCGCGCGTGCGGCGGCAAGTCAGTCGATCCCATAGCCACCACCGTGACGGGCGGCACTCTCGAGTGGGGGTGTCGATGCGCACTTCGCGCGCAATGGACGCAGCGGGCACGGCTGCATGACTGGGTGCTGGAGCGCGCGCGTGGGAGCGGGCGGTTTCAGTGGTGCCGGCACGACACGGCGCACCGCGGGATGCTGCGATTGCGGATGTGAACAGGGGGACACGCGCTGTCGGAAAGTTCCAAGCCGCGTGCTGACCAGCCTGGGAGTCCGGCGGGTACTGCTGTCAACTTCGGGAAGTGTGCCGTAGATACCGTCTTCCCCCTAGCAGGCAAGGCCCCTTTTCGGATCGAACGCCGTGCCCGATTTGAGAACGCCGTAGGCCAGGTGCAGGAGCTTGCGCATGGCGGCGCACACGATCTGCTTGCCGGTTTTGCCACGTTCGCTCAGCCGCTGTTTCAGCGCCCGGATGATCGGGTTGTGGGTCATGGCCACCAGGGCCGGCATGAACAGGCCTGCGCGCAAGCGGGGCGAGCCGGTGCGCGAGATGCAGACGTGGCCTTTGCGCTCGCCCGACTCCTGCAGGCACGGATTCAGGCCCGCGAAGGCGGTCACCGCCGAGGCATCGGCGAAGCGCCTCACATCGCCAAGCTCGGCCGGCATCAAGGCCGCGCTGGTGTCGGCAATCCCCTGGATGCTCACCAGCAGCTCGCACTGCCCACGCAAGGTCGGATCCTGGTCGATATGGTCATCGATGGCCTGCTCGATCTGGGCGATGTGGTGTTGCAGATCGGCCAGATGGACCTGGATCGAGTCCTTCACCTGGGCCGGAGCGACGTCCAGCCGGTTGCGCTCCATCTGCAGCATCTGTTGCAGATCCTGGCGCCGGCGCACCAGCGCTTTGAGCTGCTTGAGTGCCGGTGGATCAGGGTGCCAACGGCGCAACTGCTCGCGGTGACGCAGGGCATAACTGGCGATCAGCTTGGCATCGCTGCGATCGGTCTTGACCCGGCTGAGGTGGCTGCGTGCGTACGCGGCCGTCTGCGCCGGGTTGAGCACGCACACCCGATAGCCGCGTGCGTGGAGGAACTCGGCCAGCGCCTGGTGGTAGGTGCCGGTGGCCTCCATGGCGATCCAGCTATCGGGCTGGGCATGCGTCTGCAGCCATGCCTGCAGGGCCTGGAAGCCCTTGGCATCGTTGGACAACTTGGCCTTGGTACGGTGCTTGCCATTGGTCAGCTCGATGGCCACATCGAAACTGCGTTTGGCGACGTCGATGCCGATGACGGCAGACATAGGCGATTCCTCCATCGTGTCAGGGTCATGATCGGCGCTGGGCCCGGTCCTGCCTTGTCGATGCGAGTTCACGCCCGGGGGCGGACTCTGGATACCGTTCGGACACACAAGGGCCAGCATGTGGAGGGCGGAGCCGATCTACGATGCAAGCTCGAAGCTTTAGGAGCGACTGGACCTCCCGCACCTCCTCCGATGATCAGTCGGAAGACATGACGCCTATTTAGGGGCGACATGTCCAGATACAAGGAGCGGCTTCAGCCGCGACGGGCGTTACCGGGAACGCCCCGTGGGGAGATGACGCAACGTGCATCGATTCGAGCGTGGCGGGAGCGGATTAGGCGCTGCCCTCGTGTCGCCGTGCTTACCAGCCGAACGGCGGCGGGCCGTAGGCGCCGGGATAGTAGCCGCGACCGAACACCGGGCCGTCGCCGCGGCCGACGCTGATGCTGATGCCCATTTGCCGCGGCTTGCCGTCATCGGTATAGGAGGTCTTGCACAGGTTCAGATTGGCGGCCTGGTAGTTGCTGTTGCCGCCATGCGTGGAATAGCCGATGCCGGTGGCGACGCTGCCGTGCACGTCGCCGTTGCAGCGGTCGGCCTGCGCCTGCAGGGCCTCGGCGCGCGCCTGCGCTGCCGCCGCCTTCTGCGCCGAGGCCGAGGTGCCGCTGGTATCGCCGTAGTACGTGCCCGGCGGATCGGCCTTGGTGCCGGGATCGGCGTAGGTGATCGGTTGTTGCGGCACGCTCAGGTCGAGCTTGCGCTTGGCCGCCTCGCTGTCGCTGGTGGCATCGGCGGTCTGGGCCAGGGCCGGGCCGGCAAGCAGGGCGCAGGCGAAGAAAAGGAGGCTGCGGTTCATCGGGCATCCGCCAGAAGAGAGGGGCCCGGCGGAGCCTGTCAGACGCTCCGCCGTGACGCTGACGCTATCAATACCACGTTGAACCCGGCCTGTCGGCGCCGCGGGCCGCGCCGCGACGTGCCGATGCTGCAGGCGCCGGTGCCGCGCTTCAACCCTGTCCGTGCACCACGTCGAGCAGTTGCTGGCCGTAGCGGGCCAGCTTGCTGCCGCCGATGCCGCCGACCCGCGCCAGTTCGTCCAGGCTGCTCGGGCGCTGCTCGGCGATGTTGCGCAGGGTGCTGTCGTGGAAGATCACGAAGGCCGGCACGTTCTGCTCCTTGGCCAGCCCGGCGCGGAGGTCGCGCAGCGCATTGAACAGGGGCAGGTCCTGCGCCTGCACCGGCACGCCGGTGCGCGGGCTGCCGCCGCGCTCGCGGCCGCGGCTGGGCAGTTCGCGGCGCATCATGATCTTGCGTTCGCCCTTGAGCACCTGGCGGCTGGCGTCGGTGAGGCGCAGGCCGCCGTAGGCGTCGCTGTCCACTTCCAGCAGGCCGGTGGCGACCAGCTGCCGGAACACGCCGCGCCAGGCGCGCGCGTCCAGGTCCTTGCCGATGCCGTAGGTGCTGAGCTGGTCGTGGCCGAACTGCTTGATCTTCTCGCCTTCGTTGCCGCGCAGGATGTCGATCAGGTGGCCGACGCCGAAGCGCTGGCCGCTGCGGTACACGCAGCTCAGCGCCTTCTGCACGGCCACCGTGGCATCCCAGGCGTCGGCCGGCTGCAGGCAGTTGTCGCAGTTGCCGCAGGGCTGCGGATAGGTCTCGCCGAAGCCGGCCAGCAGCACCTGGCGGCGGCACTGCATCGACTCGCAGTAGCCCAGCAACTGGTCGAGCTTGCGCCGTTCCACGCGCTTGCGTTCTTCGCCGGCCTCGCCCTGCTCGATCATCTGCTTGAGCAGCACCACGTCGCCCAGGCCGTAGCACAGCCAGGCTTCGGCGGCCTCGCCGTCGCGGCCGGCGCGGCCGGTCTCCTGGTAGTAGCCCTCCAGCGACTTGGGCAGGTCGGTGTGGGCGACGAAGCGCACGTCGGGCTTGTCGATGCCCATGCCGAAGGCGATGGTGGCGCACATCACGATGCCGTCCTCGCGCAGGAAGCGGCGCTGGTTGTCGGCGCGCACCTCGGCCGGCAAGCCGGCATGGTAGGGCAGGGCGTTCAGGCCCTCGCGGGCGAGGAAGTCGGCGGTCTCCTCGACCTTGCGCCGCGACATGCAGTAGACGATGCCGGCGCTGCCGCGGTGCGCGCGCAGGAAGTCCAGCAGCTGGCGCCGCGCATTGTCCTTCTGCACCACCGTGTAGCGGATGTTGGGGCGGTCGAAGGAGCTGACGAAATGGCACGCCTGGGCCAGGTCCAGGCGCTCGGCGATCTCGCGCTGGGTCGGCGGGTCGGCGGTGGCGGTGAGGGCAATGCGCGGGGTCTGCGGCCAGCGCTCGTGCAGCACGGTGAGCTGGCGGTATTCGGGGCGGAAGTCGTGGCCCCATTGCGATACGCAGTGCGCCTCGTCGATGGCGAACAGGGCGATGCGGCTGCGCTCGATCAGCGACAGGAAACGCGGGGTCAGCAGCCGTTCGGGAGCGACGTACAGCAGGTCCAGTTCGCCGGCCAGCAGGTCGCGCTCGACCCGCTGCGCGGTCTCGCCGTCCA
Source organism: uncultured Xanthomonas sp. (assembly GCF_964278005.1). NCBI lineage: Bacteria > Pseudomonadati > Pseudomonadota > Gammaproteobacteria > Lysobacterales > Lysobacteraceae > Xanthomonas > uncultured Xanthomonas sp. The sequence continues at coordinate 867,023 of NZ_CAXYKF010000023.1, forward strand.
GGGTGGAATTGAGGTATTCGGCACGCACGCCGAGCTGGCGCAGCGCCTCGACCTGGTCCTGCATCAGCGCGATCAGCGGCGAGATGACGATGCCGGTGCCGTCGCGCAGCAGCGAGGGAATCTGGTAGCACAGCGACTTGCCGCCGCCGGTGGGCATCAGCACCAGCGCGTCGTGGCCGGCGGCGACGTGTTCGACGATGTCCTGTTGCAGGCCGCGGAACTGGTCGTAGCCGAAGACGCGGCTGAGCAAGGCGTGGGCGGGGGAAGACATCGGTGTAGGATACCGCGCCGCGCAAGGGCGGTTGGCTTCCTGGTGTGCGCAAGCGCGTGTCAGGCGAACGCGCGCTGGTCTGTAGGTGGCGACGGTCTTGCGGTCGCGGCAGACGAAGCCTGCCGGGGGCCGAGATGGAAAGGCGTCGGGACTGACGTCCCTTCCACAGTGCACCCAGCCAGCGTCCCGCGCCGCGCCGCGCGGCGGGGCGCGCGGGCGGCTGGCCCTGCCTGCCTGCCAGGCAGGCAGGGCGGCAGCGCTTACTGCAGCAGCGAGCGCAGCATCCAGGCGTACTTCTCGTGGGTCTGCAGGCGCTGGGTCAGCAGGTCCACCGACGGGTCGTCGCCGGCGTCGTCGGCGGTCTTGAGCACCTTGCGTGCGGTGCGGCACACCGCTTCGTTGCCGACCACCAGCTGGCGCACCATTTCGCGCCAGTCGGCGCTGTCGCTGAGGCCTTCCTCTTCCGGGATCGAGGTCAGCGCGGCGTATTCCTTGTAGGAGCCCGGGGCGTTGAAGCCCAGGGCGCGGATGCGCTCGGCGACGTCGTCCAGCGCCGACCATTGCTCGGTGTACTGGGTCTCGAACATCAGGTGCAGCGAGTTGAACATCGACCCGGTCACGTTCCAGTGGAAGTTGTGGGTCTTCAGGTAAAGGGTGAAGGCGTCGGCCATGTAGTGCGACAGGCCGTCGGCGATCTTCTTGCGATCGCCGCCGCCGATCCCGATATCGATGTTGGGCGCGGACGGCGCCAGGCCGGCCAGCGGCTGGCCGGCGACGGCCTTGCTGGCGGCGTTCTTGGTCTTGCCGGGGGTCTTGTTCTTGGCCATGGGAGTTCCTCTTTGGGGGTTACAGACGAGATGGCGTCACAATAGACAGACTAAAGCATGTGCTGTGATTCAACGTTCAATGGCATCCGATTGATGAACGCTATCGAAAAACCTACCGTGCCGGCACGCCTGCGCGAACGCCGCGCCGCGATCGACGGCGCGCTGACCCGCGACCGTGGCCGCCTGCTGGGCCTATGGTCGCGCTGGCAGGCCGCGCCCGGCAATGCCGCGCTGGAGACGGCGTTCGAGCAGGCGCTGCAGGCGTCGCAGGCGCGTTGCGCCGCGCGTGCGGCGCAGCAGCCGGCGATCACCCTGGATCCGCAGCTGCCGATCGCGCGCGAGGCCGAGCGCATCGTCGCGCTGATCCGCGAGCACCAGGTGGTGGTGATCGCCGGCGAGACCGGTTCGGGCAAGACCACGCAGTTGCCGAAGCTGTGCCTGGCCGCCGGGCGCGGCGCCGCCGGCATGATCGGCTGCACCCAGCCGCGGCGCATCGCCGCGCGCGCGGTGGCCAGCCGCGTGGCCGAGGAGCTGCGCACGCCGGTGGGCGAGACGGTGGGCTTCCAGGTGCGCTTCAACGACCGCGTCGGCGAGCAGACCCGGATCAAGTTCATGACCGACGGCATCCTGCTGGCCGAGATCGCCAGCGACCGCTGGCTGTCCGGCTACGACACGATCATCGTCGACGAGGCGCACGAGCGCAGCCTCAACATCGATTTCCTGCTCGGCTACCTGAAGCAGTTGCTGCGCAAGCGACCGGACCTGAAGGTCATCGTGACCTCGGCGACGATCGACACCGCGCGCTTCGCCGCGCATTTCGACGATGCGCCGGTGATCAGCGTGGAAGGCCGCACTTATCCGGTGGAGGTGCGCTACAGGCCGCTGGAGGAGGCGGGCGGCGAGGAGGCCGACGCCGAGAGTGGCGACAACGCCGGCGACCGCACGGTCAACCAGGCGATCGTGGCGGCGATCGACGAAATCACCCGGCTGGATCCGCGCGGCGACGTGCTGGTGTTCCTGCCAGGCGAACGCGAGATCCGCGATGCGCACCATGCGCTGGAACGGCGCAAGTACCGCGAGACCGAGGTGCTGCCGCTGTACGCGCGGCTCTCCAACGCCGACCAGGATCGGGTGTTCAATCCCGGCCCAAAGCGGCGCCTGGTGCTGGCCACCAACGTCGCCGAAACCTCGCTGACGGTGCCGCGGATCCGCTACGTGGTCGATCCCGGCTATGCGCGGGTCAAGCGCTACAGCCCGCGGCAGAAGCTCGATCGCCTGCACATCGAACCGATCTCGCAGGCCAGCGCCAACCAGCGCAAGGGCCGCTGCGGCCGCATCGCCGAGGGCATCTGCTACCGGCTGTACGCCGAGGCGGATTTTACGGCGCGCCCGGAGTTCACCGATCCGGAGATCCGCCGCTCCAGCCTGGCCGGGGTGATCCTGCGCATGTTGCAGCTGGGGCTGGGACGGATCGAGGATTTCCCGTTCCTGGAGCCGCCGGACGAGCGTGCGGTGGCCGACGGCTGGCAGCAACTGGTGGAACTGTGCGCGGTCGGCGAGCCGGACCGCCATGGCCTGCGCAAGCTCACCGAGATCGGCCGCAAGATGGCGCGGCTGCCGGTGGACGTGAAGCTGGCGCGGATGCTGGTGGCAGCGCAGCAGCACGGCTGCCTGCGGCCGATGCTGGTGATCGCCGCGTTCCTGGGCATCCAGGATCCGCGCGAGCGCCCGCCGGAGGCACGCGAGGCCGCCGACAACGCGCATGCCAGGTTCGCCGATGCGCGCTCGGAATTCGTCGGCATCCTGCGCCTGTGGGACGGTTACCGGCAGGCGCACGAGGACCTGACCCAGTCCAAGCTGCGCGATTGGTGCGGACGGCATTTCCTCGGCTTCCTGCGCATGCGCGAGTGGCGCGAACTGCACCGCCAGCTGCATCTGCTGTGCGCGGAGCTGGGCTGGACCGAGGAGCCGGCGGAAGCCTCCCTGCGGCCCCTGCTGGCCGGCGCTTCCGCGCCCGCGCCGGCGCGCGATGCCGAGACCGCGGCGCGCGCGACCCGCGGGCAGCTGCACCGCGCCGCGCGCCTGGCCCGCGAAGGCCGCGGCACCGGCACGCCGGCCACTCCCGCACCGGCGGCTCCGCCACCGGCGCCCGCCGAGTCGGGCGAGGCGCCGCGCGCCAGCGAACGCGAGCGCGCCGCCGCCTACCAGGCGCTGCACCGCGCCTTGCTGGCCGGGCTGCCGACCCAGGTCGGCCACCGCACCGAGAAGGGCGATTTCCTGGCGCCGCGGCAGCGCCGCTTCCTGCTGTTCCCCGGCTCGACGCTGGCGCGCAAGCCGCCGCCGTGGGTACTGCCGGCGACGTTGCTGGACACGCAGAAGGTGTGGGGCCTGACCAACGCCGCGATCGAGCCGGATTGGGTGATCGCCGAGTTGCCGCACCTGCTGGCGCGCAAGCATTTCGATCCGCACTGGTCGCGCGCGCAGGGGCAGGTGCTGGCCTCCGAGCAGATCAGCCTGTTCGGGCTGGTGCTGGCGCCGAAGAAGCCGGTGCACTACGGCCGCATCGATCCGCCCGGCGCGCACGAGCTGTTTGTGCGCCAGGGCCTGGTGCCGGGCGAGATCAACACCCGCGCCAGCTTCGTCGCCGACAACCAGAAGGTGCTGGCGCAGGCGCACGAGGAGGAGGCCAAGCTGCGTCGCGCCGGCATCGTCGCCGACGAGGACTGGCAGGCGCGCTGGTATCTGGACCGGATTCCCGGCGAGATCCATTCCGCCTCCGGCCTGGACGCCTGGTGGAAGGCGCTGGCGCCGGAGCAGCGGCGCGCGCTGCACTGGTCGCTGGCCGACCTGTTGCCGGGCGAGGGCAGCGCCGCCGAGCGCTATCCCACGTACTTCCCGCTGGGCGATGCGCGGCTGCCGCTGCACTACCGGTTCGAACCGGGCGCGGCCGACGACGGCGTGACCCTGGAGGTGCCGGTGCACCTGCTCAACGCGCTGGACCCGGCGCGGCTGTCGTGGCTGGCGCCTGGCTTCGTCGCCGACAAGGCGGCGGCGCTGATCCGCAGCCTGCCCAAGGCGCTGCGCCGCAACTACGTGCCGGCGCCGGACTTCGCGCTTGCGTTCTACGAGGCGTTCCCGCAGCCCAGCGCCGACGACATCCGTGGCGAGCTGGCGCGGTTCCTGCAGCGCGCCACCGGCGTGCCGCTGAGTGCGCTGGAGTTCGACGAGAGCACGCTGGAGCCGCATCTGCGCATGAACCTGCGCCTGCGCGACGAGGCGGGCAAGGTGCTGGCCGAATCGCGCGACCTGGACGCGCTGCGCGCGCGCTTCGGCGAACGTGCCGGGCAGGCCTTCGCCGCGCGCGCCGGCCGCGCCATGGCCGCGACCGGGCTGCGCGAGTTCCCGGCCACGCCGATTCCGCTGCAGGTGCCGGGCGAAGCCGGCGTGCCGGCGTATCCGGCACTGGTGGACGAGGGCGACAGCGCCGCCCTGCGCATCTTCGCCGACCGTGCGCAGGCCGAGGCGGCGCATCCGCGCGGCGTGCGTCGGCTGCTGGAGATCGCCCTGGCCGACAAGGTCAAGCAGGCGCGCAAGCAGTTGCCGGTCTCGCCCAAGACCGGGCTGTTGTACGCGGCGATCGAATCGCAGGAACGCCTGCGCGGCGACCTGGTGGAAGCGGCGTTGAATGCGCTGCTGGAACAGGGGCTGGAGGCGATCCGCGATGCGGACGGTTTCGCTCAGCGCCGCGACGCCGCCGCCAAGCAGCTGTTCGGCGAGGCGATGGAGCGGCTGAAACTGGCCGAGGCGATCATGGGCGCGGCCGCGGAACTGAAGCCGCAACTGGAATCGCCGCTGATGGGCTGGGCCAGCGGCAACCTCGACGACCTGCGCGCGCAACTGGCAGCCTTGCTGCATCCGGGCTTCCTGCGCGAGACCCCGGCCACGGCGCTGGCGCAGTTCCCGCGCTATTTGCGCGCGATGATCCTGCGCGCCGAGCGCGCCAAACGCGATCCGGCGCGCGACCAGGCGCGGATGCTGGAACTGAAGCCGTTCGTCGACGCACTGGCCGACGCGGCTGCGGCCGGACGTGGCGACACGCCGGAGTGGCAAGCGCTGCGCTGGGACCTGGAAGAACTGCGGGTGTCGCTGTTCGCCCAGGAACTGGGCGCCCGCGCCGGCATCTCGGCCAAGAAGCTGGCGCAGCGGGTGGCTCTGCTGCGGTGATTGGGGAGTGGGGATTCGGTGTGAGATTCCACCGCTGTTCCCGTACCACCCGCGTGAGCAGCATTCTTGTGGGAGGGACTTCAGTCCCGACGCGTTCAGTGGCAGGCGTCGGGGCTGAAGCCCCTCCCACAACGGGGATGCGCCGCTTGGACGGTCAAGCGATCTGCTCTGCAACGACGCGTGGTGTTGGTGCCACGCACCAACGCAGTCGCGTCTTGTTGTGTCGCAGGAGCGGCTTCAGCCGCGCCCATCGTGGCGCCATGCGTCGCGGCTGAAGCCGCTCCTGCGCGTACGCTCCAGGGCGATTGGAGGTGCCCTGCATTCCCGCTGCTCTGGCGTTCATGCGTCGGGGCTGAAGCCCCTCCCACAGCAGCCGCTCCTGCGACATGCGATCACGGCCCTCAACCTCTCAGGGGGGGCAGCAATCCTGCGAATCCCGAATCCCCCCGAATCTCGAATCCCGAATCCCGAATCCCCAATCCCCAATCCCCGCCCCTCAATCATCCACCCGCTCGCCCATCAGCTCGCGCTGGCGCTTGTCCAGTTCCTCGGCGTAGCGCTTGCGCACGAAGCTTTCGCTGAGCACGCCCAGGACCTTGCCCTGGTCGTCGACCACCGCCAGCTCGTCGCTCTGGGTCAGGTCGAACTGACGCATGGCGGTGACCACGTCGGTGTCGGCGGGCAGGGCCACGTCGCGGTTGCCGGCGTAGTCGACGATGGCTGCGTCGGCGTTGACGCCGTCGGCGTAGGCGGCGGCCAGGGTGACCAGACCGGCGTAGTGACCGTTCTCGTCTTCCAGCACCACGCGGGTGCCCGAGCCGAGTGGGAAGCGGCGGCGGAACTCGGCCACGCTGGTGGTGGCGGCCAGCGGATGCACGTCCTTCTGCATCATCCGCCCGGCGCTGAGGTGCTTGACCCAGCCGACGTCGCGCGCGCTCTTGATGGTCTCGCCGCGCAGGTGCAGGCGCCAGGTCGAGAACGAGTAGCCGAAGATCTGGCGGACGATGGTGTTGGCGACCAGCACCGCCACCATCACCGCGCTGGCCAGCACGAAATCGTGGGTGCCTTCCAGTACCAGCATCGCCATCGTCATCGGCGCGCCGATCACCGCGGCGGCCATCGCCGCCATGCCGGCCAGCGACGCGGCGGTGCCGTCGACCAGGGCCATGCCGCTGCCGAGATTCAGCACGCCGGCGAACAGCCCGCCGACCAGCGAACCCATGAACAGCGAGGCGAAGAACAGGCCGCCGCGGAAGCCGAAGCCCAGCGAGATCGCCGAGCCCAGGCACTTGAGCAGCAGCAGGATGCCCAGCCAGCGCAGCGAGGTCGGGCTGGTCAGGTCCAGGTGCAGCGCGCCGTGTCCGGAGGACAGCACCTGCGGGGTGATCAACGCCAGCGGGATCAGCAGCAGGCCGCCGGCAACCGGGCGTGCCCAGCGCGGCAGCGGGCTGCGGTTGATCGCCTGTTCGATCGCGCCGATCAGGCGCATCACCGCCACCGCCAGCAGTGCGCAGAGCACGCCGAGCAGCGCGTACAGCACGTAGTCGCGCGCCTCCAGTGCCGAGGCCGCCGAGGCCGGCAGCAGGTACGGCTGCACCCCGGCCAGCTGCGACACGAACACCGCGCCCAGCGAGGCCACCGCCACCGGTGCCAGCGCCGACGGCGAGTACGCGCCGATCACGATCTCGAACGCATAGAACGCGCCGGCCAGCGGCGCGCCGAAGGCCGCGGCGATGGCCGCGCCGGCACCGGCGCCGACCAGGGTGCGGATGTCGGCGCGGCGCAGGCGCAGCACCCGGCCCAGGTGCGAGCCGCTGCCGGCGCCCATCTGCGTGTACGCCGCCTCCAGGCCGACCGAGGCACCGACGCCGTTGGAGAACAGGGTCTGCACGGAGACGATCAGGTTGTCGCGCATCGACATGCGCCCGCCGTACAGCGCGTTGGCTTCGACGGCGTCGACCAGTTGCCGCTTGCGCGCGCGCGCGGCCATGCCCAGCAGGCCGACCAGCAGCCCGCCCAGCGGCAGCACCAGCAACTGGTGCACGCTCAGTTCGGACATGGCGCTGAGCCGCTCGTCGGCCTCCAGGCCGTACAGCAGAGCCTGCGCGCCGTGTGCCAGGCTGCTCTGCAACAGGGTCAGCAGGCCGGCGATCACGCCGACCAGCAGGGCCAGGGCGATGAACCAGACATCGCTTGCGCGCAGGCGCCGGCGCAGCGCGTCGGCGAGGCTGTGCGAGGCGTCGGCCAGTCCCGGCCGCGGACGCAGGTTCACGGCGCGTGATCCTATTTGATGCGACGGACCTTGGCGCGGGTGTTGTAGTTGTCGATCTGCAAGTACCACACGCCCATGATGCCGGGGGTGATCTTCACCTTGGGCGCGGTGCGGTGCACGCTGGGCAGGCTCGCCGCCTCGGTCTGCTCCCATTCCTGACCGTTGGCCAGCACGTACTTGCGGCCTTTGGCGAAGCCGGAGAACTCGCCCACCAGGGTGCTCTCGATCGGCTCGGCGCTGCCGAAGTCGAAGAAGCCGCGGTTCTTGGTGATCACCTCGCGGCGGCCCTCTTCCTTGGCCTTCTCCAGCGCCACCGCGGTTTCCTTGGCGACCTTGCCCTGCAGCCAGTCGTTCAGCGCAGCCAGCTCCTGCGGCGACAGCTTGTCCAGCCCGGCCGCCTTGAACTCCTGCGGCGACATCTGCGTCTGCAGATCGCCGGAGACGGTGCGCTGGGCGAGCGCCGGGGCGGCGGACACGGCGAGCGCCGCGCACAGGACCAGGGGAGCGAGACGCGCAAGGGACATGGCGGGGATCCGGGCAGTGGGATGCGCCGTAGTGTAGTCGCATGCACGCGGCGCCGGCACTGCGCCTGGCGCCGGTGGCGGCCGCTCGGTCCACGCCGGGTTCGGCCGCGGCTGCGACGCGCCGATGTGGCGCGACGGCGCTTGCCCCCGCGATCGACCCTTTCGTCCCTCGCCGGTCCCGCTCGTCCCACAGGCCACGCCCGGGTGCATGGCCATGGGTACACTTGCCCACGATGAACGCGCCATCTCCCCCCCCGGCGGCCAGTGCCCACGCCGCCAACGGCACGGCATTCACCCGGAACGTCCTGATCGTGGTGTGGACGGCGTTCTGGCTGCTCATGATCGGCGTGTCCGTGCAGGAGGGCCTGCGCAATCCGCTCACTCACTGGTGGGAACAGGTGCTGTGGGAGGGAAGTTCCGCGCTGGTCGCGACCGGCTGGATGTGGCTCGCCTTCCGGGTACGCGGCCGTTATGCGGTTCACCTGGACAAGCCGCTGCTCTGGTTCGGCAGCTACCTGCGCTGGTTGCCGGTGGTTGCCGTCACCTTCGTCGCCGCGGTGTATGCGATCCGGCACGGGGTCTACACCGCACTGGACCTGACCTATGGGCACCCGAGCTGGCGCTACCTTTTCGTGTATGAGACGACCAAGCTGAGCGTCTTCGTGGGCCTGTGGTTGGGGATTCTGTTCGGGCTCGAGTCCTACGACCAGTGGCAGCTGCAGCGCAATCGCCTGCTGCATACGCAGAAGGCGCTGGCCGAGGCGCAGCTGGCGCGCCTCCAGGGGCAGCTGCGGCCGCATTTCCTGTTCAACGCGCTCAATACCGTCTCGTCGGTGATGCATATCGACGTGGCACGGGCCGATCGGCTGCTGGCGGCACTGGGCGATTTGCTGCGCACCAGCCTCGGGACCATCGAGAGCGAGATGACACCGCTGTCCGCGGAACTGCGTACGCTGGAGCTGTATGCGGAGCTCATGCGTGAGCGGTTCCGGGATCGGGTGACGTTGACCTGGCAGGTGGATCCCGCGCTGCTGCACGCCAGCATTCCGGCACTCCTGCTGCAGCCCTTGCTCGAGAATGCCTTCAAGCATGCCGTCGAGCCGACCTTGGCACGCATCGACATCGCGGTCAGTGCGCGGGCGGAAGGCGGTTCGCTGTACATCGAGGTGCACAACTCCGGCTCCCTGCTGCCGATGCAGGAGGGGCATGGCGGAGTGGGATTGCGCAACTGCCGGGAGCGTCTGCGCATCCTCTACGGCCATGCGGCATCCTTGATCGTCCGCAACGAGGGCGATGGCGTGGCCGCACGCGTCTCGATCCCGCTGGCGGAGATCGCGCGATGATCCGCGTCCTGATCGCCGACGACGAAGCACCGGCCCGCGAAAAGCTCGAGCGCTGGTTAGCGGAGCAACCCGGCATCGCCGTGGTCGGATCGGCCGAGGACGGCTTGTCAGCGGCGCTGTGCATCAAGCAGCTGCGCCCGCACGTGGCCTTTCTCGACATCCAGATGCCCACGCTCTCGGGACTGCAGGTGGCGGCGCAGCTCGAGCCGTCGAGCGCGCCGCTGATCGTGTTCGTGACCGCCTTCGACGTGCATGCCGTGAAGGCATTCGACCTCAATGCGATCGACTACCTGCTCAAGCCGTACGACCGTGACCGGCTCGCGCATACCGTGCAGCGCGTGCGCGAGCGGCTGAACGCGCACGCGTCCGGGGCCGCCGCGGTGGCGATGGGACGCGCGCGCAGTCCGAGATGCGAGCGCCTGCTGGTGCCCGACGGCGAGCGGCTGCAGCTGATCGATGCGGCATCGATAGAATGGCTGGAAGCGGACGGCAACTACGTGCATGTGCATACCGCCGCGCGCAGCTACCTGATGCGCCGGACGCTGCAGGATCTGCTGGCGCAGCTGGGCGAACAGTACTTCGTCCGCATCCATCGGTCGGCCGCGGCGAACCTCGCCTGCATCGTGTCGCTCACGCCGCTGTTCAAGGGCGACTACGAACTCCATCTCCGCAACGGCCGCACCCTGCGGCTCAGCCGGCGCTATCGCGACGCCCTGTTCGCCCGCATGGGCTGGTAGCGTCCGTCTCGCCCCGGCGGGCCTCCGTCCGCCCCAAAGCCGCTGCTGTCCAGCTGCCGTTGGCTCAGGCTCCCGGGTATCGCCGAGACAGGGGACTCCATCCATGCTTGCCACCACCCACCCGCAGGAACGCTACGAGTTCCTGGACTGGTTGCGCGTCATCGCCATTTTCGTGCTCTTCTTCTTCCATACCGGGATGATCTTCGTCGGCTGGGGCTGGCATGTCGTCAACAGCCAGACCATCCCGTCGCTGCAGTGGCCGATGGATATCGCCCACCGTTTGCGCATGCCGTTGTTGTTCGTCATCGCCGGGGCCGGCATGTGGTTCGCGCTGCAGCGGCGCAGTGCAGCGGCGTTCCTGCAAGAACGGACGAAGAAACTGCTCCTGCCGCTGATCGTCGGCATGTTCGTGGTCGTCCCGCCGCAGATCTACTGCGAACGGCTGCTGCATGGGCAATGGCATGGAGGCTATCTGGATTTCTACCTGACCCGCGTTCTGCAGTTGCATTTCTACCCGGCTGGGGACTTTAGCTGGCACCACCTGTGGTTCATCCTGTACCTCTACGCCTACGTCCTGCTGCTGCTCCCCGTCATGCTGTGGTGGAAGCGATCGGCAAAACCCATCGCGCCAGGGACCTGGCTCTTTTTGCTCGGGATTCCTCTCGGCATCAACGAAGCCCTGCTGAAACTGCGCTTCCCGGAGGCGCACAATCTCGTCAGCGACTGGTACATCTTCAACCACTACCTGCTGCTGACGGCCTACGGATACGTCATGGCATCCATGCCCTGTGTCTGGCAGTGGCTCGCCGATGTCCGCAGGTGGTCGCTCGCCGTGGGTCTGGCGACATTCTTCCTGCTGATCTGGGCGCTCACCACGGGCGTCATCCAGCACGGCTCGCTGATCGACAGCATCGGCGCAAATCTCTTCACCTGGCTATGGCAGATGGTGTTTCTCGGCTACGGGTACCGCTATCTGTCCCGTACAAACAGCGTGCTTGCCTGGGCGAAGGACGCAAGCTATCCCTTCTACATCCTGCACCAGACGATCATTGTCATGATCGGCTACTACGTCGTCCAATGCGCGTGGGCGCCATGGATCAAATACATCGTCATCCTGCTGCTTAGCATGGCTGCATGCCTTGTGCTTTACGAAGGATGCCTGCGCAGGGTTGCAGGACTGCGACTTGCTTTCGGGATGAGGGAGGCGCTTGCGCGCGCATGACCACGCACGGCGTGGCGGGCGCCGCTGGCGGTGGGGCCGCGGCAGCTCAGTCGTCGGCGGCCGCGGCGGTGGCCGGCGTGCGCGGCGGTCGCCGGTACACGAAGTCCGGCGCCGGCGCGGCGGCTTCGCGCTGCGCCAGCGCCTGCAGCGCCGCGTGCGCCGGGGCGCGTTCGCACACCGGGTCCAGGGTCGCGGCGTCGCCGCTCAGCGCCAGCGCCTGGCAGCGGCAGCCGCCCCAGTCGATCTCGCGCTTGGGACAGCCCTGGCACACCTCGGGCATCCAGGCGCTGCCGCGGAAGCGCACGAAGGCCTCGCCGTCTTCCCAGATCGCCGCCAGCGGGCGCGTGCGCAGGTTCTCGAAGCGCATGTCCGGCAGGGTTTCGGCGGCGTGGCAGGGCAACACGTCGCCGCGCGGGGAGATGTTGACGAAGCGCTGCCCCCAGCCGCCCATGCAGGCCTTGGGCCGGTGCGCGTAGTAGTCGGGGGTGACGAAGTCGATGTGCAGGCGGTCCTGCAGGCGCAGCCGGGCGGCATCCACCGCGGCCACGGTCGCATCGATCTGCGCGCGGCTGGGCATCAGCGCGGCGCGATTGCGCAGGCCCCAGCCGTAGTATTGGGTGTGCGCCACTTCCAGGCGTTCGGCACCGAGCTCCAGCGCCAGGTCGATCATCGCCGGCACGCGTTCGGCGTTGTGGCGGTGGATCACCGCGTTGATCGTCAGCGGCAGGTCGAGCGCGCGCACCGCCGCGGCGAAGGCGCGCTTCTTGGCCAGGCTGTCGCGGTAGCCGGCGATGCGGTCGGCGCCGGCGGCGTCGGCGTCCTGGATGCTCAACTGCACGTGTTCCAACCCGGCCGCGGCCAGGTCCGCCAGCATCGGCGCGCCACCGGCCACGCCGGAGGTGATCAGGTTGCTGTACAGGCCCAGTGCGCGTGCATGCGCGACCAGCTCGGGCAGGTCCTTGCGCAGCATCGGCTCGCCGCCGGAGAAATGCGCCTGCAGTACGCCCATCGCCGCGGCCTGGTCCAGCGCCGAGCGCCAGCCGGCGGTGTCCAGTTCCTCGCGCAGGCCGGCCAGTTCGATCGGGTTGGAGCAATACGGGCAGGCCAGCGGGCAGCGGTGGGTCAGCTCCAGCAGGATCGACAGCGGCGGCGGCACCGGCGTGTTCATGCGCGCAGCAGCCGCTTGGCGTGCAACTGCTGCGCCAGCTCGCGCACGTCGCGTTCGACCTCGGCCGGGTCGGCCTCGAATTCGGCGGCCAGTTCCGTGGCGATCGTCGCCAGGCTGCGGACGCCGTCGCAGCGCGAGACGATGGCGTGGGCGATGGCGTCCAGTTCGATCACCCGCTCCGGCGCCAGCAGCACCCATTGGTCGCGCGCGCGGTCGTGCTGCAGGCGGACGCCGGCGGCGAGCCGCGGCTGGCTGCTGGCGTCCAGCGCGCTCATGCCGCAGCCTGCGCAGTGTCCGGGACGAACGCGTCCGGCCAGGCCACGCCCGGTTGCACGTAGGCGAAGTGCAGCGCATCCAGTTGCGACCACAGCACCCCGCACTTGAAGCGCAGCGCGTCCTGCACCAACTGCTGCTTCTCCACGGTGTCGGCGTGGCGTTTGACGTAGTCGAGGGCGAAGTCCGAATCGCGCGGCGCTTCGTGCAGGCGATGCTCGAAATACGCCAGCGCCTCGCGCGAGACGAAGTCGTAGTGCTGCAGCATGCCGGCCACGCGGTGGCCGATGATGCCGGGCGCGAACAATTCGGTCAGCGACGAGGCGATGGCCTCCAGCAGGCTCTTCTCGCGCACGAAGTGCAGGTAGGCCTGCACCGCGAAGCGGGTGCCGGGCAGCAGGCCGCGCCCGGACTGCACCAGGTCACGATCCAGTCCCAGCGCGTCGGTCAGGTGCAGCCAACGGGCGATGCCCCCTTCGCCATCGGCGCTGCCGTCGTGGTCGACGATGCGCTGGCGCCAAATCCGGCGCAGCGCCGGGTCGTCCATCCGCGCCAGGATCGCCGCGTCCTTGAGCGGGATGCAGCGTTGGTACTCGTAGCGGTTCAGTGCCCAGGCCTGGACCTGGCCGCGGTTCAGGCGGCCGCTGTGCAGCAGGGCGTGGAAGGGATGCTGGTCGTGGTACAGCCGCGCACCGATCCCGCGCAGCGCGGTTTCCAGTTGTTCCGGGCTCAGCAGTGCGCTCACGGGGTCGGTCTCGCAGGCGATGGGGCGGCAGGGGTCAAAGTGCGATCTCCATGCCGTCGTGGGCCACGTCCCAGCCGTGCGCGGCGACGGTGGCGCGCTCGGCGGAGCCGGTATCGAGGATGGGGTTGGTGGTGTTGATGTGGATGAAGACCTTGCGTGCCACGCCCAGGTCGGCGAAGGCGCGCAGGGTGCCGGCCTCGCCGTCGATGCTCATGTGGCCCATGCGCTGGCCGGTCTTGGCGCTGATGCCCAACTGCACCAGTTCGTCGTCGCGCCACAGGGTGCCGTCGAAGAACACCAGTTCGGCGCCGCGCAGGCGCTCGCGCAGGGCGTCGGTCAGCGCCGCGCAGCCGGGAATGTAGTGCAGGCGGTGCGTCCCGTCGTCGATGGTCAGGCCCAGCGTCTCCTCGGCCGAGCCGGCCAGGTCGCCGCTGTGGCGGGATTCCATGAACAGCGGCACCTTGCCCGGCACCGCGAATGGTGTGACTTGCAGGCCGAGCAGCGACAGCGGTGTGTCCAGGGCGAACGGATGGCGGTGCACGTAAGCCGGGTGCAGCGCGTCGAATACCGGGTTCTGCGCCAGCAGGTCGAGCACGCGGCTGCTCGCGTACAGGTCGAAGCGCTGGCTCTCGCGCATCGACAGCAGCCCGGCGATATGGTCGATCTCGCCGCTGGTCAGCAGCACCGCCTCGATCGGCGAATGGCGCTGGTCGCGCTGCGGCCATAGTGCGGGGGTGGCCAGCACCTGCTGGCGGAAATCGGGTGAGGCGTTGATCAGCAGCCAGCGCTGGCCATCGACGCTGACCGCGATGCTGGCCTGGGTACGGCGTTGGGCACCCGGGTGTTGCTGCCACGCGCGTTGGCTCGCAGGCGTGTGGCAGTTCCACTGCGGATGCCCTCCGCCTGCCGCCGATCCCAAAACGATGAGGTGCATCCGGTCTCCATTTTTAGCGCCTGGCCGGTCGCGCTTCGGTCGCGGGAAGGGAGGAGTGCGCGGGTCAGAGCTCGCCGGAGGCGTAGCAGTTGATTTCCGCGCCGACGCAGATTTCGCGGATCACAGGCTTTTTCCACTTCTTCATGTGCGTTCCTCTTCGAATCGGTCTAGGGACGACGGCAGCGGCGCATGCAGACAGCAGCGGGTCGCCGTCGCGTTCGAGCATAGGCGCGGGGATTGGGGCGGTTGTAAAATTCCGGTAAAACCGCTGCAAGTCGCAACCGGATCACAGTGACGCGGCGGTGCGTATCCGCGGGGCGCCCCCCGCGCGCGGCCGGCGCAATTGTGAGAACGCGCACAAGCGCGTTAGTGTAGGCGGCACCGTTTCGTCGACTGCGTCCGTCCTTGAACCACTCCGTCCACTCCGGCCTGGAGGCGTTGCTGCAGCGCCCGTCGGCCGCGACCCTGGCGCCCGCCCTGCGCGCGGCGCTGCTGCAGGCCTGGCAGGCACAGGCCGAGCCGCTGCCGCGGCTGCCGTGGCCGGTGCTGGCCGACACCCTGGACGCGCTGGCGCTGCTGTCCGCCGACGAGGCCTCGCTGCTGGCGGCGTTGCTGTTCGACCTGCCGGCCTTGCGCGCGCAGTTGCCGCAGCTGCCGGTGGCGCCACCGGCGCGGGCGCAGGCGGTGGTCGGGTTGTTGGAGGCGCAGGACGCCGCCGACCCGGTGTGGGCGCTGCATGCCGGGCGCGAGGCCGGGCGCAACAGCGAAGGCCTGCGCCGGCTGCTGCTGTCGATCGTGCAGGACCTGCGGGTGGTGCCGATCCTGCTGGCGCGGCAACTGGCGCAGATGCGCGTGGCCGACAAGGCGCCGGAGGCGCAGCGCCGCGCGCTGGCGCAGCTGACCCGCGACATCCACGCGCCGCTGGCCAACCGCCTGGGCATCTGGCAGCTGAAATGGGAGCTGGAGGACCTGGCGTTCCGGCACCTGGAGCCGGACACCTACCGGCGCATCGCCCGCGAGGTCGACGAGAGCCGGGTGGCGCGCGAGCGCTACATCGAGGCGGTCAAGAAGATCCTGTCCAAGGCGCTGGCCGAGCAGGGCCTGCGCGCGGAGATCAGCGGGCGGCCCAAGCACATCTACAGCATCTGGCGGAAGATGCAGAAGAAGCGCCTGGCCTTCGACCAGCTGTACGACCTGCGCGCGGTGCGGGTGATGGTCGACGACGTCGCCGCCTGCTATGCGGCGCTGGGCGTGGTGCACGCGCTGTGGGCGCCGGTGCCCAGCGAGTTCGACGACTACATCGCCCGGCCCAAGGCCAACGACTACCGCTCGCTGCACACCGCCGTGGTCGGCCCGGAAGGGCGCACGATCGAGGTGCAGATCCGCACCCACGACATGCATGCGCAGGCCGAGCTGGGCGTTGCCGCGCACTGGAAGTACAAGGAAGGCGGCAAGGGTGCGGAAAAGGCCTTCGACCGCAAGATCACCTGGATGCGCCAGCTGCTGGAACAGTCGCAGGACGGCGAGCAAGGCGGCTTGGCCGGGGCTCTGGACGCCGAGCTGGTCGAGGACCGGGTCTATGCCTTGACCCCGATGGGCGAGGTGATCGACCTGCCGCAGGGCGCCACCCCGCTGGATTTCGCCTACCACGTGCACACGATGGTCGGGCACCGCTGCCGCGGCGCCAAGGTCAACAACCGCATCGTGCCGCTGACCCACAAGCTGCGCAGCGGTGACCGTGTCGAGATCCTCACCGGCAAGGAGGCCGAGCCGCGCCGCGACTGGCTGCTGCCGGCCAATGGCTACCTGGCCAGCGGGCGTTCGCGCGACAAGGTGCGCGCCTGGTTCCACAAGCTGGACCGCGCGCGCAACGTGCAGGCCGGCAAGGAGCTGCTGGAGCGTGAGCTCAAGCGCCTGGGGCTGCAGCACGCCGACCTGTTGCCGGCGGCGAAGAAGTTCCATGCCGACGGCGTGGAGGAACTGTACATCCAGGTGGCGCTGGGCGACGTCGGCCCCAGCCAGGTCGGGCGCGCCCTGCACGAGGCCGAGCGCGCCGCGGCGCAGCCGCCCGCGCCGGCCATGCCACGGCCCACCGCCCGCCGCACCGGCCTGGGCAAGTCCAAGTTCACCGTGCAGGGCGTCGGCAATCTGCTGGTGCAACTGGCGCGCTGCTGCCAGCCGGTGGCCGGCGAGCCGATCGCCGGCTACCTGACCCGCACCCGCGGCGTCACCGTGCACCGCAGCGACTGCGCCGCGTTCGCGCGGCTGGCCGCCAGCCATCCGCAGCGGGTGCTGCCGGTGGAGTGGGGCCAGGCCGGCGGTGGCTACGAGGTCGACGTGCTGGTGCGCGCGGTGGACCGGCGCTGGCTGCTCAAGGACATCACCAACCTGATCGCCCAGGAAGAGGCGCACGTGCTGGAGATCAACAGCGAGAACGTGCGCGACAGCGGCCTGGCGCAACTGCGGCTGCGGCTGAAGGTCGGCGATTACGGGCAGCTGTCCACCTTGCTCGGCAAGCTCGACGCGCTGCCGGGCGTGCACGAGGCGCGGCGGCTGGGCTGAGGGGCGGCGGCATGCCGGCCGGGAGGCCTGCCAGCGGGTGGGCCACCTACCGTGCGCGCGGCCGGCGCGACGCACAGCTGTTCGTCATCGGGGCAACGCTAAGCTTGTGCGGTGAGCATGCCGCCGGATCAGGTCAGGGACGAACCCACGCGCAGACAGCGGCCGGTGCCGCTGTGGCGCGATCGGCGCGTCTGGCGCTGGGCGCTGGCCGTGCTGCTGGTGCTGGGAATGACCGTGGTGGTGTTCCGCCGCCCGCTGGCCGACCTGATCTGGCCGGAGACGCGCATCCAGCAATTGCTCGACCAGGGCCATGCGGCGCTGCGTGCGGGCCGGCTCAGCGCCGCCGACGGCAGCGGCGCGCGCGAGCGCTTCGAGGCCGCGCTGGCGCTGGATAGCGACCGCATGCAGGCGCGCGTCGGACTGGCCGCGACCGGGCGCGCGGCCCTGGGGCAGGCGCGCGCGGCGTTGGCCGCCGGCCGCTTTCCGCAGGCGCGCGAGGCGCTGGCGCTGGCGCGCGCGCTGCAGGTGCCGCGCGCCGATGCCGATCGCATCGAGACGGCATTGCGCGCGCGCGAGGCCGCGCACGCCGGCATCGATCAACTGCTGCAACGGGCGGCGCAGGCGCGCCACGACGGGCATCTGGACGACGGCCCGGACGCGGCCCTGCCGCTGTACCAGCGCGTCCTGGAGTACGCGCCGGAACGCACCGCGGCGCTGGAAGGCCGCGAGGATGCGCTGTCGGAACTGCTGCAGCACGCACGCAGCGACCTGGCGCGCGGCGACCTGGCCGCCGCCGCGGCGCTGGTGGAGCGCGCGCGCGGCTACGACCCCGGCCATGTCGACCTGCCCGAGACCCAGGCGGAACTGAACCGGGCGCTGGAGCGCCTGCAGCGCGAGGCCGAGCAGGCCCTGCGCCGGCAGCGCCTGGACGCGGCGGCACACGCGTTTGCGCAGTGGCACGCGGCGGTGCCGGACGCAGCCGGCGCCAGCGACGGCCTGGAGCGGGTGGCGGCAGCCTATGCGCTGCAGGCGAGCCGTGCCGCCGCCGATTTCCGGTTCGGCGAGGCCGAGCGCGCCTTGCGCAAGGGCCAGGCCCTGGCGCCGGATAGCCGCGCGCTGGCCGACGCGAAGCAGGCGCTGCAGCGCGCCCGGCAGAGCCAGGCCACGCCGCCCTCGCGGGTGTCGCCGGCCGAGCGCGAGCGCCGCCTGCAGCGTCTGCTGGCCGATCTGCAGTCCGCCGAGGCGCGTGGCGCCTGGCTGACCCCGCCTGGCGCCAGCGCCTACGACACCTTGCTGGCGGCGCAGACCCTGGCGCCGCGCGATGCGCGGGTGCGCGCGGCCGAGCAGCGTGTGCTGGCGGCGCTGCGACGCTGTTTCGACGACGCCATGCGCGGCAATCGGGTGCTGGCGGCGAGCGCCTGCTACGACGCCTGGCGCGCGCTGGCGCCGGGCGGCAATGGCCTGGCCACCGCGCGGCGACGCCTGGCGCAGCGCTGGCTGGCGGTCGGCGACGAGCGCCTGAGCGGCGGCGATGCCGCGTTCGCGCGGCAGGCGTTGCAGCGCGCCCGCGCGATCGATCCGGCGACCCCGGAGCTGGCCGCCTTCGAGCGCCGCTTGCGCAGCCTCAGTCCGGGGCGTTAGTGGGCGCAGTGAAGTGGGAGCTTCCCCAGGCTGATGGTGCGGCGCGTCGGGACTGAAGTCCCTCCCACAGGGGGTGTTGAGAGGTTCCGGCGATCGGTTGTATATCCGGGGCTGCGAGCGTCTTGGTTTGCAGTGCGCACGTGGGTGCGCGACAGCGCCTGCCGGGTGCCGGCCATAGCGGCGATGCTCGCAACACCATTGTGGGAGGGACTTCAGTCCCGACGCGATCGACGACGGTGCGCCATTACCGCTCAGGCCAGGAACGCCTCGCGCACCGTAGCGCGCGCGGCGTCCAGCGAGAAGTGGGTCTCGATGTTGCGCAGGCCGTTGTCGGCCAGCCGCTGCCACAGCGCCGGATCGGCGTAGAGCTGCGCGATGGCGTCGGCGAACGCGGCGGGGTCGTCGGCGATCAGCACGTCCTCGCCGTCGCGCAGATGCATGCCTTCCACCGCGCAGGCGGTGGCCACCACCGGTTGGCCATGGGCCATGCTGAGGTTGACCTTGCCCTTGACCCCCGCGCCGAAGCGCAGCGGCGCCACGGCGATGCGCATGCCGTCCATGTAGGCGGCGATGTCGGGCACGTGGCCGAGCAACTCGACGCCCGCGGTGGCCTCGCCGAGGCGGCGGATGTCCTCCGGCATGTCCGCGCCGATGCAGTGGAAGCGCACCTCCGGCAGGCGCAGGCGCACCGCCGGGAACACCTCCTGCAGGAACCAGCGCACCGCGTCCACGTTGGGCGCATGGCGGAAGCCGCCGACGAACACCAGGTCGCGGCGCTGCGCCCACGGCAGGCCGGGGCCGGCGACCTCGTGCAGGTTCGAGATCAGCGCCGTGCGCACCTGTGGCGCCTCGCGCTGCAACTGTTCGCGTTCGACTGCGCTGACCAGCACGGTCACGTCGACCTGCGCCATCACCTCCAGTTCGCGCGCGCGGGTGCGCTCGGCCTCGCGCAGCTGGCGCGCATCGCCGGCCAGTTCGGCGCCGCGGCGCTCGCGCAGGTAGTGCAGGTCCACGGTGTCGAACAGCCGCCGCGCCTGCGGCGCGAACCGGCGCAGCAGCGGCAGGCAGGCGTGGGCGACGTGGTGGCGCACCAGCAGCACGCTGTGGAAGCGCGCACCGTGCTGCTGCAGGAACCAGGTCAGGTTCTTCAGGTACGGCGCGTACCACACCTCCACGCCGAGCCGCTGCAGGGTCTCGCTGTGGCGGCTGGCATAGCTGCGCTCGCTGGGCACGAACACCACGTGTGCGCCTTCCTCCAGCAGCAGGCGGATCAGGTTGAGCTGGCGCAGCGAGGCGGAATCGCGGTCCGGCTGCGGCAGCGCTTCGTCCAGGATCAGCACCTGGCGCTGCCGGCGATGCAGCAGCGCCGGCACCGGCACCTCGCCTGGAGCGAGGTGTTGCGGCAATACCTCGGCCCACTTGGCGGCGAAGACCGCGCGGTTACGCACTTGGTAGGCCTTGATCCCGCTGCCGGTGTCGGTGCCGTTGCTGGTGCCCTCGTCGTGCACGACGCGGCTGGCCGGCTGCACCAGCGTGCGCAAGCCGGCGGCGCGCACCGCGAAGGCCAGGTCGGTGTCCTCGTAGTAGGCCGGCATGTAGCGCGTGTCGAAACCGCCCAGCGCCAGGAAGCGCGCGCGCTCGATCGTCAGCGCCGCGCCGCTGCCGTAATCGACGTCGCGCAGGTAGGCATAGCGCGGATCGTCGGGCGACTCGAAGCGGCCGTAGCTCCAGGCGCTGCCATCGGCGAAGACCACGCCGCCGGCATCCTGCAGGCGGCCGTCGGGATACAGCAGTTGCGCGCTGACCAGGCCGGCCTGCGGGTGCTGCGCGAACGTGTCCAGCAACGCGTCCAGCCAGCCCGGCTGCGGCACCGTGTCGTTGTTGAGGAACACCAGGTAGCGGCCCTGCGCGCGCGCGGCGCCGTCGTTGCAGGTGGCGATGAAGCCGCCGTTGCGCTCGCGCACGTGGTAGTGCAGGCCGACGATCTGCGGCAGCCACTGCGCCGTGTCGTCGCCGCTGCCGTCGTCGATCACCAGGATCTCGCAGGGCGCGGCCGGCGGATGCGCGGCGAGCGCGCGCAGGCAGGCGAGGGTATGCGCGACGTGGTTGTAGACCGGGATCACGATGCTGACCAGCGGCGCGGGACTGTTCGGCACCGCGAACGGCGCGAACGGCGCCGCGTCCACCGCGAACAGCGCGCGCTGCGGCGGCGGCAGCGGTTGCGCATGCACGCGCAGGCGCTCCCAGGTGCTGCGCCAGCCGCGCGTGCGCAGGCTGGTCAGGCCGCGCCGGACCAGGCCGGCCAGGCGGTTCAGGGCGTAGCGCGCATTCGCCCACGACGTCGACATCCGGTACCACTCCAACTTAAACGAAGAGGCCGTCGCGCCGCGCTGCCCGCTGGGCTGCGCTAGACTCGGCGGAATTTACATTCTCGCATTCCCGTGCCCCGACGCTACGACGATCACGACACCGACGATCAGGACGACGCCCTGGACAGCCCCGCCGCGGTATGGCGCAGGCGCCTGCTCACCTGGGGCCTGGCCGCCGCCGCACTCGGCCTGGGCTTCCTGATTCCGTACACGGTCTATCTGAACAAACAGGTCACCCAGCGTTTCGGCGAACTGCGCTGGCAGATCCCCACTCGTGTCTACGCGCGCCCGCTGGTGCTGGCGCCGGACACGGCGATGGACCCGCAGACGCTGAAGACCGAACTCGATGCCGCCAGCTACCGCGCCGATGCCGGCGCCGAGCGCCCCGGCAGCTACCAGCAGGACGGCAGCCGCTTCACCATCGCCAGCCGCGGCTACGTCGATGTCGACGGGCGGGTCGCGCCGCGCCGCATCGAGGTGGGCCTGGCCGGCGGGCGCGTGGTGGCGCTGCGCGATGCGCAGACGCGCAAGGCGCTCAAGGCCGCGCGGCTGGATCCGGCGCGCATCGCCACGCTGTACGGGCAGAAGCAGGAAGAGCGGCGCCTGGTGCGCGTGGACGAGGTGCCGGAACTGCTGGTCACCGGCTTGCAGGCGGTCGAGGACCGCGACTTCAATTCGCACCACGGCATCGACCTCAGCGGCATGGTCCGCGCGGCCTGGGTGATGGTGCGCTCCGGCGGCAAGAGCCGGCAGGGCGCCAGCACCCTGACCCAGCAACTGGCGCGCAGCGGCCTGCTCGGCATCGGCAAGGAACAGACCGTCACTCGCAAGTTCAACGAGATCCTGTACGCGCTGATCATGGAGGCGCGCTACGACAAGCGCACCATCCTGGAGGCGTATCTCAACCAGGTGTACCTGGGCCAGCGCGGCAGCCAGGCGGTGCATGGCGTGGCCTCGGGCGCGGAGTTCTGGTTCGGCCGCGAACTCGATGCGCTGGCGCCGGAGCAGGTGGCGCTGCTGATCGGCCTGGTCAAGGGGCCGTCCTACTACGACCCGCGGCGCTATCCCGAGCGCGCGCTGGACCGGCGCAACTTCGTGCTCGGCAAGCTGCGCGAGAGCGAGCTGATCGACGAGCCGACCTATCGCAAGGCACTGGCCGCACCGCTGGGCGTGCCGGCCGAACCCGGCCTGGTCGCGGCCAACCGGTTCCCCGCCTATGTCGACCTGGTGCGGCGCCAGCTGGCGCGCGATTACCCCGAAAGCGCGCTGCAGGGCGCCGGCCTGAGCGTGCTCACCGGCATGTCGCCGTCGGCGCAGGCCTATGCCGAGGGCGCGGTGACGCGCACCATCACCGCGCTGGAAACCAACAAGAAGCGCCCGCCGCTGCAGGCCGGCCTGGTGCTCACCGACACCCACAACGGCGAGGTGCTGGCGGTGGTCGGCAGCCGCGACGTGGCCCAACCCGGTTTCAATCGCGCGATCGAGGCGCAGCGCCAGGTCGGCTCGCTGCTCAAGCCGTTCGTGTACCTGTTGGCGCTGGCGCAGCCGGACCGCTACTCGCTGGCCAGCTGGGTCGACGACACCCCGGTCACCGTGCAGCTGGGCCGCGGCCGCACCTGGAGCCCGGGCAATTCCGATGGCCGCAGCCACGGCACGGTGCGCGTGGTCGATGCGCTGGCGCATTCCTACAACCAGGCCACGGTGCGCATCGGCATGCAGGTCGGGCCGGAGCGCGTGGCGCAACTGGTGAAGGTGCTGGCCGGCATCGAGGCCGAGGTCAATCCCTCGCTGATCCTCGGCGCGACTGACCAGAGCCCGTACGCGATGGCGCAGCTGTACCAGTTCCTGGCCTCCGGTGGCGAAATCCAGCCGCTGCATGCGGTGCGCGGCGTGCTCGATCCGCAGGGCAAGCTGCTCAAGCGCTACGACAAGACCCCGGCGCCGGCGCAGGAGGGCGACTCCATCGCCGCCAACCTGGTGGGCATGGCGCTGCAGCAGGTGGTCAGCAACGGCACCGCGCGGCAACTGCTCAGCGATGGGTTGGGCAAGCTGTCGCCGGCCGGCAAGACCGGTACCAGCAACGATGGCGTGGACAGCTGGTATGCCGGCTACACCGGCGACCACCTGGCGGTGATCTGGATCGGCAACGACCAGAACAAGCAGACCGGCCTGTACGGCGCCACCGGTGCGATGCGGGTGTGGTCGGGCATCTTCTCGCGGCTGCCGAGCGCGCCGCTGCAGGTGCAGGGCAAGGGCATCGACTGGCAGTGGATGGACCCGGTGGGGTACAACAGCACCGACCCGAGCTGCCCCGGCGCGCGCCAGTTCCCGTTCGTGGTCGGCTTCGTGCCGGCGTATGCCGCGTGCACGCCGCCGCAGGCGCTGCCGGAAGACGCCGCGCCCGCCGAGGGCGAACATCAGGGCGGCGGCTGGCGCAGCTGGTTCGGCCTGGACAAGAAGAAAGACCCGCCTGCCGACGCGGCCGCGCCGCCGCCGGCGCATTGATTCCCGGATCCCGGATACCGCTCATGACCCCACGTCTTCCCGCCATCGCCGCCCTCAGCCTGCTGCTCGCCTCCTGCGTCAGCGCACCGCCGCCGCCGCCGCCGGCCGCACCGGTGGACACCACCACGCCGGCGCAGCGCATCGCCGCGATCGACGCCAGCGGCGGTGCCGACGACACCGAACTGAGCGTGCAGCCGCTGCGCGATCCGGAAGTGGAGGATCTGCGCGAGAGCGCCAAGCGCAAGCGCAGCGCCGGCGACCTGGCCGGTGCCGCCGCAGCCCTGGACCAGGCGCTGAAGCTGGTGCCGGACGACCCGGCGCTGCTGCAGGACCGCGCCGAAGTGGCGCTGCTGCAGAAGGACGACGCCCAGGCCGAAGCCTTCGCCAAGCGCGCCATCGACCTGGGCTCGCAGACCGGCCCGCTGTGCCGCCGCCACTGGGCGACCATCGAACAGGCGCGCCTGGCCCGCGGGCAGAAGGAAAACGCAGCCTCGGCGCACGCGCAGATCGCCGGGTGCACGGTGCCGGGGATCAAGAGGTACTGAGGGCCGGGAATGGGGAGTCGGGAATGGGGAATGGGTAAAAGCTGCGTTTCTGGCGGCTCGTCACGCTGGCGGCGCTCGGTCTTCCCGCTCTGCCGGCGGCAGTCACAGTGAGCGGGTAGCGCTGCTGCTCTAACCATTCCCCATTCCCGACCCCCCGTTCCCATGTCGTTAGCTCACGCAAGCACCGAAGCCCTCAGCGAAGGCGGGGCGCTTGCGCGTCAGCTCGATGCGTTCGTGCCGCGGCCGGCGCAGTTGCGGTTGACCGCGGCGATCGCCGAGGCGTTCGAGCAGCGCGACGTGCTGCTGGCCGAGGCCGGCACCGGCACCGGCAAGACCTATGCGTATCTGGTGCCGGCGCTGCTGTCGGGGCTGAAGACCATCGTCTCCACCGGGACGCGCGCGCTGCAGGATCAGCTCTACCACCGCGATCTGCCGCGGGTGCGGGCGGCGCTGGGCGTGGGCCTGAGCAGTGCGCTGCTGAAGGGACGCGCCAACTATCTGTGCAAATACCGCCTGCAGCAGGCGCGCGGCGAGCCGCGCTTCACCGCGCGCGAGCAGGTCGCGCAGTTCCAGCGCATCGTCGCCTGGAGCGGACGCACCCGCTTCGGCGACATCGCCGAGCTGGACGCGCTGGCCGACGATTCGCCGCTGCTGCCGCTGGTCACCTCCACCGTCGACAACTGCCTGGGCACCGAATGCCCGTTCTGGGGCGAGTGCTTCGTGGTGCAGGCGCGGCAGCGCGCGCAGGCCGCCGACCTGGTGGTGGTCAACCACCACCTGCTGCTGGCCGATCTGGCGCTGAAGCAGGAAGGCTTCGGCGAGATCCTGCCCGGCGCGCAGGCCTTCGTGATCGACGAGGCGCACCAGTTGCCGGAGCTGGCGGCGAACTTCTTCGGCGAAGGTTTCGGCATGCGCCCGCTGCAGGAACTGGCGCGCGACTGCGTGGCCGAGAGTCGCAATGTCGCCGGCGCGCTGGCCAGCCTGCAGGCGCCGGCGCAGGCGCTGGAACAGACCCTGCGCGAATTGCGCGCGGCGATGGAGGGGCTGCCGGCGCGCGGCACGCAATGGCGGCTGTTGGCCAAGCCGCAGGTGCGCGACGGTTTCGACGCGCTGCTGGCCGATCTGGCGCGGCTGCAGGAACCGCTGGCGGTGCTGCGCGAGGCCTCGCCGGGCTTCGACGCCTGCGCGGCGCGCGCGCGCGAGCTGCGCACGCGGTTGGGCCGCTGGCTCGGCGAGGATGCGCCGATCCCGGACTTCGAGGCCGAGCCGGAAGCGGACGCGCCGTCCAACGACGTGCTGTGGTACGAACTGACCCCGCGCGGCTTCCGCTGCCAGCGCACGCCGCTGGACGTGTCCGGGCCGCTGCGCGCGCACCGCGAGGCCTCGCGCGCGGCCTGGGTGTTCACCTCGGCGACGCTGGCGGTGAAGGGCGAGTTCGAGCACATCGCCACCCGCCTGGGCCTGCGCGACCCGATGACCTTGCTGCAGCCGAGCCCGTTCGACTGGGCGCGGCAGGCGCTGTGCTACCTGCCGGCGCTGCCCGACCCCGCCGCGCGTGGCTTCGGCACCGCATTGATCGCCGCGTTGCAGCCGGTGCTGGAGGCCTCGCAGGGCCGCGCCTTCCTGCTGTTCGCCTCGCACCGCGCGCTGCGCGAGGCGGCCGAGGCGCTGCGCGACGGGCCCTGGCCGCTGTTCGTGCAGGGCGAGGCGCCGCGCGCGACCTTGCTCGAGCGCTTCCGCGCCTCCGGCAACGGCGTGCTGCTCGGCTCGGCCAGTTTCCGCGAGGGCGTGGACGTGGTCGGCGATGCGCTGAGCGTGGTGGTGATCGACAAGCTGCCGTTCGCCGCGCCCGACGATCCGGTGTTCGAAGCACGCCTGGAGGCGATCCGCCGCGACGGCGGCAACCCGTTCCGCGAGGAGCAGTTGCCGCAGGCGGTGATCGCGCTGAAGCAGGGCGTGGGCCGGCTGATCCGCAGCGAGCGCGACCGCGGCGTGCTGGTGCTGTGCGACCCGCGCCTGCTCTCCAAGTCCTATGGCCGCACCTTCCTGGACTCGCTGCCACCGTTCGCCCGCACCCGCGACGTGGAGGACGTGCGCCAGTTCTTCGCCGCCGAGACCCCATCGCTGGGCGATAATCCCGAGGCCGCGACGCCACCGGCCACGTCAAACTAGCCGACGCGCCGCCTTTGCTTTTCCGATTCCCCAATCCCCATTCCCGATTCCCAGCCTCCAATGAATCTGCTCGCCTTCGAAACCTCCACCGAAGCCTGCTCCGTCGCCGTCATGGTCGGCGACCGCGTGCTGGAGCGCTTCGACCTGGCGCCGCGGCGGCACACCGAACTGGCGCTGCCGTGGGCCGAGCAGTTGCTGGCCGAGGCCGGCATCGACCGCCGTCAGCTCGATGCGGTGGCCTTCGGCCGCGGCCCCGGCGCGTTCACCGGCGTGCGCCTGGCGATCGCCATCGCGCAGGGCATCGCCCTGGCCCTGGACCTGCCGGTGCTGCCGGTGTCCACGCTGCAGGTGCTGGCGTTGCGCGCGCCGGCCGATGCGCCGCGGGTGCTGGCGGCGATCGATGCGCGCATGGGCGAGGTCTACACCGCGGCGTACGCGCGGCAGGCCGACGGCGGCCTGCAGGCGCTGACTCCGGAGCAGGTGCTGAGTCCGGAAGCCTTCGTGTTGCCGGAGCCGGATGCGGCCTGGGCCGCGGTCGGCACCGGGCTGGCGGCGGTCGATGGCACCTTGCAGCGCCGCTTCGGCGCGCACTGGCGCAGCGCCGATGCGCAGGCGCTGCCGCATGCCGCCGACGTGCTGACCCTGGCCGCGGCCGCATACGCGCGCGGCGAAGGGATCGCGCCGGAACGCGCCGAACCGGCCTACCTGCGCGACAACGTCGCCCTGACCCTGGCCGAGCAGCAGGCGCAGCGGGCCGCACGGTGAGTGCGTGCGGCGTGCCGTCGGCGCGTCAGCGGTCGAGTACCAGCGGCGTGGCGCTTTCGTGCGCAGGCCTGGCGACGCACAGCAGCGCACAGCCTGGTTCGATCTGGGTGTCGGGCGGACGCAGGTAATGCACTGCGCCGGACAGCACGCGCGTCGCGCAGGTGCCGCAGGAACCGTAGCGGCAATCGGAGGGCGCAGCGATCCGCTGCGCTTCTGCCAGCTCCAGTAACGTGCCGGCGTCCGGGGTCCAGACCGCCTCGCGTCCCGAGCGCTGGAACCGCACGCGCACCCGTGGCGCATCTGCGGGCGCTGCGGGGTTCGTATCGCGGACGAGGCTCGATGGGCCGAATGCCTCGAAGCGGATGCGCGCGTCCGCCACGTTCAGCGCGCGCAATCCACGGTACATATCGCGCATGAAGTCTGGCGGTCCGCACAGGTAGAAGTCGTAATCGTCGAATGCCAGGATCCGCTGCAACCGCGCGATGCCGATGCGGCCGGCGCCGTGGCCGGCCGCTCGGCTGTCCAGGCAATGCAGCGACAGCCGCGCGTCGGCCGCGGCGAGCCGTGCCAGTGTGGCGGCGAACGGACGATCGGCGGCCTCGCGGGCGCCGTGCACGAAGATCAACCGCCGCCGCGAGGCGGTGTCGGCCAGCGCCTGGCGCAGCATCGCCAGCATCGGCGCGATGCCGATCCCGGCCGAGACGAACACCACCGGCCGCGGGCTGGCGGCATCGAAGACGAAATCGCCGCGCGGCATCTGCGCGTCCAGCGTCGTGCCGACCTGCGCATGGTCGTGCAGCCAGGCCGATGCCCGGCCCTGCCGTTTCACGGTGATCCGGTAGAGCGCGCCACCCGGCGCGTCGGACAGCGTGTAGTTGCGCACCGTCGGCGCGGCATTGCCGCAGATCGGGAAACGCAGCGTAAGGTGTTGGCCGGCTGCGTACGACGGCAGCGCGCCGCCGTCCTCGGCGGCGAAATGGAACGAGCGGATGGCACGCGCTTCGTCGACGATCCGCACGATCCGCAGCGGCCGCCAGGCGCGTTCGGCGGCAGGCGTCGACGCCGCGGCGAACTGCGCTGGGCGCTGCACCGCCGACCAGCGCCACGGCAACACGGCGCGCGTGTGGCGCACTTCGCGGAGATGGAAGCGCACCACGCGCTGCGCGCCCGCGAACGTCGCCAGTAGCGGCCCGTCCCAGACGATCTCCGCGCGGGCGGCCAGGTACAGCAGGTCGCCGCGTTCGAAGTCGATGAACAGCAGCCCCGCGCGCGGATCGTGCAACAGATTGCCGAGCGTATTGAAGTAGCGGTTGCCGCTGAAATCCGGCGTGGTCAGGGTGCGCGCATCGTCGACGCGCACGAAGCCGGGCAGGCCGCCGCGGTGCGACACGTCCGCGCCGCGCGCGGCGCCGGCATCCTCCGAGGTGTTCGCGCTGGCGATGAAGAAGGTATCGCAGTGCGCGAGCAGCGCGCATTGCGCATCGCTCAGACGCGCCGACACGGCAGTCGCGGTATGCGCGTGGACCTCGCCTGCGGCGAACGTCGGGCTGCGGCTGTTGATGTACTGCGGGCAGTTACCGAAGCTCTGCTCCACCGCGACCGTCAGCGTGTCGCCATCGACTGCGCTGACGCTGCCGTTGACGCGATTGCGTCGTCGCGTTTCGAGCGCGATGCCCAGGCCGCCGAACGGCGCGCCCGGCCGCCAGGTGCCGGCCAGCGGGTCGCCGGGCAGGGGCGGCGCGGCGATGCGCAGCGTGCGCGGGTCCGGTGTGCTCAGGAAGCCGGGCTGGCCCACGCGCAGCGTCGCCCACGGCTGCCCGTGCGCGTCGCTGCCGGCGAGTACGAACAGCGGCAGTTGCGCAAAGAAGTCCCGATGCTGTTCGGGCATGCAGCGGCGGATGCTGCGCCGCCCGGCCGCCGCCGCGACCGCGCTGGCCCCGGCCCGCTGCTGGACGGCAAGTTCGCCGGGGTGGAACGGCGAGGTCTCCAGATCCCAGCCGGCGACGCCAGCGGTCGGCGCGTTCATCGCGGTCTGCGTGCCGTCGGCCGGCAGCGCTCAGCCGGCCGACGCGCCGGGCGGCAGCGCCGGCAAGGCGACGAATCCCGGCAAGGCTTCGATCCGGGCAAGCCACGCCCGCACTTGCGGGTAAGGTTCGAGCGCGATTCCGCCTTCTGGCGCATGCGCGATGTAGGTGTAGCCGGCGATGTCGGCGATGGTCGGTTGCGCGCCGGCGGCGAACGGCGTGTCGGCCAATTCCTGGTCGATCGCATCGAGCAACCGGGTCGCCGTACGCCTGGCCGCCGCCAGGTCGAGCGGCATCCCGAATGCGGTCGCCAGCCGCGCCGCGGCGGGCCCGTAGGCGATCGGCCCGGCCGCGTACGACAACCAGCGCTGCACGGTCGCTGCGCCGAGCGGCTCGTCCGGCAGCCACTGCGGATGGCCGTAGCGTTTGGCCAGATAGACCAGGATCGCGTTGGAATCGGCGAGCACCCTGCCGCTGTCGTCGATCACCGGTATCTGTCCGAGCGGATTCAGCGCCAGGAACGCCGGTTGCCGTTGCGCGCCGGCGGCGAGATCCACATCGATGGTCTCGAACGGCAGTCCGAGCAGCGACAGGAACAGGCGCACCCGGTGCGCGTGTCCGGACAGGGGCGCGGAATAGACCCGGATCGGAGCGGCGGGACGATCGGTGCCGCGAGGACTGAGGGTGGACATGGAACGGCTCCGCAATCGTGCATCGCCGGGGATCGGCGACGATCGGCTGCAGCCTAGCGCTGGCTGCGGCCGGCAAGAAGACGGACAATGCGAGAAACATTATCCTTTCCGGAAGGACAATCGGGCATGGCCGACCTGCGCGACGTCAACCTGAATCGTCTGGCGATCTTCGTCGCAGTGGTCGAGGCCGGCTCGCTGACTGCCGCGGCCGAGCGGCTCGGCTTGGCCAAGACGGTGGTCAGCACGCACATGCAGCGCCTGGAATCGGAGGTCGGCGCGAACCTGCTGGTGCGCACGACGCGACGGCTGAGCGTGACCGACGCCGGACGCGGGTTCTACGAGGCGTGCCGCGACATCGTGCGCGCGGCCGAGCATGCGCTGCAGACGGTGTCTCCCGACGCCGGCCCGTTGCGTGGCGCGCTGCGGGTCAGCGTGCCGGTCGACTACGGCGCGCAGGTGGTGGCCCCGGCGGTGGTCGCTTTGCGCGACAGGCACCCCCGCCTCGATG
This sequence comes from uncultured Xanthomonas sp., assembly GCF_964278005.1. Taxonomy (NCBI): domain Bacteria; kingdom Pseudomonadati; phylum Pseudomonadota; class Gammaproteobacteria; order Lysobacterales; family Lysobacteraceae; genus Xanthomonas; species uncultured Xanthomonas sp. The sequence goes on from NZ_CAXYKF010000023.1 coordinate 897,346, forward strand.
TCGAACTGGTCGCGAACGATCGCATCGTCGATCTGGTCGCCGACAATCTCGATGTGGCGATCCGCATCGGCCGTCTCGCCGATTCGACCTACCGCGCGGTACGGCTCGGCAGCTATGCGGTGTGGCCGGTCGCCAGCCCGCAGTTCGTCGCGCGCCACGGGCTGCCGCGCGACCCGGCGGCGCTGGCTGCGCTCCCCTTCGTGCTGCTGTCCAGCATTGCCCGTCCGCGCACCCTGGAGCTGGTCAATGCGCGCGGCGACAGCGTCGCGGTGCGCTGCGTGCCGCACTTCGTCGCCAATACCGCGACCGGCTGCCGCGCGATCGTGCTGGCCGGTGGCGCGTTCGGCCTGCTGACGGATTTCTCCACCGCCGCCGACGTCGCCGCCGGCCGGCTGGTGCGTCTGTTGCCGGCGTGGCGTTCGGCATCGTTCGGCATCCATGCGGTATACCCGCCGACGCGGCTGCCATCGCCGAAGGTGCGCGCCTTCATCGATGCGATGAAGGCGCGGATCGCATCGATGCGCACCGAGGCGGAGGGCGGCACGGCGGCCGTTGCCGGTGCGGCGCCTGCACGTGCGCGGCGACGGCCAGCGCGCTGATCGCGCGCCGGTCGCCGTGCCGCCGATCAATAGTCGTAGCTGACGCTCAACCGCAGCGACCGCGGCGCCTGGCGCAGCAGGGCCGCGCCATACACCGGGTCCGCCTTACCTGGGTCCGACTCCGAGTACGGATACTTCCACAGCGTGGCCTGGCCGTTGAAGACGTTGAACACGTCCAGGGTGAAGGCCAGTTTGCGGTCGGCGTAGGCCGGCCGCCACGACACGCCGAGATCCAGTTGCTGCAGCCACGGCAGGCGGCCCTGGCTGCCCGGAGGCGCCGGTTGGCCCTGGTAGTAGTGATAGGCGATGCCGTAGCCGGAAGGGTCGCTGTGGTCGGGGCCGTAGGAGCCCAGCGCACTGAGCGGCGAACCGGAGATCAGCTTGAGGTTGGCCGACACCAGCCATGCGGGATTGAGCTGGTAGTAGCCGTAGAACTTGAACTGATGGGTGTGGTCGTTGCTCTGCGGGCCGTTGGTGTGCTCCATCAACTGCGCGAAGTCCCAGGCCTGGGTGGTGGACACCGCGGTCTGGCCGATGCCCGACAGCAACTGGCCCTCGGTGGTGCCGTAGCTGCGCGACCAGGTGTAGTCGAGGCGGCCGTACCAGCGCTGGTCGAACGGATGCTCCAGCGACAGGTTGAGTCCGTAGTAGTTGCGCTTGAACGCCGGGAAGCCGAACTGCGCGTTGCTCAGCGGCACCTTGACGTAGTTGCCCGAGGTGTCGACCAGGGTGAAGGTGTTGGCCCGGCCCGGGTTGATCAGCCAGCAGCTGACCGGATTGCTGGCCAGGGTCACCGTGTGCCCTTGCGCCGCGGCGGCGGCGAACACGGTATCGCTGTCGCAGTAGTCGTCCACGCCGCTGCGCAGGACGCGGTAGGTGCCCTTGGCGCCGTAGACCCAGCTGTCGCCCCAGGCCTTGGTGAAGCCGAGGATGAACTCGTCCTGGAACGAGGGCTTGATGCCTTGCGTGGCGACGGTCTTGGGGTCGGGCAGGATGCCGTAGTTGTTGTTGGACGAGACCGCACCGGAGATCTGGGTCAGGCCGGTCGGGTAGCCGTTGGCGTCGATGCCGCCATAGGTGTAGTAGGTCGAAGTGGCCAGGGTGGCGCCGGCGGCGTTGAACGCCGGGTTCAGCGGTAGCGCCAGGTAGTAGCGGCCGGCGTTGCCGTACACCTTGAAGCGCGCATCGCCGTCGACGTCCCAGCTGAAGCCCAGCCGCGGCGCCCATTGCCCGCTGGTCTGCTTGATGTACGGCGCGCCGTCGCGGTTGTAGTTGGTGAACTGGTCCAGGCGCAGGCCGAGGTTGAGCAACAGCCGGTCGTTGACCTGCCAGTTGTCCTCCACGTACTGCGCGCGCTGCGCCGAGCGCACCGAGGCCAGCGCGCTGTAGATGTACTTGCGCACGTAGTAGCCGTCCTGGCCGTTGGGGTAGCCGCCGGTGGCGGGTACGCCGAGGCCGGTGTTGATCGGCACGTTGGGGTTGGCCTGGCCGTAGATCCAGTAGTAGCCGTCGCCCGAAGCCACCGAGCCGCGGTTGAGCGCGCGTGCGTTCTGGTTGTCGATGCCGATGGTGATGCTGTGCGCGCCGATGGCGTAGTTCAGGTCCAGGCGCAGGTTGTCGGTGCGGTTGCCGCGCGCCGGATCGACCAGCAACGCGGTGGTCTGCGCATTGGTGATCGGGGTGCCGCCGGTGTAGGCCGGGTTCTGGAAGCCGGGGCTGGAGAGATAGGTCAGCGTGCCGTTGTAGTTGGGGTTGCGGCTGTAGTCGTCGGTACGCTGCTGGCCGTAGAGGGCGCTGAAGGTCAGGCGGTCGGTGAGGTAGCCGGTGTACTTGGCGCTCCACAGGTCGCCGCCGGTCTTGGTGGTGTCGGCATTGCCGCGCAGGGCGCCGATGTCGCGGCCGCTGTACTGGTAGTACTTGCCGCGGGTGACATAGCGGCTGGAGGCGCCGGTGATTTCCAGCAGCTGGCTGTCGCTGATGTTCCAGTCGAGCTTGGCGTACCAGCTCGGCCGGCGGTACTGGTAGTCGTAGTAGTACGGCCCCGGGGTGGTCTCGCGTGCGCCGTAGAAGCGATCGCCGTCCTGGCGTTGCAGTTCGTAGGCGCCGAAGAAGAACAGCCGGTCCTGGATCAGCGGGCCGCCGGCGTAGACGCTCTGGGTGCTGAGGGTGGAGCCGCTCTTGCTGTCCGGGCGGTACAGCGCGCCGTTGCCGGGCGCGTACACGTCCTTCTTTGCGGAGCGCAGGCCGTCCGGTTCCCAGGTCGCCTGGCCGCCGAAATGCCATTCGTTGCTGCCGCGCTTGCCGACGGCGTTGATCACGCCGCCGTCGGAACGGCCGTACTTGGCGCTGTAGCCGCCGGTGTAGACCTCCAACTGGTCGACGCTGCCGTAGGGCAGGGTCAGTCCGCCCAGTCCGCGCAGCGGGTCGGTGGTGTTGAAGCCATTGATGTAATAGGCGTTCTCCGCGGCAGAAGAGCCGCCGAAGCTGAGCAGCTGCGCGCCAGTCGGGCCGATGTAGGTACCGCTGCCGCTGTTGCCGGCCACGCCGGGCGCCAGTTGCGCGATCGCCTCGGCCGAGCGGCCCAGCGGCAGGCGCTGCAGCTGTTCGGCATTGATCACGGTACGCGAATCCACGCTGCTCACGTCGATCGCGGCCGCGGCGCGGTCGGCGCTGACCTGGACGCCGGCCAGGCTGGTGGTGGCGGGGCTGAAGGAGACGTCGGTGACGGCACCGACGGTGAGGCTGATGCCGTCGCGGCTGCCCAGCACGCTGCCGTCGGCGCCCTTGGCGATGATGGTGTAGGTGCCCAGCGGCAACTGGGCGATGCTGTAGCGGCCGCGCGCATCCACGGCGACCTCGCGGCTGAGGCCGCTGTCGCTGCGGACCAGAATGCGCTGGGCATCGGAGGGCGCCTGACCGGCGACGGCACCGGTGGTGGACTGGGCCTGGGCCGGCGGGAGGGCGAGGGCGGCACTCAGTGCCAGGGCGAGCAGGGCGGGCCCGCGGAGGGAGCGATGGTTGTGCATGCGGAAGGCGACTCGGGTGGTTGGGGGCGGGGGGCCGCCGCGCCGACTCGAATCCGCCCGTCCTGGATGATGCGGTATGCGCGGTAACGTTCCCCCGCTCCATTAACCTTAATGGGACGCCATCACAGAAATGCCGCGTCGTTATGTCGGCGGCACCAATGGTTATGTCCTTCGCTGTCGGGCTTCATGGCGGCCGTACCCTCACCCCAACCCCTCTCCCGAGGGGAGAGGGGCTAGTGCGCTTCCTTCTCCCCTCGGGAGAAGGTGCCCCGAAGGGGCGGATGAGGGTCCGGGCGAAGCCTCGTGCACCCAACCACCACGAGTCGCTGCGCGCCGGACCCTCACCCCAACCCCTCTCCCGTAGGGAGAGGGACTACTGCTTGTCCTCGCCGCTCAACGGTCGTCGACCAGGCTGCCGCCGGGCAGGAACACCCAGGTGCGGGTCACCTGCAGGATGTCGACGTTGTCGTCGGTGCGCGGCAGCGGCGGGAACGGCTGCGCCAGTTGCACGATCCGCAGTGCGGCGGCGTCGAGCATCGGCACGCCGCTGGAGCGCAGGATGCGGCTGCTCTCCAGGCTGCCGTCGCGGCGCACGCCGACGCTGATCACCACCTGGCCGCCGAGCCGGCGCCGCCGCGCTTCGTCGGGATAGTTGAGGTTGCCGACGCGCTCGGCGCGGTCGACCCAGGCGCGCAGATAGTTGGCGTAGGCGTATTCGCGGGTGCTGGCGGAGACGAACTTGCGGTTGGGGCGCTTGGCGTACTGCTCCGAGCGCAGGTGCACTTCGGCGGCCAGTCGCGCCATCTCGGCATCGCGCTGTTCGCGCTGCGCGTCCACCGGCCGCTGCGGGTCGTCGGTGCGCGGCTGGGTCTGCGCCACCGGCAGCGGCTGCTCGCCGCGCGCGCTGCTGACCACGCGCGGGGTCGGTTCCGGTGCGGCGGCCGCGGTCTGCGCACGCAACGCCTGCGGCGCCAGCCCGTCCTGGCGCTGTGGCACCACGCCCGGCTGGCTATCGCGCGGACGTTGCGGCGTGTCGTGATCGCCGCCGCCCTGCTGGTTGGCCTGGGCCAGGAAGTCGGCCTGTTTCGGTGTCAGCGGTGTGCTGGTCTGGCTGAAGATCACGTCCAGCGTCGGCACCAGCGGTGCATCGTCGTCGATCGCGAAGCCCACGCCCAGGATCAGCAGCCCGTGCACGATCAGCGACAGCACCAGGGTGGCGCTGAGCCGTTCGCGCTCGCCGATGCGCGGCGCGGGCGTCGCGGCGGCCGCGCTCATCGCGCCGGATAGGCCTCGATGGCGTCGAACAGCAGCCCGGCGATGTTGAGCCCGAACTGCGCGTCCAGCTCGCGCACGCAGGTGGGGCTGGTCACGTTGACCTCGGTGAGGTAGTCGCCGATCACGTCCAGGCCGACGAAGCGCATGCCGCGCCGTTTCATCTCCGGGCCGACCTGGGCGGCGATCCAGCGGTCGCGCTCGCTCAGCGGGCGGCCTTCGCCGCGGCCGCCGGCGGCCAGGTTGCCGCGGAACTCGTCGCCCTGCGGGATCCGCGCCAGGCAGTAGTCCACGGCCACACCATCGACCAGCAGGATGCGCTTGTCGCCGGCGCTGATGTCCGGGATGAAGCGCTGCGCCAGAGCCAGCTTGCGGCCGCCGTCGGTCAGCGTCTCCAGGATCACGTTGAGGTTTGGGTCGCCGGTGCCGCTGCGGAAGATCGACCGCCCGCCCATGCCGTCCAGCGGCTTCAGCACGGCCTGGCCGTGCTCCAGCACGAAGGCCTTGAGCGTGGCGGCGTCGCGGCTGACCAGCGTCGGCGGACAGCATTGCGGGAACAGCAGGGCGGCCAGCTTCTCGTTGAAGTCGCGCAGGCCCTGCGGGTCGTTGACCACCTGCGCGCCGGCGCGCTGGGCCACGCTGAGCACGTGGGTGTCGTACAGGAACTCCGCATCGAACGGCGGATCCTTGCGCATCAGCACGACCTGGCCGGGACCGAAGGTCAGTTCGGCGAACGCGTCCAGCTCGAACCAGCCGGCCTTGTCGTCGCGCACCCGCAGCGGCGCGGCCTGGGCGGTTGCGCAGCCATCGCGCAGGGTCAGCCCGCCGGGGCGCACATAGTGCAGCCGGTGCCCGCGGCGCTGCGCTTCCAGCAGCATCGCGAAGGTCGTGTCTTTGGCGATCTTGATGCTGGCGATGGGGTCCATCACCACGATGACATCGAACGGCATGGGGGCACCTGAGAGACTGAGCGGAAGATGGTAGCGGGTCGGCGGGGGCGCCGCGCATCGGGTGTCGGGCGCGGCTGCGCGGTGTCGCACGTTATCCGCCAAACTGTGACATAGTTTGTGCTGTTACGTGGTTCAACGCAGACCGGCAGCGGCGGCCTTGACAGTCGCAGCGGGTCTTGGGATACATGGCGTTTCGCAGCGAAGCCGGATCCGATGAAGCGTCGCGCGCTTGGGGGCAAGTGATGAGTGAAAACACGACTGCGGGTGGGGAACTCGCAGGCTTGCGGGTCATGGTGATCGACGATTCGAAAACGATCCGTCGTACTGCCGAAACGTTGCTGAAGCGCGAAGGGTGCGAAGTGGTGACGGCGACCGACGGCTTCGAGGCGCTGGCCAAGATCGCCGACCAGCAGCCGCAGATCATCTTCGTGGACATCATGATGCCGCGGCTGGACGGCTATCAGACCTGCGCGCTGATCAAGGGCAACCAGCTGTTCAAGGCCACGCCGGTGATCATGCTGTCCTCCAAGGACGGCCTGTTCGACAAGGCGCGCGGGCGCATCGTCGGGTCCGAGCAGTACCTCACCAAACCCTTTACACGCGAAGAGCTGCTGGGCGCGATCCGTACATACGTCAACGCCTGACCAGGGGGAAAGGCAGCATGGCCCGTATCTTGTTGATCGAGGACTCACCGACCGACCGGGCGGTGTTCACGCAATGGCTGGAAAAAGCCGGGCACCAGGTCCTGTCCACCGACAACGCGGAGGACGGGATCAAGCTGGTACGCGAGCAGGCGCCGAACCTGGTGCTGATGGACGTGGTGCTGCCGGGCATGAGCGGCTTCCAGGCCACCCGCGCGCTGTCGCGCGACGAGGCCACCCGGCACATCCCGGTGCTGATCATCAGCACCAAGAGTATGGAGACCGACAAGGTCTGGGGCATGCGCCAGGGCGCCACCGACTACATCGTCAAGCCGCCGCGGGAAGACGAGCTGATCGCCCGCATCAATCAACTGGTGGGCTGACATGCGCTCGCCCTTCGACATCCTCGAGGCCTACGAGCGGCGCAGCCTGGCGCACGCCGTGCAGATGCCCGAACGCGCCTTCGACGACGACGTCTGGCGCGGGGTCGGCTACCGCGTCGGCAAGCGTCACCTGGTCTCGGATTTCCGCGAAGTGGTGGAGATCGTGCGCATGCCGCCGGTCACCCCGGTGCCCGGCGCGCAGCCGTGGCTGCTGGGCGTGGGCAACCTGCGCGGCAACCTGTTCCCGGTGGTCGACCTGAAGCAGTTCCTGGAAGGCGAGCGCACTGCGCTGCAGGAAGGCCAGCGCGTGCTGATCATGCGCCAGAGCGGCGGCGACGTGGCCCTGACCATCGACGAGCTGTTCGGCCAGCGCAGTTTCACCGAGACGCAGGCGGTGGAGCCGGGCGATCTGGCCCAGGGCCGCTACGCGCACTTCATCGACCGCGCCTTCCGCGGCGACGCCCAGGACTGGGGCGTGTTCTCGCTGTCGCTGCTGTCGCGCACTCCCGAATTCCGGCAAGCCGCCGCCTGAGCGCGCGCGCTGCCTCCGCATCGAAGACCGAGGTCGCATCATGAGTACTGCTCCGGACGCCCGCAAGGCCAGCAAGCTCGGCAGCGTGGGCACGAGTTTCTGGCTGGGCCTGCTGGCGTTGTCGCTGGTCGTGTTCGGCGCCAACACCGGCGTGGCCACCTGGCAGGGCAACCGCCTGGCCGGCGCCAGCACCGGCGCGGCCGACCTGCAGGTGCTGTCGCAACAGCTGGCCAACCAGGCCCGCGACGCAGTGTCCGGCAACGCCGAGACCTTCAAGCAATTCAAGCAGACCAAGGCGAAGGTGGAGAGCACCGTCGCCGAGCTCAACGCACGCTACGCCAACGAAGCCGGCGTGTCCGCGCCGCTGCAGACCCTCAACGGCACCTGGGCGCCGCTGGCCAAGAACGCGCAGCAGGTGGTGGACAGCGAACCGGCGGTGCTGGCGCTGGCCGGCAACGCCGACCGCTTCGTCGGCGGCGTACCGCAGCTGCAGGCGCAGTTGAACGAGGTGGTGCGCGCGATGACGGTCGGCGGCGCGCCCGCCGCGCAGATCTACAACACCCTGCAGCAGGTGGTGGTGGCCGGCACCATGGCCCGCCGCGTCACCGAAATGCGCGCCGGCGGCCGCGGCGCGGCCAGTGCAGGCGACGCGCTGGCGCGCGACGCGGTGGTGTTCGGGCAGATGCTCGAGGGCCTGCGCAACGGCAACGAGGAACTGGGCATCGCCCCGGTGCGCAACGCCGCCGCATTGGCCGCGCTGGAACAGTCGCAGGCGCAGTGGGCGGAAATGAAGAAGGACCTGGACGCGCTGCAGGCCAGCTCGCGCAGCCTGTTCGCCGCGCAGTCCGCCGCCGCGGCGCTGACCGCCGGTTCGGGCAAGATGCTGGAGGACAGCAAGAAGCTGTTCGACGCGTTCTCCGCGTTCGGCTCCACCCGCGACACCCGCCTGTTCCCGAACTTCTGGCTGGGCGTGATCTCCGGCCTGCTGGCGCTGCTGTCGATCGTCGGCTTCGTCTGGACCACGGTGCGCAGCCGCAGCCGCGAGCAGGAAATCCGCCTGCAGACCCAGGTGGAATACAACAGCCGCAACCAGCAGGCGATCATGCGCCTGCTCGACGAAATCAGCTCGCTCGGCGAAGGCGACCTGACCGTCAAGGCCTCGGTCACCGAGGACATGACCGGCGCCATCGCCGACGCGATCAACTACGCCGTCGACGAGCTGCGCCACCTGGTGACCACCATCAACGACACCTCGGCCAAGGTCGCCGTGTCCACCGAGGAAACCCAGGCCACCGCGCGGCAACTGGCCGAGGCGGCGGGGCACCAGGCCGAGCAGATCGGCTCGGCCTCGGTGCGCATCAACGAAATCGCCGCCAGCATCGAGCAGGTCTCGCGCAACTCCACCGAATCGGCGGAAGTGGCGCAGCGCTCGGTGGTGATCGCGGCCGAAGGCGCCGGCGTGGTCCGCGAGACCATCCAGGGCATGGACCAGATCCGCGACCAGATCCAGGAGACCTCCAAGCGCATCAAGCGCCTGGGCGAGTCGACCCAGGAGATCGGCTCAATCGTGGAACTGATCAACGACATTTCCGAGCAGACCAACATCCTGGCGCTCAACGCCGCGGTGCAGGCCGCCTCGGCCGGCGAGGCCGGCCGCGGTTTCGCGCTGGTCGCCGACGAAGTGCAGCGCCTGGCCGAACGTACCTCCGGCGCCACCCGCCGCATCGAAGGCCTGGTGCAGACCATTCAGGCCGATACCAACGAAGCGGTCAGCTCGATGGAGCAGACCACCTCCGAAGTGGTGTCCGGCGCGCGTCTGGCCGAGGACGCCGGCACCGCGCTGACCGAGATCGAACGCGTGTCCAACGCGCTCAACACCCTCATCAAGAACATCTCCATCGCCGCGCACCAGCAGTCGGCGGCGGCGATCGACATCACCCAGACGATGGACGTGATCCGGCAGATCACCGGACAGACCTCGCAAGGCGCGGGACAGACCGCCGAATCGATCGGCCGCCTGGCGCAACTGGCGGCGGACCTGCGGCGCTCGGTCGCCGACTTCAAGCTGCCGGCGTAAGCGGGCCGGAACCGGGTGGAAGGAAGCGCACATGACGTACCGTGAACAACTCCCGCATCCCGTCGCCGCGCTCGCGCGGCACGGCGCGTGCCCGGCCGCGGAGACGCGGCGATGAGCGCGCTGCGCGATGCGATGAGCCATGCCGCGCTGGGCTGGGTCAAGCCGGAACTGGACGAGACCCTGCGCCAGGTCCGCGGCGAGATCGAGGCCTTCGTCGAGGAACCGGCCGACACCGGCCGCATGCGTTTCTGCGCCGGCTACCTGCACCAGGTGCAGGGCACCTTGCGCATGGTCGAGCTGTACGCGCCGGCGATGGTCGCCGAGGAACTGGAACTGCTGGCCACGGCGGTGCAGAACGGCCAGGCGGCCGACCGCGACGAGGCCTGCGCCACGCTGATGCGCGGCACCGTGCTGCTGCCGGACTACCTGGAACGCCTGCAGGACGGCCATCGCGACATTCCGATCGTGCTGCTGCCCTTGCTCAACGAGATCCGCGCCGCGCGCGGCGAAGCCGGCCTCAGCGAGGGCGCGCTGTTCGCGCTGGCGCCTGACGCGGCCGCCGCCACCGAGGCCGAACTGGACCATGCGCGCGGCAGCCTCGCCGGGCGCAACCGCGAACTGCTCGACACCGTCGGCACCGCGATCAAGGAAGAACTGCTGCGGGTCAAGGACGCGCTGGACCTGCATCTGCGCACCGGCGGCGACGTCGCCGCGCTGCAGACCCAGGTCGACGAGCTGGGCAGCGTCGCCGATACCCTGGGCGTGATGGGCCTGGGCGTGGCGCGCAGCGTGGTGGTGCAGCAGCGCGACGCGCTGCGCAGCATCGTCGATGGCGCCCGCGCGGCCGACGAAGGCCTGCTGCTGGATATCGCCGGTGCGCTGTTGTACGTGGACGCCTCGCTCGACGACCAGGTCGCCTATCTCGGCGCCGGCGGCGACGTACACGACGACGCCAGTGCCGCCGAGGCGCGGCGCACGGTGGAAGTGCTGGCGCACGAGGCCATCGCCAATTTCGGCAGCGCCCGCGAGCATTTCGTCGCCTTCATCGAGACCAACTGGGACCATGCGCGCCTGGACGAGGTGCCGCGCCTGCTCGCTGAGGTCGCCGGTGCCCTGCGCATGCTGGAACTGCCGCAGCCGGCCGATTACCTGGAAGGCGTGCGCCGTTACGTCGCCACCGAGCTGATCGGCAAGCGTCGCGTGCCCAGCGGCCGCCAACTCGACACCCTGGCCGACGCGATGGCCAGCCTCGAGTACTACCTGGAAGCGCTGCGCGAGCGCCGCCCCGGGCGCGAGGAGATCCTCGACATCACCCGCAGCAGCCTGGAAGCGCTGCGCTACTGGCCGCTGCCCGACACCGTGCCGGCCGCGCCGGGCGTGTTGCCGAGCGCAAGCGAGGCGGCCGAATCGGTTGCGCCGCTGCCGCCGGTGGCCGCTGATCGCATCGACGCGTCGGCGCCCCCGTCCATCGCCGCGCCGGCCGTGCCGGCCTGGGATCTGGCGCCGGCCGAGGACACGCTCGAGACGACGCCGCGCACGCAGGACACGCCGTCCGCACCGCAGGCGCCGCAGTGGAGCCTGGCGACGGACGACGCCGACACCGCGGCCGAACACGCCTCCGCGCCCGCCGACGACGGCGCTGCGCGCGACGAGCACGAGCCCATAACAACGTCGCAGGCGCTCAGTTTCGATCCGGTCGCGGCCGAACAGGACAGCTGGGCCGGCACCGCCGAGCCGCTGCACATCAGCCTCGATTCCCTGGTGCTGGAACAGGACGCGTTGCGGCCGGAGACGCCTTCGGCGTTCACGCGGGAAAACGACGCGGCAGTCGCTTCCGCGCCGTCCGTCTCCGATGTCGCCGGTTTCGATCCGGTGGCCGCCGAGTACAACGACGAGGCGCAGGCCGATGGGCCGGCTGCGTTCGCCGAGCTTGGCCAGCACGACGATCCCAACCTGATCATCGTCGACACGCCCGCCGCGGCAGAACACACCGACACCTCCACGCCGCCGCTGGTCATCGAACTGGAAGACGCGCCGGCGTTCGCCGACGCGCCTGGCGGGTCCGCCGACGAGGTGCACACGCTCGACTGGCACGCCGTCCCAGCCGCGCAGGACGAGGAGGCCGCGTCCGCGCTGCCGTCGGATGCGGCCGCGCTGGCCGACGCTGGCGCCCATATCGCCCACGGCGAACGCCTAGACGCGGCAGGGGAGGGCGAGCCAGCAGACGCCGGTGCCGACGCCGAAGACGCCGCGCACGCGATCCCGACGGAGGCCGTGGAGGCCACCGACGCCACACGCGAGACCGAGTCGCACGCGCCCATGGATGGCCCGGCGCAGACCGATGCCGGCCTTGCCGCCATCGACGAGGCCGCGCACACCGATGCCGTGGCCGATGCGCCATCGGCGCCGGAGCATGCCGCGCTGGAATCCGAGGAGCATGCAACGTCCGAGCCGGTACAGGCACACGCTGCAGCGGTGTCGGACGCCGAAGCCGCGTTCCTGGCCGACCTGGAAGCTGCTGCCGCGCAGTTCGACGTGACCGCGGCCGCCCACAGCGGCGAGCCTGCGATCGCAGCACCCGCCAGTGCGGAGGCGAGCGCCGCGCCTGGCGCCGCTCCGCCCGCCGCCGAGACCGGCTTCATCGACGGCGATGGCGAGATCGACGAAGAGATCCGCGCGGTGTTCCTCGAGGAATTCGACGAGGAACTGGTCAATCTCGGTGCGCTGCTGCCGGCCTGGCGCGCCGCGCCTGCCCACACCGAAAGCCTGCGGCCGATCCGCCGCGTGTTCCACACCCTGAAGGGCAGCGGCCGCCTGGTCGGCGCGCGCGTGCTCGGCGAGTTCAGTTGGAAGATCGAGAGCATGCTCAACCGCGTGCTCGACGGCTCGCGCCCGGCCAGTCCGGCGGTGGTGGCCATGGTCGAGCAGGCCTACGCGGTGCTGCCGCAGCTCAATGCCGCGCTGCGCGGCAACGGCACGGTGCAGGCCGATCTGGACGCGATCCAGACGGTGGCCGAACGCATTGCCGCCGGCGAGGAGGCGTTCTATTTCGCCACCCCGCAGGCAGCCGTCGCGCCGCGCGCGGGGACGCCGGCCTCGGTGGACAGCGTGCTGCGCGAGATCCTCGAAGCCGAGGTCGCCACCCATCTGGAGACCGTGCACGCCTGGCTGCAGGACGCACCGCAGCCCGCGACCGAAGCGCTGCTGCGCGCGGTGCACACCATGAGCGGCGCGTTCGCGATGACCGACGTGCCGGAGATCACCGCGGTCACCGGCCCGGCCGAGAGCTACGTCAAGCGCGCCTTGGCGTCCGGCAGCGTTCCGAGCGCCGAAGGCGTGCGCGCGCTCGAGGAGTCGGCGCGTGCCGTTGCCGACACCATCGCGGAACTGCAGGCGCCGTCGCCGGTGATTCCGCCGTTCACCGAGCTGTCGCAGCGCCTGCGCGCGCTGGTGGAGACCCTGCCGGAAGTGCAGTGGCCGCCGATCGCGCACGACGAGGACGACGAAGACCTGTCCGCGTCGGCACCGGCCGAGGCTGGCCTGGATGAGCAGGCCGTGCAGGCGGTGGAACTCACCGCGGCCGACGACCTGTCGGCGTTCCTTGGCGATGCCGCGCATCTGCACGAAGCGCTGCCGGTGGATGACGTTGCCGGGCAGTCCGACGCGGTCGACGCCGACCAGCATCGCATCGATGTTCACGCGGACGCCGCGTCCGCGCAGTCCTCGGACGGGGCGGCGGCGTCCACGCCGGCAGACAGCGACGCCACCACCGACACGGATGTGGGCACGCTGGCGTCGGCGAGCGAGGACGAGCCGCTTGCTGTTGAGCCGGCGGCCGCACAGGACCATGCGCAGTCCCATGACGCAGCGGCGGGCGACGAGGCGGCCGCACCGCATGACGAACGCGATGCCGACGAACAGGCGGCCCTTGCGCAGGACGGCCAGCTCGACGAGTTGACGGTCGAGGCGCCGCTGAGCGCCGAGCAGGTGTCGGACCCGGTTCCAGAAGCGTTGGATCCGGCGGCGCAGGACGCGACGGTCGATGCGGTCATCGCCGATGCTGCGACCGATACCCCGATGGAAGCGCAGGAACTGCAGGCGCCGGAGCATGCTGGCGAGGCGCAGGGCTCCGAGGCTCACGCAATCGAAGCGCAGGACGGGGAAGCCCGGGATGCGTCCGTGCATGCGCCGGAGTCGCAGGTGTCGGATCATTCGGCGGCCGACCGCGACGCCGACGCCGACGCGACCGAAGCGCAGGCAACGGATCATTCGGCAGCGGACCACGCTGTCGAAGACCATGCGACCGACGCGCAGGCGAGCGACAGCCAGGACGCGTCCGCACACGGACAGGATGCGCAGGCATCGGAGCACGATGCGACGCACGTCGACGCCGATGCGCCCATTGACGACACCGCTGAAGCGCACGAGCAGCAGCTCAACGAGGACGCCCCTGCGATCGGCCTGCGCCAGCACCCGTTGGCGCCGTCGAGCGGCTGGCGCCACGACGGCGTGGCCTCGGCCAACGACGATACCGGGTCCGCCGCCGAGCACGGCGACGTGACCCTGGACGCCGCTTCGCCTCTGCACGCGGGGACGGGCGAGGGCGGTGCGAATTCCCCCACCACCGACACGGTCGGCGAGCACGCCGACGCAGAACACGTCGAGCCGACCAGCGATGCAGGCGAGAGCTTGCTGCAGGATGTCGCCGCCGAAGCGGACGATGCCGCGCACGCGTCGTCGTCCGATGCCGACGAGACGACGGACGCGCATCATGCGGCGCCCGACGCAGCGCCCGACGCGCCGCAGGGCGACGCCGCTCAGGACGACACGACCGCGGCGACCGAGATGGACGCGACCGCATCGGTCGACGATACGCACGAAGAAGCCGATCAACACGCGTCGGCGGCAGCCGTGCCCGTGCAGCCCGACGTCGACGCAGCCCATGCCGCGGCCGATGCCGCGCGGACCGATCTGTCGGCCGTCGATCTGGGGCCGCTGGACTTCGCCGACCTCGATCGCGAGCTGGTCGATATCTTCGTCGACGAAGGCAAGGACCTGCTCGACCACTGCGATCGCCTGATCGCCGAGCTGCGCGCCGCGCCGCAGGACCGCGATGTGCTCGGCGGCCTGCAGCGCGACCTGCATACGCTGAAGGGCGGCGCGCGCATGGCCGGCATCAACGCCATCGGCGACCTCGGCCATGGCATCGAGTCCTTGCTGGAGGCGGTTGCCGCCCATCGCACCGAGCTCGACCGCCAGGACGTGCAGTTGCTGGAGCGCGGCTTCGATCGCCTGCACCAGTTGTTGACCCTGACCGGCAACCACCGCGCGGTGGCGATGCCGCAGGACCTGATCGGCGCGTTCGACGCGCGTACGCACGGGCAACGGTTCGTCGCCGCTGGCGATGCCGCGACTGCCGTCGCGGCGCCGGTCGTGGCGGCCGACGACGCGCTGGCTGCCGCGGCATTGGCCGCCGTGGCGGCACCGTTGTCGGCACCGCTGCCGGTGGAGGGCACGCCCGACGAAGAGGCGACGATCGCGCGGCCCATGCAGGAACAGGTACGCGTGCGTGCCGACCTGCTCGATCGCCTGGTCAACCACGCCGGCGAAGTGGCGATCTACCGCTCGCGTCTGGAGCAGCAGTTGGGCGCGTTCCGCGGCGCGATGGCCGAACTGGACCGCACCAACGCGCGTCTGCGCGACCAGCTGCGGCGCCTGGATCTGGAAACCGAGGCGCAGATCGTCGCCCGCTACCAGCGCGAACAGGACCAGACCGAGCAGAGCTTCGATCCGCTGGAACTGGACCGCTTCTCCACGCTGCAACAGCTCAGCCGCGCGCTCAACGAGTCCGCGGCCGACCTGGGCGGCCTGCAGGGTGTGCTCGACGACCTGGCGCGGCAGTACGACGGTCTGCTGCAGCAGCAGTCGCGCGTCAGTTCGGAATTGCAGGACGGGCTGATGCGTGCGCGCATGGTACCGTTCGACGGCCTGGTGCCGCGGCTGCGGCGCGTGGTGCGCCAGGCCGCCAGCGAAACCGGCAAGCAGGTGCACCTGAGCCTGGAAGGCACCCACGGCGAACTCGACCGCAACGTGCTCGACCGCATGGTCGCGCCGCTGGAACACATGCTGCGCAACTCGGTCGCGCATGGCCTGGAGGCGCCGGAGCAACGGCGTGCCGCGGGCAAGGCGGAGGAGGGCAACATCGCCATCCGCCTGCGCCGCGAGGGATCGGAAATCGTGCTGGAAGTGGCCGACGACGGCGCCGGACTCGACCGCGAGGCGATCCGCCGCCGCGCCGAGCAGCGCGGGCTGATCGCCGCCGACGCGGTGCTGTCCGACGACGAACTGGATGCGCTGATCTTCGCGCCCGGGTTCAGCACCTACGACCAGGTCAGCCAGCTGGCCGGCCGCGGCGTCGGCATGGACGTGGTGCGCAACGAAGTGCGCCAGCTCGGCGGCTCGGTGGACATCCACTCGGTGCGCGGCCAGGGCGTCACCTTCACCCTGCGCCTGCCGCAGACCCTGGCGGTCACCCAGGCGGTGTTCGTGCAGATCGGCGAGACCACCTTCGCGGTGCCGGTGGCGTCGGTCAGCGGCATCGGCCGCATCGGCCGCGAGCGCTTCGAGGCCGGCACCGGCGGCTACCGTTACAGCGGCGAGGAATACGCGCTGCACGACCTCGGCTCGCTGGTCGGGCAGGCGCCGGCACGGGCCGAAGGCCAGGCGCAGGTGCCGCTGCTGCTGGTGCGCGCGGGCGACCTGCGTGCGGCGGTGGCGATCGACCAAGTGCTCGGCAACCGCGAAATCGTGGTCAAGCCGGTCGGCCTGCAGATCGCCTCGGTGCCCGGCATCTACGGCGCCACCATCACCGGCGACGGCCGCGTGGTGGTGATCCTCGACATCGCCCCGTTGGTGCGCCGCTTCCTGGCGCAGCCGTTGCGGCCGGTGGTGGAGGCCGCGCCGACCGAACAACGCCGCGTGCCGCTGGTGATGGTGGTCGACGACTCGCTGACCATGCGCAAGGTCACCGGCCGCGTGCTGGAGCGGCACAACTTCGACGTGGTGTCCGCGCGCGACGGCGTCGAGGCGCTGGAGCGCCTGGAAGAGCGCGTGCCAGACCTGATGCTGCTGGACATCGAGATGCCGCGCATGGACGGCTACGAACTGGCGACGGCGATGCGCGCCGATCCGCGCTACGCCGCCGTGCCGATCGTGATGATTACCTCGCGCAGCGGCGAGAAGCACCGCCAGCGCGCCTTCGAACTGGGCGTGCAGCGCTATCTCGGCAAGCCTTACCAAGAGTTGGATCTGATGCGCAACGTCTACGACCTGCTGGGGATCGCCCGTGTTCGCGAATGACGGCGACGCCACCTCCACGCCGGTCGCATTGCTGGCCCGTCCCGGTAAGGCGCGCGAGCGCCTGCGCGAAGCGCTGCACCTCGTCGGCGCGGCGATCGTGCTGGAGGACGACCCGGGCGCGATCGACGCGCAGACCCTGGCCGATGCCGCCCCCAGCGCGGTGCTGATCGCGCTCGAACCGGCGATCGAGGACGCACTGGAGCGGCTGGATGCGGCGCTGGCGCTGCCTGGCGTCACCGTGATCTTCGACGAGGCCGAGCTAGCCGCGCGCCGCGAGGGTTGGGAAGCGCAGCGCTGGGCGCGGCATCTGGCGGCCAAGCTGCAAGGCCATCAGGACGTGCTGCCGCCCGGCCGCGAGACCGAGACCGGCCTGCAGCCGGAGCCGGGCCTGCCGGCGACGCCGGCGCAGCTGCACGAGGACGCGCCGATCGGCCTGCATGTCGACGAAGCTGCCGGCTTCGCCGAGGCCGCGCCGGAAGACGGCATGTATGCCTGGCAGCCGCCGGCGGACGTCGCGCCCGGTTTCGAGGAGCTGCAGTTCGCGCGCGCCGAGGCCGCTGCCAGCGAAGCGTCTGCCGCGCCGGCTGCACCGCAGGCCGATGCCACACCGGCTGCGCCCACAACCGCACCCGCGGCGCTGCCGGCCAGTGCCTGGTCGCTGGTCGACGACGATGCGCCCCTGCTTGCCGCTGCGCCGCGCGCGTCGCAACACGTCCCGCAGTTCTCCACCGAAGGTCTGTCGCTGGTCGCGCTGGAATCGGAAGAGCCCGCGTCCACGAGCGGTGCCGGTGCAGGCGCCGCCGCGCACGGTGCGGTGCTGGTGATGGCCGGCATTGGCGGCCCCGATGCGATCCGCCGCCTGCTCGCCGCACTGCCGGAGAACTTCCCGCTGCCGCTGCTGGTGCAGTTGCGCCTGGATGGCGGCCGCTACGGCAACCTGGTCAAGCAGATCGCCCGCGTGTCCACGCTGCCGGTGCTGCTGGCCGAGGCCGGCGAGCCGGTCGCCCCTGGCAACGTCTACATCCTGCCCGACGACGTCGGCGTGCACGGCACGGTCGGGTTGCGCTTCGTCGCCCAGGACGCCGGCGCCTCCGTGGTCGCCGGCCTGCCGGCCGCGCACAGCGCTGTGCTGCTGCTCAGCGGCAGCGATCCGCAGCAGGTGGATGCGGTGCTGGCGCTGGCCGCGCAGGGCGCCTGGGTGGCCGGGCAATCCGGCGACGGCTGCTACGACCCCGCCGCCGGCGCTCAACTGATCCTGCAGGGCCATCCCGGCGGCGATCCGGCGCAACTGGCCCAGGCCTTGACCGCACGGTGGAGCGGCTGAGCGAGGCGGCATACGCCATTCATCGCTGCGCCCGCATCGCGCGTTTTTTCCGCTTTCAGGACGAAGTCACTCCATGAGCAGCTACGCCAGCAACGACGAAATCCGTGGTGTCCTCATCCTGGCCGGCAGCGAGCGCGTGCTGCTGCCCAACGCCACCATCGCCGAAGTGATGTCGCGCGTGCCGGTCGAACCGCTGCCCGACGCCCCGCACTGGCTGCTCGGCCAGATCGCCTGGTACGGCTGGAAAGTGCCGCTGGTCTCCTTCGCCCGCCTGACCGGCCTGGGCGCCGAGATCGTGGCCGCCAACAACAAGATCGTCGTGCTCAAGGCCCTGGGCGGCAACCCCGACCTGCCGTACGTGGCACTGCTCACCCAATCCTTCCCGCAACTGATCTCTGTCCCCCGCGACGGCCTGCTCGCCGACGCCTCCGAAGAAACCCTCCCGCCCGGCGTGCACATGCGCGTGCTGCTGGGCGAGCAGAGCGCCTTGCTGCCGGATCTGGAGGCGATCGAGGGGATGGTGGTGGAGCGGTTTGCGGCGATCATCTAGATCGGCAGCCGTCTTGCAACGGCCTTGCTTCTGACTGCGTACCGCAACCATCCTGGCCGATGCTATGCGCGCTTGAGCGAAAGCCGCAGCGGCTTGTTGCCAGTGGATAGGGCCATCGTCTAGCATCGCTTCTCGTAATGACAAGGATTGTCGTATGCGCAACGTGCGTGCACCCGTTCGCTGTATTGCGTCGCTCAGGGATGACGCGACCGCCCGCTCTTGGGCATCCCCACCCGTTTGTTTCTCCGATAACACTGCCGAGCCCTTGGCGGCGCGCTGTTGCGCGTCGATCGGCCTCTGGCCGGACAGGCAGTTGGCAACCGCTGACCCGATTGGCTTGATCGACTTCTTGCAAGGACGCGCGATGAACACGATGCACCATGAACGTACCTCCGGCGGCGCCAGCCGCCTTGCGCTGGTAATGGCGCTGTTCTTTCTGTTCATGGGTTCGGCGTTCGCCGGGACAGATGGGAAGAAGCAGCAGTTTCTGGTCCGCGATGAGGAAGGGAATTCCCATGGCGTCTACTACACCCAAGCAGCTGCGGAGGCAGCGATCAAGGCAATTCCTGGGCCTCAGGACATGGAGGATGTGTACCAGTACGTCGATACGATCAAGGACACCGTCGTCCAGGAAAATGGGACGTCCATAATCACCTATTGGATGGGTCGTACCGAAGCCAAGGACGAAAACTGGACATATGAAAGTTGGAACACGACAAAGATCCCGACCGAAGAGCAGGCTGCGGCCGTACTTGCACAGGAAATCAGTGCTACCAGACCCAATTGCCCTGCGGCCTCGGTCGCGCCGGAAGGGCCATGGGAGCTGTCGTTCGGTCCATATCCCGAGTATGACGTCGGCATTGAAGCCCAGAGCAGGCGGTATAGCGTTCGGACGTACTATGATGATTGCAGCGGCCCTAACGAATACACCACATTCATGGGGCGTACGCGTCGCTCCGAGTGTCCGAAACCATACGCCATCTGGCACATCAGTGACCAAGGCTGCACGAATAAGGACTTCTTCGCCACCATCGAAGTCTCGACGTTGCAATGCGAGAAGCAACAGGATGGCGGCAACTCCGGTATGCGAGGCAACCCCTGCGACGTCAAGACCGGCGAGAAATTCCAGACCGAGCGCGACCTGGATCTGGGCTGGATCACCCTGACGCGCTACTACCACTCGGGTATCGCACTGAATACCGGTGGATTCGGCCCCGGCTGGACCTTTTCGCACAGCCTGCGCCTGACGATCCAGGGTGAAGCGTTGGGCTTGGTGGAGGGCAGCGGCTACGCCGTGCCGTTCCGCAAGAGTGGCTCGGAGTATCGCGCGGCCAACGCCTCGGACGAGCGCATCGTCGCCAACGGCGACCAATGGATCCTGTATCGCCAGGATGCGATCTACACCTTCGATGCCAAGGGCAAGCTGGTCTCGCGCATTGCCGAGGATGGAAGTGGGTGGGTGTACGGCTACAACACGCGTGGACGCTTGCAAAGCATCGCGTCGCTGCAGGGCCGCTCCATCGAACTTCTGTATGCCGACGACAATGACGACGCGCTGATCACCGGCATCGTCTCCGGTGGGGTGCAGTTGGCCAGCTACGGCTACGACCAGCAGCGCCTTGCGAGCGTCACCTATGCCGATGGCAAAAGTCGGATCTATCACTATGAAGACACGCGCTTCCCGCGCCATCTGACCGGTGTGACCACGGAGGACGGCCAGCGCTTCAGCACCTTCGCCTACGACGAGGTTGGCCGTGCGATCTCCAGCCAGCACGCCGCCGGTATCGACGGCATCACCCTGGCTTACTCGGCTGCCGGCACTCGCGTCACCGATGCGCTGGGCGATGTCAACGATTACACGATGACCGAGGCGGGTGGTGCCTCGCCGAAGGTCGCCACCGTCGCCAGGACCGACGGCACACTGCAGTACAGCTACAACGATCAGTCCAGCGACTTCCGCCGCCGGCTGAGCAGCGTCACCGATCGCCGTGGTATCCAGACCCAGCACAGCTACGCCGAAGCGACCGAGAACGGTGTTGCGGTGAACATCCACACCGTACGCGAGGCGGTCGGGCAACCGCAGGAGCGCACGACGACGACACGTACGGCGGCTGGCAGCAATCGCCTGCTGTCGGTGCAGACCGGCGGGCGCACCGTGTCCTACAGCTATAACGATCGCCTGCAGCCGGTGCAGATGACGAGCAGCGACACGGCTTCAGGCAAGCAGCGCACTGTTATCTACAGCTATTGCGAAGCGGCGGACGTGGCGACGACCGACAGCACCTGCCCGATCCTGGGCCTGCCCAAGTCGGTCGATGGCGCGCGCACCGACGTCAACGACATCACCCGCTTCACTTACTACGCCACCGACGACAGCACCTGCGCCACGTCCCCGACCACCTGTCCGCACCGCAAGGGCGATCTGTGGAAGGTGACCAACGCGCTCGGCCAGGTCACCGAGTACCTGGCTTACGACGGCGCCGGCCGCGTGCTGTCGGCGAAGGACGCCAACGGCCTGGTGACCGACTACACCTATCACCCGCGCGGCTGGCTGACCGCCAGCAAGGTGCGCGGGTCCGACGACAGCAGCGAGAGCGACGACCGCATTACTTCGATCGACTACTGGCCGACTGGTCTGGTCAAGCAGGTGACGCAGCCTGATGGCGCGTTCACCCGCTTCACCTACGACGCGGCGCATCGGCTGACCGATATCGCCGACAACGCCGGCAACACCATCCACTACACCCTGGACAATGCCGGCAACCGGTCCAAGGAGGACACCAAGGACGCATCGGGTACGCTCAAGCGCACGCTTTCTCGGATCTACAACCAGCTCGGCCAATTGGCGACGCAGGCCACCGCACAAGGTGATCCGACCGACTTCGGCTACGATCCCAACGGCAACACCAAGACCGTCACCGACGCGCTCGGGCATGCCACCCAGAACGACTACGATCCGCTCAACCGCCTGGCGCGCACGCTGCAGGACGTGGGCG